>CAJTTH010000023.1 GCA_910579125.1 uncultured Oscillospiraceae bacterium | reverse complement strand
TCAAGGGCGAAAACGGCAGCAGAACACAGGAAATCGAGATTTTCTACCGCTTTGTCGGGATAATCGATTAAAGAACTTTAGGGGTATCCTTAAGTGGGGGAAAACGGAAATTCAGTGCCGGAGATACCGCTGCTTTGTGAAATGTCTGGATTTTTTAATTGTTCTATAGACGGGATTCTTAACCCTGCGTCATGTGTTTTAAGAAATATTGACTTTAATTATGAATTCATTGTCAGGCCAAGGATTCCGGCAGCCGATTATTCGGGTCCGGAATGGCCTAAAAGTATTTCGTCCGCTTCTGCATTAACCGCTTTAAAACTGTTTTTCGGACTGGAGCAGCGCAGAGACAGTCAGAACCGTCAGGTAAACGATGACGAAGAATATATTTTGCAGTCGGCAATTATGAATATATGCTTCGGATATTCCTACGGACCCGACCAATGGATCCGTGACGGCTTTTTAATATACGGCTTAGATTATGAGATCCATTCAAAATCGGATTATTCGGAAGATGAGTTTATCGATCTTGCCTGCAAGCAAATCGAACACGGTTATCCCGTTATAATTGTTCCTAAGGAATACACGGATACTATCTTTGCCGTCGGCTTTTCCGACCATGGACGGACTTTAAAAGGTCTGGGCTTTTTGGAGGGAGACGATCAGAAAAATGCAAAAATAAGTTTTGATATGCTTGATCAATACGCCGCTTGGTACAAAACCGACTGCGATATGATGATCGTTAAACCTGCGGATAATAAAATGACGTTGGCTGCGGCATGTAAGAATGCGCTTTTCAAGGGAATTGAACTGTTATCCAATAACGACCATTGCGGAGAAGACAAAATGCAGGGCTACGGTATGGTTATTTACCGGAACTGGCGCGAGCTTTTAAGGGAAGAGAACCAAAGAAATGCGGAACAGATCGAATGTGTTTTCCCTCACGCATTTATTCATTACGAAAACAAGTTAAGAACCAAGCAGTTTTTTGAATTATGCATAAACATAATTCCCGGAATTGATAAGGAATTAATGACCTTGGCAATAAATCAATATAATGACATTATTTCCTCTGCCACCGAAATAGCAACTATTGCTCACACGCAGGGTTTGTTTCCCAAGGATTCCCTGAAAGAAAAAAGGGATCAGATTATTGAAATGCTGCGCAGAAGCAGCGAGCAAGAAGAGCTTGCCTTATCTTATATAGAAAAGGCAGTGGCAAATATTACGAAATAAAGCTTGCAAAACACAGTGCAAACGGCAGAGCCTACGCTGAATGGCTCTGCCATTAGAATGATAGCGATTATGAAAAGCCGTAAGTTTGTCAATAGTTTTGAGCAGAAATGTTAAAAAAATATAACCAAGCTCTTGACTTTGACGTAACGTCAAGTGGTATACTATTTACAGAGACGTACCGATCACTCGTGAAAACGTCTTAAGTAAATTTCAAAGGAGAATCAATATGAAAAAACAACTCACCGTTCACCCGTTCCCATTTAACGCAGAATCCGACGGATTCATCGCAGCTTTGTCAAGTGCGGTATGCGCTGCAAAAAAATACACCGACGACACCCCATACTGGTGTACGTCCAAGGGAAGCTACTGCATAAAATGCGGCGGCTGTGCCGGGCAGTCGCTTGGTAAGACACAGTCAAGCGTTTATCATTGCCTGCTAACCGCATCGGGACTGGCGTTTGGTTGGGATTACCCCGAAGACGACTGCGTCGGTGCGCACACGATCCCGAATATCCCGATCGGTTGGCGCTGGGACGACGATTTTGTAGCTGATGTCATGGATTTTGCGGGACTTTCGTTTATCCGCTGCAAAAATAAAACCGTTGTGGAAATTCGTGATATCGTAAAAGATTCAATTGACTCGGGATATCCTGCAATGGCAGCAAATCACAGTGTCTATCCTGATGAAATGGCATGGATTTCATGCTGGAAGCTCGTATGCGGCTACACGGACGACGGTATCACCGTTATGAATTACGGCGGCGGGATAGGCGACGAGACAGACGGCACGTATGAGGATATTATCGTTATCACAGGAGAAGCCGACCGCAAAAATAACGCTGTCTGCAAGCAAGCTTATTTTGACATACTCAAACGGATACACGCTGTGCTGAGCGATTCCTCACACGACGCTTTGGAAAATGAAATTATGTCCGACCTGTCAAATGTCACACCCGAAAACGCCGTAATGCTGTCGTACAAGCTTATGGCAATAAACGGCGTTCCGATCGAAGCAAGGTGGCACGCGGCGGAAGCCTTTGCGTCAAAGGATAATCTTCTGTATTCGCTTGTTGATTTGTCGTCGACGGATTCGGCGGAATTAAACAAAATGAAAGCTGTGACTGAAAAATTAGCAGCTCTGTTTTTTAAGCGTTATATTGCAGAGGGAAACAACGAAACTCACGGAATAGGCTGGCAAATCTGGGCTTGCCTGAATGTCGGACCGCAGACTAATTATCTCCCCACAGAAGAGTCATTCAGGCTTATTCAGCAGTCCGATGTGCAGAATGAGCTGAAGCGGCTGTTTAAAATCGCATTTGACAACGACCGCGCGGTAGCTGCCGGAATTATGGAGATTTTGAACACTGTACGCAATTAACTCGTTTATCACAATTCAAATATACTTAATGTCGTTTATACGAAAAGCTGCAAATATCTGTTTTCTTGAATATTTGCAGCTTTTGTATAAATAATCCCGTTAGGTTCTATAACGGTTTCTCAATGTTTTTTTAATTTAACAAGAGACGGATGTATGAAAACCAATAAATGGAAGTACCGCTCGGTTTATAACGCTGTCTCTTGACTTTGACAAACGTTAAGTAGTATACTGTTTACGGAAAGGAGAGACCTGGATGAGTTTGATCAAGATAACCGACCTAAGCACGCAGCTCGGACTATCGTCAAGAACACTGCGTTATTACGAGGAAGCCGGACTTATTACAAGCGTCCGTCCGCAGTTTGAAAAATACCGCTATTATGATGAGCAGAATGTACAGCGGCTGCGGCAGATCATGATACTTCGCAAAATGCAGATACCGATAAAAGACATCTTACGAATTTACAGCAGCCGTGAAATGCTGGACCTCACACAGGTTTTTGTGGACAAGCTTAATGAAATAGACCGTGAGGTCACGGCGCTGTCTGAGCTTAAACGCATTATTAACGATTTTTTGAATAAAATGATTGAAAAGGGTATCAAACAGATCTCCGCGCTGCCTCTTTTGTATGAGGAAATGGACAAGCAGCTCACCGTGCGGGAAAGCATTGGCATGGAACATCTTTCCGTGATATCCGAAAAGCTGGAACGTCCGCTTGATATTTCCATTGTAAAACTGCCAAAAATGCGCATGTTGTCCTCATACCTTAAAGCCGATCCGCAAAACTCCGATACCGACGCTTTTTCACGTTATATTCAGATGAGCGGGATAAGAACAGAGCATCACGGAAGCTTTGAGTACTGGGAAAACCAACAGGACGTTATGATCTCAAAAATTGCCGACGACTTTGTAAACGACAGCGGCTTTACCGATTTAATTTTTGACGGGGGCTTGTTTGCCGCGGCAAATTTATATCTCGATGACGATTTGAATCAGTCTTTTCGCGCTCTGATAAAAAGCTTTGATGAAAATAAGTTTTATCAAATAGATTATGCGGCGGACGGCAATCTGCGCCACGCCGCCATGACAGAGAATCTTATCTCTCCCGATGAACGCAGACAGCTTGTCGCTTTATATGTTCCTGTAAAAAAACGGCTCCCCGATGTGTCGCTTTATCCAAGACCCGTCGAAATCACAGATATTACGGAAGACGAAATCAACAGTCAAAATCCGATATTGTGGGAAAAGGAGGTCGCGCTTGATAAGATTACGCCTATTAACGCCCCTCATTACCGAGTACTTGACAGCGGTGAAGCAGAATATACCGGCTGGATCTCCACGCGGACGCTAAATACAAACGTGTCTGTAAAGCTGCCGTTTAGGGTGGATATAGACTTTCGCATACCTATGAACGACGAGCAGTTCGGCTATGGCGACAGTGAGGGCAGCATTATTTTTTATCACGGCTCCGGCAGCTATGACAGTGGTGAAAATCTGAAAATTATGGATTTCGGTATCAATATGAATAACAGTTCGAGCTGTCGGGAGGAAGCGATCAGCTTTCACCAGCCGATTTTTCACGACCTGTATAATTTCCCTAACAGGGGACGTATCAAGCCGAACGAATACAATCATGTCACATGGGTCATCGGACAAAAGTATTTGACGGTCATAATAAACGGTGAAATACGGTATTGCGGAACCGATTTTCCGTATATGTCCCTTGATATGAACCGTGAAGAAGCCTATCCTATTGTTATCGGCTCTAACGGTCAGGGAATGAAATATTTTAGAAAAATCAGTATCTCACAGCTTGCGTATTCACATCCATATAAAATAAACGCAGAGCTTACCGTAAATGCAAAGCGAAGCAATAACCTTATTCCCGTTATTCACCGTCTTATTATAGAAGAGTACGGCGAAATTTACCGCTTCAACGGGAGCGCCGCATATGTAATGGAATGTTTGGGAGAAAAGGAGTTTGATTACCTGTTTTTTGCCGGACTTACCGGAGACCTGTTTGCTCAGCATTACAAACAGCCTTTTGACGGCAACGGCATCAGCGCATATTATCAGGTCAACGGCGACAGAAAATTTTTTGAGGGAGTTTTTGAAAAGTGCGGTTATTCAGCCGCGTATGTTTTCAGCTGTGAGCTTCTCAAAGATAAAGAGACGTATCTGAAAAAACTCATTGCCTGTATTGACAAGGGCGTTCCTGTTATATTCACAGGATATTCGGAGCAGCCGTGCGGTGTGTTTGTGGGTTACGAGGAATACGGAAAAACGCTCATATATATTTCGGGGGATAACAGCGAGCCGCAGCGTATTTCCTGCGATAAAGCGATGGGATACGATACCGATAAAAGCGGCTGGATATTTGTCGGCGGGAAAAAAGAACAAAAGGATACCGCGGAAATTTACCGTGAAGCAATTTACGCGCTGCCAAAGATTCTGACAACCGACAACGATAAATATTGCTTCGGTGCGCCTGCATTCCGTAAATGGGCAACTGACATTGAAAACGGGTATTTTGAACAAATAAAGCCGGAGGAATTTGATTCACGGACAATGTACATTAATTTCGTTTTTGCGCTTGCCACAAACGGCTGCTGTTGTCCTAATTTTTTACAGCGTACAGGTGAATTGAATCCCAATATGACACATCTTCACGACATCAGTCTCTTGTACAAACGCACCGCCGATATTTGGCACAACGACGGCGCAAATGATCTTGAAGCTCTCGGAGGCGGTTTCAATATTACTTTTGAAACGCTGCAAACACCCGAGAGACGGGAAAAAATTGCTGCAAGAATTCGCGAATGCGGTGATATTATCGACGAGGTTGTAAAGATACTGAATAAATGGAGGAATGTCAAATGATAAAGAGTATTGAAAATATAGTTTCTTTTCCTGTAAATGCACAAAGGAATTCATTTTTCGGCGCCCTTTCGTCCATTCTTTTATATCGGGACGCTTACACAGAGGACACTCCTTTTTTCTGCGGCAAGCACCAACGCAGCTGTATAAAGTGCGGCGATTGCGGAAACGAACCTTTTATCAATAAGCATCATCTTAAAATATATCAATATTTGATAACAATAACGGGCTGCGCATATTTTTGGACAGATAAAGAAATCGGTAATCCGTTTGACAAGCCGTACTCGGCGGACGAGTTTTCAGAGACCGCTCTTGACCGTTTATCCTTAGCTTTATACGCATCGGGTTATCGCTATGAATCAATGAACAAAAATACAGAGGAAAATGTCCTGTTTGAAAGAATAAAGCAGGCTGTCGAGGAAAAACAGCCTGTCTTGATAAAATTGAGTCTTGGCGATTTGTGGGCGGTAATAACAGGATACGATGATGATAAAAATCTTCCGTACTTGATGAAATCCCGCCGTTTGCCGCAGCCTGATAAGGATTGGTATAATAAACTCAGCAATATTGTTTTCATAACGGATAAATACAATAGTACGATCTCCCTGTCCGAATCTCTCGATCATATGATACGACACTTAAATACCGGCAGCAGGAATAAGCTGGAACAAAAGGTATATCAAAAAATAGAAACGGAATCGGACGGACAAAAGCTCGGCAAATGGCTGAATCAAATAAACGGTCTTGCAATAGAAACCAGGTGGCACGCGTCCGAATGTTACAGGAACACTTTGGTAACTATGGTCGGCGAAAATAAATGTAAGGAATTACTTTTGGAAGCATCGGATTTACATCTTCATTTCCATGATCAGGCATGGAAAATCTGGGCGCTTCTGGGTGTTTCATCGGAAACTTTCTTTTGTGTACCCAAAAACATCGCTGAGTTGTTGAATAATTCATCTGCCAGAGCGGAACTTAAATCCTTATTTCAAGAATTATTTAACATAGACCGTCAAGTATCTCATTTGCTGCAGGAATGTTTATCTATGCTGTAATTCTATTCCGTTTGGGAAATGAATAAGCACTAAGATAGGAACTATGAAACTAACAGGGCTGAACCATATATTGGGCTCAGTCCTGTTATATCGTATCTAAAAAAATTTTCTTTTTCTATTGACTCTTCCGTTGGGGAATAGTGTATAATATAGTTATCATCAACGAAAGGGATAAATAATATGGGTAATTTAGCTAAAATCAGGGAAATATCCGTAAGATACAATATATCCGCCCGTACTCTCCGTTATTATGAGGATATGGGTCTGATAGAAAGCACGCGGAACGACGACTACGCTTACAGGCTGTATGATGAAGCCGCAATAAAGCGTCTGGAACAAATTTTGATTTTACGCAGGCTTAATATCAGCATTAAGGATATTAAGCGCATTTTTAGTACAGCAGGCTCCAAAGTCGTCTTGGACGTGCTTGAAAAGAAAGTTGATGATATAGACGAAGAGGTCTCTCTTTTGCATGAGTTGAAAAAAATCGTGCTGGAATTTATTGATCAGATACGACGGTTAGATTTTGAAAGAGAAACAGATGTAAAGCTGTTATATGATAAAGCCAAAGATATTGAAGCACAAATTACAAATGTGGACTACAACGGCAACCCCGCTAAGATCGACCGTTTTTTTGAGGTCACAGAGAAGCTGAACGATAAAGTGCCCGATATAATAATCGTCCGTATTCCGAAATTCAGAGCGGTCACATCGGGCGCAATGTCATTTGAAGATGTTTTTGGGAAATTTCAAATGTGGCAGGAAGCGCACAATGATTTTTTCAAACCCATTATTTTTGACGCTCCCGATTTCCTGTGTGAAAACAACGGACAACTTGAATGGATATGGCGTATCAAGGACGAAATTACGGCGGCTGACGTTGCGCCCTATGAAATTATCGAACATACCGGAGGACTGTATGCGGCTGCGGTAAGCATAGACGGAGATGATGAAAGCGGCAATAAAGTTCTTGAGAAAATTCAAAAGTGGTTGGAAAAAACAAATTTTGTTATTGATGACAACCGTGCGATATCTGTCCATATGATTTATACGGACGAAGAAATCAGAAAGGGGCTCGGCTATCATCAACAGAACTTTTATGCGCCTGTAAAGCTGAAGAACGGTATTTGAAAGGAATAAGGTCAAAAATGAAATATTGGATAGAACGCTGGTCGCAGCTCAGGAAAAAAGAATTGATATCTTATCCGGAAGAATTCCCCATACATGACGCGTATAAGGCAATATGTACGCAAGAGGAATTGAAAAGCGGATTTGACGAGCTTCATGTGATTTTTTCACATTGCTATGAGGATATACTGAATGATCCCGTCGGTATGCTGCTGCCGATATACGATATGAACGAATACGGATATTTTTCCAAAGAAGCGAGAGCGTCGCGCGAGGAATCTTATAAATATTCGAAAATATTTTATGTATTGGGTTATTCGGGAGAGCTGAAGCAAAACGGCGAATTGTGTATACAAGCGAATATATTGAAAGAGCAGTGCAAGGCTTTGAAAATTACAAATATCGGAGCGTTTCTGAACATACTCGGCAATTACGGGATTGCAGCCGAGGGACTTGTAAACGGCAAAATAAAAAGCAACACCGATATCATTATTTCATGTCCGGATAATAAGAACGTTATATCGGCTTTGTACATTCTGGCTGTAAAGTCAAATAATACTGGTCGTTTTAAGGACTTTTGCAGATTGAATTACCGACTGTATGAAAGTGATTGGAGCACAATGGAATACGACGGCGTTGAATCCGTTTCCGATCTTTTTCATTCTGAACAGGACAGAACTGCGGCACGGTTGATACATGACGAACTGATAAAAAGAAACTATTGTTATAATTTTCAGGATTGGAACGAGGGACCTCAGATCAGATATTATAAAAAAGAAAGCGATCGCAACAGAAACACAAATGCCGATTTCTGGATCACCTCTATGGATACCGAATTCATACTCTATTTCCGTATAAAAAATTTGGACAATGTTATTGAATACATTAAGGGCTGTCCCGAAAGTGTTAAAGATAATTTCTCGGTAAGCGATAACGGGTGCGTCAACAGGATTTCGGGAACCTGCACCACCGGAATTTCCTATCAGCTTAACGGCAAAACCATATGGCGGTGCGGCTGCTGTAATCCTAACTTTCAGGTAACTCCGAATGTTCGGGATTATTTATATTATATCAATGCTGTGGATATGGCGGGCAATAAAAAGGAATAACCTTAAAAACAATATCGGGAGGTTTACAATGAAAGAACTTGAAAAAGCAGAATTGGAAATCGTAAAGTTTATGCGCGGTAAGTATCGGCTTGAAGAAGTTGCGTTAATGAATTGTGGACGGCCTTGCGTGAAGTTTCGTCAGGGCAAGAGGACTGTTGTGTCAATTGATCTCTATGAGGACAATTATAAATTTCAATTATAGCAATTCCATAAATTAATGCAAATAGCCGCAGGAAGAAAACCAACGGGCGCAATCAGAAATTTGAATCGAACGAAACGCATTAGCAACAGCGCGAGCTAAGCCGATTTCCGAACGACTTTTTGATTTACGCAGATGAGCCTTAATTTTTGACCAAAGCTTTTCAATTGGATTAAAATCAGGGCTGTAAGGCGGAAGATACAAATATTTAACGCCGGACCTGTTAAGAAATTCCGTAACCGTTTTGGCATGATGAGAACGCATATTGTCCATAACAATTACAGAATTTTTGTCAAGAGTCGGAAGCAGTTTGTTTTCAAGATATTCTTTGAACTTATCCGCGGTTGTACCGCTTTTATATGTTTTATAAACCGTTTCTCCACTTAGGCGTACAGAAGATAAAATCGTTGTATTAGCCGGAGTATTCAAAGGCACAGAATCTACCACTCGCTTACCCCCGACAGCACGTGCGTATAGCCGGGTCATATTTGTATTTACGCCGCTTTCATCAAGAAAAACCAAATCTTTTATCTCGAATTTCGATATGACATTTTTCCAATTACTTCTTTTCTCTTTCACATCGGGAGCGCTCCTGTTCTGATGCGTGCAGCGACTTTTTCTTCCTGACATAGCCGAGCTTCAGTACTGCTTTTCGTACGGTTTCATTACAGGCATGCACCTTTAATTTACGGATTATTTCATCTATTGTGATATCCTGCTGTCTTTGAACAATTCTGTCTATCCGTTTTTTATCCGATTCCGTCAATACAGACTTGCGCCCTCGGATGCTTGTCCTGACATCTGTTATACCCGTTTCCTTTTTCCTTTTAACTATACGATAAACGGTACTCACATCTACTGACAAACATTCTGCCACCTCTTTTGCTTTGTGTGTCTTTTCATACGCCTGTGCCAATAACTTTCTTGCCTCATTATGTAACATTTTTCAGCCCCCTTTCTCTATTATATCACTTTATTGCTTGTATTGCAATATTTTGTTGGATTGCTATAATTACATCAATCACCGGTGAACCGTTTAAACGACTGTATAACATTGTTTCCGGCGGTCAGTATGCGGGCACGTCAACCGTTGATATTGCCAAACAGATACAGTATCAAAGAGCCGCGCCCGCTTTATTGCCCGCGATCAGATGACAAAGCTGAATGCACAAATTACACAGCAGCAACAGGCGGATGCGGGCGTGACCGAGTATGTGTGGCGCACCGTAGGTGATGGGCGCGTCCGTGAAAGTCACCGACACTTG
The DNA here is from genome assembly GCA_910579125.1 of uncultured Oscillospiraceae bacterium. Taxonomy (GTDB): domain Bacteria; phylum Bacillota; class Clostridia; order Oscillospirales; family Ruminococcaceae; genus CAG-115. Next base: position 38,723 of record CAJTTH010000023.1, on the reverse strand, counting down.
AACGGTAAGCGGTTCAAATACAGTGATTCGCCCGTAGTTGACACGAAAACAGGCAGGCGGGCGAACCCCGGCGAGGACTATATATTACCGCTCGGCGGGTTGGTATGGCAAGGCCAGGGAAACGCAGAAAGCGGAGGACGTGCCGCTGTCAAACCTTTATATGCACGTTGCGGCGGTTGCAAAGTGCCTCGCATATCCTGCGGGCAGCGAAACGTGGAAATTCAAGCAGCTTGCATCAGTCGTGCCGAGTGCTATCACGTCAACGACAAGCGACAAGTTGGAAAACGACCACTTGAATTATTTTGCAGAATACGGAGGCCGCAACATAACGATGAACGGTCAGGTGTTGGCGGGGGAGTGCTTGTATGAGGACAGAGTGGTCGGCAGAATAACTTCCGAACGCTATGACAGCCTTGCGGCGGGCTATGAGTCGGAACAATCTGAGCTTCGTAATAAGCTTACCGCCGAGCTGTTCCGAGTATTCATACGCAGAATAGAGGTATTCGAGAAGCCTGAAAAGTACTCGCGCACCTGTGGGAATACGATTGTAATCCATTACACCTTTGAATGCGACAGGGCATTCACGGCGGCAGAACTCGGAAAATCCTCATAACAAAACCAATCCCGCAAGGCATAAACCCTGCGGGAGACACATAAATCTTAATTCTCAGTTAGCGGTATCCCGACAGTTCGGGGCGAATTTCTGTCAGGCTGCAATGTCCGTTTAAGACACCACACTAACAGCGGCATGGTTTATTGAAAAAATCAGCTGACAGCAATAGCGGAAAGGTAGAACATTGCGGGACCGTCCTGCGATTTCGGCGTGATCGTTATGGTATGCTTGCCCTCGGAAAGCCCCGTGGCGATCTGCTCGAACTCGACGTAATTGCCCCAGCCGCCCGGGAACGCGGGGTTAATGGTGCTTACGACCTCGCCGTCTATGGCAACGTCGGCAAGGCAGCTGTTGGAGGTGAGCTTGCCGTAAAGGATACCGACGTTTGTTCCCTCAAACTCGAACTCGATACCCGCGTCGTCTCCGAACTGTCCGTCGGTCGATCTCACGAGCCAAGGGTTCTGGAAGTTGCCGAAATTTGTTGTAGTTGCTGTAAACACTCCGAGCTTTGTCGGCTTGACGCTTCCGCTCATAAGCAGCTTTGCGTCAACATAAGTGTTTCCGATATCGGTAACCGAAGCAAAATCGCTCTCCTCGCCCGATATATTGTCCAGATCGTCAATGACAGACTGGAGATAATTGGTTATAAGATCGGTAAGCAGCGCGTGTCCGGGAACATTCGGGTGAATGTTGTCGTCGGAAATATCCGTCCACTTGATATAGCCCTTGTCGATAATATCAAGGATCGCTTCCTTGTAGGAGATCATCGGGATATCGAACTTCTTTACGACCTCGCCATGGTACTCGATAAAGCTCGTGCCGTTATCCTGCGTCATCGCGATAGTAACAATCGCGGGATTTGTCGAATAGTTCCACAGCTTTCTCAACAGGCTCGCGTAGGTTTCCTTGTTTATCTCGGTGCGCTCGGTGGTGTCGTTTACCGAGAAGTCGATGAAGATGAGATCGGGGTTCTTGGAAAGCACATCGTTATCCGCGCGGTGAACGCCTATATACGAACCCGTAGCGCCTATACCCGCGTTTACATATGTGATCTTCGCGTCGGGGAATTTCTCCTGAAGCCAGTTTGTGGTAAGCCGCGCGTAGCACAGATCGTTGCCCGCGGAAGTGCCCTGCGTTATTGAGCCTCCGAGGTAAGCGACCGTTACGTCCTCGCCCGCCTGCAGCTTTTTAATAACATTTGCGAGACGCACCCGATTTCCGATGTTGTAACGCGAATTGGCGATCATTGTAGGAGTAAGCTCGCCGCCGAGCGTATACGCAACCTCCTCGATCTCGGGCGTGCTCGAGCTGTCCTCGGCGCTTTGGTTATCGGAAGTGCTGTTACTGTCGGAAGAAGTTCCCGAGCCGCCGTCTGTGCTCGTGCTGTTATCAGCGGTACTCTGACTTCCCGAACTGTCTTTGGAGCTCTCGCCGGAATTACCCGTGCCGCCGCAAGCGGTCATAGTAAACATAAGCGCTGCACACAGCGCTATAGCGGAAATTTTCTTCATACAAATTTCTCCTTTTAAATTATACTGTGTTAAGGCAATACCGCACAAAGATTGTGCGCAGATTGCGCAGTCAGATTTTTCGTCAGATTGTACAAAGCGAGTGCCGCAAGGCTGACGCCTTGCAAGCGAGCTTTGTGCAAGATGACGGAAAATATGCAAGCAAGATGCGTGCAAAGCCGTAAGGCGGTCTTTGTGCGGTGTTGCCTTAATGGAAAACCAATAATATTATGACACTTTTTTTATTGTTTGTCAAGGGATTTTCTGTGAAAATATTTTTCTTCCCGCACCTTGTGCGTCAACACAAAAATCAAAATAAACGAAGCCACAGGTGACAACAGAGAAAACAATAAGCCAAGTGCGGCGTTTAATTATAAGTTTATATCAATAATCTCTTGACATTCACAAAAAAAAGTGGTAAAATATATATTGCTGGGGGTACTCTATAGGAGTTGAGAGGACGCTGTCCAACCCTTTGAACCTGTCGGTCAATACCGTCGTAGGGAAAGCGGAAATGAAATTTTTCGCCCCTCGCTGCGAGGGGCGTTCTTATTTTAAGGAGTGTTTTTATGAGCGTTAAAAAGTGCCTTACGATCGCGGGCTCGGACTGCTCGGGCGGCGCGGGGATACAGGCGGACTTAAAGACCTTTTCGGCGTTCGGCTGCTATGGCGCGAGCGTTATTACCTCGGTGGTCGCGGAGAACACGAGCCGTGTTATCTCGGTGCATAACGTTCCCGTGGAGGAGATCGAAGCGCAGATCGATGCGGTGTTTGAGGATATCGAGATCGACAGCGTAAAGCTCGGTATGCTCCCTACAGCGGAGATAATACGCGCGGTCGCTGCGAAGCTGCAAAAATACAAGCCGAAGTTTATCGTCTGCGACCCCGTGATGATTGCCACAAGCGGTGACGCGCTCAGCGAAAACAACGTTGCGGGGGCGTTTATTGAGCATCTGTTCCCGCTTGCCGATTTGATAACGCCGAATATCGTAGAAACGGAAACGTTCCTCGGCGGTTATATCGACGGCGTTCCCGACATGGAGGAATCGACGCGGATCCTTTGCGAATACGGCGCAAAAGCCGTGCTTGTCAAGGGTGGTGATATTGACGGGGAAAACTCGACGGATATGCTGTTCGACGGCAAGGAATACGTTAAATTTTCCGCAAAGCGCGTAAATTCGCCGAACACGCACGGAACAGGCTGCACGCTGTCCTCGGCGATAGCCGCAAATCTGGCGCTCGGGAACGACCTTAAAAACGCCGTTCGGCTTGCAAAGGAGTACGTTACCGAGGCTATCGAAAATTCCTATACGGTCGGCAAAGGACACAGCCCCGTGCACCATTTTTACAAATTATGGTAGTAAGGTAAAGCGCGGATCACTCCGCCGAGGAATATCCGCTGCTTTATGAGACGATATTTATTTCTAAGGGCGCGGAAAGCCGTCGTTTGCGATATCGCTTTACGAGGAATACCGAGGACAGGGCACGGAGCCTATGCGGAAAATGCTTGAGCCGCTCGCGAATAAAGGTTATAAACGCGCGTCGCCGGCGGTGCAGAAAGAGAACCATGCCGTAAAGATGTACAAAAAGATCGGATTTGAGGTCGTCGGCTAAAACGAACAGGAGTTTATAATGGCTGTCGAACTGAAAGGAGCATGAAATGCCGTATATTACAGTTGAGAGCGGGGCACTCTCGGACGAGCAAAAGGAGCAGCTGATAAAGCGGCTGACGGAGGTTTCCTCCGAGATAATGAAAGTTCCGCAGGAGTTTTTTGCGGTGACTATCAAGGAGTTGCCGGACAAGAATTTCGGCATCGGCGGCAAGACCATTGATATTGTGAAAGCAGAATATATGCGGGAGCATAAATAATTTTACCGATAAAGGAGAAAAATGAAGCAATACATAGCAGACGCGTTCACAGACGAACTCTTTAAGGGCAATCCCGCGGCGGTGTGCGTTATGGACGAATGGATAAGCGACGAGCTTATGCGGAATATAGCGCGGGAGAATAATCTCTCCGAAACGGCGTTCGCGGTCAAGGCGGGAGACGGTTATCGGCTGAGGTGGTTCACTCCGAAAAACGAGATCGACTTTTGCGGTCACGCTACGCTCGGCGCTTCGTTCGTTATCGCGAATTTTATTGAGCCGAACTGCAAAACGATAAAGTATCACACCCTTTCGGGAGATATGAGCGTCGAGGTAAACAACGGTTTGTTCGTTATGGATTTTCCGCGTTACAACCTCAATCCCGTCGAGGTCACGGATACCATGGAAAAAGCGCTTGGAGTAAGACCCGCAGCCGCCTTTATTGACAGAGATCTGCTTATGATCCTTAACTCCGAGAATGATATTTTCGGGTTAAAGCCCGATATGGAGGCAATGAGCGGGCTTGACGGGGTTTGTATCGCCGTGACCGCAAAGGGAACAAAGTATGACTGCGTTTCGAGAGTATTCGCGCCCGAGCTCAGTATACCCGAAGACCCCGTTACGGGTTCAACTCACTGTATGATAGCGCCGTATTGGGCGAAACGGCTTGGGAAAAACACGATAACCGCGTTTCAGGCTTCGGAGCGGACGGGCGTACTGTACGCGGAGGTCTGCGGCGGACGCGTTAAGATATCGGGTAAGGCGGTTCTGTTCGGCGTTTCCGAAATTCTCGGAAAATAAAAACGATCAAACGGAGGACTTAAAAATGGCAAAAGCAGTTAAAGTACCGACATTGGAGGAAATACGGGAATACTTGAAATCGTTCAAGGCAGACCCTATCCATAATCAAATAAACGACGCGGATCACGCCGCTATGCACAAGGAAATGACACAGCGTATTTTCGCGGCCGAGATGACCGACGACGTCAAGCTTACGGCGTGGAAATTCTGCAAGGAATTGACGAAGTTCTCACACGCGCCCGTATCTCCCGCCGAGTACAAGCGCATGGAGAAATGGCTCGGCGAGACCGCGCTTATCGACGTGCTGATCAAGGCTTGCGACGGCTATTATCCGGACCCCGCGTTCAAGTACGGCTTTGACACTATCGGTTTTTCTTATTCAATAGCGCTTATCTCGCAGTCGCAGTACAGACGGCAGGACTGCCTTGCGCTGCTTGACAGGATCACTCAATACTATGTCCGCACCAAGGACGATTGGTACACCGTTCTGCTGCGGAATATGCAGAAGCTCGTCAAGCAGTTTCCCGATTTGAACGGGTTCAAGACCGCTTTGGAGAGCATTTGAGGGAGGAAATATGACGTTTGCCGCGAAGCTCTTTCATGAGCTGACTGCCGCCGAAATATACGAAATACTGAAAGCGCGTTCGAGGGTGTTTCAGCTTGAACAGGGAATACGCTGTCTCGACGAGGACGACGTCGACTATGACAGCCTGCACTGCTTTTTCGAGGAAAACGGGCGCGTGACGGCTTATCTGCGCGCCTTTCCCGACAAAGGGAAAATACGCGTCGGCAGAGTGCTTACCATAACGCGCGGACAGGGACACGGCAAGCTGCTTATGGCGCGGAGCGTTGAAGCGGCGCGTGAAAAATTCGGTTCGCGCGCGGTCGTAATGGACGCGCAAAAGCATGCCGAGGAATTTTACCGAAAACTCGGTTTTGTCACAACCTCGGGGGAATTTCTCGAGGAGGGCGTGGTTCACGTCAAAATGGAACTTCCGAGCGGACAGACTGTTGAATGAAGGGGGAGCTTAAATGTCAAAAAGAGACGATAACATAACACGTGCAGAAGCACATATTGCGGAAATGGACAAGCGTTTCGGCGAAAAGATAAGGTATTCGATCGAGAACAGCGTTTTCTACGGCGGCAGCGGCAAACATCCTGCGGGCGGTGCGAACGGAAGCGGCGCGGAGTGCGTTGTAATAAACGTTGATTCCACAGCGGCGGTGCTGAAATATCCCCGAGCGGTTTTGCTGAATTTCGCTTCATACAGACACGCAGGCGGCGGGTTTGTCACGGGCGCGTGGGCGCAGGAGGAGGCTATATGTCATGATTCCACGCTTTATAACGTGCTGTGCCGCTTTGAGGCTTTTTACGCCGAGAACGAAAAAAGCCTTAACATGTCGCTTTATACGGACAGGGCGATCTATTCCCCGGGGATAGTTTTTGAGCGCGCAGGAGCGTCTGCGGAGTGCGGAGTGATAACCTGTGCTGCTCCGAATTACGGCTCTGCGAAGTTAAAGGGCGTTACCCGTGCCGAAAACAGGGCGGCGCTGGCGAGCCGAATAGATTTCGTGATAAGCATTGCCGAGGAACAGGGATACGATACCGCCGTTTTAGGCGCGTGGGGCTGCGGAGTGTTCGGGCAGGACCCCGCCGAGGTTGCGGAGCTGTTCGGAGCGCGTCTGGAGAAAAGCACGCTCAGGCTCGCGGTATTCGCGATCCCCGGGCAGAACAGAAACTACACGGAATTTGAAAGGCGGTTTAACGGAGGATAATCATGGGGCATAAAATAACAGATTGCGCTGACGGTGATATCGACGCGATATACTCGGGGCTGACCGAGAGCAACTGCCGTAAGGTTCCAGAGCTGCGAAACGGCAGGTATTACGAGATAAATAAGAAGATCGCCGACGAAAGCGGCAAAGTAATAGCGGGCTGTGTCGCAGAGGTCAATCAATGGAACGCGCTGCATATTGACGCGCTTTGGGTAAGCGAGGACTATCAACGGCGCGGTCTCGGCTCAAGACTGCTGAAAGAGGTCGAATGTGCCGCCGCAGAGAACGGCTGCACGCTTGTTCACCTTAGTACGTTCGACTTTCAGGCAAAGGATTTTTATATCAAGCACGGCTTTGAGGTGTTCGGCACATTGGAAAACTGCCCTGAGGGGCATTGCAGATATTACTTGAAAAAGAATTTGAAAGGATAGCATTATGAAAGACATTAAGAATTTTGAAGCGCCGAAGTACGGCGTAGATGACTACACGCTCGTAGAGGATGGTATTTACAGGACCGAGGAAAACGGCGAAACGGTTTATGTGACCTCGCTGTCGTTCGTTCAGGAGCCCGAGTACGGAGAGGGCGCGAACGCCGTGGAAATCTCGCAGTACCCGCTTGAGGAGATACTCGACAATTTTATGTGCTATATCTCCGATTTTTATCCCGAACTGAATACCGCAGATTCTCAGACATGCTGTCAGGAATTCGCGAGCGGCGATATTGAGGATTTGCAAGAGCTGCGCGCGGCGCTCATCGGAAAGCACGCGTACGAAAAACAGAACGGACAGTATGTCGAGCTTTGCATTGAATAAATCGGAGGAAGAACCATGAGAGAATATAAGACCCAAATGGAAGCGGCGAAAAAAGGGATAATCACTCCCGAAATGAAAACCGTCGCCGAAAAGGAATACACAGATGCCGAAAAAATCCGAGAAAAAGTAGCGGAGGGCTGCATCTGCATACCCGCGAACATAAAACACACCGCGCTTTCTGCGGAGGGCATCGGCAGCGGACTGCGCACTAAAATCAACGTCAACCTCGGCATTTCGGGCGACGCAAAGGATTACGACCTCGAAATGCAGAAGGTCGATATGTCGATAAAATTCGGCGCGGAGGCTATTATGGATTTGTCTAACTACGGCAAGACCAACACGTTCCGCCGCGAGCTTATTGCGAGATCGCCCGCTATGATAGGCACTGTTCCCATGTACGACGCTATCGGTTATCTCGAAAAGGACTTGCTTGAAATTACCGCCGAGGATTTCCTGAAGGTCGTCCGGGCTCACGCGGAGGAGGGCGTGGATTTTATGACTATCCACGCGGGAATAAACCGCCGCGCCGTCGAGGCTTTCCGCCGCGACCCGCGCAAGATGAACATCGTGTCGCGCGGCGGTTCGCTGCTGTTCGCGTGGATGATGATGACGGGCAACGAGAACCCGTTCTACGAGCATTACGACGAGGTGCTTGAAATTCTCCGCGAATACGACGTGACTATCTCGCTCGGCGACGCGCTGCGCCCCGGCTGTATCGACGACAGCACCGACGCGGGGCAGATATCGGAACTTATCGAGCTTGGAGCGCTCACCGAACGCGCTTGGGCAAAGGACGTTCAGGTTATGGTCGAGGGTCCGGGACACATGGCGATGAACGAGATCGCCGCGAATATGCACCTCCAGAAGCGTATCTGCCACAACGCGCCGTTCTACGTTCTCGGTCCGTTGGTCACGGATATCGCGCCCGGGTACGACCACATCACCTCGGCTATCGGCGGCGCTATCGCGGCAGCCTCTGGCGCTGACTTCCTTTGCTACGTCACTCCCGCCGAGCATTTGCGCCTGCCCGATCTTTCGGACGTTAAAGAGGGCATTATCGCGAGCAAGATAGCCGCTCACGCCGCCGACATCGCAAAGGGCGTTCCTCACGCGCGCGACATCGACAACAAAATGGCGGAAGCTCGTCACGCGATAGACTGGGAGCATATGTTCGAGATAGCCATAGACCCCGAAAAGGCGCGCGCCTATTTCGAGAGTACTCCCCCCGCCGACCGTCACACCTGCTCCATGTGCGGCAAGATGTGCGCGGTCCGCACCACAAACATGATACTCGAGGGCAAGGAGGTCAAGTTCTGCTCCGAGAAGTAAGACGGGAGAAACGTTGATGAATCGCAAAATATCAAAGATCGGCGCGGCTGTCGTTACCGTTTCTGTTTTTCTTTTCGCCGTGTGCTTAATAACCGATCTCAGCTTCGGCTCATACGTTGTATGTATGTTTTTGGCGATCGGATATATTATGATGACGGCGGGATTTCACTACGAAAGCGGCGAAGATCATAAGGTCGCGGCAAATGTCGGAATGATCTTTTCCGCAATATACGCCGTGCTGATCTTTCTTGTATATTTTGCGCAGACGACAAGCGTCCGACTGGACGGTCTGAACGAACAGGCGTTAAAGATACTTGATTTCAAACGCGGCGGACTGATTTTCAGCTACGATCTGCTCGGATACGGAATGATGTCGCTTTCCACATTTTTCATCGGCTTGACGGTCAAGGTGAAAAGCAAGGCGGACAAATGGCTGAAGTCTCTTATGATAATACACGGGGCATTTTTCATCGGTTGCTTTATAATGCCTATGACGGGCGTTTTCGGGGGAATGTCTGACGGCGGCACGAGCATCGGCGGCGTAATTGCGCTTGTGTTCTGGTGTATATATTTTCTGCCGATAGGTATATTGTCGCTTATACATTTTAACAGCGAAAAGTAACAATGAGCACTTTAAAAATCCAAAAACCGGCAATGCCGCCGAAATAAGCGGAAGTCGGTTTAACAAGGTAACATCGGAGCAATGCTCCGATATGATACACGCCGCACGGGGAGCGCCGCAGCGGTGATATTTTCAGCGAGGGAACGTATGTTTTACGGTGAGAGGATACTTCTGAGTATCGACCGACAAGCGGAATAATTCTGCTTGAACGCATTGCGCGGCTGAAAAGTATCGCTGCGCGGAAAGAGGTATCATTATGAAAAACACAAATGTACGAAAGCTCTGTATGGCGGCGTTTCTTACGGCTCTGGCGGTTGTAGGGTCGCTGTTTTCGTTCCCGTTTCTGGGAGCAAAATGCTCGCCTATACAGCACATGGTGAACATCATTGCGGGCGTGTACTTAGGACCGTGGTGGGCTATGGGCGCAGGCTTCTGCGCGGCGCTGATACGCAACATTACGGCGCTCGGCTCGCCGCTGGCGTTCCCGGGGTCAATGGTCGGGGCGTTCCTGTCAGGCGCTCTGTACCATTGGATACTTAAAGGCAGACCGCAGTATGTCCGCTTGCCCGGCGCGTATCTCGGGGAGCTTTTCGGAACATCGGTGCTCGGCGGAATGCTCGCCTACCCGATAGCGTTCCTGATAATGGGCAACGAACAGGCGACGCTGTTCGGATTCGTGTTCCCGTTTTTCGCTTCGTGCGTTGTCGGAACGGCGGTCGCGGCGGTGCTCGTTACCGCGCTGAAACGCGTTAAGACGCTCGACAAGCTGTTCGACACCGAGGAAAAAAGTTCGTCAAAGGTATAAATTTAAAGCGCGTCTTTTTTGAGACGCGCTTTTTGGTTACGTTTTATCCTTTACGGGAACCCATATCTCGCAGCGGTAATCGGGCGAAGTCATGTCGCCGTCCTTGTACGCCTCGATATCCATTTCATATGTCGGCTCGTACTGCGACGACGGGAAAAACTCCGTGCATATTCTGTGCCAAAGCCGCTGAACAGCGTCGGGCATCGCTCCCTTGCACTCAAATACCACCCACGTCCGCGCGGGGATAACGTTCGCCGAAAAGCCCTCGGGCATGTCGGCGCTGCCGTCGACTTTCGCAGCTATCGAGTAATCGAACGTCTGAGCTTTCTCCTGCGTGTGCGCATAGCAGATACCGAAAATATCCGTCCTATCGGAGGTCAGCTCCAGCAGCCTTTTGACCGTGCCGTCCGCGTGACAGCGATCCCAGAACGCGGGGATCTCATCGTTGCTGCCGCCGTTTACCGAGCAGACAATCTTTTTCTCGATGACCTTGAAAGCCTCTTTTTTTACCACTTTGTAGTCCATAACACTACCGCCTTTCATTGTAATAGCGACGGAAAGACGTGCGTAGGATCGTAGCGGAGCGCCCTTTTTCGCCGCCGAGGGTGAAACTCCGTGAAATTTCACGAACGCGCGCGCAAAGCCCTCGGGTGTGTCATAGCCGTATTTCAGCGCGATCTCGATGACTTTCCCGTCCGAACGAGCCAGCTCGCCGCCCGCAAGCGCAAGCCGTCTGCTGCGGATATACTCGCCGACCGAAAAGCCGCATAATATCGAGAATATCTTTTGATAGTAGAACGGGGAAATATTCATCAAACGCGCTATCTCATTGATATCGAGCGGTTCTTTGATATTTTCCTCGATGTAGTCTATTGAGCGCTGAAAGCTCCTTGTCCAATCCATTGCGTTCCCTCCCGTCTGTGAATATTCTATCACATACGGCAATTATTTTCCCGACATTTTCTGTCCGGTTAAATCAAGATAAACGGACTTCAAATGCGGTTACTCTTGGTGACGTAATGTTTTGCGCCATTTAACAGATCGGGACGGAGAACATAAAATCCGCTTCCCGAATAAAATTTGAGACGCCCTGACAACCGCCCGTAGGTTTTGAGAACGTCAAGCCGCGGCTCGTTAAACTTGCAGCGCAGCAGCATTACAAATATCGTTGCGGCAGTCTTTCTCCCCAGACCCTTGAATATATGCTTGTAGTCCTTATAAATGTTCTCCTCCTCGAGAAAACGCCTTATCTCGCCGTAGGCGCGGACGTAGTCCTCGACGCTCGCGGACTTTATAGAGCCTGTAATGCTCCCCTTGTGGCTGACGTAATTGTACAGCTCGTCCTTAATAACGGCGATCTTCTCTGCGCGCCGGAACAGCTTCGGCATTACGGGAACATCCTCGAATGTCATTCCGATGGGGAACTCGATGCCGTTATCCGTAAACAACGACCGCAAAAATATCTTGTTCCACACATAGCCGCGCACGGTAATGTCCTCCAGCAAATCGCCGAGCATAAGCTCCGAGGAAAAAACGCCGTTTCTGTGCTTAAGGAAACAGCCGACGCTGATCGTTCCCTCATCGTTTATGCGGCGGTAATTGCAGCAGGCGATTTGCGCGTCGTTATTCTCTGCGGCATGATACAGCGCGGAAATGTAATTCGGTTCGACGTAATCGTCGGAATCAACAAAGATAACATACTTTCCCCGCGCATAAGAAAGCCCCGTGTTACGCGCCGCAGACAGCCCCGCGTTCGGCTGGCGGAAAACGCGGATAATATCCGAGCCTTCCGCTATACGGTCAACTATCGCCGACGAGCCGTCCTCGGAGCCATCGTCAACGACAATAATCTCGTAAGAACAGCCGCAGTTCTGAGCCAATAGCGATAACAGGCACTTTTCCACATATTTTTTGACGTTGTAGACGGGAACGATAATGCTAACGTTGGGAATGATGTTTTGAAATTTCATAAATTTTATCCACCTAAATGTTAAAAAATTAGCCACATACTTTAATGCTGTAAATTAAAATGTCAAACAGTCCGATTGTACCATTTCAAATAGTACAATTATTATACATCAAAACTTCTCTTTTGTCAATAGGTATTTTAAAAACAGTAAATTTTTTTCCGACAAAAAGCCGCGCCAAGCGGCGCGGCAAATATGCGGATCACTCCAGTCTGAAACGGCTCACCATTTCATTGAGCGTTCTAGCCTCCTCGTTCAGCGACGCAGAGGTCTGAGTGTTTTCCTCGGCAGTGGAGGAGCCCGTGTTTACGGCGGCGGAGATCTCATCAAATCCCGCTGTTATGTCCTTTATCATACCCGCCTGCTCCTCAGAAGCGGCGGCGATCTTTGAAACGATCTGCTCAACGTTTTCGGTAAGCTCCGACACGCCCTTAACGGAGGCATAGGTCTTTTCGGCGATCATGTTGCCGTTGTCGACCGCGGCGATTGTGCGCCCGATAAGCTCCGTTGTATCGTGAGCCGCCTCGGCGGATTTCGTCGCGAGATTGCGAACCTCGTCCGCAACGACCGCGAAGCCCTTGCCCGCAGCGCCCGCCCGCGCCGCCTCGATAGCCGCGTTGAGCGCGAGGATATTCGTCTGGAACGCAATGTCCTCTATTGTCTTTATAATATTGTCGATCTCGTTTGACGCGGCGGAAATATCGTCCATAGCGGAACGGAGATTTTCCATTTCCGAAACCGCCGTCTCGACGTGCTCCGCCGTTTTTGAGACAAGACCGCTTCCCTCTTCGCAGCTTCCGGTAGTCTCGGTGACCTTGTCCGAAATGTTGTGAATGGTCGCGTTAAGCTCCTCAATAGACGCCGCCTGCTGCACGGAGCTTTGCGAGAGCGTCTGTGCACCGTTCGATACCTGATCGGCGCTGTTGGCGACCTCCTGCGCGGAGCTGGTTATCTGCCGCAGAACGATACTGAGCTCGTCGTGGATTATATGTATAGCCGTAATAAGCTTGTTGAAATCACCCTTGTATGCGGCATCTCCCACTTTCGATTGAACATTGAAGTTGCCCGATGCCATTTCCGAAAGCAGATAGTTTGCGTCGCCGATTATACCGTTGATACCCGAGACAAGCGTATTTGTCGCACCGGCCAGAATAAGCGTTTCGTCCTTGGTGTGAACATCCGGCACGGGAGAGGACAAATCACCCTCAGAAAGCTTCACAAGTCTGTCTGCGCAAAGCTGTATCGGATTTACGATGCGCTTCGCGACATACATAGATCTGAAAACCGCAATGGCAGCCGCAAGCAGGAACAAGAATAAAACAACTACTATGGTCAGATCGGTTGTGCGGAGAAAGTCTCCCTGCGGCGCAACGATCGCCAGCGACCAACCGGCGACATTTTTAATCGGGGTATACGCAACAAACATGGTTACACCGTTTTCGGTGCGTGTATCCAGTCCGGTTTTTCCTTCCCGCATAGCGGTGTATGTATCGCCGAGATTGCCGATTATCGTTTCTTTGACCTCGTCGTTGAGTACGTTTTCGGTGTTGACGTGCGCGGCGATGTTTCCGTCGCTGTCAACCAGAAAGGCGTAGCAATTGTCGCTTATGTTGATCTTGCGCATGATCTCATTCATAAAATCGTCATTGGCAATGAAATATGCGCAGCCTATCGGTGTTGTTCCGTATTCGCCGCCCTCCCAAAGGGGCGCGGCAACTATCTGGATTATTTCGTTTGTAAGTCTGGAAATAGTCGGATTGTAAACGCACGTTTTGCCGTTCATCGCTTCCTTGAAATATCCGCGGTCGGAAAAGTCATTACCGTCTGTTAGCTCCGTGCCGTCGGCTTTGATCAGGTTTCCGCGTTTCAGTCCGTTTTGCACGGCAAGCTGATTTATGACCTCCAACTTTCTTTCGTCGCTTGATGACGGATTGGACAGCGTAAGGTTTGTTCCCGCAGATTCGGCATAGGCGATATAGGTGTTGAATTCCCACTCGACATACTCAGCGGCAAGCTCCGCCATAATTCCCATGTCCTTTTTCGAAGTATCTATCGCGGAAAAATAGCTCGAAAAAATACAGAAAAGCATTACGACCAGCAACGGTATAAGCGACAGCAGCAGCGTAAGCTGCATTATACGGTTGCGTATGGATTTGATTTTCAAGTACAGTCACTCCTTAAAATTTTTGTCATAAATCAATTATAGTCGATAAATGCATATTTGTCAAGATATATATATATAATTTTTGTTTAATATGCATTATAAATATGTGGTTTTTGCTGTTTTTGGCAGATTACTAAAAAAAATTACAAAAAATTGGAAAAAAATCTCTGAACATCTTGAAAAATCATAACGTATGTGCTATAATGGCGAAAGAGATAGATTTATACAAGAGGACTACCTCCTCTTAAAGTAGCTTTATTTCCTTTTACAAAGGCCATATATAAACCTCCCTTATACGATAGAATTACTCTATTGTTGAGGATAACCCTTTTTAAATATATCTACAATTATATATTATATAAATGAGATAGGGAGCATATCTTAGGAAGTATAAATCATCTCCACCATCAATTAAGTTAGCTGTATATAAACAGCTTATTAAATTTATTTTATGGAGGGTTTATACTATGAATTCATTAGTATATCAACAAACTAGTCATAATAGAGCGCTCAAAAATCTTGAAGATTATGAGGCTATTAGAGCAAAATATCGTAAACCAGAAGTGGTTGTAATAAATCAGCAAGCTCCTGTTGTTTCAACGGGTCAATCTGATTTAGTTTTAAGATGTCAAGATTGTGGTTCTAACTTTGTATTTTCTGTAGGAGAACAGAAGTTCTATGCGAGTAAAGGTTTCACCTACCCGTGTAGGTGCAAATACTGTAGAAAAATACGAAAGAATAACAAGTAAAAGACAAAGGATAGATAAATGATAATGATGTATAAAAATAAATCAGATAGACAAAATATAAAGATAAAAAATAAAGAAGTAGTTCTAAAATAAGAACGAATACAAAGACAAATCACAATCATAGATGAAAATAATAATTTCATTGATGGTTGTAGATTTATAAAAATAAGGATGCTCCTTATTTTTTCTTAATTTGCCCTTGGAACATAGTAATAAAACTGTCCAAAATAAGGAGGATTTATTTTTTATGAGCTCGGTTTGTATAATGCCTGCCTTTAATCGGAAGCGGCATTATACAGACCGTATTTTTGTTGCCGTTAATTCGTATTTGCAAAAAATAAAATCTTTTTATTGTTTTTGCGATATATTGCCAATTGATACAGCAGATACCAAGTTAAAAATTAAAAAATTAGAAATTTTTTTCCCTAACATCTTGAAAAATCAGAACATATGTGTTATAATGTATGTGTGAAGTTATATTTGCGAGGAGAAACGTATGACCTATAAGGAAAGCTTTATCAAGTTTATGGTGGACAGCGGCGTGCTGAAGTTCGGCGAGTTTACACTGAAAAGCGGCAGAATAGCCCCCTATTTCATAAACTGCGGAAACTATAAGACGGGCGCGCAGCTCGCAAAACTCGGCGAGTATTACGCAGAGTGCGTAAACGAGCACGGTCTTAAGCCCGATACGCTGTTCGGTCCGGCATACAAGGGTATCCCGCTTTCCGTTGCCGCTTGTACCGCGCTTTACAACAAGTTCGGTATGGACTGCAATTACTGCTTTGATCGCAAGGAGGTCAAGGATCACGGCGAGGGCGGAATGTTCGTCGGGAAAACGCTTGAGGACGGCGAAAAGGTCGTTATCATAGAGGACGTTATGACGAGCGGAAAAGCGCTGCGCGAAGTCCTCCCGAAGCTGCAGGGCGCGGCAAAGGTGGAAATCGAGGGTATGGTCATCACCGTGGACAGAGCCGAAAAGGGTCTTACCTCCGACAAGTCGGCGGTACAGGAGGTCTATGAAGAGTTCGGCGTAAAGGTTTACTCGATCGTGAATATCAACGATATTATCGAGACTCTTGAAAACGGTATCATTCCGGGCGCGGAGTATGTCGATAAGATGAAGGAATACCGCATACAGTACGGAGTATAACGGGGTTTTGCACAGATCGGTCATGATGACCGATTACATAAATCAAGAAAGGATTGATGATTATGACAGTAGGTAACAGCGCAAGATTACAGTTGAATATGGCACAGGCTCAGACAAAGTACGGAAGTCAGCTTGACAGTCTGAATACGTCGTATCTTATAGGGAATAAGTTCAACAGATACGGCATTAAGAATACAAAGGCTACTCAGACGCTGGAAGAGCTTCTCAAAAGCCGTTCGCTCAAGAACAAGGACGAGAACTTCCGCAGTCAGTTCAGCGATTTGTATAAGAGCATTTACGGCGCGGGCGACGACAGCGAGGACGATTCTTCCGTCAGCTCGGCGCAGTCCGTAAAGGTAGCTTCCGCAAGCGCGGGCGGCGCGGCTGAGAGCATCAAGAACTACGCCAACGGTCTGAAGTTCGGCGGAGAGCTTGACGTTGATTCTTATAAGGCACAGGCGCAGAATTTTATCGACAGCTACAACTCTATGATCGATAAGGTCGGCAATTCCGACAACAGCCGCGTTCTCCAGAAGGGCGTTCTTATGGTCAATACCGGCAAGGTTTATTCCGGTGCTTTAAAGCGTGCGGGTATCACCGTCGGCGCTGACAACAAGCTGTCTTTGAACAGCGACCTTTCAGAGGTTGACGCTACGGACGTAAAGTCGCTTTTCGGCTCGAACGGTTTCTCGGATAAGGTTATACAGAAAGCGGGTCAGATCAATTCGCTGACCGGCGGCTCGGGCGTGTTTACTGCGAGCGCTATAAAGGGTACGGGTTCTTCGTCCGTTTCTTCCGATTACACCGATAATTCGGGAACGATGAAGGAGCTTACCGCAAAGGTTAAGGAGCTTGCGACCGCCGTTAAGTCATATGCGCAGGGGCTCGGCTCGGCAGACAGCTCATACAAGCCCGAGGATTACACCAAGGTTGCCAAGGACTTTGTCGACAGCTACAACAGTTTCGTTGATGAAGCGGCAAAGAGCGACAAGAGCGCGGTTCGCAACAAGGGCGTTACGCTCGCAAGCAGCGCGAACGCGTATAAGTACTCGCTCCAGCGCGCGGGCATCAACGTTGACAAGAGCGGCAGACTTTCCCTCGCGGATCAGGATAAACTCGCAAAACTCACAGACAAGGACATCAAGTATTCGTTTGCGAACGGCGGTTTCCTTGACAAGGTGAACGACAAGGCGGATCAGGTCAAGTCTCTCGTAAGCAGCGCCAGCGCAATGGGCTATAACGCGAACAAGACCTCTACATACGCTTATAACACGGGCGCATTGTACAGCGTTTACGCTTGATTGAAATTTTTGATCCCCCGTTTCGGCGGGGGATTTTTTAAAAAACAAACCGCGCTTTCAACAAAAAGCGCGGTTTATTTTACAGTTTTGCGGATATTCTTTCCAGAGTTTTCAGCAGTCGTTCCACCTCGTCCGCAGTGTTAAACACGGAAGGCGAAAAGCGTATCGTGCCGCTGTTTATCGTTCCTATTTTTTTGTGAGCGAGCGGAGCGCAGTGCAGTCCGCCGCGCATATAAAAGCCGTTCGCGCTGAGCATTGCCGCACCCTCGGCAGAGGGCACGCTTCCGATATTGAACGAAACCACGGGTGCGTATTGTTCCGAATTTTGCGGAGTAATATCATTGTACAGATAAATTCCGCGTATCTTTTTCGCGCCGTCGCAGAAACGTCGGCAGAGAGCAAGCTCGTGCGCGAGAATCTTTTCGGGAGTATGCTGCCGTACAAACTCCACGCCTTCGCCGAGAGCGATAACTCCCGCAGTGTTTATCGTTCCACTCTCAAAGCGGTCGGGGGTGAAATCGGGCTGGACGATACTTTCCGAAGCACTGCCCGTTCCGCCCTCGATTATAGTGTTCAGCGGGAATTTCCCGTCGGTTATCAAAAGCCCGGTACCCATAGGACCGTAAAGCCCCTTATGCCCTGCCGCGCAGATAATATTCGCACCGTCTTTAAGTGTTATCGGGAGCGTTCCCGCACCCTGCGCCGCGTCAACGATAAAGCATATCTTTTTGCGGCGGCAGAGTGCGGCCAATTCCCTCAGCGGGGTGCGCAGTCCGATAACGTTGCTTGCGGCGGTGCAGACTAGCGCCACGGTCTCGCTGCGGATAGCGCGCTCGGCGTTGTATACCGTTTGTTCCTCGTCAGTGCTTGCCTCAAACATGGTACACGAGCCGCCGGAATTTTTAGCCGCAGCGTATACGGGGCGAATTGCGGCGTTATGCTCCATATCGCTTGTCACAAAATGGCAGCCGTTTTTGGCTATCCCTTTTATCGCGAAGTTCAGCGCGTGTGTGCAGTTCATTGTGAAGATAGTGTTTTCGGGCTCGGCACCGAAAAATTCCGCGCATTTCGCACGGCTTTTGTAGACCGCTTCGGCAGTGGACTGTGAGAACTTATGACCCGAGCGCCCGGGGTTTGCGCCGTAAGCGCTCATGGCATACGCCCATTTTCGGTACACCGTCTGCGGCTTGGGGAATGTGGTCGCCGCGTTATCAAGATAGATCACAGCTTACTCCGATCGAGCCGAGCAGCGCGCAAACCTCCGCCCGACTTGCGTTCTTGTCCGTTACTTTCAGCGCGAAGCCGCACCCCGATCTGCCGAAACTGCGCTCGACAATACAGCGTATCCCGTGCTTTTGCAGATAAGAGAGCGCTTTTTGCGCCTGTGTAAAGGATTGTATATATATAATTGTCATAAAAACATCTCCTAAAATTATTCGGCGTAAACCGCCTACAACATTATATGCAGACGGGCAAATTATGACAATTTTGAGCCTCACTCGGCGCATTAGCGTTCACATTAACCGAAAGACGAGCGTTGAACGTCAATGTGAACACGCCCCGGTTTTTGCTGTTTTATTGTTGTGGTTTCGTTCCTTTTATTTTCTCTTGCTTCATATGCCGCAACACGGGAAATAAAAGAAACGAAACAACAATAAATTACATTTAACCTTTTACGTCCCGAGACAATATTTTATATAAAAATTATCGCCGTCCAAAACGGACGGCGATAAAAGTTATTCGGTGCGCAGCGCCTCAACGGGATCCTTCTTTGCCGCAACGCCGGCCGGGAACAATCCCGCAATAAGCGTAAGCAGCATACTTATAAAAATAAGTATCACGCCGCCCTGCCACGGCAGCAGCGCCACATTCGGAATGTCGGTTATGTTCTCTATTATAATGTTGATCGGAATATTAAGCAGCAGTGTAACGCCTATTCCGATAACGCCCGCCGCAAATCCGACAATAAGCGTTTCGGCGTTAAATACATTGGAAACGTCGTGCTTTGAAGCTCCCATAGCGCGGAGAATACCTATCTCCTTAGTGCGCTCGAGAACGGAAATGTAGGTGATAATTCCGATCATTATCGACGAAACAACAAGCGAGATCGCCACAAACGCGATAAGAATATACGAGATAGCGTCAATAGTTGTAGACACGGATGAGATCATCATTCCCACATAGTCGGTGTAGTTGATAACGTCCGCTTCTTTGCCCTCCGCGGCTTTCTTGCTGTTGTAGTCGGAAATGAGGTCGGTTATGCGCTCCTTGCTGTCGAAATCCTTTGCGTATATTGAGATCTTGCTCGGTATCTGAAGATCGGCAACGCCGAGTATCTGCAAATTACCGTCGTATGTCGCTTCGGTGGTCTCGGGAGCTTTGGTCATTTCCTCCAGCTTCTGCATTTGCTCGGCGGTGATAACGCTCATAAACGCCGCCGTTATCTTGGTCTGCTCCGCCATTTCAAAGATTGCGCCCTGCTGCTGTTCGGGAGGAAGCTGCATAAGCTCCGCCTGCTGCTCGGGAGTGAGCGTCGCTATAATGCTTTGCGACATCTGCATTACCTGCTCCTCGGTCATAAAGCTCATAAGCTGCTGCATTGCTTCCTCGCGGGTCATAGGCTCTACGGGCTTTTCGTCCTTTTTCGGGAACTCAATACCCGTAAACACGTCGACCTCGGGGTTATCCTGCTGCTTTTTCACGAGAGCGCTCTCGTTTGTCTTGGAGATCATGTGCTCCATAAGCTCGTGAGTGTAGCCGATACCGCCCGTGGACGCTGTCGAGATAAGGCTGTCTCCGTTCGGACGGATTACGCCGACTACCTTAAGCTCCTCGCCGTTTTTGAGCGCTTCGTTCATAAATTCCTCGTCCGCGCTCATATTGTCGTAGCCGCCGTCCTCGTTCTCCTTGAACAGCTCGGGAGCGGTCACAAGCGTAAAGCTCAAGTCCATAAGCTCGTCGTATGTAAAGCTGAGATCGCCCGTATCCAAATCAAACGTTTCGCCGGCGATAACGTGGCTCATCATTTCGCCCAGCTCCGCCTGATCGCGCAGACCGAGAGCATACAATGTAAGGTTCGACAGTTCATTGTGTTCGCTGATGATAACTACAAGCTCATCGTAATTCTCGGGCAGACGACCCGCGACTATGTCATACTGATTGGCGGTCATTTCGTTGGAGAGAAGCTCCTCAAAAACGTTTCCGCGTGAAGCCATATCGCTGCCGCCCATAAACGTGGACGCCATGCCCATCATATCCTCCATACCCGAAGCCATGCCCTCGCCGAACATCGCCTGCATGGTCGTGGACGGATTTGCGCGGACTATTTTATCCTCAACGCCGCGCGTGTATATGTACAGATTGGAGTTGTAAGTGTACTTTATCTCGTTAATACTGTCCTTGATATTATCGGGGTTGCTGTTGACATACTCCATAAAATCGGTAAGGTTATTTTCCTGAATTTCCGAGAGCAGCGACTTCATCATTTCAGTGGACATATCGTTGGTGTAAACGCGGTCAGGCTCGCGTTCTTCGTCGAGCGCGTCATCATGGATATCCATCATTGACGACATAAGCCCCGAATAGTTGACCGTCTCGCGCTCCAGTTCAACGGGGTAGGACGCGAGCGTAGAGCGCTCAACGCCGTCTATGTACGCCTGAACGCCGTGCGACAGCGACAGTATCAGCGCGATACCGATAATTCCGATACTCCCCGCAAACGATGTGAGAAACGTTCTGCCCTTTTTTGTGAGCAGATTGTTGCGTGAGAGCGCCAGTGCCGTGCCGAACGACATTGAGGGCTTTTTTCCGCTCTTTTTCGGTTCGGACATACTTGCGGCGGCTTCGAACGGATTGGAGTCGCTCTTTATCTTGCCGTCGACAAGACGGACAATACGCGTTGCGTAGTCGTTCGCGAGGTCGGGGTTGTGCGTTACCATTATTACAAGGCGATCCTTGGCGATCTCCTTTACAAGCTCCATTATCTGCACCGAGGTCTCGCTGTCAAGCGCGCCCGTAGGCTCGTCGGCGAGAAGTATCTCGGGGTCGTTTACAAGCGCTCTCGCAATGGCGACGCGCTGCATTTGTCCTCCCGACATCTGGTTCGGACGCTTGTTCAGCTGATCGCCCAAGCCCACCTTTTCAAGAGCCTCCTTGGCGCGCTGACGGCGCTCCGCTTTTGATACTCCCGAAAGTGTAAGCGCAAGCTCGACGTTCGACAAAACCGTCTGGTGCGGTATCAGGTTGTAGCTCTGGAAAATAAAGCCGACCGAATGGTTTCTGTAAGTATCCCAATCCCTGTCCTTATACTGCTTGGTGGAACGTCCGTTGATGATGAGGTCGCCCGTGGTGTACTGGTCAAGACCGCCGATAATATTCAGCAGCGTGGTCTTTCCGCAGCCCGAGTGTCCGAGTATCGCGACAAGCTCGCAGTCGCGGAAGCTGATTGACACGTCGCGCAAAGCGTGCACCTTATCTCCGCCCGTGTCATAGTCCTTTGTTATATTTCTGATCTCTAACATTTATCTGTTCTCCTTTCCGTTATTTCCTTGAGTACCGCGTCGACAAACCGTCCATGCAGCTCGACCATTTGTGAAAGCTCCTCGTCCGAAAAAGCCCTCATCGCGTTGTCGAGCACGGAGAAGACATACTTCAGCGTTCGCGATAATTCACACTCTCCCGCTTCCGTGACCGCTATACGAACGTTTCTGCGGTCGGCGTCGTCGGAAAAACGTTCAATGTAACCCTTTTTTGACAAGCCCCTAAGCGTTCTGGAGATCGCGGGAGCGGAAACTCCCAAGCGCTTCGCGGCAGGCGCAGCACAGATGTTTTCGCCCGTTTCACTGTGAAAATCCAATGCCGTATACAGCAGCATTGCCTCAGAATTTGATAAGTCCGTTCCCGAATGAGCAAACGGGTTCAGGTTCATAAACCGCTGCAAATTTCCGAGAAAGGTCTCAAATCCGTCTCCCGCAAGTCTGTCGCACGGCGGCAGCAGACTTTGGATATATTTCATTAAATCACCCTCTTAATTAACGACTGTCATTATTTTACATCTGTTAAGCAATTTTGTCAATAGCAGAAAGCAAATTTCGTCAAATTGCATAAAATCATTAAATTGGCTAACACTATTTTATTATCACAAAATGAAAGTTCGGTGAAATTTTTGAAAAAACATTGGGGAGTGTTTTGGATAACCCAATCGGTTTTGTTGGCGGGAGTGTCGGCGGCGGCTTTGGCGCTTTTAAAAGTACATTCTGCGTTTTCCGTGCTCGCGGGCGTTTCGGGAATTGTCGGCATGACGGCATATTGGCTGCATTTCCGCTCGCTGAATTACACGCTCGAAAACGACAGTATCATAATATGCAAGGGTGTTCTGATAAAGTCGCGGCGCGAGATACCGCTTGAAAGCGTTCTTATAACTCAATCACTGTCTGTTTTGGGGTATACGCTGCTCACCTCCGTAACGACCGCAGGCGGCGAAGCGGTGATGTTTTGCAAATTGGCCGACAAATGACCCGCGTTTCATTCAGCGAAACGCGGGTACAGTTTATTTTCTCTTGATACAAAGTATATTCCCCGCGAACCAAAGCACGGCAGTCACGCAGATGAATATCAGCACGAATACGTTGACCTCCTCGTGCCAGCGCATCGCCAACACCAGAAAATCGCCGAATATCGCGATAAGAAAAGGCACAAGCGAGAAATCGCTCTCGCCGTCGCCGTCGTAAAACTTCGAGAGCATTATCGTGAACAGCGCGACCATTCCCGCCGAGACCACGGACTCCAGCGGAACAAACACCGCCGCGAGTTCGATATTCGTATGATACACAACGGGTATCGCCATTGAGTACGCCACGATGTACGCGAACGAGAGCCATTTTTTGTCCGCGCCGTGATGAAGCTTGACGTTCTGTATAGTGTGTATCGCCATGGAGATCAGTATCATTCCGTATGAAATGAACTGCATAACGGGTATAGAACCGTTTGTGTGTACCATACCGCCGAGCAGGAGTATTCCCGCCGCGATCGCGAGGTTGCCGAAAACGTCGCCGTTCGGCTCGAAATCCTCGTCGTCCTGACGCTTTGACGCGTCGGTGCATTTCATCACAGCCATGATATACGCGCCGAAGATCGCGAATATCGTCAGAGCTATCATGTAATAGTCCAGTCCGTCCAGCTCCGACATATCTCCCGAAAAGCACACCACAAGACTTATCACTCTCTCGGTCGTCAATATCAGAAAATACAGCGCCAGAAAAATAAATTTCAGACCGTTGACCTTGTCCCCGTTGATACGTCCGCTCACAAAATCACCTCTAACAGCTTATGTATTCGCCCGTCGTCATCACGGGCGCAACGTTTAATGTAAAATCGCGCTCTTCGATCAGTCCGCGCCCCTCCAGCAGCCGTTTTGCGCAGCCCCTTGCGGTGGCGGGGGTGTTGTTCTCGCGCGACAGATGACCGAGTATAAGGTGCCGCGTTCCTCCGCGTACAAGTTTTTCGGCGAACTCCGCGCTGTCCGTGTTCGACAGATGACCGTGTGCGCTCATTATGCGGCGTTTCAATTCCGCGTGATAATTGGGATTTCGCCGAAGCATATCCTCATCGTAGTTGCTCTCGAGCAGCACCGCAGCGCAGCCGATAAGCGCCTTTTCCGCCTCCCCGGTAACGTGACCCGTGTCTGTGCATACACCGTAATATTCGCCGCCGTAGCGCACCTTATAGCCTACGCTGTCCGCCGCGTCGTGAGAAGTACTGAACGCGCACACCTCGAACGACGCGCTTTTATAGCCATCGTAAGCGTCATAGATCACCGCGTCACGCGGTACCTTTCCGTTTGCGCGCAGCGCCTCGGCGGTCGCGGGCGTTGCAAACAGCGGTATCTTCGTATGTTTGACGATCTGCTCCAGACCCTTTATATGGTCGGTGTGCTCGTGGGTGATAAATATCGCCTCAATGCCGCTCATATCGGTGTCTATCAGCGCCAGCGAATTGTTCAGCGCGCGAAACGAACAGCCCGCGTCCACGAGGATTCCGTGACCGCGGGTGCCGATAAACGTTGAGTTGCCCTCGCTTGAGGAACATATCGGAAAAATTCTTGCCATTTCGCTCTCCGTTAAATTGCCGCCTTTACCGACGCATCGGAAGGATCGGGTTCGTATACCTTGCGGATATCCGCGCCCAGACCGCGCAACTTTATTTCCATATTTTCATAACCGCGTTCGACGTGGAAGATGTCATATATCTCGGATGTGCCCTCTGCGCTCAATGCGGCTACGATAAGTGCCGCACCCGCACGCAGATCAGTCGTCTTTACGGGCGCGCCCTTCAACCGCTCAACGCCCTCGATAACGGCAACTCTGCCCTCCACCGAAATGTTCGCACCCATTCTGCGCAGCTCGTCGACATAACGGAAACGGTTGTCGAAAATGCTCTCCGTGACCATAGACGCTCCCTTTGCGCAAGTCAGCACAGCGGACATCTGCGGCTGCATATCGGTCGGGAAACCGGGGTGCGGCTGGGTCTTTATTGTCGTGCCGACGTAATTGTCGCCGCCGATAACGCGTATGGAGTCGTCAAACTGCTCCACCTGAACGCCTATTTTCAGCAGCTTGTTGGTGATAGGCTCGAGGTGCTTGGGTATAACGTTCTTTATCAGAATGTTGCTGCGCGTTGCCGCTGCCGCTGCCATAAACGTTCCCGCCTCGATCTGGTCGGGGATAACGCTGTACGTCGTTCCGTGCAGCTCGCGCACTCCGCGTATTTTGATAACGTCCGTGCCCGCGCCGATAATATCCGCGCCCATGGAGTTCAGGCAGTTCGCCAGATCGACAACGTGCGGCTCCTTCGCCGCGTTTTCGATTATGGTAAGTCCTTCGGCTTTTACCGCCGCCATAACGCCGTTTATGGTCGCTCCCACGGAGTTCTTATCAAAGAATATCTGATTGCCCACCAGCTTATCCGCATGGAGATTGATCATGCCGCCGTCTATCTCGCACTGCGCGCCGAGCGCCGAAAAACACTTAAGGTGCTGGTCGATAGGACGGTCGCCGAGATTACACCCGCCCGGCATGGAAACATGCGCCGAGTGAAATCTCCCCAGCAGCGTGCTGAGGAAATAGGTCGTCGCGCGCATGAGCTTTGCTTTTTCATACGGGATCGACATATTTTTCAGCGGACGGGGATCTATCTCCACCGTCGTTTTATTCAGCATACGGATCTTCGCTCCCATTTCCTGCATGATCTGTAAGGTAATGGTAACGTCGCTTATATTCGGTATATTTTCAATGATACAAGGCTCGTCGGAAAGAATGGTCGCGGGGAGAATTGCGACAACAGCGTTTTTAGCGCCGCTTACGACAACCTCTCCCGAGAGCTTTCCGCCGCCCTTAATTACATATTTCTCCAAAACAGCACTTCCCCCTGTCCGCTTACGGAACGCACGAAAACCGTGCGGCAAGCCGTACAGCTTTCCCCGGGCAGACATTCTCAATAAATTTATATATGTATCAAACTAAACAGTTTTGCAATCTAATGACACATCATGCGCTCAAAAAGTACGCGCACTCATACTTCTACATTATAGCACACTTTACATTTTTTTTAAAGCCCCAAACCAAAAAAAATTCCGTTCTTTTGATTTTTTGTTACAATTGACTAAAATGTGAGGTAATTTTAAAACATTTTAGAACTTTTACAAAATAGACCGCAAAAATATTATTGACGAAAAATCGCTTTTTAACCTTGACAAATCGACAAAATTGTGATTTAATTATAGTGTATGATAATTTTTTATGAAAGGAAACGACGATAAATGGCGAAATTAAACGAAAACTTTTCAAAGCTGAAAAAAAACTACCTCTTCATTGAGATAGCAAAGCGTATCCGCGCGTACTCCGAGGAGCACCCCGAGGAGGCGAAACGGCTTATCAAAATGGGTATTGGCGACGTTACGCGCCCGCTCGCGCCCGTTGTTGTGGACGCTATGAAAAAGGCTGCCGACGAAATGGGCAAGCGCGAGACGTTCCGCGGCTACGAGGATTCGGGCGCGGGCTACGACTTCCTGCGGAACGCTGTCTCCGATTATTACAAGAGCTTCGGCGCGGATGTTTCCGCCGACGAGATACGTATTTCCGACGGCGCAAAATCCGACTGCGGAAACATTATCGACATATTCGGCAGCGGCAACACCGTGCTTGTCACCGACCCCGCTTATCCCGTTTATGTCGACTCCAACATCATGAACGGAAACGACGTTATTTACGCCGATTCCACCGAGGAAAACGGCTTTGCGGCTATGCCCGACAAATCCGTAAAAGCGGATCTTATCTACCTCTGCTCGCCGAACAACCCCACAGGCTCGGTCTACAAAACGGCTCAGCTTAAGGAATGGGTGGACTACGCGCTGGCGAACAACACGGTGATCATCTACGACGCGGCTTACGAGGCGTTCATCACCGAGAACGACGTTCCGCGTTCTATCTACTGCATTGAGGGCGCTAAAAAGTGCGCTATCGAGATTTGCTCGCTCTCCAAGACTGCGGGCTTTACCGGAACACGCTGCGGCTACACGGTCGTGCCGAACGACCTTATCCAGAAAGACAGCGCGGGAAACGACGTTAAGCTCTGCGAGATCTGGGCGCGCCGTCAGGGCAGCAAGTTCAACGGCGTATCTTATCCCGTTCAGCGCGGCGCGGAGGCTGTGTTCACCGCCGAGGGTCAGAAGCAATGTAAGGAGAATATCGCGTATTATCAGGAGAACGCGCGTGTTATCTCCGAGACCTGCGACGAGCTGGGCATTAAGTACACGGGCGGCGTGAACTCCCCGTACATTTGGCTGAAATGCCCGAACGGCATGGGTTCATGGGATTTCTTCGACATGCTCCTGACGAAAATTCAGGTGGTCGGCACTCCCGGCGCGGGCTTCGGAAAGAACGGCGACGGTTGGTTCAGACTTACCGCGTTCGGCACTCACGAGGCTACAAAGGAAGCCATGGAGAGGCTGAAAGAGCTGCTGAAATAATTTACCGCACAAAAAATCCCCCGTCACAACGACGGGGGATAAATGTTTGCATTTATACGGATCACTTGATAACGCGAACGCCGACAACGTTCTCAACAGCCTTGAGCTTATCCTCAATACCAGCGGGATCGCCCTTAACGTCAAGACAAGTGTACGCATAGTCCTTCTTGGACTTGCTCTGCATATTCTCGATGTTCATACCCGCCGTCGAGATAGGCGCGGTGATGTTGTTTATAACGCCCTCCACGTTCTTGTGGATAACACAGATCTTCGCGCTGCCCGTAATTGCCATTTCCATATTCGGCAGATTTACGGAGTTTTTGATGTCGCCACGCTCGATGTAGTCTCTGATCTCGTTGCACGCCATAACAGCGCAGTTGTCCTCGCTCTCGGGCGTGGACGCGCCGAGGTGCGGCAGCGCGATAACGCCCTCGTGACCGATAAGCGTGTCAGTCGCGAAATCGGTCACGTAGCAAGCCATACCGCCGTTGTCCAGCGCATTGATAACAGCCGCTTCATCAACAAGAGCGTCGCGCGAGAAGTTGAGAAGTCTGACGCTCTTTTTCATAAAACCGATAGCGTCCGCGTCTATCATACCCTTTGTATCGGAGGTTGCGGGAACGTGCAGCGTGATGTAATCGCTCTTTTCGTAAATTTCCTTAATGTCCTTGACGTACTTCACCTTGCCTGAAAGCTTCAACGCGTGCTCTACGTTAAGATAAGGATCGAAACCGATAACGTCCATACCGAGAGCCGCCGCCGCGTTCGCAACCAGAACGCCGATAGCGCCCAGACCGATAACGCCGAGCGTTTTGCCCATAATTTCGGGACCTACAAATTGGCTCTTGCCCTTTTCAACGAGCTTTCCGACCTCGTCGCCCTTACCCTTGAGGGTCTTTATCCAGTCCATGGAAGCGGGTATCTTACGGGAGCTTAACAGCAGTCCGCAGATTACAAGCTCCTTAACGGCGTTAGCGTTAGCGCCGGGGGTGTTGAACACAACGATACCCTTTTCGGAGCACTTGTCGATCGGGATATTGTTTACACCCGCGCCAGCTCTCGCGATAGCGAGCAGGTTATCGCCGAGCTCCATATCGTGCATAGCCGCCGAACGCACAAGAATAGCGTCGGGGTTTGCCATGTCATCCGCGAACGCATACTTGCTCTTGTCGAGCAGGTCGGTACCGCAGGCGGCGATTTTGTTTAACGTTTGTATATTGTACATTGTAATCATTCCCTTTCGGTAAATTTTATTTTTGTTTCTCGCAAATTGCCTCGTACTTTTCGATGAGTTTCTGAAAATCATCAAGGGTTTGGCAGGCTTTCAGTTCGTTCAAGAATTTCTGCTGTTCAAGCTGCGCCGCAAGCTTTGCAATCATTTCCGCATTGTCAGGCATAATTTCCTCCTTAAAGTATCATCAGCCCTTTATTTTGCGCATTAACAAAATATTTATTTGTTTTCAACAGGAGTAACAACAGGCTTTCCGTCCTTGTCGAGCAATGGTGTAAGACCGCCCGAATATCCGGATACATGATAAATGTAATTCACGCCCGTTTCGGTGTCGACCCAGATCTCGGTAACATTTGAAATGCCCTGTGAATAGACCTTAACAAATCTTTCCTTGTTTGCCATTTGTTCCTCCGATAATCAGCCGTTCTCCTCTTCAAACTTCTTCATGAAGGCAATCAGCTTCTCAATGCCCTCGATAGGCATAGCGTTGTAGATAGACGCTCTCATACCGCCGACGGTTCTGTGACCCTTGAGGTTCTCAAAGCCGGCAGCCTTTGCTTCCTTGACGAACTTCGCGTCAAGCTCCTCGCTGCCCGTAACAAACGGCACGTTCATAAGCGAACGGTCCTCGGGGCGAACCGTACCCTTGAACAGCTTGGACTGATCAAGGAAGTCATACAGTATCTTGGCTTTCTTCTCGTTGTGAGCTTTCATCGCCTCGAGACCGCCCATTTTCTTTATCCACTTGAATACCTTGCCGCAGATATAGATGCCGTAGCAAGGGGGAGTGTTATACAGGCTGTCGTTGTCCGCCTGAGTTTTCCACTTAAGCATAGTGGGAGTGCCCGGGAGAACGTCGTCAGTAATAAGATCCTCGCGGATAATAGCGATAACAACGCCCGCGGGACCAACATTCTTCTGAACGCCGCCGTAGATAACGCCGTACTTGGTAACGTCAACTGGTTCGCTTAAAAAGCAGGAGGAAACGTCAGCAACGAGAGTCTTGCCCTTGGTGTTCGGCAATGTGTGGAACTTTGTGCCGTAAATGGTATTGTTCTCGCAGATGTAAACATAGTCCGCGTCCTCGGGAATATCGAGATCGGAGCAGTCGGGGATATACGAGAAAGTCTTGTCTGCGGAAGACGCAACATCAACAGCCTCGCCGTAGATTTTCGCTTCCTGAAAAGCCTTTTTCGCCCACTGACCCGTAATGATGTATGCAGCCTTCTTGTTCTTCATCAGGTTCATCGGCACAGCCGCGAACTGCTGAGAAGCGCCGCCCTGCAAAAACAGCACCTTGTAGTTGTCGGGAATGTTCATCAACTCGCGGATATCTTTCTCGGCGGTCTTGATGATGTCGTCGTATGCCTTGGAACGGTGCGACATCTCCATAACGGACATACCCGTGCCGTTGTAGTCGAGCATCTCGTCGGCAGCCTCTTTCAATACTTCCTCGGGCAGAACCGCAGGTCCCGCGCTGAAATTGTAAACTCTCATTGGAATTCCTCCTGTAAAAATTTTCCAAATTATTTCGGACATAACAGCCCACTGTTTCTATTATATGACATTTTGCGCGATATGTCAAGACAAAAAAGAGGTAATGCGAAATTTTTTGTTAATTTTTTGATAAAGATTACGCGCCCTGTTTGCACAAGGCGCGTTTGAATTATTGGGGAAATTTACTTTTTCTTCTTGATAACGACAACTGCGGATATTGCCGCCGCAATAGGCAATACCGAAAACGCTGCGCCCGTTGAGGGATTGGCGTTATCACCAGACGGAACGCTTGACGAACTTTCGGGAGTGTCGGACACGCTTTCGGTGTAACCGAGCGCAGAGCTTGCCGGCTCGCTTGAAGTATCGGAGTTTGTCGTCTCACTGCTTATATCAGAGCATGCAGACGATGTATTTGAACTGCCAGTCGAGGACGAGCCGCCGGTACTGCCTGTGCTGCCGCCGTCCGAACTGCTTGTGTTGCTGTCACCCGAGTTTGTATTGTCATCGCCACCTGTGCCGTCCGTTTTTATTTCCGTGTCGGTAAGCATAAATATGCTGAAATGATCGGCTTTAAACACAATGTATTTTTCACCGTCAACGGTCTGCGTTTCGGCTTCGACCTTTACGGGCTTGTTATCGTTGCCGATATGATACAGAAAAATCTTTTCGGCGTTTTTTAGTTTTGCCGGAACGGGGATCATTACGACAATCTCCTTTGCGGGCTGTACCTCGCCGGAATCGTCCGTAAAGGTAATATCCACCGCGAAGGAGTTACCGCTTGCTGCGGAACTGCTGCGGGAAACGTTCATTTTAACATCATCACCAAAAGCTCCTGCAGGCGCGCTTGCCTTAATCTGTTTCATGGTCTCGAAATCCGCGTTGGAAAGCACACCCTTTCTCTCAACTCCCGGGGTGAAATCTTTGGAGCCGTCCTCGTTAGTTGTCGTCTCGGGAGTTTGGTCGGTGCTTGTATCGGTTTCCTCTATGAGACCAGCGCCGTTTATGGAAGTGCCGTCGGAGAAATATATCGTGGCATGGTTCATGTCCAAATTATGTCTGGGGTCAATCTCTATCATATCCCAATCGGCTTTTGTACCGTTAAAATATATGGTTTTAAGAGAAACACAATTTCTGAATGTAGAACGTTCGATGGTCTTGATTCCCAACGGAAGCGTTACAGATTCAAGCGAATGACAGAGATCAAACGCACCATCAAGCACAGTCACCTTGTCGGGGATTTTCACCGACAACAGCTCATAGCAACTATAAAAAGCATTCTTTATCTCAAGTATACTTTCAGGCAGTTCAATCGCTTTCAGATATTGACTTCCACGAAATGCGCCCGAGCCGATGACCTCTGTTCCGTCCGGAACGACGTATTCCTCTGCTGTATTACCCACGGGATATGCGACGAGCGTTTTAAGGTCTTTGGAAAACACAACGCCGTCAATCGCGCAGTAATTGTTATTTTGAGCGTCTACAGTTATAGCGGAGATCCCGGAGCCATTAAACCCTCCACCGAATTTCTCAACACTTGCGGGTATATTCAGCGATGTAAGATAATGACAGCTTTTGAAAGCATTACCATTAATGGTTTTTACAGAATTCGGTATCAGTATTTCTTCAAGTATACTATATTGAAAAGAATTATAGTCGATCACGGTGACTGTTTCGGGTATTGAGTAGGCGGTTTCGAGTTTTCCTGCCGGATATGCCAACAGTTTTGTTTTGTCCTTATTGAATAACACGCCGTCCATAACAGAATAGGACGGATTGTCCTCGGCAATAGATACATCTGTGATATTGCTTCCACCAGTATGATTTATATTGGTAATAGTTTTGGGTATAAAAATTGATGTTAAATTTTTTGTAATATCCCAATCAATTGTAGAGACGGTTTTTCCGTCATACGTTTCGGGAACTGTAATATCAGAAGCGGTTACAGCAGAATCCTTTAAAAGCGTTACCCTCAGCGTTCCGTCATTAAGCGGCTCGTAAAACAAGCCCGTCTCCTCGTCCAGTATGCCGTCCGTTATGATTACGTCAGCGGCAAAAGTGCCTACCGCAGACATTGCTGTACCCGTCAGCATTACTGCCGCAAGCAATGAAGCGGCTGTTTTTTTAATATTCATTTTCTGACCTCCTAAAGCATTTAATGGATATTGTCTTTATCCATATAATATTATATCATAATAAATATAATTTGTCAAGTGTATAAGAGTAATTTATTATCACAATATAGTTTATAATATATCTAAAAAAAAGGAGCGTTTTTATGAATGTTGCACAAAGACTGATATATTTACGCGAAAAACGAGGGATAACCACAAACAAGCTTGCAAACCTTGCGGGTATTTCGCAGAGCCATTTGCGTGAGATTGAGCTTGGACAGCGATGTCCAACCGTGGAAACGCTCTCCTTTTTCTGCGACGCGCTGGGGATAAGTCTTGAGGAATTCTTCTGCGAGGGCGGCGGCATAAACCCGTTTCTCGAAAGCGCCGTGAAACAACTCACCGACAGTCAGCAGACTGCGCTCGCCAACTTTATAAATACTATGCTGAAAGCAATTAAAGGTACAGACGAATGACTTATTATGAAAATCTGCACGTTATCCGAGAGAACAAAGGTTACACGCATAGGCACATATTTGAAATACTTGAAACCACGCAGCCGTACTACTTCGACTATTAAAACGGAAAACGCAATATTCCCATAAGAATTTATATCATCCACAGCACTGCCACAGGCAAAAAGAAATGAAACTCTCCCCTCACGCCGAGGGGATTGTTCATTATCGACCGATTTTCAACATTATGTGACAGCACGCGACCTCCCGCTCGGGTGAAATTAACCCTTAAATAGCGTAAAACCCCGATTGTTATCGCATTTACAAAATTTTGGAAAATTTTTCCAAGAAATTCAAAAAACCTATTGCAAAAATTTCCAAAATATGGTAAAATAAAATCACACCAAAAGAAAAGGTGACGAAAACATAATGCGGACAAGCTGTGCTTGCCGTATAATGACAATTGGAGGAATTTTAAATGACAAATCAGATCAAGGTACTTATCGGAAACGACGCCGCGGACTGCGGAATGGCTTGGGCGGGCGCTCTCAAAAACGCGGGAATGTACGCGATAACCCGCCGCTGCGACGGAAATTCCGTGCTGAATTCCATAAAGTCCGAGGCTCCCGACGCGGCGGTACTCGAGGCGAAAATGCCGTTCTGCGACGCGATAGAGGTGATACGCCGCCTTAAGGTCGAAAAGAAGTACGTTCCCAATGTGATAATCGTTTCCAATAACGCCGATCCCGTTCTGGAACGCGAGGCTGCCGCACTCGGCGCGTCGTTCACGCTGAAGCCGGTCGACCCGCAGTTTCTTGTCGACAAGATAAACCGTCTTTGCGGAGTTGCCGAAAAGCCGTCCGATACGCCCGACGAAACCGATCTGGAATGCGCCGTTACGGAGATAATCCACCAAGTCGGTATCCCCGCGCATATCAAGGGCTACCATTATCTCAGAACCGCGATAATGCTCTCCGTCAACAACGACGAAATGATAAACAGCATTACAAAGCTGCTCTATCCCACGGTCGCAAAACAGTACGACACCACCTCCTCGCGCGTTGAACGAGCTATCCGTCACGCTATCGAGATCGCGTGGGACCGCGGCGACATCGACGTGCTCACTAAAATTTTCAGCTACACGGTACACACCACCAAGGGCAAACCCACAAACTCGGAGTTTATCGCGCTTATCGCGGATCACCTCCGTCTGAAATTCAAACAGAACGCAAACAAAAACGCGCTCGCGGCGGCTTACCGTTAATTATCATACACAATTTTTTCGGCTCGTGCGAATGACCGCACGGGCTTTGTGCGCGTTCGGGGGCTATTGACAAATTTTGTTTTTTATTGTATATTGGATATATAAATATATAAAATCTCTCACAAAGGACCGCTTTTTATGAACGAAAAAATTCTTGTTGTTGACGACGAAAAGGAGATAGCTGATCTGGTCGAGGTTTGTCTGAAGAACGAGGGGTATTCCGTGTGCAAGTTCTACAACGGCACGGACGCGCTGAAGTATGCCGAAACGAGTAATATTTCGCTCGGAGTTCTGGACGTTATGCTGCCCGATATCGACGGCTTTACGCTTGTGCAGCGGCTGCGGGAGCGCTTTGTTTTCCCGATAATAATGCTTACCGCCAAGGTCGAGGACTCCGACAAGATAACGGGACTTATGCTCGGCGCGGACGACTATATGACCAAACCGTTCAGTCCGCCAGAGCTTGTGGCGCGCGTCAAGACGCAGCTGCGCCGCTACACGCGCTACAACAGCGGGGATCTTAACGACGGCGACAAGCAAAAGCCCCGAACCGAAATAGACGTGCGCGGACTGAACATCAACTCGGAAAGTCACCGCTGCACGCTCAACGGCAAGGAGATCGTCCTCACGCCTATCGAGTTCAGCATACTGTGGTATCTCTGTTCGCGCAAGGGCAGCGTGGTATCCGGCGAGGAACTTTTTGAAGCCGTCTGGGGCGAGAAGTACCTCGACAGCTCCAATACCGTAACGGCACATATCGCGCGGCTGCGCGAAAAGCTTGGCGAACCGCCGCGCCGTCCGCGCTACATAAAGACAGTCTGGGGCGTGGGTTATACCGTCGATTAGGAAGTGAGCAAATGAGAAAGATCATACGCGGCAAACGCAGCCGCATTACGCGCCGGATAATTTTTCAGTATATAATAGCGCTTGCCTGCTTTGCGGTGCTGCTTATCGGCATAGTGATACTCTGCCAATGGATATGCTCGAATATTTTCTGGTATTGGGACGACCCGCTTTTTCAATTCCTGAATTACATACGAGAACATCTTTTTCAGGTATGCGCGCTTGTGATGTTTGCGGGCTCGCTTGTGATAACCTACTTCTTTGTTATCCGTCCGCTGAACTACATAGACGAAATAGCGGCTGCGGCTAAACAGCTTGCCTCTCCGAGCGAGGAGGAAATATCGCTCAGCCGCGCGCTCTACGAAATGCAGTACGAATTGAACGTCGTGCGCGAAAAGGCTCTGCGCAGCGCCGAGCTTGCGCGTGAGGCGGAAAAGCGCAAAAACGACCTTATCGTCTATCTCGCGCACGACCTGAAAACGCCGCTCACAAGCGTTATCGGCTATCTCACGCTGCTGAACGACGAACCCGATATATCCGCCGAAACGCGTGCACGCTATACGGGAATAGCCCTCGACAAGGCGGAGCGGCTGGAGCAGCTTATCAACGAATTTTTTGAAATAACGCGGTTCAGCCTTACGACGCTCACGCTCGAGCCCGAGCGCATCAACCTCAGTCTTATGCTGGAACAGACGGTAAGCGAGTTCTACCCCGTGTTCGCCGAGAAAAGCCTCTCCTGCAAAGCCGATATTCAGCCGAATACAGAGCTGCTCTGCGACCCCGACAAGCTGGCGCGCGTGTTCGACAATCTGTTCCGCAACGCCGTGAATTACAGCTACCCGAACAGCGAGATAAGGCTCTCCATGACCGCCGACGGCGACAACGCGACAATTATCGTCAGCAACCGCGGAAAGACCGTTCCCAAGGAAAAACTCGACCGCATATTTGAGCAGTTTTTCCGACTTGACAGCTCGCGCTCCAGCAACTCGGGCGGTGCGGGTCTGGGGCTTGCGATCTCCAAGGAGATCGTCAATCTTCACGGCGGAAAAATTTTTGCTGAGAGCGAGAACGAAAGCATAATTTTTACGGTAGTTTTGCCGCAAAACTAAAAAATCATAAAAAAATCATAATTGTAATAATTCCGTAAGAATTTTTAAGGAAAACGTTATTTCCCCGAAATAAAAACCGAATAAACTTTTCCGTCCGTTGTGGTAAAATTTTATTACAACGGAAATTTTTAAGAGGAAATTTTTATGGAAAAGAAAATATTGCGGCCATTTTCGGGGGAACATTCTCGGAGTATGGGGCGCCGTTACAGTCGGCGGCTGCCGTGCCGGAGAACTCTCCGAAGCGTTACAGCGCCGTTCCCGTGTGGATAACGCGCGGCGGCGAGGTTTTATTATGAAGGAAACGTCGCGGCGATACGGGAGGACAAGCTCCCCGAGGGCTGTCCGCGCGTTACTCTGCCGCCTGACCGCGGCGGTTCGTCCTACGGCATTACGCGCATAACAAGCGGGATAGACGTGAAACGGAGTGACGCCGCTGTGGTCATCAGCAGCTCGGGAAACGCGGAAATAACCGCGTGCGCTCTTGCGCAGCTCGCCGATACTATCCCTAACAAGATAATCAGCGGATCGGGAATACGCGTCAAAAAATACTTGCCGTAACATAGCTGCAATTTTCTCTTGATTTTCTTTTCAAAATGTTGTATAATAATTACAAGTCGAAAAATCCACAAAAGAAAGGTCTATTTTATGAAAAGAAAAATCATAGCGGCGATACTCTGCGGCATAATGGCGCTGTCGCTCACCGCATGCAATAAAACGGACGAGCAGCCGAGCGTTCCCGTGTCGTCCACGGGCACCGGCGAAAACCTCCCTGACACAAAGCTGCCCGAAAAACCCGAGGTAACGCTCAATTCTACGATAAAGCCCCTGTCGGAGCTTGACGTTTACAGCGAGGGTGTGTACATGGTAAATCTCGAGACCGACACCGTTGTCGCATCGAAAAACGCGGATAAAAAGCTCTATCCCGCGTCCACGGCGAAGATAATGACCTGCCTTGTGACGCTTGAAAATGTGAAAGACCTCACCGCCAAGGTGGAGTGTCCGTATGACTGCTTCGACGAGTTTTATGGTGACGATCCGAATTTCTACGACGCGGCGTCCGCAGGGATCGAACCGCTGCAGGACAACCTTACATATACCGACTGCCTGTATGGGCTTATGGTCGCGTCGGGCTGTGACGCGGGAAACGTTATCGCCTACAACGTCGGCGGCGGAGATATTGAAAAGTTCGTCAATATGATGAACGATACCGCAAAAAAAATCGGCTGCACCGGCACGAATTTCACAAATCCGCACGGACTGTTCGAAGAGGATAACGTCACCACCGCGCACGATCTGTATCTGATAACTCGTTACGCAATGGACAAGCACCCCGATTTTATGAAGATATGCAGCACGTACGAGTACGAAATGCCCGCGAACGAGACGTTCCCCGAAGGCTATACGCTGGTACAGTCGAACGCGCTGATGCGCGAGGACAGCGATTTCTACCGCAAGGACGCAAAAGGCATAAAGACAGGCAGCATTTACGCGTACTACCTGATGAAAGACGGCGAATGGGATCTCGACAATGAAATACTCGGTTTCACCTCGCTGGTGTCGAGCGCCGAAAAGGGCGGCTTGTCGTATCTGCTGGTGACGCTCCAATCCCCGTACAGCAACGAGGAGGACGAGCACGGAATGCATTTCGCCGATCACAATAAGCTGTACGATCTGGCATTCGGGGAATACGAGCTTGCCAAGCTCGTCGAAAAGGGCAAGGCATTCGCGCAGATAGACGTTCTCGGCGGAGAAACGGAAACCGTGGAGATTACGGCTGCCGAGAGCTATAACACGATCATTCCGAAGTCGCTCGAAATTTCCTCGATAGAGCGGAAGATCGTCGTGCCCGAGGCTCTTGCCGCACCCGTTAAAAAGGGGCAGCTTGCGGGGTATATGGAGCTTACGCTGAGCGGAAAGACATTCGCGGTGATAGAACTTACGGCGGCGAACGATGTTGCTGTTATTTGACAGGCAGAACACAAAAAAAATAAGCCGAAAAAAGTCGCCCAATATACGAAAATCCTAAATTTTTGGCTTAACCACACTGAATTTTCTTGCATGAGCGTGAAATTTTATACAAGATATGCCCGAAAGGTTTGTCAAGACTTTTTGGGCTTTTTGTAATTTGGGGAAGCACGGGGCTTCTGAGAAAATTTTTAAAAAATCGTTTCAGACCGTCCAAATTTTGTTTAAATGGCATTGTAGAACGTTTTAAAAAAATTCTTGTCGACATTTACATTTGCTTCTTGTTTTCGTTGTTCATTTTGATTCCTCCATAAAAATATATTTAAGCTCCGGTTAGAGTCTATGGGCTGATATTTTTTCCCGAACTTTGCCGCCTGTTTGCCTCTGTTGGCGAAATCCATGCCGCCTTTTGGGCAAACTGCGACAACATCGTGTTGCCGGAAAAAAGCGCCTGTAAATTGCCTCTCATAAATAGAGAAGTAATTTACAGGCGCTTAATATTTATATATGTGCAATCTACACAATTTAAACAACAAAAATTTTGTTGCCAAAAGGGTTCAAGTCCACTTTTGTGTCAAAAATATCTACAGACGAGAACTATTGGTTTTCGCAAAATTTATACTCGTGAATGGCTTAACCAAGCCGTTCACGGGCATAACATCTTTTTGGTAACAATTAGTTGGTGGGCGCGGGTGGATTCGGACCACCGAAGCGAAACGCAACAGATTTACAGTCTGCCCCCTTTGGCCACTCGGGAAC
>CAJTTH010000022.1:32491-53833 GCA_910579125.1 uncultured Oscillospiraceae bacterium | reverse complement strand
GCTGCCACTTTAAGTTTGCTCATTAAGATCACCTCCAACAGAAAACCGCCGATTGCTTTTACAACCGACGGTTAGTAATTGTATAAAAAGAAAAGCTACATTATTGTGCATTTTGCACTAAAAATGTAGCTTTCAACTTGGCGGAAGCGGTGGGATTCGAACCCACGGTACCGTGAGGTACAACTGATTTCGAGTCAGTCCCGTTATGACCACTTCGATACGCTTCCGTGACTATAATATTATACACTTTTTTATAAGATTTGTCAAGGGGTTTACAGAAAAAATATTCCAAAAGAGCTTTTCCTACTTTATTGAAAAAAAGCGGCAAAATTTTCACCATTATGTTTATTTGTGCACGTTGTATCCGATACGACAGAAATTTTCTCAAAATTCTCAGTAGCGCTTGACAATACGGCCAAAATGCATTATAATAAAGTAAGTACCAAAACTTGGGAGGAGAGGAAATGAAATGGAGCTTGACATTTTAAAATCGCTGCGCAGAAATTTAGTGTTAATGGCGCTGCTAGAGTTGGTTTGCGGATTGTTTATGATAATCCTTAACGATAAGTCAATGGAGATAATTATCGTAGTACTTGGAATAATCGCGTCGGCATACGGGATAATCAGCTTTTTCACATGGCTGGTGAAAAAGGACAAAAGCAGCGGCGCGTCGGTGATAATTACGGCAGTTCTGGGAGTTGTGGCAGGCGCGCTAATTATTTTCTTTGCGAGACGATTGACTACGGCATTCACACTGATTATGGGAATTTTTGCGGGAGTATTCGGAGTTATCAAGCTGCCTAATATGTTCTCAATAAAGAAGACAGGCTTTAAAAAGTGGTGGATAATTCTGATACCGATCACTCTTATTGTCGGCATTGGCATTTTTGTCGGGTTAAACGCACTTAACGAGTTTCCGCATAACGTGACCTCAATACTTTTGGGGATCGCGCTGATACTCGGCTGCGCGGCGGACATTATCGCAACGGCGGGCGCGGCTAACGTTGAAAAGCAGATACTTGTCGCAAAGGAAGTTGATATGTCCGAGGACGAGCTGAAGTGATAAAGGAGATCGAAAGTCGCCGCAGTATCCGAAAATTCGGCAGCAGGGAAGTGCCGGATGAAATACTGGAGCAGATTGCCATGGCGGGCTTGTACGCTCCATCGGCGAAGAACCGACAACCGTGGAAGTTCATTATCGCGTCGGGAAACGCAAAACGGAATGCTCTCGAGGCAATGGAGCGCGGTCTCGAACGTGAAAAACGCGAACCGTTTCTTCCGGGAAGCGCCGCAAATATCGCGGACGCGGAACACACTTTAAATGCAATGCGGCAAGCCGCCGCATTGATATTCGTCGTGAACACTCTCGGCATCGGGTTTGCGCGGACTCCGACTGCCGACGAATGCGTTTACGAGATATGCAACGCGCAGTCTATTGGCGCGGCTGTGCAGAATATGTCGCTTGCGGCGACGGAGCTGGGACTTGGCAGTCTGTGGATATGCAATACTTTCTTTGCGCAGTGTGAGCTCAACAATTGGCTGAACACGGACGGCGAGCTTTTTGCGGCGCTGGCGGTTGGATACGCCGCCGAAACGCCTCCGCCGAGACCGAGAAAACCGATATCCGAAACGGTTGAATGGAGAAAATAAAAAATCGGGGATATTGCTATCCCCGATAATTTTTATGTGTGCTGCTCTTCGGGCAGCTTTACAAGGCTGATAGCTTCGGAAATGGTTTTCTCGATAGCCTCCTTGCCGTACTTGTCGACCTCCGCCTTGTTCTTCTCACCATGAGTAAGACAGCCCGCACCGCCTATGCAGCCGCCGACGCACGCCATACCCTCGATAAAGTTAGCGTCGAGGGCACCCTTGCTCTTTTTGAGCAGCGCCATTTTGCACGCCTCGATACCGTCGCAGGAAACCGCCTTAAGCTCGAAGTCACCAAGATTTTGCTCCTTGAGCGCCTGCTGAACCGCATCGGCGAGGCCGCCGCTTCTCGCGAAGATTCGTCCGTAGTATGACGCGTTCTCGAGAATATCCTCGTCAAGCTCGCGGATATCTATGTCCTTGCTGTCGAACAGCGCCTGAAGCTCCTCGAATGTGATAACGCTGTCAATATACGGGCGCACGGTCTCTTTCTGGAACTCCATTTTCTTTGCGGTGCACGGACCGATAAACACGATCTTCGCTTCAGGATCGGTGGACTTGATATAACGCGCAATAGTCGCCATAGGGGAAAGGTTGTGCGAGATGTGGTCGACCATATTCGGGAAGCTCTTGTGAATGTAGTCCACGAATGCGGGGCAGCAGCTGGACGTAAGGTAATCGCCGCTTTCCGCAAGCTCCTTGCTCTCCATATACGCGACCATATCCGCGCCCAGCGCCGCCTCAATAACGGTATAGAAGCCAAGCTCCTTGATACCTGAGATGACCTGACCCAACTTCGCGTAGGCGTACTGAGAGCCGATAGCGGGCGCTACAAGCGCATACACCTTATACTTCTTGTTCTGCTCGCTCTTTTGGATCATATCGATGACGTTGATAATGAATGACTTGTCGGTGATCGCTCCGAACGGGCACTGATAAACGCACGCACCGCACGAAATACACTTTTCGTTGTCGATTTTCGCCGCTTTGTCCTCGTTCATCGATATAGCGTTTACCTTGCAGGCGCTCATACACGGGCGCTTGAAGTTCATGATCGCGGAGTAAGGGCAGTTTTTAGCGCAAAGTCCGCATTCAACGCACTTGCTCTTGTCAATATGCGCTTTCTGGTTGTGGTCAAACGAGATTGCGCCCTTGCGGCAAGAATCCATGCAGCGGTGTGCCAGACAGCCGCGGCAAGCGTTTGTTACTTCGTAGCCGCCCATAGGACATTCGTCGCAGGCGGTCTCAATGACCTCGATAACATTGGGATTGTTCTTGTCGCCGCCCATTGCTATCTTAACGCGCTCGCCGAGAATTGCACGCTCCTTGTAAACGCAGCAGCGCATGGTGGGCTCCTTGCCGGGAACGATTATCTTCGGAATATCGAAAACGTTCTCGAAAAGCGTGCCCGCCCAAGCCTGACGCGCAACCTCGCGCAGCACCTTGTACTTTATGTACTGCACCTTGGTGTCGAACTTGTAGATAAGCTTTCCGTTCTTATCGTATATATAATCGGTCTTGTGATCCATATCGGTTTCTCCTTAGAAATAGTTTACCTTGATTTTCTTGCCCATTTTTCTTAGACTTTCGGACAACTCGTTTACAAGCTGCATTTTTATGTTGAAATTTATCGGCAGGTTGGGGTTCTGATGGGCAGGGTTTACCGCTCTGCCGACGTAGAAGTTGATGTCGGTCGCCTCCTCAAACAGCATACGCGAGATCATTGCCGCGCCGTCCTGCTTGTAATTCCACTGCTTGTAGCTCTCATTGTTTTCAAGGTAATCCTTGGCGTATTCGTTTACGCGGTTTATCGTGATAACGCCCTCTGTTACGAGGTCAATGCCCTCGATAGTCGCGGTAGGCGGTATCTCGGGGTCGAAATAGTTGATGTTCGGGATTATCGGCTTTCCGAGATGCTGCGACACGATCGTCGAGGTCGTACCGCCGCAGACGATACGCTTGCCGCCCTTGGAGAGGAATAGCGATACCATTTTGTCGCAGTCGTTTCTGTCGGAGGGCGGACCTATCATAAGGTTCATCTGCTGTCTTGCGCGGATACGCACAGTCATTGCTGTGGTATCGTCGCCGGGATTGCCGCCGTAGAGCTTCAGGCACTCGTCCGTGAGCACAGTCGAGAGCGTTTTCGCGGTAAAGCCGACATCGGTCAGCGATTCCATGAACTCCGCGATATCCTTGCGCTCCCAGCCGAAATTAAGCGACATTCCCACACCCGCGTGGATACAGCCGTCGCTCATTGCGATAAACGTGTCGTTCTCGCGCAGCTTTATGCGCGCTTTATGAATGATCTTCCCTTCGATATTCATATCCTGCATCGGATAATCGTAAATTTTTCCGTCGCGGTACATAATTACGTCGGGGTTGTCGTAGCAGATTATCTCCGCCTCCTCGTTGTTGATCAAGCGGATTATCGTGAACGTGGAGTACGCGACCTCGCGCACCTTGCAGATGGGCAGGGTAGCGGCGATCGTCTTTACGCACTCCTCGAGAGAAATGCCCTGCGAGGTCATTGTGGCGATGATCTTCGAGGTGAGCGTCGAGAGGATCGACGCCTTAACGCCGCTCCCCAAGCCGTCCGCCAGCACCAGAACCGTCGAATCGTCGTCCATTTCGATTATCTCGATATGGTCGCCGCAAAGCTGTTCTCCAACATGATTAAGGCTTTTCCAGCCGATATCGGCGCATAGATTATTCATCGTTGATCGACTCCTTCAGTTTCATCAGCGCAACCTTCGTTTCTGCGGCGGTCTCGCCCAGAAGCGAAGCGATCTCCTGTACTATTCTCATCTGATTTTCAACGACCTTGTCGGCGATGTCGGCGGTGGTTCTGCCGACGTTCTCCTTGCGTACCTTTGCCTTTTCTTCTTCGGTAACGTCGCGCATAATGCAGATTATAATGCGGTATTCCGCGTCGTAGATGACCGTCTGCTCGACATACTTGTCATACTCGGTGAGGTACTTTTTCTCGTCGTGAACGGGCTTGTTAGTCTCCATGACCTCCATAAATACGCCCGGGTCAAGTATTCTGATGACCTGCTCGCCCATAACGTCGGAAGCGCGAGAGATATTCATAAGGTTCAGCGCGGTCTTGTTGATCTGCTGTATCTCGAGGTTCTCATTCAGCGCGAAGATCGCGTTCGGCGAGTTGGAAATAATGTTGTCGGAGAAGCTCTCCGCCTTGTCCTTTAAGAACGGCAGACACATCGAAATATCCGCCTTGCCGCGGTATATCGCGATTGCCTTTTCGCGGCACGTATTGTAGCCGCATGAACCACAGTTCAGCTCCTGTTCGGGGCGCATTTTGCCCATTCTGCGGAGAATAGCCGAAATTTCGCTCTCGGTAGGCACGGCGGACTTTGTGTCGAGCATGGTCATCTTCTTATGAAGCTCCGACTTGTCAGGCTGCGATACAACAAAATCCTCCTTGCCCGCGTATCTGTTTATCGCCATTGCGGACGCGACAGGCGACTTCTTGTACTTCTCCATAACAGGACCGTTCGCGCAGCTTCCCGGACATGCCGACATCTCGATAAAGCAGTTGTGGAGCTTGCCGTCGATTATCTCTTCGAGAGCCTCTTTTACATTGTCCATTCCGTCGAACACGAGGTATGTATAGTTCGGGTCGCGCTCCGCCATGGTACGGAGAACGCCCCCCGAGGTCGGGAACAGTCTCGCGCGGCTTTGATTATTCGAGTCGCTGTTTTTCTCGAGTGTAACGCCTGCCTCGGTGAGCCAGTTCGTCAGCTCCTCGAACGTAAGCACGTCGTCGGTGTAATCCGCGTAGCGCGCCGCCTCCTCTTTCTTGGAAACGCACGGACCGATGAACACGGTCTTGCAGCTGGGGTAACGCTTTTTCAAGTCCTGACAGTGTGCCTGCATAGGGGAGAGCACGTCTGCCAGATATTCCAGCGCCTCGGGGTAGTACTTCTGAATGAGCAGATTTACGGAGTTACAGCACGAGGAAATGAGAACGTCGCGTTTGTCCTCGCGGATAAGCCGTTCGTATTCGGTCTTGACGATAGTCGCGCCAACCGCAGTCTCCTCCGCGTC
The DNA here is from genome assembly GCA_910579125.1 of uncultured Oscillospiraceae bacterium. Classification (GTDB taxonomy): domain Bacteria; phylum Bacillota; class Clostridia; order Oscillospirales; family Ruminococcaceae; genus CAG-115. The sequence goes on along the minus strand of CAJTTH010000022.1, from coordinate 48,118 downwards.
CGCAAAGCCGAGCGCCTTGAGCGCCTTTGTAAGCGCTCCGATGCCAACGCCGTCGTAGTTCGCCACAAACGAGGGCGCAACAGACGCGTAGACCTTTTCGCCCGAGCTGATAAAGTATTTTACGCGCTCGGTGCTGTCGGCAATCTCCTTTGCGTTCTGCGGGCAGACAACAAAGCACTGTCCGCAAAGAATGCACTCGTCGCCGACGATGTTAGCCTGGTTTCCCGAAAATCTGATTGATTTTACGGGACAGTGTCTGATACATTTGTAACAGTTTTTGCAGTTTGATTTTTTCAGCTTCAAAAATTCTGCCATGGTAAAACTCCTTTACTGCGCGGTAAAGCGCTTGATTTTTTCCCGATAATCCCGCAAAAGGGCAGGGGGGCAATTACCCGTAAATCCCCGAATATCCCGCTGCAAAAAGCTGCAGCGGGAATACCGTCAAATGTTACGTCAAAATCAAACCTTTGCGAGTATCTCGGTCTTGAAGAAATCGTCAACGGTGTCGGGAGATACCGAGAAGCTCTTGTCGTCGACGGTCACGCAGACGCCGTTCTGGCAGTTGTTCATGCAGAACGTTCCGCCAAGCTCTACCTTTTCTTTAAGGTTGTTCTCGCCGATGAGGTACTGCAAGCCCTCAACAACGCGTCTTGAGCCTTTGAGGTGGCAGGAGCTTCCGATACATACAGTTACTTTCATAATAATCCTCCAAAAATATCAATCATATTCAACAACGTTGACCCAGCCGAGCAGGAACTCGCGCTCCTCTTTCTTGCCCTTTACCGACTGCGACGCGGCAACGATCGGCAGCCATTTCTGAATGTACTGCTTTGCGGTATCACTCTTGCGGCAGAACATATCGAGATACTTCTCCGCGAGGTCGATGTCGCCGTCCAGCCAGAACAGCAGATACGTTCTCGCAACGTCTGCGGAAGCGTTGCCTTGCGTAGCATGGCTCCAGTCGAGAATGTACGGCGTGCCGTCGTCCTTTACGATAATGTTCGACGGGTTGAAGTCACCGTGGCATACCTTGTTGTGCTTGGGCATACTCTCAAGACGGGTGTGAAGCTCGTAGCGCGTGGTAGCGTCAAGATCCGCCTCGGATATCTTGCGGTTCATCTTGTCCTTGAGCTTGGTAAGCCCGGGGCAGGTGGTCGAGTGCACCTTCATTTGAAGATCGACGAACATCTCGAGATATTCCTCTTTCTTTGCGGGATTATCTTTCATAAGCTGCGCGAGCGTCTTGCCCTGAACATACTCGTAAACGATCGCCCACTTGCCGTCCTCGACGGTCTTTACCTCGATGACCCGGGGGACGTTCAGACCGATATCCTCAACGCGCGCTTGATTGAGCGCCTCGTTAAGAACATCGTACTTTGCGTAGTCCTTATCAAAAACCTTAACTGCGGTCTCGCCCTCGCGGTAAACCGTCTTGCGGGTACGAACGGCAATAATTCTATCAGACATAGCCTTTTCCTCCTAAAGTAATTTATTTATCGTATGCGCCGCCGCAAGGGAGCGGATGCCGCCCCTGCGGAAACGCGTTCAGCTTGATTAAACGAGCTTTGTTGTCTTGCCGTAGTAAGCGTTGAGGTACATCTGCTTTATCTCGCTCATAAGCGGGAATCTCGGGTTAGCGCCCGTGCACTGGTCGTCGAACGCCTGCTCGACCATAGCGTCGAGTCTTTCGAGGAAGTCCTTCTCGTCCGGAACATAGTCCTTGATAGTCTTCTTAATGCCGATGTAGTCTTTCAACTCATCGATCTTCGTGATAAGAGCTTCTACCTTTTCCTCGTCGGTCTTGCCCTTGCAGCCGAGATACTCCGCAACTTCAGCGTAGCGTCTGAGGGTCTTGGGGTGATCGTACTGCGAGAACGTGCCCATTTTTGTGGGCTTCTCGGAGGAGTTGAAGCGGATAACCTCGTCGATCAGCAGCGCGTTTGCAACGCCGTGAGGAATGTGGTGGAACGCGCCAAGCTTATGCGCCATGGAGTGGCATACGCCGAGGAACGCGTTCGCAAACGCCATACCGGCCATTGTAGCCGCGTTTGCCATTTTCTCGCGAGCCTCATAGTCGGGCGCGGGATTGGGATTATCTCTCGACGGAGCGGAATCGTAAGCTCTGGGCAGATAGTCGAAGATCACCTTCAGTGATTGCTTAGCCAGACCGTCGGTATAGTCGGTCGCCATAACGGAGGCGATAGCTTCCATATCGTGAGTTACCGCGTCGATACCGGAAGCGGAGGTAAGTCCCTTGGGTCCCGTTACCATAAGGTCGGGATCGACGATAGCCATTTTCGGCAGCAGCTCATAGTCAGCCAGCGGGTACTTAACGCCCGTATCCTGATCGGTGATTACCGCGAACGGAGTAACTTCGGAGCCTGTACCCGCAGAGGTAGGAACAGCGATAAAGTAAGCCTTTTCGCCCATTTTCGGGAACGTGTAAACTCTCTTGCGGATATCAATAAAGCGCATTGCCATATCCTGGAAGTCCGCCTCGGGGTGCTCGTACAGTACCCACATGATTTTGCCGGCGTCCATAGCCGAGCCGCCGCCCATTGCGATGATAACATCCGGCTCAAACTTGCGCATAGCCTCCGCACCCATCTGTGCGGATCTCAAAGAGGGGTCGGGTTCAACATCGGAGAAGATAGTGTATGTAATGCCCATTTCTTCGAGACAGTCTGTGATGTGCTTTGTAAAGCCGCTCTTGAACATAAACGAGTCGGTAACGACAAACGCTCTCTTCTTGCCCATAACGTCCTTAAGCTCCTTGAGAGCAACGGGCAGGCAGCCCTTCTTGATGTAAACCTTTTCCGGCGCACGGAACCACAGCATATTCTCTCTCCTCTCGGCAACTGTCTTGATATTTAAAAGGTGCTTAACTCCGACGTTTTCGGAAACGGAGTTGCCGCCCCACGAGCCGCAGCCCAGCGTGAGCGAGGGTGCAAACTTGAAGTTGTACAGATCGCCGATACCGCCGAGCGACGACGGCGTGTTGATGATAAGACGGCAAGTCTTCATTCTGTGGGAGAACTTAAGGAGCTTTTCTCTCTCATTGGGGTCGATCCACAGAACGGAGGTGTGACCCAGACCGCCGTTATTGTGCAGCAGAGTATCCGCTATATCAAGCGCGTTGTCGAAGTTTTCGGACTTGTACATACCGAGAATTGTGGTGAGCTTCTCGTGACCGAAAGCCTCCTCGCGGTCGGTAGAAGTGGCCTCGCCGATAAGCACCTTTGTCTCCTCGGGAACCTCAAAGCCCGCCATTTTCGCGATAGTCACGGGACGCTGACCAACGACCTTTGCGTTCAAAGCGCCGTTGATAAGCAGTGTTTTGCGGATCTTCTGAGCCTCGTCGGGATTGAGGAAGTAGCAGCCCCTCTTTGTGAACTCTTTCTTTACCTCGTTGTAGATCTTCTTGTCCGCAATAACAGTTTGCTCGGTAGCGCAAATCATACCGTTATCGAACGTCTTGGAGTGGATGATGGAGTTTACGGCAGTAACAATATTAGCCGACGGATCAATGATAGCGGAAGCGTTGCCCGCGCCTACGCCAAGAGCGGGAGTTCCCGAAGAATAAGCGGACTTGACCATACCGGGACCGCCTGTCGCGAGAATAAGGTCGACCTCTTTCATAAGCTGGTTCGTAAGGTCGAGCGAGGGAACGTCTATCCACGCGATGATCCCTTCGGGAGCGCCTGCCTTGACAGCCGCCTCGTAAACGATCTTAGCTGCCTCGATAGTGCAGTTCTTTGCACGGGGGTGCGGGCTGATGATGATGCCGTTTCTGGTTTTAAGACAGATAAGGCACTTGAAGATAGAGGTGGAGGTGGGGTTGGTGGTCGGGATAACCGCACCGACAACGCCGATAGGCTCTGCGATCTTGGTAACACCGAAAGCCTCGTCCTCTTCTATAACGCCACAGGTCTTTACGTTCTTGTAAGCGTTGTAGATATGCTCGGCGGCGTAGTTATTCTTGATAACCTTATCCTCCACTATACCCATTCCGGTCTCCTCGACCGCCATTTTCGCGAGGGGAACCCTCTGCTTGTTTGCGGCGGAAGCAGCCGCAAGGAAGATCTTGTCGACCTGCTCCTGGGTGAACTCGGCAAACTTCGCCTGAGCCGCTCTTACTCTCTCGAGCGCGGCGTCAAAGGTCTTGGCGCTGTCAACGATTTCGTAATTCATAGTCATCTTCTCCTTTTAATGATATATATTTGGCTTTCTGCATACCTTTTCATCACGCGGATACTCTAAAACAGACACCGTTCTCCTTAACGCGGAGGCAGCATCTGAAATGTCAAGCAGCGCTGTGAGGATACGGCACGCTTTTTTACCTTACAATGCTTGGCGGAAACTCGAGTTTTTGCGGTGAAAATCCCGAATTTCTCCCTTGTTAATATTTTAACATATTCCCCGCGATAAGTGAAATGTAAATTCCGCATATATGTTATCAACCTATAACATAGGGGAATAATGCGCCTTTTGGAAATTTCTTCCGCTTCTAAATTAAGGAAAACATTTGTGCTTCGCGTTGCACACATCGGTAATGAACTGCTTGTCAAGCTTCGAGAGCTTGTAGTCCTTTCGGTAGATAAGCATGTCCTTGTAGATTTTAGAGTGCTGTGAGCATCTGCGCAGCACCAACCCGTAATTATCCAGAAGCGACTGCGGAACGGGCGACATCCACATAAATGTATTCGGAACATTGCCGAGCAGCATAAACTGCGTAGCGCGCTCAAAAACATAAATGCGCTTGTCAACGTGCTCCGAAAGCTCCGCTTTTTTTACGTCGATCAGCGGCAGGGAAGGGACGTAAGGGTCGCCGTGAGTTATCTCGATATAGTCCTTTAAGTCCTCTATGGAAATATTTTCCTTATCCGCAAGCGGACTGTTTTTTTTCACCGCCATTTGATATGTGAACTCTGCAACCGTGTCATATTCGAGCTTTTTTTCATCGAACATTTCTACGAAATATTTCTCAAACGCCGCTTGGTAGCGGACTATTCCGAGGTTAAAATCCCCGCGCGTTACGTTGGTTATCGTCCGCATGGAATTTGTTTCCTTGTAAAAAATTTCTGCGGGTTCGGTAAGCGAGATGTGCTTGGAAAATTCCGCCATAGCCACCGAAAAGTAACTCGCCCTCGGCACGCACACCGAAAACGACTGCTTGCGGACGCGTCCGTTGCGGTATATCTCCTCCACCTCGTCCACCTGAGAAACGATACGCCGCGCCCTGCGAAGAAACTCGTCGCCGTCAGGTGTTGTCGTAATGCCCTTTGAAGTTCGTCTGAAAATGGTTATTCCGAGCGATTCCTCAAGCTCCTTTATTGCGCGCGAAAGGTTCGGCTGCCCCATATAGAGGTTCTCCGCCGCCTTGCTGATCGATTGCGTCTTTGCGACCTCGACCGCGTATTTAAGGTGCAGAATGTTCATCTTGACCATCCTTTCGCTGATTTGTCATGTAAGCTGCCGCGCCTGTTCGGGAGTAAGCATCGCGCCGATCGCCGCGTCATAGTTGACGCTTTTTATCGTGTTTTCGGTCGTTCCGAGCGAAATGCGCAGCCCCTTTGTGTCGTTTCGGGTGAACGTTCCGTTTTCGAAAGTGAACGCCTGTCCCGTGTCCTGATTGTTCTTCAGTATCATATAGTACTTCTCACAAAGCAGAACGGCATATTTGATATTACCGCGTCTGTCCGCCAAACTGTCCGTTTTGTCCATATCGTAAATTTCCTCGGCGGTAAGATCCTCGCCCATAATAGCGCGGTATTCGCCGTTTACGTTGTCGTAGATCATAAAGTCGCCTGTGCCGTTCATTCCGAAAGTGGTAACAAAGCAGTCGAGCTTGTAAATTCTTACGCCAAGCGAGTAAAGCAGTCTCGGCTCGCCGCCGACAACGCCTACGATATGCGAGTTTGACTGCGGATCCATATTTCTGTAGCCGTTGAACGCAAGCTGCTTGCAGAAGCCGTAATCCAACAATGCCGCGCCGCGCACCGACGGCGAGCTTGCGACAACCTCCGCGGTTTCTCCGACATAAACGATGTGAGTGGAATTTCTCCATTCGTCACCGTTAAGGACGGGGAACGAGACGAGCGCGAAATATTCCTCCGTGCCGTTGTTGTCAAAATCGTCCTTGTATATTCTGTCGACCGAAGCGGCGGGCGTGCTGCCGTCCGAAAGCCAATACTCGTCAACCGGCGCATCTTCCGAGGAACCGTAGTTTTGCCGAAAGTACTTAAAATCGTCGATTTCGGCGACTGCGTCGAGCGCCTTTTCGGCTATCCCGTCAAACTCGCCGTCCTGTGAAAGCGTGTCGGGATCTTCGATAAATTCATAGTCCACATAGACCTGTTCGCGCATTTTGTCAACAGGCGTATTCGGTTTGACCGATGAGGTCGTCTGCGTTGAGACGGGAATGCTTTCGCTTGTGGCGACAGAGCAACTGCTCTGCGTATCTGCGGGAGCGCTATGCGAACTTTCGGAACTTTCGCCGCCTATATCGCACCCGCTGATCAAAACCGTTGCCAGAATTAAAGCTAAAACTTTTTTGTACATTAATATTCCTTTCGCAGATCAAGTCAATCGCGCTCCAATGCGGTAATTCCCGAGCGCACCATTTTAATAATGCCGAACGGTTTCAGCAGGTCGATAAAGCTGTCGATCTTAACGGGTTCGCCCGTAAGCTCCAGCATAATTGAGTCCGCGCCCACGTCGACGGGCTTTGCGCGGTAGAGGTTAGCGATCTCGATTATTTTGTGACGATCCTCGGAGGTCTTGCCCGCGCGGATAAGAATATGCTCGCGCGTTACGGCGTCATTGAGTATCCTCACCTCGTGAACGTCATAGAGCTTCATAAGCTGATTTTTTATCTGCTCGAGACTTCTGATATCCGCGGCGACGACGATAGTCAGCCGCGAAGTGTTTTCCTCCTCGGTCTCTGCGGAGTTAAGGCTCTTTATGCTGAAGCAGCGGCGGCTGAAAAGTCCGCCTATACGCGCAAGAACGCCGATGTTGTTGTTCACCTTAACGGAAAGTACATATTCCATCATGATTACGCCTCCAAATCTATCTTGGTGATCGGGTCTACTACGGGTTTGCCGGCGGGGATCATCGGGAGCACGTTGATGTCGCGGTCTATCCTCACCTCGATCATACAGGGAGCGCTTTTTGAGATTTCCAGCGCTTTTTTCAGCGTCGGTTCAATATCCTCGGCTTTCGCGATAACGAACGTCTGTATGCCGAAACTCTCGCCGAGTTTTACATAGTCTATGTGACGGCTGTCGAGCGTGGTCTGCGAGAAGTGCTTTTCGTAGAACAGCCGCTGCCACTGGCGCACCATGCCGAGAACGTTATTGTTTATAACTATTTCGATTATCGGAATATTATGTGCGGAGGCTGTTATAAGCTCGTTGAGGTTCATGGCGAAGCTGCCGTCACCTGCAATGTTGACAACAGTCTTGTCGGGGCAGCCGACTTTAGCGCCGATAGACGCGCCGAGACCGAACCCCATTGTTCCCAATCCGCCCGAGGAGATGAACGAACGCGGCTGTCTGTACTTGTAGTACTGTGCTGCCCACATCTGGTTTTGTCCGACCTCGGTTGAGATAATCGCCTGTCCGTACGTCAGCTCGTCCAGCTTCTCAATCACTGCCTGCGGCGTAACGGGGAATTCGTCCGTGCCGTGCTGAACAGGCTCGCCGAAATCGGTGATGATCATTTTATCCGTCCAGATGTTGTGTTTCTGTGAAACGCGCTTGCAAAGCTCGCGGAGAACCGCTTTAACGTCGCCCTTGACGGTCTCGCAAACCTCGACGTTCTTGTTGAACTCGGCGGGGTCGATGTCAATATGGATAATTTTTGCTTTTTTGCCGAAAACCTTCGGGTCGCCGATAACTCTGTCGGAGAAGCGCGTCCCTATGCCTATGAACAGGTCGCAGTCGTTCAGCGCGGCAGCAGCTTTGACGGTTCCGTGCATACCGAGCATACCGATGTAGCGGCGGTCAGTCTGGTCGAAAGCGCCCTGCCCCATAAGCGAGCAGGAAACGGGAGCGTCGCAAAGCTCCGCAAACTCTTTAAGCTCCGCTTCCGCGTTGGAGGAGATAACTCCGCCGCCCGCGTAGATGTACGGCTTTTCTGACTTTTCGATAAGCGCAGCGGCGCGGTCAAGCGTTTCACCCGGAATATACGGCTTAGCCTGTTCGCCGAACGCTTCAGCTCGTGTGTATTCACACTTCGCGGCGGTGATGTCCTTGGGGATATCCACAAGCACGGGACCCTTTCTGCCGCTCCCCGCAATCTTGAACGCCAAGCGGAGGGTATCGGCAAGATCGGCGATATCCTTGACAATAAAATTGTGCTTCGTTATAGGAATGGTCACTCCCGTAATGTCGACCTCCTGAAAGCTGTCCAGACCAAGCAGATCACAGGAAACGTTGCCTGTGATCGCAACAAGCGGAACGGAGTCCATGTAAGCGGTCGCTATACCCGTGGTGAGGTTGGTAGCGCCGGGACCCGAGGTCGCAATAACGACGCCCGTTTTTCCCGTGGCGCGCGCGAACCCGTCCGCCGCATGGCACGCGCCCTGCTCGTGCGAGGTGATTATGTGGCGTATCTTGTCGCTGTATTTATACAGACTGTCGTAAATATTCAGAACAGCGCCGCCCGGATATCCGAAAACGGTATCCGCGCCCTGTTCGAGCAGACACTCTACAATTATATCAGAACCCGATAATATCATTTTGTATCCCTTTCCTTTGCAGTGTATTTTATTTTTCTCAATACCTTATTATATTTTACCACATATCTGCTATGTTGTCAACGATATATCATACTAAATTTTGACGTAAAGAACCGCGAAATTACTTTTTTCGGCGTTTTGGCATAATTTGTAAAAAGTTTTTGTGCAATTTACCTAATGGCTTCCGTCAATAAAAATCCCCGAACGGCACAAAATACTTTCGGGGTGAATTTATGGGAAGTTTTTTCAAAGGAACGCTTTGCGGATTTTTAAACGGATTTTTCGGCTCGGGCGGGGGAGTGGTCGCCGTGCCGATTTTGGAAAAAGAGGGGTGTCCGCCGAACGAGGCGCACGCTACGTCGGTCGCGCTGATATTCCTGTTAAGCCTAATAACGGCAGCGTTTTACGGTTTTTCGGGCGGGCTTGACTTCGCGGCGGCATGGAAGTATATCCCGTGGGGCGTTGCGGGAGCGCTTGCGGGAGCTTTCTTCCTGAAAAAGATAAAAGCGCGGTGGCTGAAGCGGCTTTTCGGGGGAGTTGTAACAGCAGCGGCAGTGAGGATGCTGTTCTCATGACAGAAGCGTTGATAGGATTTCTTACGGGCGTAATGGCGTCAATGGGCTTGGGCGGCGGCTTTGTACTGGTGGTGTGGCTGACCCTGTTCGCTGACGTTCAGCAGCGCACGGCGCAGGGGATAAACGTGCTTTTTTTCCTCCCGATAGCGTTCGTTTCGCTGATAATGCACCTTAAAAACGGCTTGGTGAACAAGCGGCTCGTGAAAAAGCTCGCAGTCGGAGGACTGCTCGGCGCGGCAGTCGGAACTCTTGTTTCACAGGTTATCGCGAACGAGCTGCTCCGAAAGCTGTTCGCGCTGTTTCTGCTGGCGTTCGGACTGCGGGAGTTATTCGCGAAAAACGCAGATGCGGAGAAGCGCGGACAAACGCCTATTCACTGATATACTCCGCCAACGCTAGCGCGATATCAAAATGCCCCGAATCGTGCTGAGTGTCCTTTATCTCTCCGTTTTCGTGACGTGGGTTCCACTCGGGCGCGTCAAGCAGATCGCCGCTTGTAAAGAAAGTATAAAGCTCCAAGCCTCGGAGATCGCACACAGCCTGAAGCGCGGCGCACTCCATTTCCACGGAGATACAGCCTTCCGCCTTGCGCTTTCTGAAATTATCCTCGGTCTCGCGATAAAATGCGTCGGTAGTCCACGTCTTTCCCGTAACGTAAGGAATACCGTTGTCATTCATAAACCGCGCTACCACTGCGGAATTTTTCACCTTGATATAGTCGGACGGGGGAGCGTAGTGGTAGGAAGTACCCTCGTCCCGATATGCCTCGGTCGGTACCATTACCTTGCCGTGGGCTATTTCCTTATCCAGACAGCCCGCGCCGCCGAACACGACATACCTTTTCGTTTTTATCACGGCGAACGAATCCTCGACCGTTCCCACACAAGCGGGCGCACCGATTATCGTCTTGTAAAACGCGAATTTTCTGCCGCCGAGTTCAAGCATATAAACGGGAGTTTCGCGCGTTGCGCAATGAAACCGCCCGACCTCTTTGCATACGTAATTTTGCAGAACCGCTTGCTCTATCTTGTCCGAGAATGTCAGAATACACGCGTCGACCGTCGGCGCGTTTTCGTTCACATAAGGGTTAATTATCGCTTTGGAATTGCTGTCAAAGCTGTCCGTTATCATATTTACTTATCCTTTCGTGACTTGTATATCTGTTCGATTTTGGCAATGATCTTCTCCGTCCACATTTCATCGTCCCCGCCGACGATCATTACCTTAAAGCCGTATGTATCGCCGTTTTGCTTAACGGAAATATCATCGTCAATATGCAGGTCAATGCGGTATTTTGAGGGATATTTTGACGGCAGTCCCTCTTGGCTGTTTCTCTGAACCTCGGCGGCGTGACGCGCTCCGTTGACGATCTCGCAAAGCCTTATCCCGTGACAGAAAAACAGTCCGCGGATATATCTCTCGGAGCGGAACGAGGTGGTATATATCCACATTTCGATACCTCGTTCGCGAAGAAATTTAAACAGCGAGACCGTTCCGTAACGGAGACGTTCGCGAAATATCATATTGAGAGGGAAGAGGAGCGCTTTTTCGGTTTTGAATTTTTCGGGATCAACAAACAAGGTGTCGTCAAGATCAAATGAAACGCGCATATTATTCCTCCAAGCGCCGTAAAAATGCGTCAAGCTCCCGCTGATTTTTCAGCACCGTGACCTTGTCAGGGTATTGCACCGAAACGGCTTTATAGTCCGCTTTTTTGGACTTTGTACGCCCGTCGTGAAGTATCCACCAAACAAATTCTAGGTCTATCTTCTCGGCACACCCGTCGCTCATATCGGGACGCGTTCTGCCCTTGAACCTGCGGTAACGTTTTATCGCGCGCCATAAGCAATTAAATCGGTTAAACAGCAGCATAACTATCATATCCGCCTGTTCCAGCCGCTCAGCGCGGAACAGCTTGGAGTAATTCCCGTCGATGACCCAGCTTTCATTACCGCTCATGAAATCCGATACTATCCGCTGCTTTTCGGATAATCCGCGTTTTTCCCATTTGGGCAGAAACTCGACTGTGTCAAGATGCAGCACGGGAATGCCGTACAGCTCTCCGAGCCGCCTTGCGAGCGTGGATTTCCCCGCGCCCGAGTAGCCGATTATCGCGATTTTCATGGTGTTACCTCCATTTCGATACATTTCCACACCTCGCCGAGACAGTTATAGCTTTCGATTTTGTCCGTTCGGACTTCCTTAAATCCGACAGATTTGTAACAGCAAATCGCGGCGGCGTTATTCTCAAAAACTCCCAACGAAACTTTGTTCGCGTTCATTATCCCGAACGCGAACTTTATCGCCAATTTGAGCATTTCCTTACCGTACCCCATACCGCGCTTTTCGCTGTCTACGATAATGAACCCGAACCGCACCTCGTCAAAGCCGTCTCGCGGAAAACGGAGCGTAAGATGCCCGACGATACCCGTCTCGTCGAACGCCGTCAAGCCCCATATCTCTGAGCCGCCGTAGAGCGCGTTCATATCCTCGGCGGTTATCGGGAATTTCGGATAGCGGTCGGCGCTCCATTGCCTGAACGCGTATTCGTCTCTGCACCATTTCACAATAATTTCCGCGTCACACGGCTTGTATGGTCTTAATCTCAACATAAAATATTTCGCTTCTCCATATAAACAAATTCCAAGTTATCATCAATTTTCTTTGACGCGTAAATTTTGTAGCCTAACCGTTCGTACAGCGCTATGTTTTGTACGCTTTTGCTGCCCGTAAACAGTTCATATCGTTGATCGGGATAAAAGGCTTCGATCGCCGAAAGCAGCGCCGTTCCAATGCCTTGCCGCTGCTGTTTCGGGTGAACGATAAGCTTTCCTATATAAACGCTGCCGTTTTCGCTGAAAGCCCTCACCGAGCCGATGATATTTCCGTTTTCGTCCGCTGCCTTCAGTATGATACCCTTGTCAAATTCGTTTTCGACTTCTTTCAAGGTCTGCCTGAGCGGCGGGATATTGCGGTCGTTGTATATTTCGGCTTCGCTTTGATAGGCAAGATATTGCAGTTCAATAATATCGCGCAGATCCTCTTTTTTCGCTTGTGTAATGTTCATTATTCCTTTCACCTCAGCTTTTTGGAAAAGTACAGCACCAAATCGTCATCGTTGACGCATTCGGCATACGGCTCGCAGACGCACTCCTTGTACCACACTCCCGACCCGTCGGGAATATACCCGCGTTTTACATACATACGCTGAGCAGAGCCGTAGCCGCTGTGCAGCCCCACTCCGAGATACACGATATCGGAGTAGCTCCCCGCAATAGTTTCCGCAGCGTCCATAAGCCGCGAGCCCACGCCGTGCCGCCTGAATTTCTCCAGCACAGCAAAGTCGACTATCTCGGGATAGCCCATACCGCCGAAAGCGCCCCAAGTGTTGTCGGGGTAAACGTTGACATAGCCCGCGGGCTGTCCGTTGAACTCGGCGGCTAACGCTATCGCGCGCCCATCCTCAACGTCCTTCAGGCGCGTCAGCAGCTTTTCGGGAGTGCTGTTCCAGCCTTGGGCGTTCTCGCCGTCCACGAAAATTTCAACGTCGCCGCGCTCCAGGTCGCGGATAAGCACCTCGTCATCCTTATAATAAATCATCATATCCACCATTCGGGAGTTATTTCCCCGAGCGTAATTGTCCGCCCGCTTTCGTAGTCTAACAAAATCTCGATATCCTTGTATTTATCCGGCATAAGCTGCACCATAAGCTCGCGGCATGCTCCGCACGGCGCTCCCGCGCAGCCGTCGGGCATGATCGCGAGGACGCGTTTTATCTCGCTTTCGCCGTTGGTTATCATGTTGAATATCGCGTTGCGCTCGGCGCAGATACCGAGAGTGGAGCAGGTGTCGATACACACGCCCGTGTATATTCTCCCCGAAGCCGACAGTACAGCCGCCGAAACGCCGCCCGCGTCAACATATTCGGAGATGCGGCGTTCGTTTTGCACACCCTTAGCCGCTTCATACATTTCGTTCCATATTTTATCCATTGTTGTCCTCTAATTTCTTATACATAATAATTTCCGTGACCTCGCCGGGCAATATCAGCGAGCCGCAGTCGCGGTAGCCGCGCTTGCGGGAGAAAAATTGTCCGCGCTCGTCCGACAGGGTAGAGGTGAGCACGAGCGCGTGTCCCGCCGCCCTCATCTCGTTTTCCCAAAAGTCGGCGAGCGCCGTGCCAATTCTTTTTCCGCGTTCACCGTCAATAACGTAAAGCATATTCATAAACGGGATATTATCCCAGAATAGCCCGTAGCGGAGCCAGCCGTTTATCTTTCCGTTCTCCGTTGAGACGATAACGCGCCGAAAATCTATGGAGCGGCAAAGCTCCGCCGCCGCGATATGACGGTCAAGCTCCGAAAGCATTTGTAAATCCTCCATTGTGGCATTCCTTACCATTCTGTCACCTACAATTCTATCCCGAATACCTCTTTAAGCCGTTCCTTGTTGATACCGTCGCGGGCGCGCCACATATTCAGCGGGTAGTCGACCTCGCTGTACTGAAGCCGCGCCATTTCCTCATGACCGACAAATTTTTCCTCGAACGACGGGTATTCGCGGTTGTTGATAACGCCGCAGATACTCAGGGAATTAAGCAGCATATCCACTTCGTCCTTGTTGGTCTTGAACAGCTTTTCATGAATTACCGCCTTTGTGAGCTTGGGCGATTTGTCGTTTCCGCCTGTAAGGAGCTTTGCGCAGCCGAGTATTCTTTTCAGTATCCCGTAATCCTCGGGGCAGGGGGCTACTTCGGGCAGCTTTGTGAACTGTTCCAGATCAAACAGTGCCTCGTTGAGCGCCAAGAGCGGTCTGCCGTATTTGTAGCGGCAATAGTTGACGTAATTCAACCCACCATACTTATAGTCACTGTTATTCCATTTTCTGAAACCGCAGACGGTGCATACATTACAGTCGTCGGGTACAAATTCGTGTTCGGGAACGGCAACGGCGAAAAAATAACTCCCGAACGCCGAACGGTATTCCAATCTACGTGTTGACAAGCTGTACAGGAACGCATCTGCGACCGCTTTGCGGCTTATCCTCGGCAGAACCTCCGCAAGCCGCGCCATAGTCTCCTCGTGGGAGATCGGCTGAGGCGGCTCGAACATATATCCCTCGCTTTTTGCTTGCTCGATTTCCGCCAACTGCTCGTTGGTGAGCGGCTTGGCGTCGAATTTTCCGTTGTATCGGAAGTATTCCAGCAGTGTTTTAAGTCCCTTGTCCATGATCGTTCCCCCGTAAAAATAAAACCGCCCTCAACAAATGTCAAGAGCGGTTTATGTTTGCGTTAAAGCATTAAGACGGCTTAATTACTTAAGCTCGATCTTAGCGCCTGCCTCTTCGAGCTTAGCCTTAAGCTCTTCAGCTTCAGCCTTAGCAACGCCTTCCTTGATAGCCTTAGGAGCAGACTCAACCAACTCCTTAGCCTCCTTCAGACCGAGACCGCATACGTCCTTAACCGCCTTGATAACAGCCATTTTAGCATCGCCAAAGGATACAAGAACAACGTCAAACTCGGTTTTCTCCTCGGCAGCAGCGCCTGCAGCAGCACCGCCCGCAGCGGGAGCTGCTGCAACAGCGGCAGCGGATACGCCAAATTCTTCCTCAAGTGCCTTTACCAGTTCATTAAGCTCAAGAACAGACAGTTCCTTAACTTCGTCAATAATTTTTGTGATCTTCTCAGAAGCCATTTTATTTACCTCCATAATATGTTTTTCGATAGTATTTTACGCGGCAAAACCGCATTGAAGCGCTCCTTTACGCGGACGCTTCGTTGTTCTTCTTTGCGATCTCGTTGATAGCGATCGCGAAGCGCTGAATAGGACTCTGAAGCATAAATACGAGCTGAGAAAGCAAGGTTTCCTTGGACGGGAGCTTGGCATAAGCCTCAACCTCTTCCTTGGAGATAACCTGACCGTCAACAAAGCCTTTCTTAATGCTGAAAGTACCGTTGGAACCCTCCGCCTTCTTGTTCAGAATTTTCGGGGCAACGATAATGTCCTCCGTGGACAGCGCAACAGCGGTAGTACCGCTGAGAACATCGTCCAGACCCTCAAGACCCGCAATATCGCAAGCGCGCTTGAGCAGGGTGTTCTTGACAACAAAGTAATCAACGCCGGCTTCACGCAGCTCTTTTCTGAGCTTGGTGTCGTCTTCAACGGAGATACCCTTGTAGTCAACCAGAACGCCGCCTGCCGCATTCTTAAGCTTCTCGGCAAGATCGGCAACAAATTGCTGCTTTTGGGCAAGTACAGACTCACTGGGCATATTCAAATCCTCCTTATAGAATTTGCTGTCCAAAACAAA
>CAJTTH010000022.1:0-32481 GCA_910579125.1 uncultured Oscillospiraceae bacterium | reverse complement strand
TCCGCAAAAGACAGAAAGGCAGATAGAAATCGTATCTATCCATTCCTCGGTAGGCGCGGAAACCGCATTATAACACGAATGTCACCTACTGTCTTTAGAACAGCATGATTATTATAGCACATTTAATACCGCTTGTCAAGGGGTTTTTTGAATTATTTTTTTCAAATACCGAATTTAGCAAGCGATCTTTCCCAATATTCTTCCGGAAAATCCCGCCATATGGTTTTGCCTGTGTCTTTAAAATAAAGCTTGCTTGCCATGTTGATGACCGCAACATATAAATTTTCGCCCGTCATAAGCATATGCTTGGTCATTTTATACCAGCATGGCGCTTTTAAATTCAGCTTTTCCTCGTCCATTTCCGATATGGTCTTTTCAATATCGTATGACAGGGACAACGGTTCCGGTTCCCATAGACCTTCGCGTCCGTTTAAAATCAAAAACTGCGCCGTAGCTTTGCCGCATCCCAGTGGCAGTCCGACTGAGCCGGGATTTATTACTCTGTGATTATTTTTTATGTAATCCTCTCGGTAGTGCGAATGCCCGCAAATTGTAAGTTTTGTCGGCAAAGTTGCTGTAAGTTTGTCAATATAATCGAAATCAGAGCGCATACTTTGATTTACTTTAAAAGGGGAGCCGTGACACACTGTAAATTCGGGGTATCCCTCATATTTTATCGTTTGTGATATCGGCATATTCTCGAAAAGATCTATATCTTCATTACTCAGATTTTCGTAGTTATAATAAAGCATACCGCTGCCGCTGTTCCCAAGTGACCATTTTTCTTCCATGCTTTTGCGGTGGTTTATCCAGTATTCTTCTTTGTTTCCTCTTATGAAAACGCAGCTGTATTTTTCCGTTAAATATCGCATCAACCGTAGAGTTTTCTGTGGGTAAGCCATATCTCCAAGATAGTCGCCCAAGAAAATATAGCTGTATATGCCCTTTTCTTCGGTTTCGTCAATACAAGTCTTAAACGCCTCGTAGTTGCTGTGAATATCCGACAGAATTGCAATTCTAATGCTTTCGGACATAGCTTATTCCTCCTCGGCGATCTCCTCGATTATCGCGCGTATCTCGTCCACACCCTCGCCCGTCTCCGCCGAAAACTCGATCACCGTTAAGTCCTCCGCACACGGCAGCTCGTTAAGCAGAGCTCTGCGCCGCTCGGCGCGCTGATTTTTCGAGAGCTTGTCCGCCTTTGTAAGCACGATAACGAACGGGAATTCCCCATCGATAAGATAATTCACCATAGACAGATCATCGGCGGTAGGGGAGTGCCGAAAGTCGATGAGCTGAAACACCAGCGCCAGTTCGCGTTCAGACGCGAGATATCCGCCGATAAGCCTGTTCCAGCTTTGCTTCTCGGACTTAGAGACCTTTGCGTAGCCGTAGCCGGGCAAGTCCACGCAGTAAATATTTTCCAGTTCGTAGAAGTTGATAGTAGCTGTCTTTCCCGGAACGGCGGAAACTCTCGCTAGCGATTTCCTGTTGAAAATTTTGTTGATGAGCGAGGATTTTCCGACATTCGAGCGCCCCGAAAACGCGATCTCCGTGCGCTCGGACGGCGGTATCTGCTCAAATTTTCCATAGGAAGTAAAAAATTTCGCGTTGTTGTAATTCATCAAATGTCACCTCTTCAATAAATACGAGTTATGTACCGAGAAGTCATACTCCGTTTCCACATAAAGAAGACCGTTCCCGTACAGCATATAAGGCTCTCCGCAGCTCCAAAGCTCGTCAAGCGCCGCGCGTATGTCGGCAAAGCTCCCGTCAATCTCCGAGTGTTCCGCTATAACGTAAACCTGTTTCCCGAGCCGCTCCGCAAGCATTTCCCGTTCAAGCGGACGCACGCTCTTTACGGTTATCAGCTTGCCGTCGATATAGTCCTCGGCGGTATGCGCGAGCTTTCCGAAGATCTCGCCGCGTTTTTTCGACGACAGCAGATAAATTATCCGTTCTCTGACGCGCTTTTGGAAGAACTGTGCGATCTCCGCTTCACTCAAATTTTCCGTTGAACTCATTGATGATCCTCTTTAACGCTCCCGTAGCTCCGTTGTCTTGAAAAACCGCGTTCGCGCGCCCACTCGGAGAACATCTGCCCGTAGCCCGCGTTCGGGTAAAACGAGTAAAATTGCTTATATTGCGCAGCATATTCGAGCGCACGCGCGTTAAGCCTTAAAAACGGAACGGGGCGGCTGTCAAGCGTGATCGCTTTACAAACCGCCGCCATCATAACCGTATCATCCGTGAACGCCGACTCCCGCCGAAACTCAAAGTCAATATCATTTGTACAGTGAGTTTCGTAATAAGAGCCGATGATATCCCCGAATACCGCGCCCCATATCATGCGTTCAGCATGGGCTTCTTTATCTCGGATTTTTTGGGAAGCGTCTTTTTCTTTTGGGAAACCTCAACCGACTTTACCGTTCTGCAATTCGGCAGCACAAGCGCCGTTTCAAGTACCGTCGAGATATCCTCCGCGACCACGAATCTGATATTTTCGCGAACCTTTTCGTCGATCTCGTCAAGGTCCGGTTCGTTATCTTTAGGTATACAAACCGTCGTGATACCCGCGCGGTAAGCCGCCATGGTCTTTTCTTTCAAGCCGCCTATCGGCAGAACCTTTCCGCGCAGCGTTATTTCGCCCGTCATAGCCACGTCGCGGCGCACGGGAGTACCCGAAAGAGCGGATACAAGCGCGGTTGTAAGCGTCACACCTGCGGAAGGACCATCCTTGGGAACGGCTCCCTCCGGAGCGTGAACGTGAATATCCTTATCCTTGTAAAACGCGGGGTCAATACCGTATTTCTCGGCAAGCGAACGCGTCAGCGACACCGCGATCTTTGCGGATTCTTTCATAACGTCGCCGAGCGAACCCGTAAACTCGGTCTTGCCCGTGCCCTCGAGCACAAGAACCTCCAGCGGCAGCATTGTACCGCCCACGGAAGTCCACGCCAGACCGTTTACCAAGCCGACCTCATCGTGCGCGGCAAGCGTCTCGGAACGGTACTTTTTCGCGCCGAGGAAGTCGTGCAGATTGTCCTCGGTGATCTTGACCGTCTTTTCGCCCGAGACGAGCCTTTTCGCGGTCTTGCGGCAGACCTCGCCGATCCTGCGCTCGAGTTTGCGCACGCCCGCCTCGCGTGTGTAATTGTCGATTATCGAATACAAAGCCTTGTCATTTATTTTGAGCGTCTTAGTGCTCTCGCCGTGCTTTTTCAGCTGCTTGGGAACAAGGTGCTTTTTGGCGATGTTAAACTTCTCCTCGCGCGTGTAGCTCGACAGTTCGATGACCTCCATACGGTCGAGCAGCGGCGCGGGAATAGTGTCCAGACTGTTCGCGGTTGTGATGAACAAAACCTCGCTTAAATCGACAGGCACTTCAACGTAGTGATCAACAAACGCGTTGTTCTGCTCCGCGTCGAGCACCTCCAGCATGGCCGAGGACGGGTCGCCCTTGTAGTCGCTGCCCATTTTGTCGATCTCGTCCAGCAGAATAACAGGGTTTATCGTCTTTGCTTGCCGAAGCGCCGCGATAATTCGCCCGGGCATTGCGCCGACGTAGGTTTTTCTGTGACCGCGAATTTCCGCCTCGTCGCGGACGCCGCCGAGCGAGATACGCGCGTATTTGCGTCCGAGCGCCTCCGCAACGGAGCGTCCTATCGAGGTCTTGCCCACTCCGGGAGGACCGTACAGGCAGATTATCTGCCCCTTGACATCGGGAGCGAGCGCCCTTACCGACAGTGTTTCGAGAATACGCTCCTTGACCTTTGCAAGCCCGTAGTGATCCTTGTCGAGCTGCTTTGCGGCTGCGTCAATGTTCAGCTTATCCTTGGTTCTTTTATTAAAAGGAACAGACAGCACAGTGTCAAGGTAATTGCGCAGAACGGCGGATTCCTGTGAGCTGCCCGACATACGCGACAGCTTTTCGGCTTCCTTTATCAGCTTTTCCTCGTGCTCCTCGGCAAGTCCGAGCGCCTTGATCTTCTTTATGTACTCGTCGCACTCCTCCAACGGGTCGTCGTTGTCGCCGAGCTGCTTTGAGATCGCCTTTATCTGTTCGCGGAGATAGTATTCACGCTGATTTTTGTCGACCTGCTCGCGAACCTGTTCCTGTATTTCGATCTCTGTCATGAGTATTTCGACTTCGCCGTCCAGCAAGGAGATCAGCTTTTTCATACGCTGAAACGTACCGTTTGTTTCCAGCAGCGCCTGTTTGTCTTCGAGCTTCAGCACAACGTTGAAAACCACCTTGTCAAACAGCCGCGAGCAGTCCTCCTCGGCGATAATGCTTTCATAGAGGTCTTTCGGCATTTTCGGAGACACCTGCGCGTAATTGTCGAATGATTCCTTCAGAGCGCGTTTCACGGCGGTCTGCGTGGCTTCTGAAAGCTCCGCGCCGCGCTGCGGATACTGCTTTACCTCAAATTTAAGGTAATCCTTTGAGGGAATAAACTTTACTGTTTTCGCGCGGTAAAGCCCCTCTACCAGAACACGCGTAGAGCCGTCGGGTGTGGTCAGCAGCTGTTTGATCTGCCCGACAACGCCCACATCATATATGTCGTTCGGAGCGGGGTCTGTCTCCGCAGGGTCTTTCTGAGCTACAAGGTAAATAAGCCCGTCGCTGCCGGCGGCCGCTTTAAGAGCGTTTACAGAGCGATCTCTGCCAACATCGAAATGCAGCACCATTGACGGGAAAACCACCAGTCCGCGCAGGGAAATGGCGGGTATCGTGATCGTGTTATTCATATATAGTCCTACCTTTCATATATGTTCTGTAAATTATATCGTTTTTTCCGTACTTTCACATTATACAATATTTTTACGTCAAATGCAAGCCCAAAAGAATTCCGTTATTTTTGCAAATTAACGGAAAATAAGCATACAAATGCCGTAAACTATCGGCTGATGGAGCATATATATCCATATCGTATGCTGTCCGACCGCGCAAAGCCAGCCGATATGCTTGTTGTAGAAGAAACTCGGGAGTGCGTTATCCTTTGCCCACACGCCGAAGTAACTACCAGACGCGAACAAAAAGAACCACGGCAAAAGCGGGAAATAGTCCGACGACCCGAATTTCGGCGAATGCAGTCCGAACGGAAACAGCACGTCCTTGTAAGCCTCCGCGGGGATATTCCACTCGAACACGCCCTTTATTCCGAAAAAGCCGTATGAAACGACGGTGTTGTTCTCATAAACTAGTTCGGGAACGTGCAGTGTAAGAACAAACAGCAGCCCGAAGATCAGCAGTCCCGCAAGCGCGGGGAGCATATCGAACAGCTTTTCGCCGAGCCCGAAGATCATCATCGAAATTCCTAGAAAATGTAAAATGCCGAACCACACATACTGCTCGGAGAAAAAAGGTGTGACAAACGTGATTATCATACCGAGGAAAAAGCACTGTATGCCTCGTTTCATATTATTCCTTGAAAATCTGCAAACAGCGCCCGATATAAATATGAATGTTCCCGCGAAAATATCGCGTATCACGTCGAACCAATCCTCAAAAAATATCGGAATGTCGACGTTAAAAATGTATTTCAGATCGAACATTGTATGGTACACGACCATACAGATGATAGCCAGCCCTCTTATTTCGTCAAGCAGAAACACTCTGCCGCTTTTTCCCGACGATTTATTACCTGTCATTTTAACTCCTGTTGCCTATGATTTTTTTCCTACCGATATATTGTATCACATTTTTGTGAAAAATACAATAGCCCCTTGAAAAGTTTTGTAAAATATGGTATAATATTAAATGAATATTGTGTGAAAATCGACAGGAGGTATGCGTAATGGCGGAAAAATGGGATCTTTACGACATCGACAGAGTAAAAACGGGTGAGATAATGGAACGCGGCAAAGCGATACCGCCCGACCGTTATCACCTTGTCGTTCACGTTTGCATATTCGGCAGCGACGGAAGAATGCTTATTCAGCAGCGGCAGCCGTTCAAGGAGGGGTGGAGCAACCTCTGGGATGTTACGGTCGGCGGCTCTGCGGTTTCGGGTGATACGAGCCGAACCGCCGCCGAGCGCGAGGTTATGGAGGAGATAGGCTTGCCGATCTCGCTTGACGGCGAAAGACCGCGCTTTACGATAAATTTCGACAACGGCTTTGACGACATATGGTGTGTAAGGCGCGATGTCGAAATTTCAGAGCTTACGCTGCAATACGAGGAGGTTCAAGCGGTAAAGTGGGCGGCAAAGGACGAGATTTTGACGATGATAGACAGCGGCGAATTCATCCCGTATCATAAATCGCTTATCGATTTATTGTTTATTTTTTCGGAACAGATAGGTGCCTTTGACAACCATTGCCGGGAGAACAAGTGATACAAGGAATACAAGATTTTGGACTATATACAAATCGGACAAATTAAGATAGAGAAAACCGCCGCTCTAGCGCCTATGGCGAGCGTTGCGGACAAGGCTTACCGCACTATGGCAAAGGAATTTGGAGCGGCATATTGCGTCGGTGAAATGGCAAGCTGCAAGGGCTTGTGCTATTCCGACAAGAAAACCGCCGCGCTCCTTACCGTAACCGAGAACGAACGTCCTATGGCGGTGCAGCTCTTCGGCGCGGAGCCAGAATTTATGTACAAAGCGGTCAAGATAGCCGAGCAATACAAGCCCGACATCATCGACATCAACGCGGGCTGCCCGATGCCGAAGATAGTTTCGGGCGGCGCGGGGAGCGCGCTCATGAAAACTCCCGATCTTTTCGGGGAGCTGATAAGGGCGGCGGTCTCGGCGACGGAGATACCCGTCACGGTGAAGATACGCAAGGGCTGGGATAACGATCATGTCAATGCGGTGGAGCTGGCGCAGATCGCGGAACAAAGCGGCGCGGCGGCAGTTGCCGTTCACGGTCGGACAAAGGAGCAGCTTTACTCGGGCAAAGCGGACTGGGATATAATAAAAGCGGTCAAGGACGCGGTCTCGATACCCGTAATCGGCAACGGCGACGTTTCAAGCCCCGAGGACTGTGCGCGAATGTACGAATACACGGGCTGCGATCTCGTGATGATAGGGCGCGGCAGCTATGGCAGACCGTGGCTTTTCGGGCAGATACGCGACTATTTCGAGGGCAAGCCCGTCCGTTCCGAGCCCGACCTTAACGAAAAGCTATCTATAATGCGCCGTCATATCGCGCTTCTCGTCAACGATAAGGGCGAGCGAACGGGAATGAAAGAAGCGCGGCGGCAAGCGGCGTGGTACGTAAAGGGGATAAGCGGCGCGGCAAAGTTCAGGAACCTGTTCGGCGGTATGAACACGCTCGCCGATCTGGACGATCTGATAGAAAAGATAAGGGGAGAATAAAAATGGAGGATTTTAAAAAAAAGATAGCAAGCATCTGCTGCTTTAACGTGAAAAATGATCCGCTTTTAAAGGGTTTTGCAATGCTTTTCGGCGGATCCGCGACGGAAAGTGTCGAGGGATACTCGGAGATAGTCCGTGCGCTTGCGTTCGAGGGGCAGACGCTCGGCGATTATCTTCACGATATGTTGGTGTTTTCTGATTCGCCGATACTCACGGAGTGTGCGAAAAACCTCACCGAGCCGCGCAGAGAAGCGGTCGAGCACGACATTACGGTCATTTCCGAGATAGCGAAAACGATATCGCGTGAGCTTAAAACAAAGCTCTCCGCAAAATACTCGGATTACGATTTTATGAGCCTGCCGTATTTCGACAGCGGCAGCTTCGACTATGCCGCGGAGTATTTCATTCATTATGTTAAAGTGCATGGAAACGGTATGTTTGCCAAGTACAAGGCGTTCACGTTTGACGGTGAACTCCGCTCCATTGACGAGACCGATAAGATACGCCTCACCGATCTCAAAAATTATGAGGCGCAGCGCCGACAGGTCATCGACAACACGCTATGTTTTCTGCGCGGAAAGCCCGCCCAGAACGTTCTGCTTTACGGCGAACGCGGCACGGGCAAATCCAGCACGGTCAAGGCAATACTCAACGAATACCCCGAGCTGCGTATGATCGAGGTCTCGAAAAACGACGTTGCGCAGTTGCCCGCGCTGTTCCGCAAGCTGAAAGAGATACCGCTTAAATTCATCGTCACGATAGACGACCTCGCGTTCGCCGAGAACGACGACCGTTTCGGCATACTTAAAGCGGCTCTGGAGGGTTCGCTCTCCGCAAAGCCCGACAACATACTTATTTACGCAACCACCAACCGCCGTAAAATCGTTCGCGAAACCGCTGCCGACCGCGAAATATCGGGCGCAGACGCTATCGACGAGAGTATGTCGCTTGCGGACAGATTCGGTTTGTTTATCACGTTCATGAAACCCGATAAGCAAGTGTATCTCGACATAGTGCAAAAGCTCGCCGAAGATAAGGGACTTGAAGTTTCCGAGGAGCGTCTGTTCGCGGCGGCGGAGCGTTTTGCGTTAAAGCGCGGCGGGCGCTCCCCGAGAACGGCACGGCAGTTTGTGGACTGGCTTGACGGAAGAATTTCACTTGATTTGGAGTACTAAATAATGAATAAGTTTCTGAAAATATCTTTATTGACAATTATCGGCGGCATTCAGCTCCTGACGGGCTGCGACAGGGAAGAGCAGGAAAGCTCAACGCCCTCCGAGATAGTGGTTTCGGGAGGGGATATCTCCATGCCCGAGCGCACGCCATTTCCGGTGAACTGCTGCGGCGTTCGTCTGGAAAAGGCGGTCGAAAGAGCTGTGAGCCTTTCGCCCGCGGCGACCGAGATAATCTGCGAGCTCGGCTTCAAGAATACGCTTGTCGGCGTGAGCAGCTATTGCGACTACCCCGAGGGACTTTCGCTTGAAAAAGTCGGCAGCACCGAAAACCCCGACCTTGACAAAATAATCGCGCTGGAACCCGACGCGGTGTTTACGCTCTCAGCATTGTCGGAGCGTGAGACCTACGCGTTAAGTCAAGAGGGAATAGCTGTGCTGACCGCGACCGTTCCGACAAATATTGAGGAGTATTCAACGCTGTATACGGATATTTCGTCGGCATTTTACGGCAGAGAGTTCACCGACAGCCAGAAAGACGTTACTAAGGCGGTGCAGATAGGCAGAGACGCGCGCTCCTCGCTGGAAAAGGCGGCTAAGTCTGTTGAGCCGTACACGTTCCTTTATGTCACGGAGAAACTCATGGTTGCGGGTATGGACGGCTTTGAGAGCGCAGTGCTCGGTCTGGGCGGCGAGAATATGTGCACGCAAAGCGGTTACGTTCCGCCAGAGGAGCTGGAATGCGCAACACCGACGTTCATCATTGCGGATAACAGCCTTTACGAGTATGAGATCACCGACAATCAGTATCTCAACGGCTATCTTTCGGACGGTGCGGAGCTGCGGTTGGTGGACTCGCGCTGCTTTGAACGCCCAACCTCGCGCACTGCGGAGGTCTTTGCAGGTTTGACGAACGCTCCCGAAATATCGGGAACGACGGAAGAAACATCCGAAACAGGTGAAACGGGAGAAGTTCCCGGCAACATGGGGGAAAACGGCGGTTATGTTGAATAAACAAAACGGGCAAGAGGTTCGCTCCTGCCCGTTTTTTACATGGGGGTAATGATATAGCCGTTCTCGTGCCAGTAGTCAATAACGCTGCCGAGCACCTTTGTGTTTGTTTCGCTCACGGCGTGAAGAAGATAGACCGCGCCGTTGTGCGTCTTGGAGGTTATTTTGTTATATGCTGCGTCGAGCGGGGGCTGGTTGTCGGTCTCCCAATCCTGATACGCAAAGCTCCAGAGCACAGTCGTGTAGCCCATATCTTTAGCGCAGGCAAGCACGCGCTCCGAAAATTCGCCCTTGGGCGGGCGCATAACGTACATATCGTAGTTGAACGTCTCCTTGATATATCTGTGCAGCATTCCGAGTTCGTTGTACAGTTCCTCGGGAGTACACTCGGGGAGAGACGGGTGCGAGTAGGTATGGTTGCCGACGGTATGCCCCTCGTCTATCATACGCCTGATGAGACCGGGGTTTTTTGACGCGTAATCGTAGGTCACAAAGAACACCGCACGCACGTTTTTGGCTTTGAGCGTGTCAAGTATGCTTGCAGTGTAACCGTTTTCATAGCCCTCGTCGAACGTAAGCCAGAGCCGCTTGTTTGCCGCCTCGCCGATAAAAAGCGCGCCCTTGTCGCTGTATTCGCGTTCGGCAGCCACCGCTCCGAGGGGACGGTTTCCGCTGTCGACGTCAACGCCCATTCCGTAGGCGATCTTTTCGTTATCGTATTCAAGCAGTTCGCTGTGCGGCGGTATAGCAAAAGCTGTCGTGTTCAGAAGCATTGCCGCGAGCAGCGCGGACAGTATTTTTTTCAAAAATATCACTCCGTTTCGTTTGACTTCGTAAATAGTATTAGTAACAGATCAAGTATTATTTAAGTAAATTTTCGTCATTTATTAAGGAAAATACGGGTTGTTTTATCTTGTATTAACTTTTTGACGAAAATGTTAAAAAACCTTTGTTGAATATTACGAAATAACATTGCACATTTCCTCTTGAATATAGTTGAAAAATATGCTACAATATATACATAGTGTGATGAAAATATTTTCATCACACCGGTTACAAACAGAAGGAGCCGTTATAATGATCCCAAAATTAAGCGAACTCATCGACTTGCTGAAAGGACACCGCGTATTTATCCAGACCCATAACTTTCCCGATCCGGACGCTATTGCAAGCGCATACGGTTTACAGGTTCTGCTTGAGAATTTCAACATATTGACGATCATCTGTCATCATGGGTGCGTGGAGCGCACTGCTACGGCAAATATGATGATCGAATTCGGCATTGAGATGACGACCGACGAGGAACTAAAGGACATGACTCCCGAGGATTATATCATAACCGTAGATTCTCAAAAGGGAAATGCCAATATACGTGATCTTATCGGAGACGAGGTCGCTTGTATCGATCATCACCCCATATTTTGCGAGGTTGACGACTACAAGTACAAGGATATCCGCATCGTCGGGAGCTGCGCGACGATAATCGCGGACTATTACCGTCAGTATGACATAGATATGCCCGAGAGCGTAGCGACGGCTCTGCTGTACGGCTTGAAGAGCGATACGCGGGATTTCAAGCGCGGCGTTACTCAGCTTGACGTAGAGATCTACGCGTATCTGTTTCCGAGGAGCAACGCCCAGCAGATCCGCTTTTTTCAGTCGAGCGAGATACATTACGACGAGTTGAACGCGTTTGCGGACTGTATGCGCAAGATCGACATTTTTAACGGCGTTGCGTTTGCGTTCCTGAACTTCAATTGCGCAGACGCGTTTATCGCGACGGTCTCCGACTTTATTCTGGACATAGACGCGGTAAATATTGCGATAGTGTACACGCGGCGCGGCGACGGCTTCAAGTTTTCGGTGCGCAGCGAGTTTGACGAATTGGACGCGGGGCAGATAGTTTCGGCAGCTATGACCGGAATCGGTACCGGCGGCGGGCATCGTTCAATGGCAGGCGGTTTTGTTGAGGAAAGCAAGCTGCTGGACATCAGCATAGACTTTAACAAGGTGATTCAGGATATGTTCCTGAACGTTATCAACAAGGTTCCCAGAACGGGTCTTGCGGCAAGAGTAATGCCCATGCCGAAGGAAAATTAAACATCAAGCCGTGTCAGAAACGGACACGGCTTTTGTTTGTCCGGTATGTCAGGCGTTCTTGAAGATCAGGAACAAATGCGCCATCGGCAAGAGCGTTATGATGAAATCTCCGAACGACGCCGTTTTGCCGAGAAGCACTATGACTAATGAGATCACGGACATTATAATAGCGATAAGAGACCAGATCAGCGCGTTTTTATCCTTGCCCTTCAGTGAATAGAAGCCCATAAGCCCGAAGCTCGCAAACGTCAACACAATGCCGATCAGATTTCCGATGAAGCCCATAAACGTACCTCTTTTGATAACGTTAAACATTGCATATCCCACAAAAAACGAATGATTGGCAGAGGTCATCGCGACAATCCCGAAAATAACTGCCAGCACCGCCACTGCCAGACATAAATACGAAGTAACCTTTAATGCTTTTTTCATTTCAATTTCCTTTCAGTCAATGGAGCGCCGATATATCCAAGCGCTCCCGTACTTCAATCTTACCATATAAGTGAAAAAATGTCAAGAGTAAAACCGTTTTTACGATACAAGGGTTTAATGTCTTTATTGGGAATTTTCGTGATTTTCCACAAAAACAGTTGTTTTTCAGGAAAGATAATGTACAAAATATTTAATTTAAAAAAGTGCTTGAAAAAAAGCGTATTTTGCGTTATACTTATATTATATAGCACTATATCTTGAAAGGAGATAATTATGTATAACGATTTGGTGGATACTATCGGATATGTAGGCAACTTTGACAAAGAGGTAGCCGACGCAATGGGTCTGGAGCTTTCGCGCCAGAAGCGCAACCTCGAGCTTATCGCAAGCGAAAACATTGTTTCCCCCGCAGTAATGGCGGCAATGGGCAGCGTGCTCACGAACAAGTACGCGGAGGGCTATCCCGGAAAGCGCTACTACGGCGGCTGCGAGGATGTTGACATCGTGGAGAATATTGCGATAGAGCGTGCTAAAAAGCTGTTCGGCGCGCAGTTCGCGAACGTTCAGGCGCATTCGGGCGCACAGGCGAACACCGCCGTCTATTTCGCGCTTGTTCAGCCCGGTGATACCGTAATGGGCATGAGCCTTGCTCACGGCGGACACCTCACGCACGGCTCTCCCGTCAACATTTCAGGAAAGTACTACAACTTCGTGCCCTACGAGCTTGACGAGAAGACGCAGAAGCTCAACTATGACACTATCCGCAAGCTCGCCGAGGAACACAAGCCCAAGCTGATAGTAGCAGGTGCGTCCGCATATCCGAGAGCGATAGACTTTAAGCAGCTTTCCGATATTGCCAAGTCGGTTGGCGCGTATTTAATGGTGGATATGGCGCATATCGCGGGACTTGTTGCTGCGGGTCAGCACCAGAACCCCGTACCGTATGCGGACGTTGTCACGACGACCACACACAAGACGCTCAGAGGTCCGCGTGGCGGTCTCATCCTCACCAACAACGAGGAGATCGCGAAGAAGATCAACAAGGCTATATTCCCGGGTATTCAGGGCGGTCCGCTCATGCACGTTATTGCGGCAAAGGCGGTTTGTTTCGGCGAGGCGCTCAAGCCCGAGTTCAAGGTATACGGCGAACAGGTAGTCAAGAACGCAAGAGCCCTCGCGGAAACCTTGCTTGAAAAGGGCTTTGATCTCGTTTCGGGCGGTACGGATAACCACCTTATGCTTGTCGATCTCCGTCCGTTCGGTATTACGGGCAAGGAGCTTGAAACTCACCTTGACGAGGTTTATATTACGGTCAACAAGAACGCAATTCCCAACGACCCGCAGAAGCCCGCGTACACGAGCGGCGTGCGTATCGGCACTCCTGCGGTAACGACGCGCGGTCTTGTTGAGGAGGATATGAAGACTATCGGCGAGTGCATTTATCTCACCGCAAAGGATTTTGAGAACAGCGCGGACAAGGTTCGCGGAATGGTCACCGAGCTTACAAAGAAATATCCGCTTTACGAATAATGAAATACACACGAGAGCTGATAACGGAGCGTTTTAACAAGGGCGAGCGCTTGAAATACGTTTTTTTCTGGGGGCATAAGCCCTCCTCCGACGGAAGTATCACGAAGTCCTGTTTCAGCCAGTGGTGGAACTGCAAATTCACCGTTGACGGTGTCGAATACAACACCGCTGAGCAGTATATGATGGCGCAGAAGGCGGTGCTGTTCAGCGACGAAAGGATACGCGCGGAAATTATGGCGGCAAGCCACCCGAAGCAGTATAAGGCTTTGGGGCGAAAGATAGCGGGCTTTAAACAGGATATTTGGGATAAGAACTGCCGTGACATTGTAGTAAAGGGAAACGCTGCAAAGTTCTCGCAGAACGAAGAGTTGAAAGCGTTTCTGTTGAATACGAACACGCGTATTCTTGTTGAAGCAAGCCCTTACGATAAGATATGGGGCATAGGAATGGGCGCGGACGACCCGAGGTGCGAAAATCCCGCGCTCTGGAACGGCACAAATTACCTCGGCTTCTGTCTTATGGAGGCTAGGGATATCATTCGGGAGGGCTTATGATCGACGGCGGCAAGCCATTTGACTGGGGCAGAGTCTCGGAGGACTACGCGAAGTACCGTGATATATATCCGCGCGAGTTTTACGAGAAGATAGTTTCGTGCGGGCTGTGCGTTGAGGGTCAGCGCGTGCTTGATCTCGGCACGGGAACGGGCGTTCTTCCGCGAAATATGTATTCCTACGGCGCAAAGTGGACTGGAACGGACGTTTCCGAAAATCAGATTGCGCAGGCAAGGCGGCTTTCCGAGGGCATGGATATCGACTATTACGCGGTGCCTGCCGAGGAGCTTGATTTCCCCGACGGCACATTTGACGTGATAACCGCTTGCCAGTGCTTTTGGTACTTCGACCACGAGCGATTGCTGCCGAACCTTTGCCGAATGCTTAAGCCGCGCGGCAAGCTGTTGGTGCTGTATATGGCGTGGCTGCCGAATGAGGACAGGATAGCGGGGGAGAGCGAGCGTCTTGTGCTGAAATACAGCCCCGAATGGAGTGGCGCGGGCGAGACCGTTCACCCGATAAATATACCCGAATGTTATTTCGAGCGATTTGAGTTGGCTTATCACGAAGAGTATCTGCTCGGCGTGCCGTTCACACGCGAGAGCTGGAACGGCAGAATGAAAGCGTGCAGGGGAGTGGGCGCGTCTCTTTCGGAGAGTGAGATAACGCAGTGGGAGCGCGAGCATATTGCGCTGCTGAACGCGATCGCTCCCGAAAAATTTGACGTAAAGCATTACGCGGCGATCGCGGAGCTTGTAAAGACGCAGATGTGAAAGGAATGGAAATGGCAACTATGAAAAATACGGAAGTTTTGTATAGGGAGTATAACGAAGTAGCACCCATAGGGCTTATCGCGATGCGCGGTACGGAGGAGCTTGCCGTGCGCATTAACAACTACCTTATCCGCTGGGCGGACAGAAACGGCAGACCTCACGAGAATTTCCTTATCGAGAACGAGTGTCCGCGCTTTTCCTCGGGCGACGCAAAGGGACTTATCAAGAGCACCGTCCGCGGTAAGGATTTGTTTATTCTTATTGATGTGGGTAATTACAGCTGCTCCTACAAATTCTTCGATAAGGAAAACCATATGTCTCCCGACGATCACTATGCCGATTTAAAGCGCATTATACAGGCGGCGAGCGGTAAGCCGCACCGTATTAACGTTATTATGCCGCTGCTCTACGGCGGTCGTCAGCACAGACGCTCCTACCGTGAATCGCTCGACTGCGCGTTTATGCTTCAGGAGCTGCGCGATATGGGCGTTGAGAACGTCATCACCGTTGACGCTCACGACCCGCGAGTGTGCAACGCTATCCCGCTTATGGGCTTTGACAACGTTATCCCGTCGTATCAGGTGCTGAAATCCATGTTCGGAGCGTTCCCCGACCTTATCATTGACAAGGATCACTTTATGGTTATCAGTCCCGATGAGGGCGCGCTCGCGAGAAATATGTTTTACGCGTCCGTGCTGGAGGTCGAAATGGGAATGTTCTACAAGCGCCGCGATTACGCGACTATTGTCAACGGACGCAACCCGATCGTCGCTCATGAGTACCTCGGAACGGATGTTGAGGGCAAGACCGTGTTCGTTGCCGACGACATCATTTCTTCGGGCGAGTCTATGCTTGACATCGCGACCGAGCTTAAAAAGCGCAATGCAAAGCGTTTCTTTGCGTATGCGACATACGGCATTTTCACGAACGGTCTTGATGCGTTCGATAAGGCTTTTGACGACGGTATGATCGACGCGGTGTTCAGCACAAACCTCACCTACCGCACTCCCGAGCTGCTGAAGCGCCCGTGGTACAAGGAGGTCGACGTGTCGAAGTACATAGCGTACTTTATCGCCTGCATTAACCACGATACCTCGATCAGCAACGTTATCGACCCGCATGAGAAGATAAAGGCTCTTCTCCGCGAGCACAAGGGGCTGTAATATGCCGTTAGCGGATAAGATACGCCCCGCCGTGCTCGGCGACGTGGTAGGGCAGACGCACCTTATCGGCGAGGGAAAGCCGCTGCGCCGCGTTATCGAGTCGGGAAAGATACCGAATATGATCTTCTATGGACCGTCTGGTGTAGGCAAAACAACCATCGCGCGGATTATCGCCGAGTCGGCGAATATGCGGTTGCATAAGCTGAACGGCACGTCCGCTTCGACAGCCGATATAAAGGGGATAGTTTCCGAGATTGACACGTTTCTGGGCTGCAACGGCATTCTGCTGTATCTTGACGAGATACAGTACCTCAACAAAAAGCAGCAGCAGAGTTTGCTCGAATATATCGAGGATGGCAGTATAACCCTTATCGCTTCCACTACCGAAAACCCGTATTTTTACGTTTACAACGCCATTCTTTCGCGCAGCACTGTATTTGAGTTCAAGCCCGTGATGCCGGATGAAATGGAAAAGGCGGTTCGCCGTGGTTTTTCCGAGATAGGCAAGGAGAACGGCACGGAATATGAGGTCTCCGATGAGGCAGTGAAGTACATTTGTCACGGCGTAGGCGGCGACGTCCGCAAATGCCTGAATACCGTCGAGCTGTGCGCGCTTTCGGCAAGAGAGGGCAGGGTAGACCTCGAGACCGCGCGGGAGCTTACCCAGCGCAGCAATATGCGCTACGACCGCGATGGCGACCAGCATTACGATCTGCTGTCGGCGCTCCAGAAGTCGATACGCGGCTCGGACGAGAACGCGGCGCTCCATTACGCGGCGCGGCTTATCGACGCGGGGGATATAATTTCGCTTTCGAGACGGCTTCTTGTTATCGCCGCCGAGGACATAGGTCTTGCTTATCCGCAGATAATTCCGATTGTCAAGGCGTGTGTTGACAGTGCTATGCAGCTAGGACTGCCCGAGGCGCGCATTCCTCTCGGCGACGCGATAGTGCTTATGGCGACCTCGCCGAAGTCCAACAGCGCGTATATGGCGATGAACGCCGCTCTGGCGGACGTGCAGAACGGCGCGACGGGTGACTTTCCGCGTCATTTGCAGAATAAGCACTGCGACGGCGCGGACGCGGAAATTCGCGGACAGCACTACCTTTATCCGCACGATTTCCCGAACCACTACGTCAAGCAGCAGTATCTCCCTGACAACCTCAAGGACAAGGTGTACTACCAATTCGGCGACAATAAGCTCGAACGCGCCGCTAAAGAGTACTGGGATAAAATAAAATAATTAAGCAAGCGCCGCTCTTTTGAAGCGGCGCTTGTGTTATCCCGTAAACACGGTCTGAATGAGCTTTAACGACGATTCGCAGGAGTACACCCACTTGTCGATATGCCCCGAGCTTATAAAATAATTCAGTTCGCTGCCTCGGTAGGCGTTGTCAAAGGCGTTGACGATTATGAGCTTTATCTTCATTTTTTCGGGGATTATCGCCTTTATGTAAACGCTTGCGTGTTGATTGACAGAAATATCTCCGCGCGGTTCGGCAAGCCCCGCGAGATTTGGCGCAAGCTCCACGAATACGCCGTAGTCCTCCACGGAGCGCACTATTCCCGTAACGGTCTCGCCTTGCTCGAACATAGACGCGTTTTCCTGCCACGTTCCAAGAAGTTCCTTGTGCGAAAGGCAAATTCTGTCACCGTCGAATGATTTTACGACAGCTCTGATATCTTGACCAACATAAAATCTGTCCGAGGGGTGGGAGATACGCGACACCGAAATAAGGTCTATCGGTATCAGCGAGGGAATACCGCAGCCGATATCCACAAAGCAGCCGAACTGTTCCAGATGAGTTACCCGCGCGGGGATAATATCGCCCGGTCTGAGCGTTCTGATGTAATGCTCGCTGCACATTTGCTGTGCTTCGCGGCGCGACAGCAAGGCGTATATCTCGCCGTTCTCGTCGCGACCGAAATCCTTTACCACAAAGCAAACGGGTTTGTTTACTCGCGAAATAAGCGCGATGTCCTTGGTCGTGCCCTCGGAAATGCCGACCGCACCCTCCGTTCTGGGAATAATTCCGCGCATACAGCCCAGATCAATCACAAGGTCGTGACGGCTGTCGCAGATAATACAAGGCGCTTCAAGAATTTTACGGCTTTCCTTGCACTCGGAAAGCGTTGTGAACGAATCAAGACAGTCGTTGTTTTCAGCTGTCCCGAATAAAAAGCCCTCAGGCAGATACTCTGTCATTTTGTACCTCCGATAACGGTATTGTTTTCTATAAATAATATGAGAGCTTTTACAATAATATGCAGACCGTCCGGACTTTTCCCAAACGATCACATCATAGGCGCGAACAGCCGCAGAAACGCTCTGCCGACACGCACGAAAAAGTTTATGTTCAGGCAATCCTCGTAGGTTATCTCCCGGCACTCCTCAAGCGTTTTCAGAAAGTCCGCTTTTACGTCGAGAACACAGTCGGTCTTGTACATCCACGTCGCGCATTCAAAATGCAGATAAAGACTGCGGAAGTCGAGGTTTATCGTGCCGACAACCGCGACGCTGTCGTCGGAAACGAAGTTTTTCGCGTGAATAAAGCCGGGCGTGTACTCGTAGATCCTCACGCCGAGCTTTGTCAGCGTTTTGTAGTGCGCACGAGTTACCGCGTGAACGAACCACTTGTCGGCGATATGCGGCGTAATTATGCGCACGTCAATTCCGCTTTTTGCGGCTAAAGTCAGCGCGGTTATCATTTCGTTGTCGATAATGAGGTACGGCGTTGTGATGTAGACATACTCCTTTGCGTCGTTGATGATGTTCAGATAGGCGTTCTCGCCCACAGGTTCGTCGTCGAGCGGACTGTCCGTATAGGGAACCACAAAGCCGCCGCAGCTGCAATATGGTTTGATGTCCTCGCAGCGCGGCATATACGCGTCATATGAGGACGGCTTGGTTTTGCTGAGATAATTCCACATAGTAAGGAACATCATCGTAAAGCTCCACACGGCGTCGCCCTTAAGCATTACCGCAGAATCCTTCCAGTGCCCGTGCTTTTCGTAAACGTTGATATATTCGTCGGCGAGGTTTATTCCGCCGTTGAACGCCGTGTGTCCGTCAATAACAAGTATCTTGCGGTGGTCGCGGTTGTTCATCTTCGCCGACCAGATAGGCTTGAATTCGTTGAAAACCTTGCATTGTATGCCCTTTTTTTCCAGCGTTTCATAGTACTTGTAGGGAAGTGTGAGCAGACAGCCGATGTCGTCATAAACCACGCGCACGTCCACGCCCTCTTTTGCCTTGCGTTCAAGTATCTCAAGGATAGTATCCCACATCTTACCCTCCTGAATAATGAAGTACTCCAGAAAGATAAAGCGCTCCGCTTTTTTCAGTTCCCTT
This sequence comes from uncultured Oscillospiraceae bacterium, assembly GCA_910579125.1. GTDB lineage: Bacteria > Bacillota > Clostridia > Oscillospirales > Ruminococcaceae > CAG-115. Next base: position 13,069 of record CAJTTH010000022.1, on the reverse strand, counting down.
ATAAGAGCTTCAAATTTGGCTTCTCCGCTGGGGAAATAGGTCGTCGAGGTGTTGGTATAGACGGGATAGCCGCCGTAATTGTAAAGGTATTTAGCCTGTTTTTCAACAGTTCTCGCGTCGTCGCGGAGATTTTTTATAAGCCTCTCGTCCTGCGGCAGCAGAAGACGCTCCTCCTCGTTAAATCGGTTCATGCGCTTTCTCAGTCGGTCTCCCGAGTGGCTGTTCCCGAAAAAGATGAAGAACATCACGCCAAAGATAGGAGACACCATAATAACGATTATCCATGCTATTTTATAGCTCGGGTTAATGTCGGAATTAACGATCGTCAGCGTCAGAACGGCTCCGATAAGCTCGAAAACGAGGTATGAATAAGTATACAGCGTTCCAAGCGTCCAGAACAGCGAGATCAGATAGAAAACCTGTATAACGATACCGATAATGCAGACGGTAGTACGGTTGAAAACCCGCTTTAAAAGTTTCGTCAAAAAATTCATTTTTTGTCACCTGTTTTGTTTAAATTCTACAAAAAGTATTATAACACAACTGCAAAAAAAAATCAAGCACAAAATAAAAAAGGCAGCCCTCTGACTGCCTTAAAATCCAATGTTTTCCGAAACATTTACGGAACTACATAGTAGATCCTTTCGTCGGCGTTTGCGTAGTCAAGCTTGTCACGGGCGATTTCCGTGATGTAATCATCCAGATTTTCGTCGTTTTGCAGATATCCGTTAATCTGTTCGTTTTTTGCCTCAATCGCGTTTGTTTCGGCAACAAGCTGATTGTAACGCTCCATATCGTTCTTGATAGCGATATTATCAGAAATTATCGAATAAGCGACGTAAACGGCAACAACGAAAACAGCCGCTCCGACCAGAAAGCGAACAAGTCCATGCCGTTTTTTATTTTCACGAGCTTCTTGTGATTTTTGCCACAATGACATGAACTTCTTCACCCTCCCCGATTTTTTCTGACCTTTTCTTATTATACAACATCTTAGGCTTGGATTGCAAGCATTTGGAACGATTTTCCTGAACGTTCTTCCAATGTTTGGATATATTCACAAATCCTGCTCTTGATTTCTGTATAATTGTGCCAAACAACTTTTGTGAACCCTTGCCGATATTACGCAGCAGTCTGCCGATAGTTTTTCGCCACGCGAGCGAAGCCGCGCTTTCGGCAAGGTTGAGCAGTCTGCCTATGGTGACGATATACGCGAAAACTCCCGCTCCGAAACCGAGAACGGTGTATATCCGCACATAACTCCCCAGCGATTCGGACAGTCTGAAAACCGCAAACGCCGACAGTATGAAGAATACCACGTCGCACAGGAAAACCGCAGCTTTAAACCGCAGAATAAGCCGCACGATACGCAGAACCTCATACACAAGCCCGAAAGCAAATCCCACCGCTAACGCGATCATAAAGCAATCGGAAATCGAATAGGTCATTTTTCATTCCTCCGGAATATCATCTGAACAGCTTTTTCACCGGCCCGTCGAGAACGCTGTGGCGGTTGTACGATATCGAGTTTACGCAGCCCGTCATCGAGAAATCGCCGCTTTCAGCCTCGAGCGTTATGACGTGCAGATCGTCGCCCTTTATTATCAGCTCGCCCATTACGGTGCTGAGGACTATCCTGCTTTCCGTGAAGCTGTCGATGTCCTTGACGCCCGAGATCCGCAGGTTCTTCCTGTTTTCCATAATGATATTGTGAGGAACAGCCGTTGTTACCTTTTGCATAATAAACCCTCCTGCCTGTCTTTTTTTAATAATATATTCGGCGGGGAAGGGAAATATGACGGGTTTTCAGACGACTTCGTACAGTGCCGCGGCGTCCTCTTTTTTGGTGAATTCCTTAACGTCCAGCACGCGCACCTTCAGCGGCTTTCCAATAACAATCTCGATTATATCGCCCGCCTTTACCTCATAGGAGGCGCGCGCGGGCTTGCCGTTGACTATCACCTTTTCCGCGTCACACGCTTCGTTCGCGACCGTTCTGCGCTTTATCAGCCGCGAAACCTTTAAATATTTATCCAGTCTCATATTTTCCTCCGATAACAAAAAGCGGCAGGACAACCCCGCCGCTGTTCGCTTACAGTAACTTTATAAGTTAAAATTACTTCTTGCCTGTAACGGCATCCTTAAGACCTCTGCCTGCCTTGAAAGCGGGAACCTTGGTCGCTTCGATCTTGATCTTCTTCTTGGTCTGGGGATTGATACCCGTTCTTGCCGCGCGCTCGCGAACCTCAAAAGTACCAAAGCCGACAAGCTGAATGGACTCGCCGGAAGCAAGAGTATCGGTAATCGTAGAGATAACGGCTGCAATAGCCTTCTCGGTATCCTTCTTGCTGAGTTCAGCCTTTTCTGCTACTGCTGCTACTAATTCTGCCTTTGTCATTTTGTTAAAACCTCCAAAAAATTCTATATATCTAACGGTCATAGACCGCTAAAAACCTTGTCTGCCAAGCCTTTCAACTCCTCGTCCGATAGCTTGTCCGTAGAACCGCCGTTCCGGACGATCTCATTTTCGATAGTTCTAAATCCCATTATAAACCGATTTGTCGAATATGTCAAGGCTTTTTCACCATCAATCTTCAAAATTCTGTCTAAATTACAAAAACTTAACAGTATATTGCCGAGTATCTGTTGATTTTGCGCAATATTTTGTTCGTAATTGCCGCATTTCAGCGCATCAAGACCTTGCTTTATCCGTGAAACGCAATCCTCGGCGCTGTCTATGGGAAGTCCCGCCCTTGCAGCGCGCTTGCATATCTTCTCGCCTCTGAGCAGCGCGGGTAACGTCTTTGGTACGCTCTCGAGCGTTTCGGTCGACGTCTCCTGATGCTTGCTCTTCTTTTTAAGCTCGTCCCAGTTTTTCAGAACCTCGTCCTCCGTATCGGCTTTCACCGTGCCGAAAACGTGCGGGTGCCTGTAAACCAGCTTTTGGCAGATGTCGTTGCAAACATCGTCAAAGTCGAAATTTCCCTGTTCGGTCTCTATCTGCGAATGGAAAACCACTTGCATAAGCAGATCGCCCAGCTCCTCGCGGAGCATTTCGGGGCTGTTCGCGTCAATGCCCTCGCAGACCTCGTATGCCTCCTCGATAAGATCGGTGCGAATGCTTTCGTGCGTCTGCACCTTATCCCACGGGCAGCCGTTTTCCGAGCGAAGAATTTTCATTATTTGCAAGAGGTCGCCAATACCGTAACGTTCCTTAAACTCGAAATCCAATACCCTCAAACCCCTTTCAAAAAACAATCTGCCTTACTATATTACCCTATTTCGCGCTATTTTGCAAGGGGTTTTTTGAATTTTTTAACATTTTTCTGCTTTATTATGCCACTTGTACGAAAAACACCCGACAAAATCAGTAAAATTGCATAAACAAAAGCACCCGTAATTGTTGAAATAATCACGTTTGTGGCAGAGCCTACCGTTTCGCCGAGCATCATGTGAGTAAGAAAAGCTGCAAATCCGCAGCCGACTCCACATACAAGAGGGGGAATCACTGCCTTTAAAATGTTGATTTTTTCGGGGAGATATTTCCGCAAAGCGACCGTTCCGCCGACGGTCATAAAAATGTAGCCGATAACGCTCGACAATGCCGCGCCCGCGATATTTAACCTCGTCACCGAGATCAATATCGGATTAAGCAGCAGCTTTATCAGAACAGAGCCGATCATGAGAATAAGCGGGATATGCGCTTTGTTTATCGACTGAAAGATACCGAAGATCGCCGACGACATTACCATAAACAGTCCGCCCAGACAAAGAATTATAAACGAATTCAGGCAGACGGAGACCTCGGCGGCTCTGGATTTGTAAAGCATTGAGAGAACGGGCTTGGCGAGCGCCGCCGCTCCGAAACAGGCGGGGCAGGCTATGAGTGCTCCCGCACGAAGCTGTAACGATATTTTATCCGACAGGGTTTTCATATCTCCTCGCTCCCACGCGGCTGCAACTTCGGGCGCGGCGGTCTTTTCGGTCATTCCCGCAAACGACGGAATAAGCATAAACAACGACATCGCGATGCCCGTGTAGCTCCCGTACATAAAGTTCGGCAAGCCCTCCAGACCGCCGCACGCGGAGTATATGCCGCCGAAAACTCTGTTGAAGAACTCGGGATTATCCGCCGCCGAGACGGTAAGAGTACGCGTTACGGTCAGCAGATCGACGAATGAAACGCAGTTCATCACTAGCGCGGATGCGGCGATCGGCGCGGTCTCCTTTAAAAGCTGAACGCATATCCTTCGGCGGCAGTAGGTGCAGCGCGGCGGCAACGGTTCGCGGTTGCGAGTTTTTCGTTCGTTGAGGATAAGTGTTATTAAGCCGAAAAGTTCGCTTATGCTTACCGCGAGTATCGCTCCCGCGGCGGCGTAGGGAAGCGCGGCGGAGTACGCCTGCTCGACGGTCGACGTGTCAACGCCGAATACGCTTTTGCCGTTGTAGAACGCGCTTTTCGCGTAAAAAATCACTGCGTAGGATATCCCCAGCCCGAAAACCGCACGGGAGACCGCCTCGGCTATAGAAGCCGCCGCCGAGGGCATTACGTCCGACAGCCCCTCGCGGTATCCGCGCAGTACCGACGCGGCGCAGCAGAGCATTACGGCGGGGGAGATACAGATCACCGCAAGAGTGCTCTGCGGCGAACACGCGATATACTTCGCGAATGGCACGGCAAAAACAGCCACCGCGAGCGTTCCCAGCAAACCGATGACCGAAAATATGAGCAGCGCGTATTTGCGAACCGCCACGGCGTGCGGCTTGTTGCCCGAGGCGACGCTTCGGGCGGTCGTGCGCATTATTACGGTGGGAACTCCCGCCGCCGTGAGCGCGAATATCGGCGAGTACAGTCCGTATGCCGTTGAGAAGTAGCCCATTCCCGTGCCGCCGAGCAAATTCGCAAGCGGTATCTTGAACAGCGCGCCAACTATTTTGGTTATCGCCATTGCCGCGAAAAGTATCGCGGTGTTTTTGATATATCGTTTTTCAGTCATAATTATCGTCCTTTCGGGTCTGTTATGCTTGTACTTATATATTATTAGCCCGTCCGGAGATTTATGAATGAAATGCCGGGTGATATGCCCGGCATTTTATTTGCTGAACGTTCGCCGTTACTTTGCGCAGTTTTCGATCTGCTCCTGATAGATGTTGAGCAGCTCGCCGAATCGCTGAAAGTGAACTACCTCGCGCTCGCGGAGGAATTTGATGACCTCGTTTACGTCGGGGTCGTCGCTCAGTCGGAGAATGTTGTCATAAGTCGCGCGCGCTTTTTGTTCGGCGGCAAGGTTTTCAACGAGATCGGCGATCGGGTCAGCCTTTACCTGGAAGTAAGCTGCCGTAAACGGTACGCCCATAGCGTTTGCCGCGTAAACTCCGTTGCCGTGGTCAACATAATAGTCGCCTTTTCCGTATTTGTCGAAGCTCCTTGCACCCTCGCCGTCGGTAAGCTGGCCGACTATGCTGCCGACGATCTCAAGGTGCGCGAGTTCTTCCGTACCAATGTCCGTCAGAAGCGCCTTGCCCTTGTTATCGGGCATCGTGAAGCGCTGTGACAGGTAGCGCAGCGATGCGGAAAGTTCGCCGTCGGGTCCGCCGTACTCCAAAAAGTTATAAACCCTAGAATAAATATATGACCGAAACGCTGTTATCGGTCTTATGGAACGTTGCGGACTTGATAAATTCCTTTAAGAGCCCGTTTTTTTCACACTCGGTAACATTTGCGGATTTGAGCCGATCGAGAGTTTTCAGATGTTTTTCAGCAAATGCACTCCGTTCTTCGGGGGTAATTTCGGGAAGTTCGGTCTTTGCGCTTTTTTCGAGCGCAGCGATCTCCGCGAGTATACGAGCTTTATTTTCCTTGTATTCGTCTATGGTGTCTATACCGCGCTGATATGCCTCAGAAACGCGTTGCAGCTTCTGTTTTGCCTTGTCAATGGACTTTGCATAGTCTATCGTGTCGGAGCGAATACGGGGCGTTTCTGCGCGTTCTATGGTGAAATTTCCGCTTTCGAGGTCGTTTTGGATAGCGGAGTATAACATCATCTCCATTTTCTCAATTTTAATATGATGTGAAACATCGCAGCTCCCCTTGCAATAATTTATGCATTGCAAGTATTCTCTTTGGGAACGCGCAAGGCTTGCTCCGCAATGGGAGCACTTGATTATTCCTGAAAGAGTATATGCGGTCGGAACGTTTTCGCGGCGGTTCTTTATGTGCTTTCGTTTCTGCTCTGAAAGGCGTTCCTGCGCCCGAGCCCACAGTTCCTCGTCTACGATTGGTGTATGGCTGCCCTTAGCAACGATACTGTCGGGGTTATGATAATCACGGAAGGTCTTTCCCGTGGGAGTCCAACGTGTAAACCCATGATATACGGGATTGTTCAGCCAGTACTCGACCGTCCTGTTTTCTATTTTGCCGCCGCGATTGGTTGTCACGCCGATTTCATTAAGCCATACAGCCAGCTGCTTATGCCCCCAGCCGTTGACATAGCGGACAAATACTTCGTGTATGATATCCGCTTGCTCGGGGTAAACGACCAGCTTCTTATTTTCAATTTTATACCCGAACGGCGCGATGGAGCAATATTCACCGCGTCTTGCCTTTTCGGTCATGCCGCGCTTGACTTCCTCGGCAAGGTTGATTGAATAGTACTCGTCCATTGCTTCGATTATCGCTTCGGTGATGACGGACATTTTGTCGTCGCCGATATTTTCGCTAACGGAAATAACCTCTATTCCTAGTTGTTTCCTAAGCATTGATTTGTAGACGATACTGTCTTCGCGGTTGCGCGCGAAACGCGAGAATTTCCATACCAGAATAACATCGAATGGTTTGGGCTTGCTTTTGGCTAGCGCTATCATATGTTGAAACTCCCGCCGTTTCGCGGCTTTTCTGCCGCTTACGCCCTCGTCCTCGACGAAAACGAACTCCTCCGGCAGGATCATATCGCCGCGCTTGGCGAAATCGCGTATCTTTTCGAGCTGGCTGTCGGGGGAGTATTCGAGTTGGTCATCTGTAGATACTCTGATGTAACAGGCTGCTGTTTTCATTCGATAGTCTCCTTATTGTGGTTTTGCAAGTGATCGCAAAAATCCTCTTGACAAAACTCATATTTAGGTGTTATAATATACTTAACGACATTACGCAAAACGTTGGGAAATGAGGTATAATGCAATGAACGACAGATCACATTCTCTTGTTATCGAATACGGGCGCGATGTGTATAAAAAATACGGACGCTCTCCCATAAGGGTGTTTTTGGACGAAAAGGACATAACAGGCGCATTGAAAGGTATTTCCGTTGACATTAAGTCCGACTGTTCGCCTGTTGTCAATTTGTCGTGTCTTCTTGACAAAATAACGTTCAAAGGCACAGATATGTTGGAGCTTATAGAACAAATTGAGGCAGAGGGGAAAGAATAAAATGATGTTCGGTGTCAACCACATCTTCAATCATCATCAATATGTCACGAATACATTTAGTATTTAATTTCATAGTTTATCCTTTCAGCCGCCTTTCGGGGCGGTTTTTATTTATGCTTCATCAGCCATTTCAGACTGACCACGTTTTTTATAACGGTCAAGCGCGGCATAATCAGCGGCGATGTCCGATATTTTTTCTTGCCCCTCGTCGTTTAGTGCGCGGAAATTTTCGAGCAAAGTCCTCTCCGCTTGCGTTAAAAACTCACCGCCGCTTTGCTTGTGGCTTTCGGGGTTGTCCGTGCGTCCTAAAAGGTAGTCAACTGAACAATCAAAGTGGTTGGATATTTTTGTTAGTGCCCCCGTTTCCGGGATTATCCCATTTTTCCAACGTGTCACATTTCCGTGAGCTATTCCTAACTGTTTTACAAGCGGAGTAGGTTTAACATTTGCCTTACCGCACAAGCTTGAAAATCTTTCCCAAAACATAAAATCTCTCCTTTATTACTTGACAAATCCCTTTAAAGGGATTATAATATACTTAATGCGGAATTAGTCGTGAAAACCAGTCGTTAAAATCGAGGAGGCAAATATGAAATTAGGAATAGGACTTGTGTACGCAGCGTGGTATGCGTTTGTTTTGGTAATGTGCATTAAGTTTAGTCCTTGGTTTGTATTTCTTTTGATATTGACCCCTCAATATCGTGACAATGATCAGGATTGAGCGGCATCTTGATGAAGATTGAACAGGCAAACAGACTTCTAAAAAAATTCTGCCTAAATTTGTTAATTCCATACAACCCGTTTTCAGTTCAATTCTTATATCAGTGTTTGTTTTTACATGTTCTACACAACTTTTAAAAAAGAGGGAATTAAAGAACACATCATATACATTTTGGCGAGCAACGAAAGATGTATATATTACATCTATCAATCCCAGACGGTTTAATGTTGAGATAATGAACGCGTTATCATATATCGTTTGCTCAAAAGTATCAGTTTCTTCTATGTATAAATCGCTAAAAAGGATACTGTATTCACGGTTTTCTTTATTAACTTCTTGTATTCTGCAAACGGGCAGCAAATCAACTTTAACAAACTTTGTTAAAAATTTTGCGTCTGCGGCAGACATCTGTTTAAGTATTGAAGAAAACGACGGGTGAACTGTTTTAGAAACTCTGTTATCCATTGTTGACGCAATAAGATTTGCGAACATCTCTCGAATTTGCTCGTTTTCAACACAATATTTAGCGTCTTGAAGTGCTTGGCAAGCGATTTGTGTGTCGGGTTCGGTTCTGTTTTCGTTTGGAATGGCATTTGCTTTTTCTTCAAGAGAATTTTTAAATTCTTCTAAAGCTTGCGCATATTTTATACGTTTTTTTTCTGCAATTTGCGATATTCCACCCAAAGCTAAAAACCATAAATCATTTATGGTTTTCCCGATACTTTGTGCTACAGGTTTAGTTAATTCTTCAACCGATTTATCTAAACAATCAGGTACTATTGTACTCATTTTAATGTCCTTTCTCGCCGCTTCGATGAGCGGCTTTTGTTATTTTTAACGAATTAAACTGTAATATTTTGCCAAAATGACAAAATCCATTATACTCTGCCTATGACCTTAATAACGCCCGCCTCCATAATCAGGAACGTCGAAAATGCTTTTATTTGGGTCACGTTTTTTTAATTTGATTTTATGCGGCGGCTTACCTTCGCGAGCTGCTACCAAAACTGTTTCGCCATCATCATCTTTATCGGAATTGTTTTTGTATTGTTCAAGCTTTGTAAGTTCATTTACGCGCTTTCTTGCCTCATCTTTACCCAGATCGTTTAAACTGTGGTAGTCATCAAGCAGCTCCTGTTCATCCATTGATATCTTTATACCTACAACAGTATCACGCTCTCGGGGTACATCATATCCCATCAACCAAATTTCGTTTACATTTAACGCAAGTCCCAATATAGTAAGCTTAGTCTGTCCGGGATCAACTGCTCCCGAAACATATTGGCTGAGTATGCTTTTTCCCATTTTTTCATTGTACTTTATACAATAAGGCTCACAAAGTTCCAAGATATCAACCTGTTTTATATTACGTTCCTGCATAATTTGTTTTAGCCTTACGGCTGTAGTTACCTTTTTCATTTTACCACCCCCATTTAGTTTATCCTTATTATAGCATTATTTGAACAAAAAATCAAGGCTTTTTTTTTAAAAAAGTTTAATTTTTTTGAACAAATCTATTGACAAATAAAAAAACATGTGATATAATAAATTTATAACAAGTTTAAAAGTTCCAAACTTTTTAAACTGTGAAAGGAGGGGTGTAAGATATGTCATACGATTATTCAAAGCTTAGCGGGAGAATTACCGAGAAATGTGGTTCGCAAGCCGAATTTGCAAAACAAATGGGCTTATCGGAGCGTTCTGTGTCGCTTAAGCTGAACAACATACGATTGTGGAAACAGTCAGAGATGATGAATTTTTTTGCAGTTGCGGTTTAATTTTATTAAACCGAGCGCTTTGAGGAGGTGATACCGATGAATAAAGAAGACATTGATTCGCTAACTATCAAAGTTAATTATGAGGGAATCGATGATGTTATAGAGAAAGTGAGCCGATTGAACGAACTGCTGAAAGAAACAATTACGTTAATCGGCTCAATGAAAAATTAGGCGTTTAACTTTTTTGCGATGTACTCTTGTACAGCAATTTTCTTCATTTCCTCCCAGCCAGAAAACTTGGTTCGGGAAGAAATTTCGGTGTCGAATGTACCGTTTTTTACTTCATTAAAATCCTCGGGCGATTTAAGGGAAAAGCCGCAAGCACTGAATAAATCACTAATGCTGTCAAACTTTGTGTATTTATTTATAAATTCTTTGGTGAAGAGTTCTGCAAAAGTAACCTTGCCAGATATATTGCGTATTTTGTCCGCTTTATCTCTTATTGCTTGAGCAGCATTTTCAATGTCCGATGTGCTTAATTGCATTAAACTCACCTCCTTGTAGTTGAGATATTTTTATTATACCACATATTGAACAAAAAGTCAAGAGGTGGGTAGAAAGAGAGGTGAAAATATGAGAATTGGAATAGGCATTGCATATTTTTCGTGGTATGCATTTGTATTTGCAATGTGCTACGTTTTTAGTCCTTGGTTTGCATTTCTTCTTCTATTGACACCTCAATATTCACGCCGCGAGGGGAGGTAATAATATGGAGTTTCAGGAACTTAAAGCCGAGTGCAAAAAAACAAATGGTTCTTCGCAAATGGCATTACAAAGACCTTGCACAGGCAACAGGTTACTCAAAATCTTCTTTGGAAGCATTTTTTAACGGTAACAGAGCAAGCGACAAGCTGACAAGCGCAGTGTGCAGTGCGCTGGGAATTACACAAACAGAAGTGAGGTGATATCTATGAAAATCACAATTGAATGTACGCCAAAAGAAATTGCCGATCATGCATTGGTGTTGCAAGAACGGCAAATATGCAAAAATATTCTTGAGAAGCAGATGGAATTACTCTCAAAAGCAAGCGAGGTTTGTGAAGAAAATCGTTCGCTTATACAGAATATTCCAGCGTTAACTCATGCAATGGTTGAAATCAGTAAGCACTTTTGTGCTAACGAGGAGGACAAATAATGAACAACTTACAGATTTTTACAAGCGATCAGTTCGGAGAAATCCGAACAGTAGAGGACAACGGCAAGGTGCTGTTTTGCGCATCAGATGTCGCGAAATCACTTGGTTACGCAAGACCAAACGACGCTGTTTCGGCACATTGTAGGTATACGGTAAAACACAGTATACCTCACCCGCAGGCGGCAGACAAGCAAATCGAGATGTCGTTTATCCCCGAGGGTGATGTTTACCGTCTGATAACACACAGTAAACTCCCCGCTGCTGAAAAATTTGAGAGCTGGGTATTTGACGAGGTTCTGCCCTCAATCCGCAAGCACGGAATGTACGCGACGGACGAGCTTATCAACAACCCCGACATAGCAATTGCGGCATTTACGGCTCTCAAAGAGGAACGCGCGAAAGTTGCCGCTCTTGAAACTAAAGCGGAACAGGACAAGCCAAAAGTGCTTTTCGCGAACGCTGTTGAAACGGCGAAAACCTCAATACTTATCGGCGATCTTGCAAAAATACTCAAGCAAAACGGCGTTGACACAGGTCAGAAGCGGCTTTTCGAGCAGCTGCGCCAAGAGGGCTTTCTGATAAAGGGCGGCACGTCTCACAATATGCCGACACAGCGTTCTATGGAAATGGGGCTGTTTGAGGTCAAGGAAAGCACGATAAACAATCCCGACGGCTCGGTGCGTATAAACCGCACAACAAAGGTTACGGGCAAAGGACAGACTTATTTTGTGAACAGGTATCTGGGGGTATCACAATGACTGAATACGACAACACAAACGGAAAAGAACTCATCGAGTACGCGGCGGAGCTTTGCCGCGAAATAAACGGTTGACAACTGTACAACCACCGAAAGCATACAATTGAATTAGGAGGTGATCTTATGGCAAATCGAAAAAGAGAAGATTATAGCCAATATTACAATCCCGACGGCAGTATCAAGCGGCTTCTCGAAGTCGTCGAGGTACTTCCCGACGGAACACGGGTATTTGAGAACGGCTGCAAGGCTCGCCCGTCAATGGTGGATTTCGGAGGGGAACGCGGGCTCGTGCGGCTCGACAGCATGACACCCGAAGAGAAAGCGGAATGGGAAAAGAACCTGTTTGAACGCGTCGGGCGAAATATGTCCGCATACTACCAGTCGCTCGAAACGGGCGCAGGGAATTACTCGTGAAAAATCCAAGGACGTATAAAGGGCGGACAAGCCCAAACATCGGTAAAATACAAAGTAAGTGAGGATCTTCAATGAATGAAATGTTACCCAAAAAGATAGAAGACCCGCGAAAGGTCATACTCTCCGACTACATAACGGTTATACGCGGAACAAAAGCAATCACGTATATCGGCAGCGAATTGCCGCTGAATAAGGTCAGAATATACAAGGGCGAACCCGTGACCGTTATCGCAGAAACGCCGCTGCATGGCGAGATCTACAAATACGGAAACCACGGCGGCTTTTGGGAGCAGATCGGAACGACATGCGGTTACGCATAAGCGCAAGCCGCAGAAACTGTAGGCGACAGCGGCGCACAGCTTATCGCCGACATTTTAAGGGATATTCTGAAATAACAGGAGGATAATTTATGAAAGGATATAAAGGCTTTTCAAAAGGGCTTATATGCCGTGGCAAACAATACGCCGAAAACACCGTTTTCGAGGAAGACGACGCGGAAATCTGCAAAAAAGGTATGCACTTTTGCCAAAATCCATTTGATGTGCTTAATCATTATGGATTTGTGGACGAAAATACTGCCGAGTTAAACGAGTTTTGCGAGGTGGAGGCGCTTGATGATGTGCAGACTGACGATCAGAAAAAATATTGCACAAAGAAGCTCAAAGTCGGCGCGAAAATCGGAATATCAGGGCTTATAAACGCTTTTGTTAGTTTTACATTAGCAAATATAAAATCCGATGATTTAATATCCGATTCGGGCAACCGTTCAGCAGCGACGAACATGGGCGACTATTCAGCAGCAATGAACACGGGCAACCGTTCAGCAGCGACGAACACG
>CAJTTH010000021.1:8429-53917 GCA_910579125.1 uncultured Oscillospiraceae bacterium | reverse complement strand
AATACTGCTTTTGGATAAATATTGAACCGTTTTGTTATATCTATCCAAAAGCTCCGTCAGATCCTGTGCAAAAACACTTCCAATCAAATAAGCCATAAAAAAATCTGAAGGGAAATGTTTTTATTATGAAAAACATCAAAAGAAAGCAGGACAAAACCGTTCAAATCCCGAGATCATACACCGAGCAGATCAACTGCATTGGAATAAAACCCGCTTGAACGGATAAATCCTGTGCTTATTGCCCTTCGCCGCCTACGATATAAACGCGCTCCATGGTGATATCGGGGGCGAACTCGCCGCGTTCGTTGAATTCGGGAGTAATGGTGACACCCATAGAGCCGTTTTTAAGATTGGTGAAATCCAGAGGATTTTGCGCCACTATCTCGTAGCTGTACGCGAGAGTTATGGACGCAGGCGCGTTCTCATTTCCGGTGAATACGATGCGGAAGCTGTCGCAGTCTCTGAACGCAAACGCCGCCATTGTATCGTCGTCCATTATCACGGGATCAACAACGTTTTTGCGCTCCACAAACGCCGGCTGACCGTCCTCGTCAGTATTGTCGGAGTACACGTTTTGAGCCGCCAGCAGCTTGCCCTGATTAACTCCCGCGCTGAGCGTTAGGTTTCTGTAAGTAAAATCGGTGGAGGCAGGCTGACCGTCATCATCAAGCCCGTTGAACACGCTGCCCTCGAGTACGAACGTGTTGTCGTCCTCCTGCCACATATTGTATGTAAACTTTGGCGCATAGATTACATTCTGATAAGTGGCAAGTATTTCGGTCAGATCCTCGGCGCTCATAGTTCCGCTTTCATTGGCGTTCATGCGGTTGACTATCTCGGAAAGAGTTTCATTGGCGTTGAAATCCGCCGTATATATCCTCGTGACCGACAGCTGATTGCCGTCCTTCTGCGGTATATCTCCGCAGAAAATGAGGTCGTGAGAATTCATCATCAGCACCAGATACAAAGCCAGCGCCGCCACAAGTACCGCCACCAGAATAATTCCAATTACAAACTTCATATAAACTCCTTATTTTCGGCAAAGCCGATTTATACGCAGTAAAGATTTGTGTCCCAATCGGGAATGTACGGGTGATGCCTCATATACAGCTTGTATTTTTTGTTCATTTCATTTACCGTAAGGGGGAGCTTAAACATATCCTCGTTACGGTGATACAGCGCAACGTTCAGCTTTGGTCTGCACCTTGCGATCGTTTCCCTTGCGCCGCGAAGAGCGTTTTCCTCCGCGCCCTCAACGTCGATTTTAATATAGCTGGCGGAATCGCCGCGCAGCATGGTGTCAGTTTTCATCATCTTCACGCTGTGAAACCGCGCAGAATTAAGAGGTTTGCCGTCCTCCGGCAGTGCTTTTGAGCCTCTGCCCTCGCGCATGTCAAACATTGCGGTAGTGTCCTCGTCCCACGCGCCGACATTGTACGCTTCAAAAATCGCCGAGCCTATCATATAAAGCCGCCGTTTCAGCTTGCGGTAATTTTTCACGTCCGGCTCCATTGCGTACATTTTCTTGAATTGCAGCGACGTTTCGTTCAGGAACTCGACAAGCGTATCGCCGTTGTATGCTCCCAGATCGACATACGTTTCCTCAATACCGATATTCAAAAGGCTGAATTTTTCTTCCGAGGGTGTTTCCACCTCCCGCAGCAGCCTAAGACCGCCGCTCAACTTGTAACGGATAACGTTCTCAAAAACGCGCTTGGACTGCGTGTCCGCCAGCATTTCGTAAACCTTTTGCAGCTCGCTTTTATGGGCGTTGGCGAACTCAAGGTCAAACAAGCCCTCTCCCACAACGGGAACGTTCGGCGCGTACAGCTCGTGACGTTCGCTTATCTTGTAAATATGCTCCATAACCTCGGGCAGCTGCGTTCCGAAACACACGAGAATGATAAAATCGTCATATTCCGCTTCGATCTCGGAAAGCTTTTTCACGCGGTAGCCGAGAAAATTATGTCCGCGCACAAACTCGTCGCTCGCCATAATATCAGTCACGTCAATGCGCTTTTCGTCCAGAACGGCTTTGATCTTTTCAGCGCCGTCGCCCATACCGTAAAGCACGATCTTTTTATCACATTGCTGAAGATATTCCCACAAGTCGAAATCTATGCCGTCAAGAAAAAATGCCATTCTGAACCTCCGAACACAATTTATTAGACCATCTGAATTTTTTCGATCTCCTGAGTGCACTCCACAAACAAATCGGTAATCGACGCGCTGTCTATATTGTATTTGCCGATGATTTCCTCAAAGCGCTCCCAATCGGCGTTGGTGTATGACAGTGCCGTTTCGAACACGTCGCTGTAAATACCGCCGCGTCTGAGCAGCCCCCTCTTTATGTCGTTAGTCAAGGGGAATTCGTCCAGCGCCTGAGCCAGTGCCCTCTCGCCGCTGAACACCACCATCGACAGCAAGCCCATAAGGTAAAATGACTCGGCGTTTTCCGAGTCTTCGGGAATGAGCAGCGATATCTTGCGGCAGAGCTTTGCCATAAGCAGCGAGGTCTTCATTGCCTCGGTGTTATCGTTGTGCGTGAGCTTCTGCATACCCATAAGGTATACCCATTCGCGCAGATAATCCAGACCGAGTATCAGAATAGCCTGATTTATCGAGGCGACCTTGTTCGACACCCCGAAATACGCGGAATTGATAAGCCGCAATATTCTCTGACACATTGCCGTATCGCGCGACATTACCTCAACGATAGCGTCAACGTCCGGCTCAGGCTCGGAGATAAGCTGCATTACCTTCATAAGGTTCAAGGGAAGCGGCTGTACGCTGCTTCCCGACATAATGGCGGGCTTCGCGAAATAGTAGCCTTGCATATAAGTGCAGCCGAGTTTTTTCGCGTACTCAAATTCCTCGCGCGTCTCTATCTTCTCGGCAAGCATCAGCTTGTTAGAGTAACGGCAGACGTATGCGGTCTCTTCAATGGACTTTTGCGGAGTTCTGAAATCTATTTTCACCAGATCACCCAACTGGAACAATTCGCTGTATGCGCTCGAATACTCGAAATCGTCCAGCGCGATCATATAGCCCAGCTCTTTAAGCTCCATACACGCATCCAGCAGATCGTCGTCGGTGAGCTGATTTTCCAGCACCTCTACCACCAGAATTTCGGGGGAGATCATCTTGGGAATACCTCGCTTCAAGAGGTTGCCGGTAAAGTTGATGAAAGCCCTCGCGCCTCCGATGATGTTCTTGACGTCCAGACCGAAAAACGCGTTCGTTACCACATCGGCGGTTGATTCGTCGCCCGAAACACCGTTATATGCGTTCTCTTTTCCGTTGCTGCGGTAGAGAAGTTCGTAAGCATAGACATTGTTTTCATTGTCAAAGATCGGCTGCCGTGCCATGTAAACGTTCATATTAACGCCCCCTAAATTCTATACACATTTAATTATACTATATTTTGAAAATTTTTTCAAGCGATACTAAAGGGCTTTTCATATAATCGAAATTTTTTGTGTATTTTTCACAAAAATATTTCTGAATTTTCTACCTTGTACGAAATTTGTACAAAGCAAAAGGCTGTGCGAAGCTCCGCACAGCCTTTTATAAATTTGCGAACGTTATTTGGAGCGGCATTATCAGCGGTTGCTGCTGCCCTTGTACTCGGAGAGTTCGATCTCGATGTCAACTTCTCTTTCTCTGCCGAAACTGTCGTTTCTGACAACGGTCGCGGTAATTGTCTCGCCGGGCTTTTTACCTGCAAGTATCTCGTTTATGGTGGTTGTGGTACCGTCCTCGTCAAATACGGACTCGCCGTCGATCGCGACTATCGTATCTCCGACCACAAGACCGCTCTGCGCTACCGCCATATCGCGGTTTATATCCGCGACAAGCAGACCCGCCGTCATTCCGCGGAACGACGCGGTATATTCGTTAATGGGATTATATGAGATGCCGAGCACCGCGCGCCCCGAAACATAGCCCTTGGTTATCAGATCGTCGATAACGTCACGCGCCTCGTTTATGGTTATCGCGAAGCCGAGACTTTCCGCGTAGCTTTCAACGTACTTGGAATTGACAACGCCGACTACCTCACCGTACATATTGAACAGTGCGCCGCCCGAATTGCCGCTGTTGATGCCCGTATCCGTCTGGATAGAGGACAGACCGCGCGCACTGTCGGATATCTGGCGGTTAAGTCCGGAAACTATTCCCTTGGAAACGGAGTTCTCGAGACCGAGCGGGTTGCCGATAGCAATAACGTCGTCGCCGAGGTGAAGCTGATTGGAATCGCCGAGAACCGCCGCGGGAAGGTCGCTTGCCTTGATCTTCAGCACCGCGAGGTCTGTGTCAGCGTCCGTGCCGATAAGCTCCGCGTCATAGGTCTCGGACTCGGAAAGCCCCGTCTGCGGGTCGGTATTGTTGACCTTTACGGTGTACGAATCAACGTCCTCGACAACGTGATTGTTCGTCACGATATAGCCGTCCTTCGAGATGATAATTCCGCTCGCCGAGCCGTAAAGGGTCTTCCTGCCGCGCGACTCGACAAACACCTCGATGTAAACAATGCTGTCCTGAACAGCCTTTACCAGATCTCTTGTGTACTTATATGTTCCGTCGGAATTGAACTCCGCTTCGGAGTTTACGTTGTGGTTTATGGAAACGCCCTGTTGAAGATCGTTCAGCGTAGGCGTTGAGCTATTGTTGTTATCCGAATTAACGGGGGATATGTGATCGTTAGAGCTGCCGGGGTTATCGCTGCCCGAGATCACCGCCGAGTTCATGGACTTGCCCGCGAGGAACGCTCCGCCAAAGCCCGCGCCGCCGCCGACTATCGCGACAGCCGCGATCATAGCCATGACCTTGAGTGTAGCGCCCTTATGCTTTTTCGGGGGCTGCTTCTGTGCGGGCTGAACCTGCACTGCGGGTTGTGCGCCGGTCGTTTCGGTGGAAAATTTCTGTACATTGTCAAATTCATTAAAATCGCTCATATCAATTCCTCCTGTAAACAGACTATGCTGTTGTTTTCCTGTTATGTCTAAATTATAGCCCCGTATTGTGAATAACGCGTGAAGTTATTTTGAATAAATAATTAAAACATAATGATTGTTTTTATTATTTAAATCGGAATTTATTATTCATTTTTTATTCTATCGAGCGACCTATTGATAGATTGTTCAAGCTCGCTTTCTATACCATAATACTGGGCAAGTTGGATAAGTGCATTTATCGCCTGCTTTATCTCGTCAGCCATATGGTTTTTTGACGGTTCACCAAGCTTTTGAATTTTTATCCCGCTACGTTCAAAATGATTCACTTCGCTTGCCACTTCACCGCATTCTTCAAGTATTCGTGTAACTATCTGAAAAGGCTCATCCCCATCGGGAAAACGATTGGTATGCCCTTTAGCCATGCGGTATAATTTATCCATAAAGTTCGTCTCTAAATCCCGATTTACCATATTACCCGTCCTTGACCGCCTTGTCCACTGCCAGCGCCAGTGCGCATTCCAGACGCTTTCTTTGCAGCTCGCACGAGAGCCTGTGCGGCTTGCGGCAGTCACCCTCGTAGATGAACGAATTCGCGTTGCAGCCGCCAGAGCAGTAGAATTTCGCCCAACAGTCCGCGCAGCCTTGCTTGGAATAAAGGTGCGTTTTCGCGAAGTAGGTCTTTATCTCGTCGTCGAACGTTCCGTCGTTTAGGTTGCCCATTTTCCATTTGTCTATTCCCACAAACTGGTGGCACGGGTAGATGTCGCCGTGCGGGTCGACGGCAACGTAATCGTTTCCACAGCCGCAGCCGCGCAGTCTTTTTATCGCGCACGGACCTTGGTCAAGGTCTACCATAAAATGGAAAAAGTTGAATTTCTTTTCGGTGCGGTTCGCCATTACCTCACAAAGGCGGTCATACTCCTCGAAAATGCGCGGCAGATCCGCTTCGGTGAGCGCATACGGCTCCTTTTCGTCGGTAACGACAGGCTCGGCGGAAAGCTGCTCAAATCCCAGATCGCGCAAATGCAGCACGTCATCTGT
The DNA here is from genome assembly GCA_910579125.1 of uncultured Oscillospiraceae bacterium. GTDB lineage: Bacteria > Bacillota > Clostridia > Oscillospirales > Ruminococcaceae > CAG-115. The sequence goes on along the minus strand of CAJTTH010000021.1, from coordinate 47,921 downwards.
GAAGTCGAGATTATACTTCGTGAACGTCGCGCGGACATAGTAATCCTTATCGCCGCGGTTCTCCACCAGCTTTTGGAATTTCGGCACGATAACGTCATACGCGCTCTTGCCGTTGAGCGTTTTGCGGATACGGTCGGTGGTCTCGCGGCGGCCGTCGAGCGACAGAACGCAGTTTGACATCTCGCGGTTTATGTAGTCGATCTTCTCATCGTCAAGCAGAACGCCGTTTGTCGTTATCGTAAAGCGGAAGTTCTTGCCATGCTGTTTCTCGATTGAGCGCGCGTAATCCACTGTCGCGACTACGGTATCCCAAGCCATAAGCGGTTCGCCGCCAAAAAAATCAAGCTCGATATTCTCGCGGTTAGCCGAGCGCTCAATAAGGAAGTCGATCGCCTTTTTGCCCATTTCGGGGGGCATTATGCAGCGCTCGCCGCCGAAATCGCCCGTCTGCGCGAAGCAGTACTCGCACCGCAGATTACAGTCGTGCGCAACGTTTAGGCACATGGACTTTACGGGGCTTTTCACCATAGTGTCCGAATACTTTTTGTAATCGTCCTCGGCAAACAGAGAGCCTTCGCTATACAATTTGTATAATTCCGAGTAGGTCTCGCGAACGTCCTCCGCAGGATACGCCGAGAGCTTTTCGGGCAGATCGGCGGGCATTTCCTCCGACATGGGTGCGCTCACATAGTCGAGCATATCAAATGCGCAGTCGTCAAACACGTGAACGCCGTTACTGTCAGAATCCAGAACGATATTATATCCTAACTGTTTAAATTTATGAACCATTTGCAAACCTCAACAAATCAAAATAATAGGGCGAGAAAACCCCGCCCGTAATTCTCCGTAAAGTAAAATTACTTAACAGACTCGCACTTCTGATTAGCCACCGTGCAGGAAGTCTTGCAAGCGGACTGGCAGGAGCTCTGGCACTTGCCGCAGCCGCCCTTTTCGGCGGAAGCCTTAAGGTTAGCCTTATTTATGGTTACTACGTGCTTCAATGGGAACACCTCTTTCAAATGTATTGCGATAACCGCTATTTCTATTATATCACATACTCCGATTTTTTTCAAGGGGATTTTACGATTTTTTGAGTTTATTTTCCACATCGAAAGTCTTGTATTCAACGTAAGACATCATTTTGTTATACGCGATAATTCTTGCGGGAACAGGTATCAGACAGCCGAGACCCACCCAAATAGGCTTATTTAGTGCAGCCGCAACGATTATCACAGCTAACGCGATGAGTGTCGGAAAAACAAATGAAAACCAATGCTCTTTTTTCCACTTTTTGGTAAAGTAGTTCTTCCTGTCCTCCAACGAAAACGAGCTTTCCTCCAGTACAGACTTGAGATTTTCCTCGGCTGCGGACTGCGCTTCGCTGTCCTCGAGCCGCTGTCCGCTCAGAATTTCATTTATACTCACGCCGAAAAATGTTGAAAGCTCCATAAGCATTTCCACAGGCGGCATATAGTTGCCGTTTTCCCAACGGGAGATCGTCTTGTTTGACGTTCCTAGCCGCTCGCCGAGCTGCTCTTGCGTCAATCTGCGCCCGCGCCGCAGCTCCGACAAAAATTTTCCGATCTTAACGGTATCCATAACTATCACCTCACAGGCATATTATAACGCGTTCGAGTAAAAATGTACAGGACATAAAACGCGAACGGCTTGACAGCACGGTTTGCCGCACATAATTTATCCCCGCAGCAAAGCCCCGGGGATAAATCCGTCAATCTTCAAGCAGCGCACAGCTTACCATATACGCCCTTTTGCCCTCCCACTCAACCTCGGTCGCCTGAGCGCTGATCAGCTTTTTGGTCACAGGGCTTGTCATTTCGATCGCGCGGCTTCTGCCCGTTTCACGCAGCTCGCGGATAGGGCACTTCGGGAATTTCATGGTGCCGCAGATGGCATCGCTGCACTTTATTCCGAGCTTGCCCGTGCCGATGATGTTTTCGGTCATCTTATTAAGATAAAGCAGCTTTTCCGTTTCCGCGTCAATGATATAAAGCGCCTGCGGATAGTTGTCAAGAATGGATTTCAGTGAGTTAGCGTAATTCTGCGACTGCGTTCGGGTTCGCGCCCTCAACAGGAATAGCGACAGCACCTTTGACAAGAACACCAGTGAATCTATCTGCTCCTGAGTCCAGAAACGATTGCTGCGGCATTCGTCAAAGCCCACAAACCCCTTGAACTTGCCGTCCTCAATTATCGAGCACTGCAGCATGGATTTTATGCCCTGTTTTGCAAGCATTTCGTATTGTATCGGACTTAACTCGCTTATATCGTGACAGTAGAAAATTCCGTCGTCGTTCATATTATCGCGGTAATTTCCGCCGAGCTCCTCCTCATAGGATACCATACGCAGATTGTCGATCTGCGGCTCAATGCCCTCGCCGCACCACTCGAACGTATTGCGTGTATACAAGCCGTCTTCGGTATCCTCGAAAATGTACGTTCTGCTGACGTCGTAGGTGTTTCCGACAAGCGCGAGCATCTGATTTATCCCCTCGTTTATGTCGGAGCTGCTGTACAGGGCGCTGAAAACGCGCATTATTACCGAAGCCGCTCCCTCGGGATTGCTGCTGAGCACAACGTTCGTTCTGCCTTGCTTTACCGCTTCCTCGGTGCGGTAGCTGCCCTCGTTCATGGTATATCGGTCGAACAGTACCACGCAGTTCTTGCCGTGGTTTTTCGCCTGATAAAGCGCGCTGTCCGCCTGCTTTAAAAGCTGGCGGTAGCTGCGGTTGTCCGGATTTACCGCCGCAACGCCGACGCTGCTCTTTACTCCGCCCGGCATGGGAACCTCTATTTCCGTGACGCGCTTGAGTATCTGACTGCCCTTTTTCTTGGCGAGCGCTGCAGTCGCGTGCGGCATAAACACGAAGAATTCGTCGCCGCCGTAACGTCCGACTATGTCCGTATCGCGGAATGTGCTCTTTACGGTGGACGCGAACTTCTTCAGAAACTCGTCGCCGAACATATGCCCCAGACTGTCGTTTATACTCTTGAAGTCGTCCACGTCTATCATCAGCAGCGCACCGCCCGTGCTGCGCTCCAGCTCCGCCTTGATAAGCTCCTCTGTGGTTGCCTTGTTATAGATGTCCACGCAGAGCGAATCGTACATTGCCTTTGCCTGAATAGCGTCAAGCCGCGCCATTTCATCATCGACGTCCTCTATCTTGCCGATTATCTCAAAAACGTTTCCGTCCGCATCGCACAGGCTTTTGAAAAACGCCTTGTAGCGTCTCGGGTAGCCGTCCGCGTCGATCTTGACGGGAATCTCGCTCGTTCCCGCCTTTTCGGACAAATTTTTCAGCAGCGAGACAAAGCCCGAACGGAAACTCGGCTGAATGAGCGTGAAGCCGTCGGGATCCTCCCCTATATGCTCCACGGTAACAAATTCGTTTCCGCTCGTGTAGCTGTGCCGCAGATAGGACAATTCGTCCTTTGCGGGGTCGTAGTTGAAAACTATTGTTCCCGTTTCCTCGAGCAGAACCTGATACATCTGCTCCTGAACAGCGGCGCGGCGCTGATTTTCAATTCTCTCGGTAACGTCGGAGACTGCCGCGTACATAAGCGTTTCCCCGTCCTCCTCAAGAATGCGGTAGCTGGTGTTGAGCCAGAAGCGCGTGCCGTCCGCGCGCAGACTGTTGAATGTGTACTCGCCCTCCGAGCCTGTTTCAAGAGTGTTGTTTTTCACAAATTCGCGCACCGAAAAATCAGCCGCGTCAAAGCTGCCGTTTCTTATTCTGAATATCGAGAAAATGTTGTCGCTGAGATACACGGGTACGGGCTCGCCGTTCTCCAGACGGAAAATGCCCACGCCTATCGGAATATGGCGCACTGTCCTGCGCAGAAGCTCATCGGTCTTTTCCGCTTTCATTCTTGCTGTGACTTCGTCGTGTACAAGATTTATCGTGCAGAGCGATTTCGTGATGTTGCCGTTTCTGGCGCGGGTAAGCGTTATCGTCAGTCTGCACCATTTAAAGCTGCCGTCCGCCATTTTCAGCCGAAGAATTACAGACTCCGAGTCGTCGGACGCGTAAAGTCTTTCAAGAAACTCCGAGAAAAGCCCTTTGTCGTCGGGGTGAACTATGGGGGCTTTGCGGAACTCGTTCTTGTCGACAAATACGCTTTTGCCGAGGCCTGCCGCCCAGTATTCCTTTATCGACGGCGAGCAGAACGTACGTCCCGCAATGTGGTCGAACTCGATAACGGTAGTGTTGGTCTGTTCCGCGACGAGCTTGTAAAGGCGGTCTGTCTCCGCGACCTGCGCCGAGGTGAGCGAGTTATCAAACCTTGCCTTGTCGCGGCTGAACAGCATACAGGTGTCGCTGCCCGAGCGCACCATAACCATTCCGAACGTGTGATATTCGCCGTCGCCGAACGCGTCCATAATACGGATCTCGCCGTAAAAATCGGTGAAATCGGGGTTGTCGGAGGGCGTGCTGTAGATCTCGTTCAAAAGCGCTCTGTCGTCGGGGTGAACGTACTTGACCGCCCATTCCGACGTAACGTAGTTGAGCGGAATCGGCTTTGCCTTTGTCGCTCTGTCGGGAAAACGGCGGCTGGAGATCATCTTTGTTGTTCCCATGCGGTAATCCAACTCGAAAACCTCGTCGTAAAGCCCCGCAGCGGCATTTGCCATACGCTCCGCAATGCGGTTTTTGGCGAGGGCGCGCTGCACGGTCACGTCGTTCACAGCCACCACATAACCGCCCTCAATGTCCGTTTTGATAAGGCGGATACGCACTGTTCTGCGGCTGCCGTCCGCGCATTTTATACGCATATCTCGCCGCTCAATATTCTCTCCGATTATCATCGAGAGCATAGACGGCAGACGCTTGCTGCCCTTGTGAACGTTCAGCACCTCATACAAGTTGTTGTTAGCGTAGACTATTTCGACCGTCGAGCCGACCGTTCTCACCAGAGCGATACCGCTGTCGAAGTTGCATATGACAGCCTCCAGCTTTGCCTTGTTTTCATAGTGCTCGGTAACGTCATTGAATGCAATGCAGAACTCCGAATTTCCGAGTGCGATATGCGTGCCGTCAAGATAGAGTATCTCGCCGTTTTGGGCATATCTGCGGACGGTCGCGCGAACCGCCTTTCCGCTCTTGAGAGCCTGTGCGCAGGCTTTCGCGGAATTTCCCGCGTCGTCCGGGTGGATTTTGCTCCACACATTTAAACGGCTTTCGATAATGTCTCCGGGCGCATAGCCCATAACGCGCTTGTAGCCGTCGTTGACGCGCAGAACCTCAAGCCTGTCGCCGACAAGTTCGTATATTCCGTATCCGTCAAACGCCTCGCCGGCGAGCTTTTCTATCAAAGAGTGATCGTTTTCCATGTAAATCTGATCCGCCTATCTGTTACTTATTTTAATGTAAGCGCGATTGCCGCAACGCTGCACGGAGGCAGCTCCACGAATGCGTTTCCGTTTTCGGTCTTAACGTCAAGCGGCTTTATGACAACGTTCTCTGGGTGTTCGAAATCGTTTTTCTCGTGAACCTCGCCGGTGAGGATGCGCCCGCTTGCCGCCGCTATCTCCCCGAACGCCGTACCGACGTCTATGCCGAACGTTCTGTCAAGCGAACAGTTTGAAAGCGTTATCGTCACCGCGCCGTTTTCCGTGGTACTTGCCGACTGAGAAATGCACGGAACGCCGCCCTCCGTCTCGTTTTCGATGTGGCTGTAAATAAGCTCCGCGTCCTGGTGCTCCTTGTACAGGTCGAAAACATGATATGTCGGCGTCTTTACCGTGACCCCGCCCTCCGTGAGCAGTATTGCCTGCAAAACGTTCACTGCCTGCGCGATATTCGCCATATAGACGCGGTCGGAATGCGCGTTGAATATATCCAGATTTACCGCCGCGACGACAGCGTCGCGCATGGTGTTCTGCTGGTAAAGGAAACCGGGGTTCGTGCCGGGTTCAACGTCGTACCACGTTCCCCATTCGTCAACGATAAGCCCCACCTTGTGCATGGGATCGTATCGGTCCATAATGCCGCCGTGCCGCGTCAGCAGCGTATCCATAAAGCGCGTTCTGCTTATGGTCTCGTAATACTCCTCCTCGGAGAATTCCGTCGCGCTGCCCTTGTGATCCCAATTGCCCGTCGGAACGGTATAGTAATGCAGCGACAGTCCCTGCATACCCCACGCGCCGATATTCTTCATACACACGTCCGTCCAGTTGTAGTCGTCGGAATTAGGTCCGCACGCGATCTTAAAGAGCTTGTTACCCGAATATTCGCGGCAGAACGTCGCGTAGCGGCGGTAGTTGTCGCAGTAGAACTCGGGTGTCATACTGCCGCCGCAGCCCCAGCTCTCGTTGCCTATGCCGAGATATTTCAGCTTCCACGGCTTATCTCTGCCGTTTTTCCGCCGAAGATCGGCCATTGGCGAAACCCCGTCGAACGTGATGTACTCTATCCACTTGGCAAGCTCCTCTACCGTGCCGCTGCCTACGTTTCCGCTTATGTACGGCTCGCAGCCCACAAGCTCGCACAGCCGCATAAATTCGTGCGTCCCGAAGCTGTTGTCCTCGACTACTCCGCCCCAATTGGTGTTGATCATCTTCTTGCGCTCGGAAAGCTCGCCTATGCCGTCCGTCCAATGGTACTCGTCCGCAAAGCAGCCGCCCGGCCAGCGCAGAACGGGCAGCTTTATCTGCCTGAACGCCTCGATAACATCCTTGCGGAAGCCCTCGATATTCGGCACTTCGCTGTCCTTGCCGACGTATATGCCGTCGTAAACGCAGCGTCCGAGATGCTCGGAGAAATTGGAAAAAATTTCCTTGCGTATTTTACTCTTTTTATCGAACGGATTTATCGTCATCCTTAAAACTTTCATAGGTGGTTTCCTTTCATAATTGAAATTATAATTATATTTATTTTACTATAAATTTGGGAAAAAGTCAAGGAGAAATCCCGATGTTGACGTACGGTATTGATTTTTTTCACACATATCTACACAATTGCGGTTTATTGTTGACGTTTTTGCTGATACGGCAAGGCTTTTTTGAAACGCGTTACATAAAAAGTTCGGGAAAATACGCTTTGTATATTTAAATATGTTCCGCGTATGTGACCGAATGATAAAAAAACACCGAAAAAAGAAATAATCTATTGACAAGAATTGACGGCTCGGGTATAATAATTATAATTACAATCGGAGCGGCTCCCCAAAAACTATGAACGATACAGGTGATCGAATGGAATTTCCCGTTGAACTGCGGAGTAAAATAAATACTATGCTCAAACAAGAGGATACACGCGAGCTGTCAAAAGCCGCCGAGCGCCTGTCCTTGCGTTACCGCGGCGAATTCGGCGACGGAAAGCGCTCCGCCTCCGAACGACCGGACATTCTGGCATACGCGGCGGTGAGAATGCCCGCGACGTTCGCCGCCGTAAGCCGTGCGCTCGAGCTTGCGCTGGAGTGTTTTAGCGGGGAGATAAGCTCGGTGCTGGACGTCGGAGCGGGTACGGGCTCGGGCGCGATCGCGGCTTCGCTGCTAACCGAATGCGCGGAGATAACATGCGTTGAGCGCGAGGAAAATATGATCGCGCTCGGACGGGAGTTCCTCAAGTGCATGGATATTCACGGCGAATGGATAAAACGCGATATTTTGCAGGGGATACCCGAAAAAGCGGATCTGGTCATCTGCTCCTACTGCTTGAACGAGCTGCCCTCGGCGAAACGTAAAGCCGCCGTCGATGAACTGGCAAACGCCGCGGACAAGCTGCTGCTTATCGTCGAGCCGGGCACTCCGAACGCATTTTCGACCGTGTCGGAAATACGCGGTCGGCTGCTGCGGCGCGGAATGACGATAGCCGCTCCGTGTCCGCACGGCGAAGATTGTCCGCTGCCGAAAGACGACTGGTGTCACTTTACGGCGAGGGCGGCGCGCTCGCGGCTGCACAAGCAGCTTAAAGGAGCGGAGGTTCCCTACGAGGACGAGAAGTTCTGTTTTATCGCTGCGGCAAAGGAAAACGCCGCGCCGTGCACGGGCAGAATACTTCGCCATCCGTTTATAGAGCCGGGGAGGATCACGCTGAAAATATGCTCGGAAAGCGGCGTTTTAACGGGACTTATTACCAAAAAAGACCCGCGCTTTAAAGCGGCGCGGAAGTCGGGTACGGGAGATAAATTTCGGATATGAGAGGTGAACAGCATTGGATATTATATTACTGAGGGTTGACGAAAAATTGACTTGGCTTGAGCTGGAGGGCTATATGGGCTGCCTTTCGGGAGCGCGCCGCCGCGGCGTTTTAAAGAAAAAATGCGAGAGCGACCGCATAAATGCGCTGCTCTCACAGCTGCTGCTGCTTTCGGAGCTTACCAAACGGACGGGGCTGCCGATGCGCAAGATCAAATTTGAGTTCGGCACGCACGGCAAGCCTTATCTGAAGGACGGCGGCGTGCAGTTTTCGCTGTCTCATACGCGGGGAGCGATCTGCGCGGCGTTCTCGGATAAAGAGGAGATCGGCGTTGACATCGAGCGCAAGGACAGGCGCGTCAACGAAGTGATGTACAAGCGCGTGCTGTCGGACGAGGAAGCGTTCCACATGACCTCGAACGGCGATTTTCTGCGGTTCTGGGTGCAGAAGGAGGCGTTTCTGAAACGGCTGGGCATCGGCATAACACGCGACCTGCGCGGCGTTAATTCGCTTGAGCTGCCCGACACTGCGGCAGCGGACTATGGGGAATATTTCATAGGCGCGTCGGGAAAGGGCGCTAAGGACGCGGCAGTGCGCGAGATAGCTCTCGGCGACGTTCTGGACAGGTATGTGCTTACGGTCTGAATACGAATCGCACCCGCTGCCGCAGCAACGGGTGCTTTCTTAATTCAGCTGCCTATATCTCAAATACCGCTTTCACATTTCCGCTTTGAAGAACAATATAGAAGCACATTCCTTTTTCGAGTACGGTATTATCGTCGGTCAACTCAATTCCTTTTTCAAAGTTGTCCCTGTTTCGGTAAAGGTGTATTACGTCCGTCCATTTGTATTCATCATATTCCGCGACAGCCGCTTTAAATCCGCCGAGAGTTTCGGCTTCGCGCGCAAGCTTCTCAAGCTGTTCGTTAAACTCCCTGCCGAAATCGTATACGCTTTGTTCAGAGCTTTCAAAAACGTACCCGACATGATATCTGAACCAAACGCCGTCCGCAAGCGTGACGGTCACGAACATATCGTCCTTGATAGCACCCTCGGTCACCGGCTCGCCCGTTTTGAAATATTCCGTTTTATCGGTCTTTTTGGTAACGCTCACTTCGGAAACGCGTCCGTCGGTGTCGGCTTCGGCGATACCGCTTTCAAGCGCCTCGACCGTCGCCGCCCTCAGCATAATGTACCGCAGCTTTTCCTCGAAGCTGCCCACGGGCAATTTTATCTGGGTGACATCGGGGAATTCCTCATCAATAACGGGTATTTTTTCGCTTGTCTCGGAGCTGTCCGACATATCGTCCGAGCAGGAATATTCCGATCGCGAGCCGCTGTCGGACGGCGTATCTATCCCGCCGATACGAAGCTTTACCACAGTAAAGACTCCGATGATCAACACTGCGGCGCAAGCTGCGAAAGCAATAATTTCCTTTATTGGCGATCTCCGTGACACATATTCTATCTCGACGGGCGAATAATCCGTGCGTTCAGCGTCGCCGATAAGCCTGTCGTCAATCTCGTTTATAAGCAAAAATAATTTTTCCGCTTTCACAGCTCAAATCCCTCCTTTGTCAGATATTCTTTAAGTCTGCGGCGCGTTCTGTAAAGAGATACAGAGACCTTGTTCTCGGGAACGTCCAGCCGTTCGGCAATAGCCGAAACGCTCTCGCAATGCCAGTATCTCAACACAAACGCCCGTCGGTGAAGCTCGCTGCACCTCCACAGAAACTCGTTGATCTTTTCGATGATCTGCTTGTTTTCAAACTCGCTCTCAACGCTGCGGATATCGGAAATGCATTTCTCAAGCTCGTCGTAAATAAGCGCGATTTCGCTGCCGCCGCGTTTGGCTGCGGTGTTCGCACGCAGCATACTTACCGCGACGCACTTCACGATTTTCCCCACAAATGCTTTCAGAACATTCGGACGCGCGGGCGGTATCGCGTTCCATGTCTTGAGATACGCATCGTTTACGCATTCCTTTGCGTCCTCGTGATTGTACAATATCCTTTCCGCAACAGAAATAAAGTAGCCGCCGTATTTTTTTGAGAGCTCGGAAAGCGCTGTTTCGCTGCGCTCCCGGAAAAGCCGAACTATTGCGTTGTCGTCCATATATCCACCTCCGATGTCGGGCTGTAGATCTGCCCCTCTGTAAATATGTTCGCGAAAAAACGGAAAATCTGTCACCTTATAAAAATTTTTTCGAGAGAATAAATTAAAAAGATGTGATAACGTTATTACCACTTGACAACCGTTATTAAAATTGGTATAATAATAGTAGTTTGTTTTGTGTTTCAGCAAAACGGAGCATATATTGCCGATTGTCATATCTCGAAAGGAGATTACATAATGTATAAAAAAACATGTGCCGCCGCAGCCGCTCTTTTGTTGGCGGCCGGAACGTTCTCGGGGTGCCAGACCGCCGATGAAATGCCCGCTTTAGCGGCAGATAATCCCGTTTCCGTTGTAAGCTCTTTTTCATCACAACATCCCGACATAAGCTCCTCAAAACCCAAGCCGGAATCATCTTCGGCAAGTACGGTAACTCCCGAATTCAAGGAGAAACTAGACGGTTACGAGGAGTTTTTTAATGAATATATAAAGTTCCTCACCGATTACAACAAGGCCGCCGACCGCACGGAAATGGTCTCGCAGCTCGCCGATTACGAAACGCGCCGCGAGCAGACAACAAACGCGCTGAACGCGGTTGACCGGAACGCGTTGTCAAAGGCGGACGCGGTGTATTACGAGGACGTGACCTACCGTATTTCCAAGAAGATGGACAGCATTGAGAAAATGTATCCGTCAAGCACCACGCCTATCGTTACGAGCACAAAATCAATTCCCGTGCCAAATCCTCCGAAACCTCCCGACGAGCCGTTTCCTCCTTTCTTCCCGTCCGACGCGACAAGATCGTCAAGCAGTTCGGACAGCATTCCGGAAAGCACTTCAACTGTTCCCGAGTCCTCGGAGCAGCAGAGCATCGCCCCGCCCGTAGACGTTCCTGAACCTAACACAAGCTCGCTTTTAACCGACTATACGCGCAAGTGGGGGTACAATCAGCTCAATTCACAGCAGCAGACCGCATACGCAAGGCTGTTTGAATGCGCGGCGAACAATATAGCCGCGTTCAGCGTGGAGGATCTGAACCTGGATACAAACGACGCGGATCTGATATACTGGGCGTTCGACTACGACAACGCTCAGTTTCTGACGCTCGGCAGCGGATATAACTACAAATACAAGGACAGCGGAAAGGTCGTTGAAATCGGTATACAATACGGCAGAGACGCTGGCGACGTTCCGTCCGATCAGTTTATTTCAAGAGCGCAGTCGGTGATCGCCGAAGCGCAGCAGCTCGGCAGCGATTACGACAGGCTGAAATATATACACGACTGGATAGTCAACAACACGTCATACATCAAAAACGGTCCGCTCTCCAAGAGCGAGGCGGACGGTCCTGTCGTATACGGCAGCGCACTGTGCGAGGGATATTCCAAGGCATTTATGTATATGGCGCAGTCTATGGGCTATGAGTGCGTATGCATTGCGGGAGTAAGCGGCGGCGGACCTCATATGTGGAATATGGTGCGTGTCGGAGATTTCTGGTATCATGTTGACGCAACGTGGGACGATCCCATTTCAAACAGCGGTCCTATACTGCGGTACGACTATTTTCTGGTAAGCGACAGCACTATCCGCGCCGACCACACGATCGACAATCCGTTCGCGGTTCCTTCAGCGCCCAATAACTATCAGTAACGCGTGAACGTTCGGTAAAAATTTCGGGAGGTATCATTATGGCAAAGCGTTTTGACAAGGGAAAAAAGAACGATCGTTTGGAGCGCACCATAAGGCGCAACTGGATAATTCTCGGCATATCCGCGGCACTGATAATCATTCTGTTTTTTGTAAGCGCCGGTTGACGGCAGCGGAGCGTTCTCCCGAATACAAATCATATATTATAAATGAAAATCAGCCCCGCAAAGCAAGGGGGGCTGATTGTTTATTTATATCCCGGAACCATTTTTCTGTAGTAAGGATAAAGCCCGATCTTGTCGGGAGTATGCTCCGGAAGCTGCCAGAAATCGTAGCCCGGATAAACGTTGCCCTCGATGATCGCGGGACCGTCGGGCATAACGCAGACATCCCAGCCGACATACTTCACCTCGGGCACTTCCAACGCCGCCTGTTTAGCCATTTCCACAGCCTCCTTGACAAAAGGGAGCTGAAATCCCATAAGCGGAACTTTCGTGTATGGCTGAACATCTGAGGTCACAAGCGCCGAGGTATGCGCGCAGCCGCAGATCTTTCCCGTTTCTTGGTCGATAGGGCAACAAATGCCGCCATTATCAAGATTGTCAACAAATTTTCCGGAGTTTCCGCTTTTCGATACTGCGTACACGCAATGCGCGACCCCGTCACAAACAAGCGTCACAATGCGGTAGGAATTTATGGAGCACGGATATAAGGTGTTCAGGTCGGGGTGTTGAACTATCGGCTCTTCAATAACTCCGAAATTGTGCGAGGAGTCGGTGATGTAGTCGTACATCTCCTCAACGGAGGAAAAATCGGCGGTTTTCAGCCGCTCTATGCCCTTTCCGCTCTCGCCGACGTTCGGCTTTGCGAAGATAACGTCCTTGCCGTCGATAAATTCCTTGAACTCCTCAAGGTCAATCTCCGCGATATCTCTTACGTCGCGGTGAAGATATTTTCTGAACCGCTTGTCAAATTCGTTCTTATGGGTGAAGATATGAGAATACTGCGGATCGTTCAGCATTTCGATAAGCCTTTTGTTTCTCATTCTCGTCATATAAGTATCGCGCTGCTCGGCGTTCATATCGTAAAAACCGAAAATGATATAATCGTGATACCCCGCGCCGTATTTTCTCGCGCATTTGAGAATATCAAAAAAGGTATACAGACGGTTTTGTCCGCACTTTTCGTGAACGCGGTTTATAACGTTGAAGAACTTCTTTAAACGCACCCCCGACAAAACCCTGAAAAAATAACCAACTTGTTTCACATTAAATCTCCCGTTTTCTTTCTACCAAGAACCTCGGCTATCGACTGCTTTATTATACGCAAGCCCTTAAGCAGCGTTTCGTCTGTGATGACCAGCGCGGGCATCAGCTTCACGACACTGCTGTCGCGCCCCGCGCGTTCGATCACCAGACGATGACCGAAACAGGCGTCGACGACCGCCTCGCTGAACTTGCCGCCGCCAAGCTTTTCGCAGTCAATTCCCCACATCAGTCCGATACCGCGGCAGGACAGCCTTTCGTCAAGCGGGAGTATCTCCTTTTCGATGAACTCCTCGACGATCTTTGATTTGCGTCGAACCTCTTCCTCAACGCGGTTTTCCAGCATAAACTCCAAAGCTGCTTTTCCCGCGACAAACGAGAGCTGATTTCCGCGGAACGTGCCGTTATGTTCGGCAGGCTCCCAGATGTCCTTATCGGGGCTTATCAGCAGCAGAGCCATAGGCATACCCACGCCGCCGATCGACTTGGATACCGAGACCATGTCGGGCTTGATACCCGCGCGTTCAAACGAGAAGAAAGTACCCGTGCGCGCGCAGCCTGCCTGAATATCATCGATGATAAGAAGAATTTCGTTTTTGTCGCAGAACTCGCGGCAGGCTTTAAGAAACTCCGTCTCGAACGGGAAAATGCCGCCCTCCGCCTGAATTGTCTCCATAATGAGCGCCGCGGGTTTTTCCACTCCCGAATGATCGTCGTCCAGAAGCCGCTGCATATACTTTATAACGTCAAGCTCGGGGAACATATACGGCGCGGGAATATGCGTGCAGTTCCCGAGTGCGACGCCCGCGGCGTCACGCGCGAATTTCTCGGTAGTGAGCGACAACGCACCCAAGGTCATTCCGTGGAAGCAGCCCATAAACGCCCAGACATTCGAGCGCCCCGTGTATTTTCTCGCGAGCTTTAAAGCTGCTTCGTTCGCGTTTGTGCCCGTAGGACCGCAGCACATTACTCGGTAGTCGAGACCGCGCGGCTTGAGTACTTTGTTTTCAAGCGTTTCCAGAAACTCGCGCTTTGCGGGAGTGTACATATCCATACTGTGGAGTATGCTGCCCGACTGCAGATACTTCATCATCTTATCGATAATATACGGATTGTTGTGTCCGTAATTCAGCGCTCCCGCGCCGCAAAAAAAGTCTAAATATTCGGTTCCGTCCTCGTCGTACATAAAAGCGCCCTCCGCCCTTGAAAAAACGGCGGGAAAATGACGGCAGTAGGAACGAACAGAGGATTCGTAATCGTCAAATACCGATGTGTCCATAATTTAAGCCTCCTTCAGCTATACGATCGTTTGATCGTAATATATCCTTGTTCATCACGGATATATGTCAAAAAACTGCCATAAGCAGCTTGTCCGGTACAATTTCGCATACATTCTTATTATAGCAAAATATGTGTTATTTGTCAAGTAGTGATCGGCAGATTTGCGCGGTAAACACAAAAAAATGCCGCGGTGTAATTCCGCGGCGGTTAGGCTTATATTTTCGTTATCGTATCAATTCGGCGATCTCGGCGGTCTCTGCGTCGGTGAAGTCGAGCTTTTCTATGCAGGCCGCGTTTTCGGCGATCTGCGACGGGCGGCTCGCTCCTATCAATACCGTAGTAACGGCGGGATTATGCAGAACCCATGACAGCGCCATCTGCGAGAGCGTCTGCCCGCGTCTTTCGGCTATCGCGTTAAGCGAATTGAGCCGCTTGATCATCTGCTCGTTAAGCTGTTCGCCTATCCACGTATCGCCCTTTCCTATGCGCGAATCCTCGGGTATGCCGTTCAGGTAGCGGTCGGTAAGAAATCCCTGATAAAGCGGCGAGAACACCGCCAACCCGATACCGTTCCCGCACGCGAACTCGTCAAGTCCATCGCCCTCTATCCACCTGTTGAGCATTGAATAGGAAGGTTGATTGACGATAAACGGCGTGCGCAGCTCGCGGAATATCGCCGATATCTGCGAGGTCTGCGCGCTGTTGTAGTTGGAAATGCCCACATAAAGCGCCTTACCCTGCCGAACGGCGTTGTCAAGCGCCATAGCCGTCTCCTCGAGCGGAGTGTCGGGGTCGAATACATGGTGATAGAAAATATCGACATATTCCAAGCCCATACGCTTAAGGCTCTGATCCAACGAGGCGGTGAGATATTTCCGCGAACCGTTTCTGTCGCCGTAGGGTCCATTCCACATCTCGTAGCCCGCTTTCGTGGAGATGCACATCTCGTCGCGGTACTGCCGCATATCGGCAAGTATTCTGCCAAAATTTTCCTCGGCGCTGCCGTTATACGGATTGCCGTAGTTGTTTGCGAGGTCGAAATGCGTTATTCCGAGATCGAACGCCGTATGGATCATTTCCTCCATATTCGCGAAACAGCCCTTGTGTCCGAAATTCTTCCACAGACCGAGAGAAACGGCGGGCAGCTTCAAGCCGCTCTTTCCGCAGCGTCTGTAAATCATCTTTTCATATCTTTTTTCATCAGCGATATACATATTTGTTCCTTTCTCAAAGCGGCGGCAATTCGTCAAGCGTAATGACGTAATCGTCGTTGTAAATTTCTTTCAGGTCGGACGTGCGGTTTCCATCGACAATATGCTCGGTATGCCACGTCATAAACCAGACCCAGCCCGCCTTGCCGTCTTTTAATTGCTTTACGGTCGGTATGCGCCCGCACTCGTGGAAGCATACGGGCATTTTATCGCCTACCACTCTTTTCACCAATACGTACAGCTTCTGATTTGCGCCGTCGTTGTAGGAGTCTGCGCCCGCGACGTCAACGTACTCGTCGCCCGGGTACCAGTTATCGTAACCGCGCCCGTTTCCCGAATAGCCGAGAACCCAGATAAGATTGTCAAGCTCCCAATACTCGGTGTAACGGCGGTACATTATTCTCCACATTTCCTTGAAGCTGTCCGCGCCGCCCTTGCTCCACCAGAACCAACCGCCCTCAAGCTCGTGGAACGGTCTCCACAGCACGGGGATATTCTGATCCTTCAGCTCCTTGAGCGCCTTTGCCGCCTTGTCCATTCCCGCGATGAGCTTTTCATACTCGGGCGTTCCCTCTGTAAGCGCGAGATCCCAGTCGTTCCGCACGGTTTTCATGCACTCGTCCCAGCTTCCCGTGAAGTCGTAGCCGCAGTGCCAGCATATCGTGACAATGCCTCCGCGGTCGTGCCATTCCTTGGCGCGCCTGTTTACGCCGTCAAAGTCGTCGTTCATATAGTCCAGACCGCGTATTGCGGGGTATTTCCCCGTTTTTTCGTAAATGTAGTCGAACTCGTACTGCTCGCTGCCCATCCACGTCGACTCCTGCTGTCCCGAAATGATAGCATTGCCGTATGTATCACAAATATACTCGTACAGCCGCACTGCCTCCTTTGAAGCGTTGGGGTTTGAAAGGACGGGGCTGCTTTCCGGCTCGGTAACGTCAGACGTTGAGGAGCTTTCGGAATTGCTCGACGTTGACGAACTTTGAAGAGTGCTCGATGTCGACGAACTTTCGGGCGTACTTACCGTCGACGAGCTTTCGGGAGTGTTTACCGTCGATGAGCTTTCAGGAGTGCTTACCGTCGATGAGCTTGCAGGAGTGCTTGCCGTCGATGAGCTTTCGGGAGTACTTACCGTCGATGAGATTTCGGTAACACTCACCGTTGATGAACTTTCAGTGCCGCTTGTTGTAGTGGAACTTTCGGTGCTGCCTGTTGTTGAACTGCTTTCAGAAGCGCTGTCTGTCGAAGAACTTTCAGAGGCGCTTAAATTCGATGAGCTTGTGCTCGTTGAATTTTCGACGCTGCCGCTTAAAAAGGGATCTTCCGCGTCTGCGGAACACGCCGAAAACGTGACCGCCAGTACCGCCGCCGAAAACAATGTCAATAATCGTTTTTTCATAATAACCTTCCTTTCGGATATTTATATATATTATACACCATTCACGGTAAAAAAGCAATAGGTGCGGACGAAATAAAAAAGGTCCGCACGGACAGCCGCGCAGACCCTTAAAATGTTATTACACGGCACAGCCGAAGCAGCCGCCTTTTTCGTTAATACCCGAGCAGCGCGTTCAGATACTCCTCGCTCTCCTTGTATTTCTCTTCGTCGTACTTCTTCCAATAATTGTTGATCTTGTCGACCTCGTCGGTGTGCTTGCCGGAGCAGTAGTTGGGAATGTTGCTCTGACGGTAATAACCGATATCCGTTTTGGTACAGGACGCGGAAGCGAGCAAACCCGTCTCGGTGCAGTATTTGCGTTCAAGCACCGTATTATCGGGGGAGAACTTGCGTATCTGTGACGTATCCTCTATCTCGGACAATATATCATACCATATCTGAGCGCCGTACCGATGAGTTCCGTCGCCGTTGTATATTTCGTGGTTGTTCTTATCGTAGCCCATCCAGACAACGCCGATATAACTCGGAGTGCAGCCCACAAACAGAAGATTGTATTCGTCGTTTGACGTACCCGTTTTACCGATAACCTCGACATTTCCAAGATCGGCGTAAGCACCCGCGCCTCCGGGATTTGTGATTACCGTGCGGAGCATTCTGTTTGTTACCCACGCGGCGTCGCTGTCGATCGCCTGTGTGCCGTAGAACTTCTGTTCAAGAATAACATTGTTTTTACTGTCGATGACACGGCTGTAAAATTTGGGTTCATAGTAAACTCCGCCGTTGCCGAATATCTGATAAGCCGCCGCAAGCTCCACCAGCTTAACGCCGTGTGTGAGCGCGCCGAGCGTTATCGGAGAATACGCTATATCAGATTCAACCAGCGTGGTAAATCCCAGATTTTGGGTGAGCTGGCTGTAGCAAAGCTGCGGCGTGAGGAGCTGCGTTACCCTTACCGCAATTGTGTTGCGTGATTCGCGGACAGCCTGCCAGATAGGCATAAGCGTTCCGTCGTCGCCTACCATACCGAAGTTGTCGGGCCAGCGCCGCAGCGTATAATTTTCCTCGTCTATTATAGTGATACCTTTGTCGGGCATCATGGTCGAATAGTTGATAAGATTGTTCTGCACTGCGGTCGAATATGCCGAGATAGGCTTCATTGTCGAACCCGGCGAACGCGTTGCCTGCGTTGCGCGGTTAAAGCACGCGTCGCCGGGCTTATCACCGAGACCGCCCGAGATCGCAAGCACCGTGCCGGTGTAATCCATAAGCACGAACGCCGACTGTATCAGATCGTCCGGATCTGCGTCCTTGTCGAAAAACGTCGCCACCAGATACGGATCTCGGTACTTCTCCTCAACCAGATTCTGATACGCCATATTTTCATTGATATAGATACGGAAACCGCCGTTGTATATCTCCCTTTGAGCGGAGGTTTCGGTGATGCCCTTAAGCTCGGCATAGTCCTCGATTACCTGATTGAGCGCCGCGTCGACATACCAGTTCTGGGATATTTCGTATTCGTTCCAGCGGTAAGCCTCGTAAGCCTCGTTCTCATCGTCCTCGTTCGGCTCGTCGGGGGCGTCGGTCTGAACTGAGCGCGGGTCAATATAGCCGAAAGCGTCACCCTCCACAACGTCTCTGAAACGCACCTTTTCCGCTTTCGCCGACTCGTACTCCTTGGTATTGATATAGCCCTGCTCGTACATATTCTGCAATACGTACTCCTGCGAATCCTTGCAGTTCTGTAGGTCAAGATACGGTGAACGCTTATTCGGGTTACGAATAAGCCCTGCGATTATAGCTGCCTCGGCGATATCGAGGTCTTTCGCCTCCTTGCCGAAATACAGCTGAGACGCCGCGCCTATGCCGTTTACACGGTGTCCGAGCCAGATAACGTTAAGATAGCTCTCAATTATATCGACCTTTGTGTATTTTTCCTCGAGCGACAATGCTCTGAAGATCTCACGGAGTTTACGCGCCCACGTCTGCTCGTCGTCCTGAGTTATATTCTTGATAAGCTGCTGGGTTATCGTAGAACCGCCCTGACCTGCTCCCGAAAGATTCAGAACGTCTGCGGCGAGCGCGTAGACCGTTCTTCTCCAGTCGACGCCATTATGCTCGTAAAAACGCTTGTCCTCCGTAGAAACGACGGCGTGTATAACGTGCGGAGAGATGTCCTCGTAGTCCACCCAGATACGGTTGGTTTCCTCGAACAGACGCTTGCGCTCGACCTCGAGACCGTCCTCGTCATACGCGTAGACTATGGTCGTGTACTGCATTTCAGCGTCGCGGAGGTTTGCGTCGTAGCCGTTGTCGGCAAAATCAAGAATGTAAACCGTAATTATCGTAACAACAATACACATCATAATAACCAGAATGAGCAGCATTGACGAGATCGTCGTGCCGACAACGGTCAGCGCGTGACCGATATTACGCGACACTCTTCCCTTTTCACGCTTTTTGGACTTTTTCGGTTCATCGTCCTTGATCTTAATGTAGCGAAAATTCCTTCTTTTGTTCATCGTTTTGTCACCCCTTGAATAACAGGTATGTTTAGTACAGCTTCACACTTGCGCCGCGGCGCCTGACGTGTGTTTCCCCATTGGCATATATAATCATTATAACACATTTCTTTCAAAATGTTAAGCCCTTTTTTTAAATTTTCAGTGAAAGTAAGGTGAAATTGACAAATCTTGACACTTGAAATAATTGTAAAAAAGGTGTATAATGGAATTATAAGGTAATGTTGCGTATGCTGATATCTTTTTAGTTTAAGTTGACCGTTGTTGTTTCGTTTGTTTTAATTTAGTGTGTTTCCTCTCGCAGCCCGTGCGGAAACACAAAAAACATAAAGAAACCAAATTACAAATGACACCGAAAGAAAACTGCGGCGTTTCCCTCACGCAATCGTGAAACTATAATTTATTTCCACACACTTACACCGCAAAACAAAATGTATAAACGGCACATGAAATTACATTAAGTATTTACAGTTAAAAACAAATTGCCGTTTGGGCAGACAGAGCAATAGCGAATGTTAATCGCCAATGCCGATGATCTTTTCAATGCAGAGGTACAAAGAGCCGAGGAATTCGACTGCCTCATGCTTGTCGGTGTTACCGTAAAACTCCAGTTTCTCCGCGTCTGTGTACATTATTTCCCGCAGCATTACACCGTTTTCATACAGTCTTATTGCAGTGAAAACGCTCTCCAGATCGGCAACAACAGCGTCCCCGGGCTGTGGTTGAGCAAGCCGTTCGGCTGTGAACAGCAAACGGTTAATAATCGATTTATCCATCAGCTTGGCGCGGCATACTATATGTCCCTTTTTCATGGGGTGGTTCTCAAACCGCTTTGCTTCTTCAAAGCGATACATATAGATCGGTTCCGAAAACCAGATCGAATTCTGTATCGCTTTAGCGTAAATGATTTTATAAAAGCCGCGTTCGGAAATAAGTTTTCCGTAAAATGTCTGGTGGTTATGCGAGGGCAATGCGTAAATATCGCATATTACAGATTTAGGGTCGACGTGAAAATTTTTTTCGATCAGCTCTTTATTTGCTATCTCTATATCCCGAAGATAAGCCGAAAGCCAATCGGTGTCGTTTTCCGGAAGCCTCATTTACTCACCTTCTTTAGGTAAAATATTGTGAACCATATATATTTTACCACAAAATAAATGCTTTGTCAAAATTTTTTGAATATTTTGTTAAAAATGCACAAAAAAATATTCATTTTTCTGGCGAAAGGAAAAGTAATGAAAAAGATATTTAAAATTTATTGGATATTTATTCCATTGGTCTTTGCGGCGGCTATGTATTTTTTGCTGCCGTACTTTCCCGGTTTTACCGAATACATTCTCTCGCGCGGACTGTTTAAAATTATCACCGTGCCTGTGGGTTTTATCACGAGCCTTTTACCTGTCTCGCTTACGGAGCTGCTTGTCATTTTAGCCGTTCCGCTGGTGATCTTTCTTATTGTTTTGCTTATCGTTAAACTGAAAAAAAGCAAAAAGCGCGGTAAAACGCTTCTGAAAGCGGGAAGATTTCTTTGTGGGTCTCTGTCGATCGCGAGCCTTATGTATATGATATGCCACGGCGCGAACTACTACCGTTATCCGATCGAGAAGATAATGCGGCTGGATACGTCAAAGAAAACGCCCGAGTTTCTGCTTGCCGTCTGCGGCGAACTTGCGGGGTGCGCTGCGGAAGCCCGCGAGGCGCTTGCCGTTGACGAAAACGGCTGCATGGTCTTTTCCGAAAGTATTTTTGAGGAGCTTTCACGCACGGGCAGCGGCTACGACAGGCTTGTCGGCGAATACCCGTTCCTGTGGACGGCGATCTGGCGGCAAAAGCCCGTTATGCTTTCCGAGCCGTGGTCATACACTCACATCACGGGAATGTACTTTCCGTTCTTCGCCGAATGTAATGTAAACACGGCGCAGCCAGATTTCTCCATACCGTACACTGCCGCTCACGAAAGCGCGCACTCACGCGGTATCGCCTTTGAGAACGAATGCAACTTTCTCGCGTTCCTCTCCTGTATCAACAGTGAATATCCGGAATTCCGCTACTCGGGATATATGGAAGCGTTCAAGCACTGCTCCAACGAACTGTTCGCCTACGATATTGATATGTGGCGGCAGGCGCACGATATGCTTACCGACGGAATGATCGCGGATTTCAGCGCCGAAAACAAGTACATAACCGATCATGAGGTCGAGATCAACATCGGCGGAACTTCGGTCTCAGTCTCCGAGGTCTCCGGAGCGGTAAACGACAGTTTTATCAAAGTACAGGGAGTGACCGAGGGTACGCTCAGCTACGGGCGCGTTACCGAGCTAATTCTCGCATACTACGCCGACAAGCTCTGACCCGCGTCAATTTCGGCGGTGTGCGCCCGCAATCCGCCGTAGGCGGATACGCTGTGAGCGCAGCGAACAGCGGTTTTGCCGCTTGCGGCAAAACGCGGACGCGCACCGGGATTTTCCGCGCGTATCCCCGAGCGCAGCGAGCGGGGTGCCGCGGAAAATCCCCTCCGCTATGCGGCGCCTAGCCCGACCGCTGTCGCGCAGTGCATTCCGCGATAATGTCCGCTGCCGCCAAAATATCCTTTTCAGTGTTGTTTTCCGAAAGCGTGAGCCGAACCGTGCCGTCAAGCCAATTCTCCGACAATCCGAGCGCGGTCAGAACGTGCGAACGCCGCTGTTTCCCCGCCGAGCACGCGGAAGCGGTCGAAACGCATACGCCCATTAAATCAAGGCTCATAACCAGCGCTTCCCCGTCAATATTGCCGAACGAGAAATTCACATTAGAGCAGATACGCAAGGTCCTGCTGCCGTTCAGCCGCGAATTCGGTATCATCTCCAACCGCTCGATAAGCAGATTGCGCAGCCGAGTAATTTTTTCCGCACGGCGGGTAATATCCGCTGTAATATCCGCGATTGCCGCTCCAAGCGCGGCAATCGCGGCAACGTTCTCCGTACCGGAGCGTATCCCGCGCTCCTGACCGCCGCCGACTATCAGTGGCAAGACGGGGGAGCCTTTGCGGACGTACAGTAGTCCCGCGCCCTTGATGCCGCCGATCTTATGCGCGGAAACGGACAGCATATCCACGGGCAGTTTCCGCATATCGAGCGGTATACTCCCTACCGCTTGTACCGCGTCTGTGTGGAAGTATACGCCCCTTTCGCGGCAAAGCGCGCCGATCTCGGCTATCGGCTGCAACGTGCCGATCTCGTTGTTCGCGGTCATCACGGAGACCATTGCGGTTTTATCGTCTATCGCCGCCGCAACGTACTCAGAACGGACTATTCCGTCGCCGTCAGGCATAATGCGCACGACATCAAAGCCGCGCCGCGAAAGTTCAGCGCAGGCGTTCAGCACGGCGGGGTGTTCTATTGCGGAGGTTATGATCTTGCGCCTTCCGTTAATTCCAAGCGCGGAAAAAACCGCCATGTTATCGCTCTCTGTGCCGCCGCTCGTAAAAAATATCTCCTCGGGGAGCGTCCCGAGAGCCGCCGCGCACTGTTCGCGAGCCTTATCGAGAGCCGCAGAAGCAGCCCGTCCGGGGGTATGCACCGAGGACGGGTTCGCAAAATTTTCCGTTAAAAACGGCATTGCCGCCGCAAGCGCTTTTGGGTTTACGGGCGCTGAGGAGGCGTTGTCAAGGTAGATCATTCTCCCAAAGCCTTTCTCAAATCGCGCAGATATGCCGCTTGCTGCTTTTTCAAAAAAACTTTGACAAACGGTTTTATTATTGTCCTTTTTGGAGTAACGTCCTCGGTAAAGTCAATAATCGTTCCGCCGTTCACCGAAGATAATTTTCCCGTCCAACGTCCCGAAATATTGTCATTGTCGATCTTGAGTTCATACAGCGAATACGGCTCGAATACGGTTATCGTAAAGTGAGTTTTAAAGCCGATTTTGTCGGTCTCGACAAAATTCTTTTCGTTAAGGTGCTCTGTTCCGCGAAGATCGCTGCGCCATTCACTGTCTGGTGATGTGATGACCGCCCATACCCGTTCTATATCCGCCGACAACTCTGCCCTTATATTTGATACAGCCATATTCTACTCCAAAATAACCGTGAACGGACCGCTGTTCACAAGCTCCACACGCATATCCGCGCCGAATATTCCTTTTTCCACAACGGGAATTTCCTCGGCGCACAGCTTGCAGAAATACTCGTACAGCCGCTCCGCTTCTTTCGGCTCTTTCGCCATAAGAAAGTTGGGGCGGTTTCCCTTGCGGCAGTCCGCGTACAAAGTGAACTGCGAGATTATCAGCAGGCTGCCGTCCACGTCCTTTAGCGAGAGATTGGTCTTGCCGTTTTCATCCTCGAAAATGCGCAGACCGACGAGCTTTTTCGCTATCCGCTCGCAGTCGGCTTCGGTATCCTCCGCGCCCACACCGAGCAGCACAAGAAAGCCTTTTCCGATCTCGCCGACTGTCTTCCCGTCAACGGAAACGCTTGCGCGCTCCGTCCTTTGTATTACCGCTCTCATTATCTGTGCCGTCCTCCGTGACTGCTGTGTCCTCCGCTGCGGTGACTGCCACCATGGCTGCTGTGCCCGCCGCGTCCGCCGCCGCTTGAACTGCTTATAGAAACGCTGGTGGTGTATTCACGGACAAACTGATCTACCTGACGCGTGATACGCGTGCGGTGCTGATCTATGTAGTTTGACGCGCTTATCGGAGCGCGTTTCTTGTAGCCCCTTACAACGTTGCTTACAACAATTATTGTAACGATAACCGCGGCGATAAATCCGATAAACATCCCGCCGCTGATCAGCGAGAAATTCCCCGCGATAAACGACGAATTATTCCCATAGCTGTCCGATCCCGCATATTGCTCCAATGCTCGGCAGAACGCCCGCCCTGCCGAATAAAATCCCGAGCTGTCCAGACCGTCATACACCTTGTCGAAAATGGCGTTTGCCTTGCCGGCATAATAATCGTGACCTCTGCCGTTAAGCCCGATTTTGTCCTCGTATGTTTTATATGCGGGATTGTCGTGTGTATTCAGGAACATAAACACCGCATACGAGCTTCCGCTGCCGAAATTGCTGTCGCCGAAATGCTTCGCGTAGCGGCTGTCGGACATTCCGTTCAAATCGCGCGTGATAACGATGCCGATGTTGCAGTTTATCTTCTGAGCGGTCTCGTTCATTATGCCGAGCAGCTTTTCCTCTTCGGAATCGGTGAGACATTCGTCAAGATCGGCGAGCGCTCCACGACAACCCGTGGAATAGTCCGCGCTTGCGGAAAGTCTGAAAAACGGAGCAAGCAATATCACAACGACAACGAGCGCCGCAGTAAATCTCATCTTAAGCAATGCACAGCCCTCCCACAAAAGACGCTATCAGCCACACAACAAGGAATATCCCCGCGCCGAACAGAAACGTTTTCAGCTTGCTGACGGGCAGCTCGCCGAACATCTTTTCCGTCTGTCCGTTCATCGCGAACGCGTAGTCCTTGCCCTTGTATTGGTAGTTCAAAAACCATACGGGCAGCAGCGCGTAGACGTACTTCTGCTGACGGTAGACAAAAGTCGTCCGTACCGATTCCAGCGATGTATACACAGACGCCATTCTGCGTATCTCGTCCTCAGCCGCTTTCAGCACGCGCTCATCTATGCGCACAGCAGCCTCCTCCTTGGAAACATCGTACTTTTCAGCGGCGCAGCCCGACAGATACGACATCGAGAACGGCTTAAGATCGCCGTAATTGAACGGCTCTATGCTCTCCATAAGACCGTCGTCAATGCGCTTTGAGCCGTCGCACGGCACGCGGATAAACGACATTTCCGCGTCGCGCTCTACGTTGTACACTTTAGTATGAGTGTAGCGGCGGCTGCCCGTCGTCCATGTTCTGATAGTCTTTCCTGTTGCTGAAAGCTGAACGTCCGTCAAGCCGCTTTTCAGCCAATACGGAACGTACAGCGCTGAGATATTGCTTATCTGCGCTTCCGATTTAAAGCCCCTCGGCAGCAGGAACTTACCTTTTATGTACTCCCTGAACTTCTGTTCGGCGCGATCCCTTGTAGATTTGAACGGGATTATCATATTCGGCTTGAACTCGCCCGAAAGCCGCCCCGAAAGTATAACGGGCGTATGGCAGAAGTGACATCTCGTCGACGAAGTAAGGCTGTCGCAGATAACTCCCGCGCCGCAGTTCGGACAGCTGTACAGGGCGCTCTGCCCCGTAAATTCCTCCATTTGCTCCTGCGACTCGTTAAGCTCGGGCTCGACCGCCGTATCGAGGTTTACTTCCTCCTCGTTATGCTTGAAGATATTCCTTATCTCGCGATCCGAGAACGTGCTGTCGCAATAGAAGCACTTAAATCCTCCGTGTACGCTGTCGTATTCCAATGCCGCGTTGCAGTTCGGGCATTGATAAGTTACCGTCTGAACAGTTTCCATTTTTACTCCTTAATCCGACCGGCTTTGCGTTACGTTATTGCCGAGCGTAACGCACGGGATATTATGTCCGTTTATTGCACGGCTTAGTTTACCTTAGAGCGTGTTCACATTAACGCTCAACGCCCGTCTTTCGGCGAATTTTGCGCCTTTCTTCGTTAAAAATTCTTGAAGTACATACAGTACGTCTGCGAATTTTCGCCTCGAAATGCGCAAAATTCGCTTCGAAATCCGGACATTTCGGTTAATGTGAACACGCTCTGATTTTACTTAAAACCTCGCCGATACTGTCCGCTATCACCAATTCCGCATTTTTATCCGCGTTGGTGGGCGATTTGTTGATAACCACAAGGTGCTTGCCCTTGAAGTAGTTCACGAAACCCGCAGCGGGGTATACCACAAGCGATGTGCCGCCGATAATCAGCGTATCGGCAGCCGCTATCTCTGTGACCGCGTTCTCAATATCCTCCGAGTTCAAACTCTCCTCGTACAGCACGACGTCGGGCTTTATACGTCCGCCGCATTCGCATTCGGGAATACCCTCGCTCTCAGTTGCCGCCGAAAGCGGATAGAATTTGCCGCACTTCGTACAGTAGTTACGGTGAACGCTGCCGTGCAGCTCGATGACGTTTTTGCTGCCCGCCGCCTGATGTAATCCGTCGATATTCTGCGTTATCACCGCCGACAGTTTCCCCGCCCGCTCAAGCTCCGCGAGCTTTAAATGCGCGGCGTTTGGCTTTGCGTCGGGGAATATCATTCTGTCGCGGTAAAACCGATAAAATTCATCGGGATACTGCGTAAAAAACGTATGACTGACTATCTGCTCGGGCGGGTACTTGTAATGCTGCGAATACAATCCGTCCGCGCTGCGGAAGTCGGGTATTCCGCTCTCGGTTGACACACCCGCACCGCCGAAAAAAACTATCCGCTTGCTGTCGTCGATTATTTCCTGTAAAGTCATATTGTCTCCTTTATTAATGAATACGCGGCTATTGGCAAAGCCTCCCGTCTGAGATGCGGACAAGCCTTTCCGCCTTTTTCGCCGTATCCTCGTTGTGAGTTATCATCACGACCGTTTTTCCGCTGCGGCTAAGCTGCGAAAGTATTTCAAGCACCTCCGCGCCCGATTTGCTGTCCAGATTTCCGCACGGCTCGTCAGCGAGAATGATGGCGGGGTTCGCCGCTATCGCCCTCGCAATAGCGACGCGCTGCTGCTGACCTCCCGACAGCTCGGACGGACGGTGCAGCGCTCTATCCGAGAGCTTCACGCTCTCCAGCGCCCTCATGGCTGTTTCACTGCGCTGCTTTTTGGGAACTTTCCTGTACAGCAGCGGCAACTCGACGTTTTCGAGCGCGGTCAAGCCGGGGATAAGATTGAAGCTCTGGAAGATAAACCCGATCTTTCGGCTGCGAATGTCGGACAGAGTGTTGTCGGAGAGTGTCGCAACATCATTGCCGTCTAGCAGATAGCTCCCCGAGGTCGGCGTGTCAAGGCAGCCTAGAATGTTCATCAGCGTGGACTTTCCCGAACCCGATGTTCCCACAACCGTGACATACTCGCCGTCGTCGATATTCAGCGAAACGCCGTCAAGCGCCTTTATTGTGTTAGCGCCGACGGTGTAATATTTTTGCAGCTCCTGCGTGCGTATCATTGTAAATTCCTCCCAAAACAGAAAATTATTACTATTTTGAGCTGAAACTGCCGTAATTATTCGCCGTTGAGCGAATTTATTATTTCGGCGATATATGCATACTCGGGGAACTCCGTGAGCAGACGTTTTCGGCATTTTTGAAGAAAATCTCCGCGCAGCTCAGGGTGGTCGCGCATTACCTGTTTAGCGCCCCAGAGGTGCGTGAAATCGCTCTGCGGATAGAACAGATTGTCCTTGTCGAGCAGCGTTTTTACGGGCGTACCCGTGTAGTCCGCGCACATTGCCGCAAGCCGCTGCTCCGCAAACACCATATATTTAAGGTAATCGTCGCGTTTCGCCGCCGACTTCATAAACGCTATTGCCTGCCCCGTGTAAAACTCCTTGAAATCGTTGTCGGGGACGTAAAAAAACGCGGTATTGAGCGGCAGTACGTCCTCGCTGAAATCGGGGATAATATGCGTTCCCGCGCGGAAAAAGCCGAGCGGCGGATATATCCCGTCCGATATGTTTTCGCGGTGCGCGGCAATAATTTCGCTGCCGAAATTAAGCGTTTTCCAGACGATAAAGTCCGTGTCAAGCATAACAACGGGAGCGCTCACCTCGCGCAGCGCGAGCAACTTGCCGCCCGCCCAGAACATCAGCGGGTCGATGCCCTCAAGATCGTCCGCAACGCATACGTTTATGCCGTTCCAGACGTCGGTAAAGCCGATCATGCGGTAATACTCCGCGTAACGGCTGTCGCAGCAGAGCGTTATTTCACCGTTGAATTTACGCCAGCAGAGAGCCGAAAGCGCCGTACAATACAGGTCGAAATCCTCGGCGGCGAGCGTTTTCTTCCCTTTGGCGAACGCGGGCGCGGAAGAGGCGATATGTATCGCGTTCACTTTACTTGCCGCGGATAACTCTGCGGACGATCATAAATACCGTGCCGCCAAGCCCGATGACCGAGAGCACTATCGCGATGATAAGCGTGCCGCCCGAGCTGCTGCCGTCGTTGCCGTCGTTTATCGTGAACGCCGCAACATCGCCCGCGTCAAAGTCCATATACTCGGCGTATTCCCGAAGATAATCAAGACCGTCACCGCTGAGCTTTGTTACTTTACCGCGGACGTGCAGCTCGGTCGTCGGCATGGTGCCGTCCTCATAAAACGCGTCCGTCTCCTTTACCATTTTTTTCGCGATAGTCTGTTTCGAGCTGTCGCTTATGGCAAGCGCGACAAATTTATATTCATCAAGCACGGGTATGGGCAGCGCGTAATATTGAGCGGTAACGCGCGTGTTGTGCTTTATTCCGAATGTACTGTCATATTCTTCCATATCCGCAAAATTATCCCAAAGTTCATAGATGGTTCCCTCGACGAAACGCCCTTGATAGAAGTCGTCCTCGGTCATGGTCTCCAGATCGCCGCGCGGTTTGGAAAGCTCCGCCTTGTCCTTGAGCGTTCCGACCAATAGGGCAATACCCAGAAACGCGATCACTACAAACATTACCAATAACCTTACAAATCTCATAAATTTTCTCCCGAACAAAAAAATTTTTAAACGCGCTTTGGCGCATAATAAACGTTAATATCCGCTGTTTTCGCGAACCTTTTTCACGATAAGCAACACTATGCCGCCAATTCCGACCGCGCTTACGACCGCGCCTATTACTATCGGAAGCTCCGCGTCGCTTTCACCCGAACAAACGATGACCGTGTATCTGCATATATGGTTTATGAAATATTTGTAATTCGGCATATCCCATGTGTCTATGCCTATGAGCTTTTCGTGATTTTGAAGAAAGACCTGCATTTCCGAAAACGTCTCGTCGTTCATTTCCGAGACGTAGCCGACAAACTCCAGTTTCGGCGACTCCGAAAGCTCGGCTGACTGCTTGGGAAACGTGAACGTTATTTCGTCGAGCAGCGCCCTGTTTTCCTCGCCCGAAACGCGCAGAGCCATATACTGCTGATCGCCCGACTCGTTGAGCACCGCGCCCGCGGGAATAACATAAAAGTATTCGACAATGGGCTCGCCAAACACTACTCCCATAAAGTCACGCTCGGTCACGATACCTTTATCCAACCTGCCGACGGTTTGCTCTATCGTGCCCTCTACCGCTCCCACCGTGAAGCTAGACGGGGTTTTAAAAGCGTTGAAGCTCACGGGCGCGGACGTGTTATGCGCCGCTTCGTTCAGACCTGTCACAAGGAAGAACAATCCCATGTATGTAACCAGTCCGAGCATAACAAATCCGATAATGTATTTCATAGCGTTCTCCGAAATGATCAGATGTTGTGTATTCCGTAGCCGAAACGGTCTAACGGGCATTTCATAAGCGTTTCGAGCATTATTCTGTCGTATTCATCGAGCATTTCAAAGCGCTCGGGAAACGGAATTTCCATGCTGCCGCCGAGACCGCCCATTCGCCAATAGCTTCCGAAATTAAATGAGCCGACAACGAAGCTGCCTCCTCCGATAGCCCGAAACAGCCATTCCCACTCCCATTCGTGAAAGCTCGCAAAGCTGCCGAGAGCAAACGAACCGCTTTCGTACAACGCGAAAAACCGCTCCCATTCCCACACGTGCATACCGCTGCCCGACGTGAAACTGCCTGAGTGGAACGAACCGAGGAAAAATTCCCAACTGCGTAAAAAACTGCCGAATGAGCTTATTGCCGAATAGTTGTATGAGCCCGACGAGCCGAAATCAAAACTGTTCAGCACCGCAGGAAAACTGCAAGTGATTGTGCTCAACGCGTCCGCCGCTGTTTGATGAACGCCCTCGCCAAAGCTCTTATGTCCGCAGGCGCTGCCGCCGAATATATCGGAGAGCTTTTCGTTCAAGGCGGGATCTTCGGGGGAGAGTTTTTCCAATTTCTCGGCGTATCGACTGCCTTCATGTTCGCGAAGCCAGTCGACAAGACTGCCTGCCAGAAAATATCCGCGCAGCGACGCTATATCCGGCTCTTCGGCAATCTCCGCCGCCGTGCGGACTTTGCGTCTGTTCAGCCACAGTGCGCAATCCATAGGTTTGCCCCCTCCCCGTTGTACTTCTTATTTTTTCACATCTTTTTCCGAAACAATATGATACACAATAATTATATCACAAAAATTCAAAGTTTTCAACATATTTTACGAATTTTTTCTTGTTTTTTGGGGAAATGGAAAAAATTGCTTTGGGGGGTTGAAATTTTTATGGTTTTAAGATATAATAAAAAAGGTGATTGTTATCGCGGTAACGCTGCGTATGCTCTGTTAATTTCGCCGGTATTCCGTTTTTTCATGTTGACGTACTGTTGTGAGAGGGTGCTCGCGCTTGTGTATACGGCTCTTTGTCCTAAGTTTATTGTTGTGGTTTCGTTTCTTTATTTATGTTGACGCACGGCTGATTCGACCTCCTCTACGGGTTTCCTCTTGCTCCCTGTGCGGCGACACTTCAATTAAAATTAGCGAAAAAACAACAATGCACACAGTATTATTTTGCACCGTGAAATAAAATTTTGATTTAAACAAGCGCAACAACAATAATAAATTTAAGTAAAAACCTTAACCGAAAGGAGTTAATTTAATGAGAAGAACTAAGATTGTTTGTACTTTGGGTCCCGCTACTCAAAGCGACGAGGTGCTTAAGCTGCTTATCGAGAACGGTATGAACGTTGCCCGGCAGAATTTTTCGCATGGCACTCACAAGAGCCACAAGGTTACCCACGATCAGGTTGTGCGCATTGCCCGCGAACTGGGAAAGCCCGTCGCTACGCTGCTCGATACAAAAGGTCCGGAGGTTCGTCTGAAAAAATTCAAGGACGATAAAAAAGTCGAGATCAAGACCGGAGATACTTTTGTGCTGACTACCGCTGAGGTCGACGGCGACAATACGCGCGTTTCAATTACCTACAAGAATTTACCCGACGATATTGAAGTGGGCACGCGCATACTCATCGATGACGGAAACGTTATCGTCCGCTGCTCGGACATAGTCCACAACGCGGACGGCACTGCGGATATCGTTTGTTCGATACTTAACGGCGGCGTGCTCTCTAACAACAAGGGCGTGAATATCCCGGGCGTTAAGCTGTCCATGCCGTATCTGTCCGAGGTCGATATCTCCGATATCCGGTTTGCGGCACAGGAGAGCTTTGATTTTATTGCGGCTTCGTTCGTTACCTGCCCCGACGACGTTCTGGCTATACGCAAAATTCTTGAGGAGGAAGGGCGCGGTGATATCCGTATTATCTCCAAAATCGAGAACGGCGAGGGCGTCAAGAATATCGACGATATTCTGCGGGTTTCGGACGGAATTATGGTTGCGCGCGGCGATATGGGCGTTGAGATACCGTTTGAGGAAATTCCCCAGATACAGAAAATGCTCATTAAAAAGGGATATAACTCCAACAAACAGGTTATCACCGCAACGCAAATGCTCGAGAGTATGATACACAATCCGCGACCCACGCGCGCGGAGACCACAGACGTCGCCAATGCGATATACGACGGCACAAGCGCTATTATGCTGTCGGGAGAGACTGCGGCGGGCGAACACCCCGTTGAGGCGGTCAAGACTATGGCGCTTATTGCCGAGACCACCGAAAAAGCTATCGACTATAAAAAACGTTTCTACAAGCAGGAAACGCGCAACTGCGTCAACGTTTCCGCGGCTATTTCGCACGCGACGGTCAGCGCGGCTATGGATCTGGGCGCTACCGCGATAATCACCGTTACCAAAACAGGTACGACCGCAAGAATGATCTCGCGTTACCGCCCGGAATGTCCGATAATCTCTTGTACGACAAGCGAGGTAACGTGGCGTCAGACCGCTATGTCATGGGGCGTTATTCCGCTTATGGCAGAGGAAATGATGACAAACACCGACGATCTTATTCACCACGCCGTTGAAAAGGCTGTTGAAGCGGGACTGCTCAAAAACGGTGATCTGACCGTCATTACCGCGGGAGTGCCGCTTGGAGTTTCGGGAACGACCAATCTTATGAAGGTGCATATTGTCGGTGATGTTCTGGTTACGGGAACGGGTGTTACCAAAGGCACTGTTACAGCTCCCGTCTGCGTCGCGCAGACCGAAGATGAGGCTTTGGACCGCTTTGAGGCAGGACAGATACTCGTCATTCACAAAACCTCCAACAAAATACTGTCGCTGCTTAAAACTGCGGCCGGTATCATTACCGAGGAGAACGGCTCGGATTCGCACGCGGCTATTGTCGGTATGGCTCTCGATATCCCCGTTATCGTCGGTGCGGAGAACGCTGCGGATATCCTGCGCAGCGGCACCGCCGTTACTATCGATGCCGATCGCGGTATAGTTTCCGCAAGTGCCGACGACTGATTCGGTTGCCGTTCTTTAACTATTAACGGGAGGTTTATTCCTCCCGTTTCTTTTGTTCGTTATTTTGAGGCTTGATGAAATTTGATATTTTTTAAAAAAGTACTTGACTTTTTTCTAGCGTTGTGATATAATATTAGCGTTGGGTATCTGGGTGTGGCGCAGATTGGTAGCGCGCTACCTTGGGGTGGTAGAGGCCGCAGGTTCAAATCCTGTCACTCAGACCATACACAAAACCGCTGTAAACCGTGTAAACGGCATGATACAGCGGTTTTTCTTTATCTTGCGTTGCAGTTGAAACTGCAAATATGCAGTCGGAACTCCGTAAAATCACATGGATTTCCGAAAAAATCACATGAGAAAATCACACGGATAGGGTGCAGAAGTGAGCCAAACTACACAAACCGAAAAGCCGATCGGGCGGTTGCTTGATCGGCTTTTTTTTGAAAATTATTTTTTTAGTACCTCACTCATCAAGAGTAGCGCTTCTATTTTTTCGCCCGACAAAGCGCGAAAGTTCTCTATAAGCTGTTTTTCTTTTTCAGAAAGGTATGTGACATCGCCATCATTAAACAGTTCCGCAAGTGTCACACCTAACGGTACTATCAACTTCTCCAAAGTATCGATAGTCGGTTGACGAGTACCCTCTTCAATTCCTTTTATATGGTGTCCCGAAATCCCTGTGATTTGAGTTAGTCTATAGCGTGTAATCCCTTTTTTCTCGCGGAGCTCTTGTATGCGTTCTCCTAAATTCAAGCCACATTCCCCCTTTGCTTTATTATAATCTTTTCCGCTAAACAAGTTAATATCCAAAAGGGCTTGACGGTATTGACTCATAAGTATATAATATAGATAAACAGGTTTGCAGGAGGGGTTTTAATATGAAAGTAGCAGTAATAGGCTCGCGAAAGCTAACAGTAAAGGATTTAGGGCAGTATCTTCCCCCGGATACAACGGAGATCATTTCGGGAGGAGCTAAAGGTGTAGATTCTTGCGCGAGGGAGTACGCGCTATCGCACGGCATAAAGCTAACCGAGTTCAAACCCAACTATGCTCGATATGGGAGGAATGCCGCCCCGCTGAAAAGAAATATCACAATAATCGAGAACGCTGACCTTGTACTCGCGTTTTGGGACGATAGCTCGCGTGGCACTAAATATGTAATTGATAAATGTAAAGAAATGGGGGTTGATGTGGAGGTTTATTGGATAACCTTTTGAAAACGGGGCAACTATCCATCACTATATCTATACAACAGGAACTAAAAAACAACAAATTACAAAAAACTTATTGAAAATTTATTGAAAAGATGTTATAATATATTATGTATAATTGTATTTTTTAGGCGGGAATTATAAGCAATTTAGTTGCAAAAAATTGGATAAGAATAGAAGAACCATTAGAACACTTGGGCGTGAAACCAGCTGCAATAAGAGATTGGATAAGAAAAAGCAAAGGTGTTCTTGTTTGCGAATTTGAGAAATAATGGAAGTTTAAGCGTTCGGAAATAGATGAATGTGTTCAAGGTGGCAAAAGCGCTATTAAAAGGAGTTCGGAGGAATAACTAAGATGATGACATACATCAGTTTGTTTAGCAGCGCAGGTATTGGCTGTCACGGATTTAAGTTAGAGGGGTTTGAATGTGTTGCTACCAATGAACTGATTCCGCGCAGACTGGAAGTTCAAAGGTACAATAAGAAATGCAAATATGAAAGCGGCTACATATGTGGAGATATAACCGCTAATGAAACTAAAGAGCAGTTGTATTCTCAAATCAGACTTTGGAAGAAAAAAGAGCATATGAGCCGTGTTGATGTTTTAATTGCCACGCCCCCCTGCCAAGGTATGTCCGTCGCAAATCACAAAAAAACATTGTGAGAAATTACCAGAAACTCACTGGTGGTTGAATCTATAAAAATAATTAAATCAGTACACCCAAAATTCTTCATATTTGAGAATGTTCCAGCATTTATGAAAACACTTTGTACTGACGTTGATGGCGTTGACAAAACTATCGCCGAAGCAATTTGGCACAACCTCGGAGATTGTTACTCATACACTT
Organism: uncultured Oscillospiraceae bacterium; assembly: GCA_910579125.1. Classification (GTDB taxonomy): domain Bacteria; phylum Bacillota; class Clostridia; order Oscillospirales; family Ruminococcaceae; genus CAG-115. The sequence goes on along the minus strand of CAJTTH010000021.1, from coordinate 12,891 downwards.
ATAGAATAATTAACTTCAAAGACCACGGTGCTTCCTCAAGCAGACAACGCACGGTGGTTATTGGTGTTGCCAACGATTATGCCAATGAAACATCTCCATTAGAATTATACCCGCCCCGTGTTCCCGAAAAGATGCTTCGGAATGTGATAGGTCATTTGAAGCCATTAAAAGAATTTGGCGAAATAGACGAAACTGATATATATCATTCATTTCGCACATATCCAGAACATATGAGAAAGTGTATCTCGGAATTGAAAGAAGGGGAATCGGCATTTGACAATGACGAGGACGAACGAAAGCCGCATCAGGTGATTGATGGTAAAATAGTCATTAACCAACAGAAAAACGGCGATAAATATAGGCGTCAATTTTGGGACAAAGTGGGACCGTGTATTCATACTCGTAATGACCAGCTTGCAAGCCAAAACACTATACATCCCTCGGACGACCGCGTTTTCAGTATTCGTGAACTTATGCTTATGATGACTGTTCCATCTGATTTTAAATGGACGGACAATGACTTTAATGACCTCAATGAATTGCCTATTGGTAAAAAACGGGAGTTTCTCAAAAAAGAAGAAATTAAAATCCGACAGTCTTTAGGAGAGGCTGTTCCCACAGTAATTTTTCAAGAGATTGCCAAAAAGATAAAAGCGGTTTTATCTACTCCACCTATTAACGCTACACAGATAAATAAAATCGTGGAAAAGTACAGCTTCGCAAATACGAAAGATTTAATTGCTTTTATTGAATCTAATCCGCTTAATCTATCTGTTTCGGCTCTCAGCCGCATTGCCAAGCTTTCTAATACTAAAAGAACCGATAACGCGGCATTTTTCACAAGCAAGCCCTTAATCACAGAAATGATGAAGAATTTGCCCGAAATAACAGATGATGTAGTTCGTATTTTGGAGCCATCAGTAGGTGTTGGGAATTTTATTCCTCTCATTTTACAAAAATATGAGGGCAAAGAGATTTATATTGACGCTGTTGATATAGACGGCGACAGTATAGCTGTGCTTAAAGCGCTGTTCAAACATTATGCCATTCCCGATAATTGTCACGTCAATTTTATCGTCGATGATTTTCTGACTCATAAATTTGATACAGAGTACGATTATGTCATTGGTAATCCACCGTTTTACAAAATGGGCTCTGGCGACATAAAGATTGATGAATACCGTAAGAATGCAATAAACAAGGACACATCAAATATTTGCTCGTTTTTTCTTGATAAAGCTTTGTCAATCGGTAAATATGTAGCTCTTGTGTTTCCAAAATTCTTGCTTAATACACCAGAGTTCGCTTCGAGCAGAGAATATTTAAGCAAGAAATCAGTGGAGTGCATAATTGATTTCGGCGAGAAAGGATTTCCGGGAGTGCTTGTCGAAACCATTGCAATTTATATAAACAACCTTGGTAAAAAATCAAATACTCATATAATATCAGTGACCCAGAAAATTGATATTGTACAAAAGCAGAAGTATATTTTTGACAATAAATTCCCGTATTGGATAATTTACAGAAATTCCGAATTTGACAATGTAAGTGCCAAAATGGAATTTGATGTTTTTAGCGTGTTTAGAGATAGACAGATTACAAATAAACTTCTTAATTGTAACCATGGTATTCGCGTTATCAAATCACGCAATATAACAGATGACGGTAAATCCATTGTTGATGTAGACGGGTATGATTCGTTTATTGAAGAAGATAAGGCAAAACCGTTATCAGTGTACGCTTTTATTGATCGTGATGATGTTTATTTGACACCGAATATGACATATAAACCAAGAGTAATAAAAAAGCCGTCAGGATATTTGGTGAATGGCTCGGTTGCAATTTTAATACCTCACGATGGCTATATTCCAACGAGAAAGCAGTTGGACTTTTTCTCATCTGATGAATACAGGACATTTTATCAAATTGCAAGAAACTATCAAACACGTTCTCTAAATGTTGACAGCTGTTCTGTTTACTTTTATGGGTTACTAAAATTAAAATAAAGAAGCGAGGTAAATTACAATGCTAAACGACAATGATATAATTCAATTTTGCAGCGAAAAAGACTACGATTTGAGAAAATCTCATAACGGCAGACGGATCGACCAGAAATGCACCCCGGATGTAATATGGTCTGTTTCGGATTTTGTTCTTGACTATGTTGACAATGTCAAAACTCAATTCACAGTAAAAGATATTTGGCAAAGTGAATATGCTAAAGAAACCATTTCCGAGACTTTTTCAAAGCCTGGAACAAATGAGAAAAAAGCAGAAAACGAGTATGACAAAGTCTTTTCGCAGCCTTTGTGTATGCTTTGTTATGCCGGGGTTTTGAAAGATGTTTCAACCACCTCTCGGCACCTTTATGAGATCGAAAACAAAGAAGTGCTGGAGTATATCGCAAAGAATGATACATATTCCCTACGTTTTCTTTGTGTATATATTGAAAAAGTATTAAAGGATAGCAATATCTACCATTTATTTGATTCTTTTTTCAATAACCAAGACAAAACCCACTTTAATACAATGAAACAAGGTTTTATAGATTTCTATCATGATTACACGCAGATAAAAAAAGAATATGAGCCAAAGCGTATTTTTACCAAAGTTTTGAATCCGCTGGCTTTTCGGCTGAAGAAAAAAGGCACCGAGGGCGGTCATATGTCAACAACGCCTATCACAAAGGCGGATATGATGTATAATCGTGATAATTTCAGAGATGTTTATAAAGACAAGCCGAAAGATATGACAAGGAGCGAATGGCTTGAACTTAACCCTGATATTGATAGACGAGATGGTTATTTTGAACAGCAAATGTCGCACTCTAAAAAAATCCTTAAAAAGTTTATTGTTGAATTTCGCGATAACATTTCAGAGTTAACTATGTTTATTGATGGACAAGACGATACGGTTGCTCCAACGCAAATACACCATATTTTTGCAAAAAATGAATTTCCATCCATTATGCATTATTTAGAGAATCTTATCGCTCTGACACCTAATCAGCATTTTGGTTTTGCTCACCCGAATAACAACACACAGATTGTAGATCTTGCAGCTCAAAAGGTATTGCTTATTGCAAAAACATATAGCATCAAACAAAATTTGGAAAGCGATACCGAAGAGCAGATTTATGATTTTGCAAATTTTCTTACCGTGCTTTCTGTAGGTTTGGATGATCGGAGTATATTAGATATTGGCGAAAATGATTACACAGATATATTACATACGATAAATTGTCATTATCAGATTGCGTGATAGTGTTCTTATTTGCAAAATTTAAAACAAAAGTCTAAATATGTGCCACAGTATGGGCTATTCTTGATGCCCCCGACTGTTCCTTTGTCGATTTTTATGACGAAACAACTATGCCGTCCGATTTGCATAAGGCTCATAAAACCAACGATCAAGCTGTTTTGCGGCTTATGGTTTACCCAAAGCTATCACAGAGAACAAGTATATGGCAGAACTGATAAAGATGTATCAGGATTTGATGAATAAGTAATTTAGGAGGAACATTTATGGCAGTTAATAAAGTTAATGGAGATATAGTTGAGTTTTCAAGGAAGAAAGATTATATAATGGTAAATAACAATCTTGGTGGGGGTTCCTTTGGTAAAACAGTTTTGCTCAAGGATGAATATATTGATGAATTGTTTGTTGCAAAGAAATACGATCCACAGAAAGGCGTTGACAAGGCGCAATTTTATAAGAAATTTCTCGAAGAAATTAAAATTTTATACAAACTAAATCATAAGAACATTGTTCGCATATATAATTACTATGTCTACGCGGAGGGGTATACAGGATATATTCTGATGGAATATATTGATGGTGACAACATCGAAGACTTTATTACAGGATTTAATCCGTTTATAGGCACAACCAACTTAGACGATGTATTTTCTCAACTAATTGACGCATTCTGTTATTTGGAATCTCACGGAATAGTTCACAGGGATATTCGTGAGGGTAATATTTTAATTGATAAATCTGGAACAGTAAAGGTAATTGATTTTGGCATTGGAAAAATATTTTCCTCATATACAGATAGTGCAGATAACAGTGATAGCTTGATTTCTATGATAAACCGCGCTAATTCAGATACTCTTCCCCAGGAATACTACGAAAGGAAGTACACAAGTCTTACAGATATGTTCTATTTAGCCGAACTGTATAATAGGTTGATTTCAAATGCGAAGAATTTCAGCAAAACCGATTTTTCTTATAACGGAATTATAGAGAAAATGATGGAGAAAAATCCAGAAAATCGCTTTAGAAGTTTCGCGGAAGTGCGTGAAGCTATTGACAAACACGATTTCAGCAATATGAACATTTCTGATGAGGACAAACAAATATATAGGAAGTTTACGCAGTCAGTATATGATTCAATAAGTGCCTATAATTCAACTCCGAAATTTATTACAGATGTATCAGCCTTTATTGCACGACTTGAACG
>CAJTTH010000021.1:8138-8394 GCA_910579125.1 uncultured Oscillospiraceae bacterium | reverse complement strand
TACAATTCAGAATAATGCTGATGTAATAATAAGTATTGTTGAAAGCGACTTTGCTGCGAATCTAAAAAGAAAAATCAGCCGCGAAAGCGTAGAGGAATTCTTTAAGTGGTTTAGTAATTCAACACCACAATCGCAGGTGTTGATATTAAACAACTTTATATCAAAACTTTTAACTATACAAGTCGATGAAACAGATGAATATCCTTTTTAAGCATAGCACATTCGTTTCATAATAGTTAATCAAAGAAAGTTGGAT
>CAJTTH010000021.1:0-8074 GCA_910579125.1 uncultured Oscillospiraceae bacterium | reverse complement strand
CAAACGGTCAAGCGGACTTTTTTATGTCCAATCGCTCAATTCCCGCTCAATTTTCGGTCAATGCAAAATCCTCCGAAAGGAAGTATAATGAAAACAGAGGCAAACGCTAACGAAAAGTCCGGACACGCGGGCGTTCCTCTGGAAAAACACTATCAAGGAGGATCACATAATGAAAGAATTGAGAAACGGAATAAGGATCATCGGCATTGACCACGGCTACGGAAACATCAAGACCGCGAACACCGTCACACCAACAGGAATCACAGCGTCAAGCACCGAGCCTGTATTCGCGGGAAATATCCTGCACTATGACGGTATGTATTACAGAATGGGCGAGGGTCACAAGGAGTTTATCCCCGACAAGGTGCAGGACAACGACTTCTATCTGTTTACGCTTTTGGCTATCGCGCGGGAACTGTCGAAGTTCGGCATCCGCAAGGCAGATGTGCATATCGCCGCAGGACTGCCGCTGACGTGGGTCAAAACGCAGCGCGAGAGCTTTCGCTCCTACCTCACGCGAAATCCCAAAGTGCGCTTCATATTCCGCGACAAGGAGTATCACATTCACATAACGGGGTGCAGCGTCTTTCCGCAGGGTTATACCGCAGTTGTTGACCGATTGTCCGAAATGACGGGAGTAAATATGATTGCGGACATCGGCAACGGTACGATGAATATAATGTACATCAATAACAAAAAGCCCGTTGAGAGCAAGTGCTACACCGAAAAGCTCGGAGTTAATCAGTGTATGATCGCCGCGAAAAACGCCGTGCTTGACCGCCTCGGCACAAAGATCGACGAGGTGATTATCGAGCAGATAATCCGCACGGGCAAAGCCGACATCGGCGAACAGTATCTCAACTGTATCAAGGCAGCGGTTCGGGAATACGCAGAAAACATCTTCGTAACGCTCCGCAAATACGAGTACAGCCCCGAACTTATGCGGCTTTATGTTATCGGCGGCGGTGGGTGTATCGTCAAAAATTTCGCGGAGTATGATACCAAGCGCGTGGAGATCATCGAGGATATTTGCGCGACTGCGAAAGGCTATGAGCAGCTTGCGTATACTATCCTCCGCAAAAATGAGGAGCGCCCTTGAGCAAAATCCGCACAGTCTGTCTGCGTTTTAATCCGGACAAGCCGCTTCACAAAAAGGCGTTCGAGTATCTGAAAACAATGGATAAATCCGCGTTCAAATCTTACACACAAGCGGCGGCTCTGGCAATTACGGAGTATTTTGAGCGCTATCTCAAAAAGTGTGATGATCCGTATTTTGAAACACGAGAGCGTGAGGAACGTTTTATTGAGCAGATGGTCGCGGCAGTCGGGAACGCGGTGGAGAAAGCTCTGCCGGGATTTATGGCGGCGTATCTGACTAACCTCGCGCAGCCTTATCAGCAGACCGCTCCGCCCATTGAGCAGGAATCCGATCTGTCTGAGATCGATCTGGATTTTGTGGGAGAGTAGCGCTTTTCGGGGAGTTTGCTATCACACATATAGCGAAAAGCCGAAAAAGTGATAGCATAAAACCACCGCGCCAAAAGCTGCAAGCAATAAGGCGCATAATCACTATCATTTTGTGTATCGTGCGCACAGCGGCAATTCCCCCGACCGCCAATGTCTGCAAAATGCAGACCAACCCGAAACGGAGGGCGGTCGGGGGAATCGGCAGGTAGCACCGTTGGATATACAAATCCCGCTGTCGCGGTCTTCGTATATCAACGGTTCACCTGCTCAGAGTGGGACACCCCCTCCGAGACCTCCCCCGCTGCGCGGCTCAACGAAAGGAGTATCAATGAAACGTAAACGTCAACACCAGCTTCTCTTTCGCCTTTCCAACGAGGAACTCGCCTTATTCAACGCTAAACAATCAGCAAGCGGTTTAAACAAAACCAACTTTCTGCTGTCGCTGCTGAAATCAGCTACTATCAAGGTTTACGCGTTTGAGGACAGCGCAAGGCAGCTTTACAACGAGCTTCGTAAAATCGGCGTAAACCTTAATCAAGTTGCGTATCTTGTAAATTCAGGTTATTTTGACAGCGCAAAAGAAAGTCTTTACAAAATGCAAAACGCGTACCTTGATGTGTTTGAGCGTTTGAAATGTTTTCTTGAAAAGCCGCTTTTAAATGCTCAGATAACGGAAAAGCCGCCCGACAAGGACGGTGAGTGATATGGCGTCTGGTAATGTGAATGTTGATTACAAGCCGTGCAAAAGTGTGGCGCAGTTGAAATCGGCAGCGGACTATATGCTCGGCAGGCAGAAATCTCAAATTAAGGACGGAGTAATCAAGACCGCGGATAATCTTTACACTGCGCTCGGCTTTAATCGGGATAATTTCGCGAACAGTATGCTTGTAACACGTAAGCTGCAAGGAAAAAGTTATTCAAAGTTGAAAAGGAATGAGATACTCGCGCATAAAATGTCAATCTCGTTCCACCCTGACGATAAAGTCGATTATGCGACCGCTTTTAAAATAGCGAAAGAGTTTGCCGAGAAGTTTATCCACTCAAAGGGCTACGAGGTTTTAATTGCCATACACACAGACCGCGATCATGTCCACGCGCATTTTCTTATCAGCAATTGCAATTTTCAGACGGGAAAGTCCTACCGCCGAAGTCAGCGCGATCTTTATGAAATGTCAGAATATTTCGGCGAACAATGTTTGAAACACGGTTTTACAAAATCTGTCCGCGAAAATTTCTACAACCACGAAACGCCGCGCTTAAAGGAAACCTTCGAGGAAACGCAGATCAAGAAACGCGGCGCGGAAACATTCAAGGACGAGCTTCGCGAGGCGATTGAAATCGAACTTGCGGACAGGAAAAATAAATGCTTTGAAGATGTGGTTCGCTCGTTATGGGAGGATTACAACATTGAATGTCGAGTTGCGGGGAACACAGTTTCATATCGCCACCCGCAGTACCTCGACAAGAACGGAAAGCTCGTTTCCGTTCGTGGAAGTAAATTGGGCGATATGTACACAAGAAAGGGGATAGAAAATGAGTATTCCAAGAAACACACCGCAGTTATCGGAACGGGAGTACACCGCGCCGGAACAGTCGGAATATCTGCCGACTACGGAAGAGTTACGGCAGAGCTTGAACGCTTCGTGGGCGGAACTGCAAAGCTACCGCGCACAAACGGAGGAACAGGCAGCGGACAAGTACGAAATAACGCTGCTTCTTACAACGGTCAGCAAGCTCTGCGCAATTCAAGAGGACTTTATGGAGAACATAAAGCGGGAGCTGATAACAACGCTGAACGTTCAGCAGGAGTACAAGGAAAGCGTTCGGGCAAACGTCATTGACATCTTGAATAGAATTTACAAGCAGATCGAGCAGCGGCAAAACGAGACTCATAATAAATTGCTCGAAAACGCGGAAAAGTCGCTTACAAAGCTCGAAAAGAAAACGGACGAGTGCCTGACGAATTGTATAATGACAGAGGACACGATCAAGAAGAAAGTATCGGAAATGAAGACTATCGGCAGTATCGCGGACTTTCTGTACATTACCGCTCCGCTGTTTGTTATCGGCTCATTCGTTTTGAAGCTGATCGAATTTTTCGGATAAAATATCTTGAACCGTAAAACCGAGCAACTGATTTTTCTTTTAAAACAGGGCTTCGACATCGTCGGCGAAAATAATGTTATACACACGAAACGCCTCGCCGAGGCTCTGTTCCGATTTGTCTTTATCGCCGTTTTGCAGATAAATTACTCCCATATCGAAATACAAGTCGGCGTACTCAACGCACAAATCTGACATTCCCGACTTCACCATATCGGCGCATTTCTTCAAAGCGCGGATAGCTTTCAAGGGTTCTCCGCAGTCGCTTATAAGGTTAGCATAATTGTGCGCGAACGCTATAAAATCGTGATTGAGATTTTTGTATTTTTCAAGGTAAGCAATTCCTTGTTCAAGATATTTTTTCGCGGAGTTCAAATCGCCGTTTTGATGAAAATAATATCCCAAATTCTGATTAACGTTCGCAGCAAGCAGATAATTTTCTTCGGGTTCGCATAGTTCAACCGCTTTCAGAGAGTATTCAACGGATTTTTGGTAATTGGAGCTTACAGCTTCAACAGCCGCTTTGAAATCCCATAATAATGCCGTATCGTTTGGAGTTAAATCGGTTTGCAGCATTTCTATTTCTCGGATAACTACTTGCATACCATTTAAATAACGCGCTTTTTCCATTGCTTCAAAAGCGTTTTCAAGAAACAGAATATACAGATCGGTATCGTCTTTTTTGGTGCGGTTTATAATATTCTCGATAACATTAAACAGGGTTTTGGCAAAAGGCAGCTCCGCTCCGTGGAGCGTACAAAGAGAAGTTATTGTTGAAATCAAATCGCGGCAATTCGAGATCGAGGGGTTCAGATCGGCAATGGTAATTTCCTGCACGATAGGGTGCAGCGAGATTTTATCCGTTTCGTTTTCTTGAATCAATCCGAGTTCAACGAGATCGTTAATGTAATTCATATCCGACAGCCCAGCCCATTTTGCAAGCAGTCTGCCGCGGATTCCGTCAATCGGTGCAAACGCCATATACCGCATAACGGACTGCATTTCATCGCTTAACAGATACAGCGAAAACAGTGCGCGAATATGCGAATAATATGTCGCTTTTGCACTCTTGCCGTCCTTTATGATTTTAATTTTATCATCGGTTTCGGGATTAACACCGCACTCCGAAAGTTTATGCAGCAGCTCGCTCGGTTCGGAAATTCCGCTTTGCAAAAGCCTTGCGGAAAGCTCTACCGCGAGGGTGTGACGGTGAACGGTTTCTATAATTTGAGTTACCACTTCGCGGGTATTTGCCGTTTCGGGATATAACTTTTGGGATAAATCAAGCAGATTTTCAATATTGGACATCTCGTTTAATTCGTAGGTTTGTCCGATATCAAAACGGCTTCGGGTGGTGAAAACAATACAGCAATTATATTTCATCAGCACGTCAAGCACAGGCTCGTCCGAGGCTGTCGTATTGAAGTTATCTATGATCAGCAGCGTGTCCTCTTTCAGACTGCGCAAAAAGCGGTTATGTTTTTGGAAACGCGTCTGTTCATTATCGCTTGCGAAGTCGTCCGAAAAATCCATATCCGCGATCAATTTCTGCAAGCTGTCCGGATATGTAAAATAAAGAATATTTGTGTAGTCTTTAGAGAAAGCAGAGGCGTAGGCTTTTACAAATTCGCTTTTGCCGATACCTGCGATGCCGCTTATAAAAACCTTTTTATGCTTGGAAAGCAGTTGATGCATCTCGTTCAATTCATTTTCACGACCGCAGAAGTGCTTGCACGGCTTGGGAACAACTCCGTCAAATATGCGTTCGCTCGCAACAGGGGATAATGTTCCGGAAACGGTTAATTGATTTTGCTCGCGTTTAACAAAAAAACGCGTCATCGAAAAGCGGAGAACGGAGGAAATAAAATTCGCTATTGTTTCATTGTTTTCACAATTAAAATTTGAATTCAACTCGGAGCGTTTATTTTCCGAAATGCTCACATCATTTATAACCAGATTGTTGAGTTCCTGCGCCGCCATCGGCGCGTCATACATCAGCGGCAGTATCTGAAATTCAATACTTGAAGCAAGCTGCTCAGCGTTTTCCGAGTCCTCATAAAATTGCACGATACGCGGACTTATAGGCTTTACGCCCTTAAACCAACGGCAGACTTGTCCGTTGTCAAAATCAAAATCCTCGTTTTCGTCGGCAAACACTTCAAACATTTTGTAAACCAATTCGCATTGGTTGAGCGCGTTTGCGGCGCTTATGTATTGCGAAATTATTCGAATAACCGCGCTGAAATCACAGCGTTCCATTTGATCACCACCGTTGTCATTTTATTTGATTATATCACAAAACAACGGGAATTTCAAGTGAAAAATGTCGAAAGGAGGCATTATGCGCAAAGAAAAACGCATTTCTCTTTACAAAAAAATCTGGTGTAAGATCAGATATTGGCAAAATCTCAAAGACATTTCCGACAGCGAGCTTGCCGCGTATTTGAATGTCGGCGAGCGCACGCTTCACGAATATGACAAGAGCGCCAAAAACATCACATTAGAAAAAATCGACAATTTTCTTTATGTGAATGATATGGAGCTTGCCGATCTTTTGTCGTTATAAAAATTATAAAAATTTTTAAAAAACTCTTTACTTTTTTGTCGGAATGTGGTACAATACAATTGTAGGTTGGTATCACTTTCCGACACTCGGAAAGGATATACTATGAAAGCTAAAAAACTTCCATCGGGCAGTTATAGAGTACAAATCGTAGCGGGATATGATGTAAAGGGAAAACGCGTTGTTAAATCATTTACCGCCGATACGGAATGGAAAGCTCTGAAAATGGCACAGGAATTTAAAGATGGAGTTGTTTCGGATAAGGACGGCAATTTGACTCTGCGCCGCGCGACCGAGCTCTATATCGACAGCCGCAGAAACCTCATTGAGGAAACTACGATCTCCAATTATGAAGAGATACTCCGCAACAAATTCCAACTCATTATGGACGTCAAGATCAAAGATCTAAAGGTGATCCAAGTTCAGCAAGCGGTCAATTCGGACGCGCAGAGACTTAGCGCAAAATCCGTCAGAAACGCGTTCGGGCTTATAAAGTCGGTGCTGAAATTTCACGAGTGCGGCATTTACCTCGACAATGTCAAGCTGCCGAAGCTCGTCAGAAAAGAAAAAGAGCTGCCGACTTTTGAAACGGTATTTAATATCGTGAAAGGAACGGAATCCGAACTGCCCGTACTGCTTGCCGCGTGGCTCAGTCTGCGTATCGGAGAGGTTATCGGGCTGCAATTTCGGGACGTGGACGCGGAGAAAGGCATTATCAAAATCCGCCGCACGATCATTATGACGGACGAAGGCGAGAAAGTGCGCGACGGCTGCAAGACCGAGAAAAGCACCAGAACGCTCCAGCTCCCGCAATACATAATGAGCCTCATTTCCGCGATACCGCACGAGAGCGAAACCGACTTCATTATTCCGAAAAGCCGCCGCGCGGTGTACGGACATTTTACAAAGCTGATGAAGCAAAACGGTATTCAGATGACTTTCCATAATTTACGCCACTTAAACGCAAGCGTAATGCTGATGCTCGGAATTCCAAACAAATACGCCTGCGAGCGCGGCGGCTGGTCTACAGACAGTATTTTAAAATCCGTTTATCAGCAGACTTTTTCGGCGGAGCGCAAAAAGGTGAACTGCCTTATTGACGACTACTTTGGAGGAATTGTGGAGCAGCTTACAGATGACAAAACAAGCAGTCAGACAAAATCACACGGATTGTCACACGAGAGCGGTTAAATGGCTTAGTAACGGGACAAAATGCAACTTCGGTGTTGTTCAAAGCCTGTCACTCAGACCAACTAATTGTTACCAAAAAGATATTATGCCCACAAACGGCTGTACAAAGCCATTTGTGGGCATAAATCTTGTGAAAAAAGGAAATGTCAGTCCGTAGATATTTTCGACACGAAAATGGACTGAACCCTCCCCGTGTAAAATTTTCCGGTCCGTTTTTGTATATGTCGCACAATGCGCCTGTGAGTGATCTCTCAAATATGAGAGGTCAATCATGGGCGCCTTTTTTGTTTTCAGAATCCTGACAAAAAAACTTTATACGGGATTTGAACCCTTTCAGCAACAAAATTTTCGCGGTTGAATTTTGGCAAAATGACGAAATTGGAAAATGAAAGGAAGTTGATTAGCAAATTATGTACCACATAAAAGTGAACGGTGTGACGCTTCAAGCAACCGTTGAAAACAGGTCACCGACGGATATCGCCCCTTACAAGGACTTGGCAAACGCCATTATTCTTCAGGCGGTCGAGGATTACCGAAAATGGACGAAAGAATATTCCGGAAGTCATGATGACCGAAAATTGCGAAAAGGAATCGTTGAGCTGAAAGAATTCTTTCGTTCGGAGTGGTTTTCGCTGCTCACTAAACTTGACGGGGAGCAGCTTTTGGCAAGGCTGAAATCCGAACTCGAAGAACAGGGACATCACGTTTTTTAGAGCCTGTAAATTGCTTTTTAAAAGCAGTTTGCAGGCT
>CAJTTH010000020.1:44236-54018 GCA_910579125.1 uncultured Oscillospiraceae bacterium | reverse complement strand
GTACTTTTTTCATTTTTTTCGTTCTGTACGGCAAAGGCGCTCTCCGACAAAAGAGAGCGCCGTGTTTTGGTTTAAGGCGAAGTTCCGAAGATCGGCGAGCCACTGTTCAGTATATACAACCGTTCGGCGTTTCCCGCAGAGAAATCGTTTCCGAGATCGAATTCCGACCAGTCGTCGGCGGTGATCCTTATCTGCGCGGTCAGTCCGTCGCCGCCGGAAAGCGTTCCTCTGCTGAATTTTACCGCGCACTTTGTATCGCATTTGTCTCCTGAAGCGTCGTAAAATTCGCCCTCAACGCCGTCCGTAAGCGCTACATACGACGAGCCTGTCAACGCCGCGTGGTCGCACCAGAAATTAAGTCCGTTCTTTCCGTCCTTGGTGAAAAAGTAGTTGATTTCGAGCGCCGAGAGATCTATCGCCACGCCCGTGTTGTTTTTTATCTCGACCGTGAACTGAATAGTGTTGCCGCTGCCGCTCGATTGCTGTTGATTGAGCGTGACCGATAAACCGTTCTTGTCCGCGGAGAGATTTGACGGCGGCACACTTGACGATTGCTGAGAAGAGCCTTGCTGACTGCTGTTCGCGGTGCTTGAATTTTCCAAGCCGCTCTCGGAGGGCTTTACAAGTCCTGCCGATTTACCGTCGGGCTCGCTGCCGAAAACGAGCGTTCCACTCTCGTAAAGCGCTGCGGAATTTGCGCGGACGAGCTCCGAGCCGTCTGTGCCGACAAGTTCCGCAAAGGACGGGTCGTTGTCGGGAAACCAGCCGTCCGCCAGCATTCTGAACTGAACCTCCTTTTTGTAGGCGCTCTGTCCGCCGGGGTAAATCTTGCTGCCGCCGAAATCAATGCTGACGTAGTAAATGCCGTTGTCCTTATCCCATTCGTACAAGCCGCCGAACACCGCGCCCTCCGCATAGTTAAGCGAAACGCTTACCGAAGACGGGTCGGAAAGCTCCGAAAGGTCAACGAAATAACGCAGCTCCAAATTATCCGCAACTCTTGCGGGCCATGCTGACTGGTTGTAGACCATTGCCTTTATTTCGGTGAATCCGTCGCCGCTCGCGTTTATGCGATATTCGACGAACATTTCCTCACCGATATCCTCGACCGCGCCGAAATCGGCAAGCGTTTCGCCGCCGTACTTCTTGTATAGCTTGGCGAGCGCGCCGGTAAATCCCGCGTTGTAATCATCCGCGACCTCGTTTTTGTTAAAGTCGGAAACCGTGTCGGTATAGCCGTCCGAAGCGTCGGGACCTCCTACCAGCGCTCCATAGAGCGTGTGGCGGTGATAATTCGGTTCGTTCATATTATCCGACCACGAGCCTTGCGCGGTGCGGTGATGAGGGTGCTCGGGCGGGTTTTCGCCGAACCCGACCACAAAGCTGCGCCCTGTGCTGCCAAGCGCGTAATCTATCTGTCCCTCACAGAATTTCATATAGGTCTCCGCCTTGTCGGACGGACACTTTCCGCCCTCCGCATACGATGCCGCGATAAACGCCGCCGTGGTCGCGTAGCGCAGACTTCCCCACTGGTCTATCCACGCCAGCCCCTTTGGGGTATATGTAACGGATTCGCCGCCAGTTCCGCACCACCAGTCAAGGTTTTTCTCGATCTTTTGTTTATACGCGTCCTCTCCCGTGAGATTCGCGAGCAGGCAAACCGCACCCGTGTACTTATCGTCCCAGCACATTGTCCACTTGTAGTTGCCCTCGCACTGCGTTTCATACTGCTTTGCCTTGTCCAGCCACGAATTATCGTTTGTTGCAATGTAAAGCCAGACCGCCGCCCATGTAAGCTCGTCGTTAAAGCCGCTCCACGAATTGTAGAAACCGTTCGCGGCTGTGTAGCCCGCGTCGCTCTTGGTGTCCTCGGCGAACTTGTAGAGCGACTTTGCGTGAGCCAGACACTCCTCGGCGTATGCCTTGTCGCCTTCCGCGAAAACCGCTGCGCACGCCGCCAAAGCCGCGGCAGCTTCGCCGACGACCGTCGACCCGGGCGAATTTCTGTCGACCCTGAACGACGGACGGTTCATCTGCATTACCTCGCACGCGCCCCACCACGCGTGATCGGCGTTGCCGTCGCCGACCTGATAATAGTACACCTCGTCCTCGGGGTGGCATTTGATGAGGTAGTCGCATATCCATTTGATGTTGTCGAGCGCGTATCCGAGCTGACCGCTCTGCTCGTAAGCCGTCTTGTCCTCGTAAACGCTCCACGCGAGCATCGCGGCGGTGTATGCCATAGGCAGATTGAACTTCACGTTGTCGCCCGCGTCGTACAGCCCTCCCGTGAGGTCAAGCCCCGCGTCCGAGCCGTCCGTCATACCGCTGTCGCCGCGCCAATTCGTCCTTGCGGTCTCCTCGTCAATGTCCCCGCTGCGCTGAAGCTCGTAGAACAGCAGCGACTTCTGGAGCGCCTCGCCGTAATTGAACGCGCCCGTTCCCTTAACGCCCTCATAACCCGTTCCCGTCGACGAAAGTCCGCCGCCCGAGGGACGCGAACCGTTTCCTGACGGAGGAACGTAGCTGCCGTTGCTGTCGCCGCCGGATGGATCTCCTTGCAAATTGTCGGAGGAACTGCCCGTTTGGGCTCCTTGGGAGCTGCCGCCCGAATTATCTGAGCTATCCGAATTTCCTCCGGTAGCGCACCCCGACAGTAAAACCGCTGCCAGTGCTCCCGCGAATAACCGCGTTTTCATCTTCATCATTTTCTCCTCGATTACCGCAAAACCGCGCGGAGTGATCTGCGCGGTTTATTCAAACTTATCGTAAACCTGAGTGCAATAGCAGTCGCCGCACCACTTTGAGCGCCGCTCGCTTCTGCATTTGCGGAAAAACTCCTCGGCTTTGACGAAGTCCTCCGCGCTCTTTATTTCCTTTGTGTCCAGCTTATACTCGTAAGACGTGTAGCTGCAAGGGCTGATAAAGCCGTCCTCGTTGATGAACCAGAACCGCGACCCGGGGTTGCACTCCCCGATAGGGTTTACCTCGTTCCTCGACGACTTGAGTATCCTGTCGAGATACGTTTTGCCGCCATGAATGACCAGTCCTCTTTCCGCGAAATCCTTTTGTAAGGTCGGCAAGCGCTTACAGAACGTCTCTGCCTGTTCCGCAGTAATTCGGTTCTCCTCGAAAAACTCGGGTCTGTCGAAACCGCCAAGCTGATTGAACGTCACCTCGTCGGCACCCAGCCACAGCAGATACTCGCAAAACTCCTCAAATTGCGGAATATTCCGCCGCATGAGAATGGTGTTGACCTTGATTTTCATATCGCTCATGCAGTTATCGCGCATTTCGGCGAGCACTTTGATGTTTTTTGATACCGTGTCGAAGTGCCCGTAATACTGCCGCACCGCGTCGTCGCACTCGTCGAAGCCGTCCAGACTGAAGACCAGCTCCGAAAAGTTATCCAGAACGCCCTTTTGCAGTTCCTTTTTATTGAACAGCAGACCGTTCGTAGTCGCACTTACGTCAATGCCGAAGCCGCGCAGCTTTTCCGAAAACGGGATAATGTTCTTCCACAGAAACGGCTCGCCGCCTATCCAACTTACCAGAATTTTCCCGCCCGTCTGTCTGCGGTATTCGCCGAGCACCGTACACAGTCTCTCAATCTCTGCCTCGTCCGCGTCGCCGCGAGTGCGCTCGGCCTGCGTACTGTACGAGCAGAAGCGGCATTTCATATTACAGCTTTGCGTTATCCTCCAGACGATCACTCGGCTCATGGCGTTCACCTCTTTTGTTCGGTCAAGCCTTTTCGTTATATCTGTTTACAAATACCTGTGCTGTGGGAAGTATCTTTTCGTACTTAGCGTCCTTGCTGTCGACCGCGCTCTTGAAGAAGTTGAACAGCTTTTTGCTTGAAAGCTGACCCGCCGCGCGGTGAGCGACATATTCGTGCGTCGCGGACAATTCGGGATTATCCATTATCGCTATCGAGAAGTCGATAAACCGCTGCGTATTGCTGAATTGCAGAAAATTGCACGCGGTCACAATGCTCGAATAGAAATTTGGTGAAACTATGACCTCGCCGTCGCACTCCACGTCTCCGCGAAGCAGACAGTTAAGCTGCTCGTCGGAAAGCTGATCGATAGCGTATGCCGACTCTATCATCTCAACGTCGGGCATCTGTTCGGACTTCTCGAGTATCGAGAACGGCAAAACATTGTTGCTTACAGATTTGCGCTTGGCAGAGTTCAGTTTAGCCGACAGCAAACCGAACTGTCTCGGCTTGTACTCGGGTCTGCCCTCGATAATCAGACGCAACATTTCCTTCGGGAAAAGTTCCAGCGGTATCTTTACAGAAGGACTTCTGAAACCCGTAATGCCCTCAGGAATAAACACCGGTGGTGCGACAGGCTGAATAGGCGCGGGCGTCTCCTGAACCTCCTCACCGTCTGCGGGTACAGCTGCGGGATTCTCGGGCATAGGCTCGGAGACAACGTCGGGCACCTGAGGAACTATTCTGTCGGTATACGGCTCGCTTATCTTCTCGATCACCGCGCAGTTGTAAGGAATATCCTTGTCCACGCAGCATATCGAGCCGTGATGGCCTTTAAGCACCACGGAATACAATCCCGTAAGATGATACACTATTCCCTGAACGCGGCGGCGCTTTACCTGCTCGTCGATGTTGACTCTTGTTTTCGCGGCGTAATAGTCAAGCGGCTCGGTCGGAATAAGAAAACACGGTTTAAATGTGCGTTCGCCGATAGCGCGGCTGCGCTCGGCAGTTCCGTGCACCTCGTGTGAGATGTTATAGCCGCCCCAGAAGAATATCCCGTTTCCGTCGGTCGGATAATAATCGTTCATATACACTGCATACACGCCGTCCTCAAGCAGAGTGAACAAGTCGTGAAGTCCCGTCTCAAGCGAGTCACCGTTATTCAGCTTCTTAAAGCTGCTGCCAAGCGCGTCGTGAATTTTCGGCTCGTAGCCCTGAAATCCCGGACAGAACGAAACCAGCTTGTCGCTGTACTTATTTCCCCGATTGGGGCAGATAAGGTTGATAACCGGGTCGCTGCCGATGTAGAACAGCCGCGTCTGCGAGCTTGCACTACCGTTGCTTTCGGTATGCCCCGCAGAGCAAGTGCCTATCGCCGCCTCTCCGTCCTTTACGGAAACCAGCAGCACGCTCTTCCCGTTAATATCGACCTTTTCCGATTTTATTTCAGCGTTCATTGTTCTCACTCCTTATATTGAACGCGCGCCACTTCTGAAATTGTCCTCTTAATAATATATGAAATTGCCGCGCGCTGATATTTTATCTTTGCTCCAGGCTCAACGCGATTATATCCGCTATGCCGCCGATGCACTTTTTCTCAAACGCCTTTTTTGGGATATAGGCCGCCGCCGTGTTGTTCTTGTACAGGATAAACATTTTATCCGATTCGATAAAGTAGTCCATTTCGCTCCACGGCACAAGGTCGCGGCTCTCATAGGTGCAACTCTCGCAAGCGGCAAAGCCCGCTCTGCTGACCACAAACGTAATGGGCTGTCTTGTCGCGGGATCCATATCCGCCATTTTCCTGAACTTCGCGCGCGCTACGGCGTGCGTTATAATATACACCAACAGTGCGGAAATTCCTCCCGCTGCGACCGAAATAGGCACGAAATACAGGATATTGCTGCGGTTTATGCCGATAAACCAATGCAGCATCCCAAACGTCACAAACATAATAAGCAGCGCGATAAGCCACAGAAACTTCACTAATTTAAAGTTCAGCAGCATAATAAACGCCGAGGCAGTCTCGCCGTCGTCGAGCATTCCCTCGCCCGTATACGTTTCCTTGCCGGGGGAGCACTCAACATACATGGATTTAAGCGGGAACATACGCTTCTCGTGCTGATATCCGAAACCGTATTCCTTTTGTCTGCACTCGATAATTGCGATCGTCCGCAACAGCTCCTCGGACTCCGTAAACACTTTTTTTGTGATTGAAAATTTCTTGTTCGCGGTCTCCAGCGTTATCCCTTTGCGCGTTACCGTGACAGTGCGGATCATATCCCAACTGTAAACCGTCGGCGGTTCTGCGCCCACTATCCCGTAGACTGCAAAGACGCTCCCGATTATATATGTACGTCCGATGTCTTCGTCGGTCACGCACACGGGCTTTAAATCACAGAAAGCCATTTCGGCACCTCTTTCCAATTATTTCCAAATTGATACAACTTTTCATTGTATACTATTACATTATAGCATATATTCGAAAAAAAAAAAAGGGGTAAAATGAAAATTGTGAAAAATTTTTTCACATAGAACTGTTAAGGCAACACCGCACAATTACCGTGCTTCGCGCTTTGTCGCACAAATTGCTTTGTTGGCGGCGTCCTTGCCGCCTCTTGGCAATCTTGCGACAACGTCATGTTGTCGGCGTTTGCTTGCACGCATTATGCGGTGTTGCCTTAAATATGCTTTGTCCGGTACGGCGCTTGACATTTCTTCCGCGCAGTGGTAAAATTTAATTACCTATCATGCTGTTGGGAGAACCGAAATGAAACTGAAGATACTGCTTATTATAATATGTATTCTGTTGACCGCCTGCTCCGCCGGCTCGGACGCGGAGTACTCATATGATTTTTTTGCAATGGATACGTTCATGAGCATAAACGCCTTTGGCGGCAGCGCGGAGGAGGGCGTTAAAGCGGCGGCGCGGCGCATTAACGAGCTTGAAGGGCTGCTGTCCGTCACCGACGAAAACAGTGATATCTACGCCGTCAATCACCTCGGCGCTTCCTCCGTAAGCTCCGAAACGGCGAAGTTAGTCTCGTTCGCGCTGGAAATCGCAGACAAAACAAACGGCGCTCTCGACCCGACAATATATCCCGTACTTAACGCGTGGGGCTTTACCGCCGACAATAAGCGCGTTCCCTCCGACGGCGAGATCGCAAAGCTGTTGGAAAACGTCGGCTTCGGTCGCGTCACCGTGAACGGAAACTCCGTTACACTCGGCGAGGGCATGATGCTCGATACGGGTGCAGTCGCCAAGGGCTACGCCGGCGATGAAACGGTGCGCATACTCCGCGAACACGGCGTCTCCTCCGCGCTCGTCAACCTCGGGGGAAACGTTCAGCTTATCGGAACAAAGCCCGACGGCGGCGATTGGCGGCTTGGGCTTAAAGACCCGACGGGTGCGGGGAACATCGGGGTGCTGACCGTCTCGGACTGCGCAGTCGTTACCTCCGGCAACTACGAGCGGTGCTTCACCGCCGAGGACGGCACTGTCTACGGACATATCATAGACCCCGCGAACGGCTGTCCCGTCGATAACGGACTTCTTTCCGCAACGGTGGTTGCCGCCGAGGGAAAGCTGTGCGACGCGCTTTCAACGGCTCTTTTTGTTATGGGCGAAAAAGGGGCGACGGATTTTTGGCGCGAAAATAAAAACTTCGATGTTATCCTGATAACGGATAACGCCGAAGTACTGATAACCAAGGGGATCGCCGACAAATTCACGCTCGATGAGGTTCATAAGAATTTCATCGTTAAGGTTGTTGAGTGAGCTTCTCGCGAAACCGTTCTTCTCATAAACCTTGAAAGTCCCGGTATACGCCGGGACCCAAGGTATTCTGCATCGGAACGGCAATTCGGTAAGAGGATATGAGGCCGCTTATTTTGGTTCACAATACCGTTCCTCTGCCTTTACATTATAGCACGATTTTGTGAGATTTTCAACATTCATCACTTATACGACGGAAAAATCACTTATTTGACACAAACGCAATATCTCACTCGAAACGGTCGAGATGCTCCTTAAGCAGAGCCGCCTGACCGTCAAGCTCCTCGCTTGCGGCAGCGGAATTCTGCGCGGCGGAGTCTGTCTTTTCGATGACAGTTTCTACTTCCCTGAGTTTCTCCGAAATTCCCGCGAGCATGGTCTTTTGCGCTTCGGAAACGTCGGCTATCTCCGATACCGAGCCGCTTATCGAATCCGTTTCGCGAACGATGCCGCTCAGCATTTCGGCAGTTGAGTTTACCGCTTCCGTGCCGCTCTCGATAGCCTTTACCGTATGCTCGATAAGCTCCGCTGTTATCCTTGAAGCATCCGAGGATTTCGCCGCAAGATTGCGCACTTCTTCCGCGACAACGGCAAAGCCCTTGCCCGCTGCGCCCGCGCGTGCCGCCTCAATCGAAGCGTTGAGCGCGAGTATATTCGTCTGGAACGCTATGTCCTCGATCGTGGAGTTGATCTTGACTATCTCGTCCGCGGAGCGCGAAATGCTGTCCATAATGTTTACAAGATCCTGCATTTTATCGTTGCCCGCGCTTACCGCATCGGCTGCCTTGAGCGCCCTTTCTTTGACCGAAAACGCGTTTTCCACAGACTGCGATACCTTGTTGTTGATGTCGCCGAAGCTGGCGGAAACGTCGACGATAAGCCGTGTTTCATCATTTACGGCACGGGCAAGCTCCGACGCGCCGACAGACACGCTGCGCGAGCCGCCCGATATCTGCTCCGAGATCGTGTTAAGTTCCGCGAACGTCGAGGTCATTGCCTCGCAGATGTGCTTTATCGACTTCTCCATGGCGGTAAATTCCCCGACGAATTGAACGTCGCTGTTGTACGCGAACCTGCCGTCCGACATATCCGAAAGGATCTGTTCTATCCCGTCGATATATGATTTCAGCGAAGCGTTGGTTCTCATAAGCGCGCCGCATATTGTGCCGATCTCGTCGTTTGCGGCTTTGGGGTAGTTGTGCTCCAGAACGCCGTTCGACATATTTGTGACGATATTCTCTATCTCCGACAGCGGTTTCAGACGCTTCGTGAATTTCATCCGGAAGAACATACCGCCGCCGAATATCGCCGCCAGCGAAACGATCACCGCCAGTATGATAATGTTGTTAAGCCGCGACATCGCCTCGTTGTAATCCGCCGCGTAAAGCACCTTCCATCCCGTGTCGCCGATAGGAACAACGGGGAAATAGCGCATAGAGCCGTCATAGCCCTTTCCCGAAACAACGTTTGTGCTGCCCGCCGCCGCAAGAACCTCGCTGTAGATCGGCGCAATATCAACGAGCTTTGTTACCTTTTCGGTCTTGCCGTCCTCAAGCAGCCTGTGCGAATACTCCTGATTTTCGGCATGAGCTACTATGTTGTCGGAGCTGTCAACCAGAACCGCGTATCCGCCCTCGTCAGCTTTAAGTTCCTGACTTATGGAAACGATCTCGCTTATCTCGATATCCAGACCGCACACGCCGAGCACGTCGTTCCCCGAAAGCAGCGGACTGGCAACCGTGATAACGATTTTTCCCGTGATCGCGTCTATGTACGGGTCTGTAACGATCGTGGAGCGGGTGCTTTTGGCGCTTTGATACCAGCCGCGCTCCTGTGCGACGTAATCCTCATCTACAGGGTAAACGCTGCACACCATTCCCACCGTATCGGTCTCCCACGCGAGATATCCGTTCATAATGCTTTCCGACGTGGTGTGAACGACGTCCAGCATATATTCTTGCAGCGCTTCATCGTGAAGGTTTTGTTTCTCGGCGGACTTGGCAAAATCCTCAGCTATGGTCGTGTGCTTAGTAAACCATGTGTCCATTTTCGCGGATTCAGCCGCTACGGTATGATACAGATCTGACTTTATTGAGGTCGTGTATCTGATATTTACGTTCACGGAAAAAATCAAACAGACCGCGACAAGCGCAGCCGCCAGCATTCCCGCAGAAGATAACAAAATGCTTGTAAGCAGACTTCTTCTTTTCATAGTTCGTTCTCCCCATTTGAAAATTTGTATATATAAGTTTAATAAAATACAACGTTTTTTTCAATAGCAATCAC
>CAJTTH010000020.1:0-44226 GCA_910579125.1 uncultured Oscillospiraceae bacterium | reverse complement strand
TAATTGACAGAAAAATCACTTAATTGACATCAAAACGGGATTTTTGAGATAATTCCCATATGTCGATAAATGTTGACATGAAATTTTTTTTATGATATAATTTAGTCGGGGGGGATTGAAAAAATTGACTAAAGTAAATTTTGTTTTATGCGATGACAACGCCGCCGATCTGGAAACGCTCTGCGGGCTGGCAGACTATTATATAAAACGGCGCGGGTTTCACGGAGAAACGTTCTGCTTTTCCGCGCCCGAGGAGGTTCTGCGGTTTTCCGAGCTGAACGCCGACGGCTTTACGGTATATCTTCTTGATGTGATAATGCCGGAGCTTGACGGCATTGCACTCGGCAGACGGATACGCGGACGCGATAAAAACTCGGTGGTGATCTATATCAGCTCCTCGCGCGAGTACGCGCCCGACGCGTTTTCGGTGCGGGCTTTTTCTTATCTGATAAAGCCGTATTCCCGTGAAAAGCTGTTTTCGGAGCTTGACGAATGTCTTGACCGAATTGAGAACGCGCCGCAAAAGCTGTCGGTGAAAACCGCCGACAGCACTGTGCTTATCGCGTTATCGGAGATCGTTGCGGTGGAGTACCTCGATCACCGATTGATCTTTCATCTCGTAAAAAATGAAAAAATCGAAAGCGCGTGCCGCAGACAGCCGTTTGACGCTCAGGCGGAGGAAATAATGCGTACGGGAGTGTTCCTGAAGGTCTCCGCGAGCTATCTGGTAAATTATCAGAATATACGGGAGGTAAAAGCCGACGACTTTATTATGTGCGACGGCTCAAAATATAAGATCACGCGCAAATACGTTGAAGCAAGGAAAAAATACATTGATTACGAGCTGAATGGAGGCGTTTTGCTGTGATAACGTTTGAAAACGACGTTGGGTATTTCATGGTAAAAGCGCTGATCGTCGTCGTCGGCACTCTGGGCATGATGTCCTCCTGCATGAAAGTTAAATACGGGTTCAGGAAAATTGCGGCAACGCTTGTGATATATTTATCATGGGTTGCCGTTTTCACCTTTGTTGCAATGAAGTTCTTCGGCATTGTCGTTATGCTGCAGCTTTGTATTCTTACCGTATCGGTACCCGCGATACTTATCCTTTATTTTATCTCGACGTATTCGCCGTGGCAGGCGATTTTCAACTATACGATGCAGCTGAGCGTTTCAATAATTCTCGCCATGAGCCAGACTATCGTCGTTTCCGCTGTCGGCGGCGGGAAGATCGCGGATCTGCTTATAAGGCTTTTCAGCTACTTTTTGTGCATTTTTGCCGAATTTAAATTCCTCAGGAAGAAATTTTCCATGCTCGATTATCTTCCCGATAAATGCTGGAAGTCGCTTACATTTGTGCCGATAGGCTTTACGCTGCTGCTTTTTCTTATAGGAACGTATCCGGTGCATTATACGAAATCGTTTTCAAATACCGTTTACATATACGCCGTTACGACGGTAATGCTGCTGGTTTACGTTATAATTTTCCACAATCTGGTAAGCCAGTATGATCTGCTGCTTTCCGAATACACAAACAGCATATTGACGTCTCAAAGCAAATCCTTTCAGAAACAGCTTGACGCGATCAATTCCACTGAGGAACAGATCAAAATAATTCGTCATAATTTGCGGTACAACATAATAGTTGTTTCCGATATGCTCAGGGAGGGGAACAACTCGGAGGCGCTCGTATATCTGGGCGACGTTGAAAAAAGGCTTGAGGATACTAAAAAAACGGTATACTGTTCCAATTCCACCGCGAACGCAATTCTGGCATACTACATCGAACGTGCGGAAAGCAAGGGTATCGGCACCGAGGTACAATTTGCGATGCCCGAAAATACCGATGTTGACATTTACGATTTTACCGCGGCATTGGCGAACGCTCTTGATAACGCAGTGAACGCGTGCTCAGAGGTTCCCGATAATAAAGGGCGGCTGTGTATCAGAACAACGGAAGCAAAACAATACATAATAGAAATTTCAAACAACTATACAGGCAGCATAGCGTTTGACGCGGAGGGACTTCCTATTTCAAAGGAGATCGGTCACGGAATAGGCACGCGCAGCATTTCGGCGTTTGCCGAGAAAAACGGCGCTATTCTCGATTACGATATTTCCGACGACCGGTTCAAGCTGCGGATAGTTTTCCCGAACAAGGAAGACCCGGCGTGAAAATCAGAACGCGCAAGCCGAACGCGCGGCAGACTGAGGAAGTTTCTTATCGAGGAGGGATATAATATATGAGATGCGATTTTTTGATCGAGGCTGTCGGTAATATTTACGCGGTGTTAATTGATGAGGCGGAGAATTTCCGACCCGAACGGAAAAACCGCGTGTGGATATGGGCGGCGGTTCCGGCGGCTTGTCTGCTGCTGTTTTTCGGAGCTTTTGCGCAGCACGCCGTCTATCCCCCGGCAACATGGCATTAAAGGGTGTACCGAACGGCGGGTGCTCGATACGGAGCTTGTTATCCGTATGCTTGCCGACGAGCGAACGAAACAGATATTGACGGTCACGGAATAAACCTCAAAAAAGGAGATAGTATGGGCAACATCATTTGGTTTGACAAAGAGGGCGACTTAACAAAGTGGGAGAGCCAATGCCTGCCGATAGGCAGCGGCTTTCTCGGCGCATCCATGTTCGGGGGAGCGCGGCGCGAGCGCATAGTGCTCAACGAGAAAAGCCTGTGGGCGGGCGGTCCGTGCGAAAACCGCCCCGACTATCGCGGCGGAAACAAGCGCGGACGTTACAAATATGTCGCGGAAGTGCAAAAGCTGCTCGCCGACGGCGATTACGAAAAAGCGGTAGAACTTCTCCCCGAGCTTACAGGCGACGGGGATTTCGGGACGTATTTACTGCTTTGCGACGCGGTCGTCGACTTTGAACTGCCGAGCGGCGAGACCGTGGATTACGAGCGGCGGCTCGATCTCGACAAATCGCTGTATTCGTGCGAATTTACGGTCGGGGGCGTTCGCTATACACACGAGGCTTTTGCGAGCTATCCTGACAGGGTCATCGCGTTTCGTTTTTTCTGCGGCAAACGCGGCGGATTATGCTTTAAGCTGAGGCTTGACAAAACTCACCCTGCGCGGATATCCGCCGAGGACGATACGCTCATATATAACGGCGAAGTTTCGGACAACGGAATGAGATTTGACGCGCGTTTCAAGGTAATTACCGACGGGGAGCTTGAAATCACCCCGGAAGGAATTTCGGTGCGCAATTCAACAGAGACCGTGATTTATTTCACCGCTGCGACCGACTACGAAATGAAATACCCGAGTTACCGCAGCGGCGTATCCCCCGAGACCGTGACTGCGCCGCTCGTTGAAGCGGCTGCCGCAAAGGGCTGGCATAACCTTTACAATACGCATTATGAGGATTACTCGAAGCTGTATGACAGGGTCACGCTGCGGATAAATTCGCAAAGTACGGACTTGCCCGCCGACAAACTGCTCGAAGCCTACCGTAAAGGCGACCGTGCCGCAATGAACCGTCTGGAAGCGCTCTATTTTCAATACGGCCGGTATCTGCTGATATCCTCGTCGCGCACAGGGGCGCTCCCCGCGAATTTACAGGGCGTGTGGAACGAATGCAACACACCGCCGTGGTGCTGCGATTATCACATAAACGTCAATCTCCAGATGAACTACTGGGGCGCGTACAACACGAATTTAGCCGAGACCGCCGTTCCGCTGATAGATTTTCTGGACCGTCTGCGCGAGCCGGGGCGCGTCACGGCATCGGAGTATTACAACATCGTTTCCGACGAAAGCGCTCCCGAAAACGGCTGGACGGCGCACACGCAATGCTCGCCGTTCGGGTGGACGGCTCCCGGGTGGGAATTTTACTGGGGCTGGTCGACCGCCGCAGTGGCTTGGCTTATGCAGAATATTTGGGAATATTACGAGTTCACGGGGGATAAGAAAACGCTGCGCGAAAGGATATTCCCGATAATGCGCGAGAGCGTTCGTTTTTACACGCAATGGCTTATCTATGACGAAAAGCAGGACAGGCTTGTTTCGTCGCCGACGTATTCGCCCGAACACGGTCCCGTTACCGTCGGCAACACGTATGAGCAAAGCCTTATCGAGCAGCTTTTTATTGATTTTCTCGCGGCGTCGGAGGAGCTTTCCGAGGAGGGTGAATTGCAGGAGAAGGTTCGCGGAATGCTGCCAAAGCTCAAGCCGTATCACATCGGGAAAACGGGACTGCTCAAGGAGTGGTTCGAGGAGGACGCGCCGCAGTTCGACCGCTCGCAGATACAGCAAAACCACCGTCATCTTTCGCACCTTATGGGCTTGTACCCGGGAAAGCGGATAAGCTCGCAAACGCCCGAGCTTATGCGGGCGGCGGTCATGTCGATGAACGATCGGGGCGACAAGTCCACGGGCTGGGCGAGGGCCCACAGGCTCAACCTGTGGGCAAGGACGGGCGACGGCGAACGCGCCTACAAGCTGCTGCGCGGACTGCTCGGCGACTGCACGTTTGAAAATCTCTGGGATTTCCACCCGCCGTTTCAGATCGACGGAAACTTCGGCGGCTCGGCGGGGATCGCGGAAATGCTGCTGCAAAGTCACGAGGGTGTTATAAGGGTTCTTCCGTCCGTTCCCGAGGAATGGGAAAGCGGAGCGTTTACGGGGCTGTGTGCGCGCGGCGGATTTGTCGTTGACGCGGAATGGGAGAACGGCGCGGTCACATGGCTTTGCGTTACCGCGAAAAACGGCGGCGAATGCGGTATTGCGTTCCCGACAAACGACGGAGTGAAAAACGTTAAGCTGAAATTAAACGCCGAAGAAGCAGTCAGCGTTGTCAGTCGCAGTTGACCGTTCCGCGTACGGGCGGTCAAGGACACGCTTGCGGCGTTGATTATGAAGCCCTCTCAGAAAAGCGTATATGATATTGATGATTTTTTTGCAAGCGATATTTCTCTTGTGAATTTCAACAAATTGTTGTGCCGATTTTACAAGAAACGGCAAAAGCCTGAAAATCTTCGGCGCCGCTAAGCTATTTTGTTTATTGACCGAAATATAGAGGGCATTGAAATGATGTTTTCGGCTTCGCGTTCAAGAAAAATATCTATTGCTGCAATCATTCAATCGGTGGCACAATTAGAGAAAACCTACGGCAAAAAGGTGGGCGGAGATTATTGTGGACAACTGCCAATGCGGGCTGTTCGGGGTGTTCACTCCTAACACCTCTAAAAACAGAAATGAAGCAACAATACTCTTGTTCTCAGACGGCATCATATTGTTGCATTTAAGCTCCAAATCTTGTTGTAATAAGTTTATGAAGGAGGCGGTACAATGTTTATTACAAAAGAATGGCGGAAAAAATTTAAAAATTTTTTGAGAGAAATGGAGCGCAGCGAACGCACGATTGAAAAATATATGCGCGACGTTTTGCGTTTTGCGGAGTTTGTCGGCGATGATGAGCTCACAAAAGAGGCGGTGGTGCGGTTTAAGGAGAACCTACGGCGAGAGTTATCACCCGTAAGCACGAACTCGGTTCTTGCAGCGGTTAATTGCTTTTTGAAATTCCTCGGCGTTCCCGAGCTTAGTGTGAAAGCATTCAAGATACAGCGCAGGCTGTTTTCGCCGAAAAGCGAACTATCCGAGAGCGAATACAAGCGGCTTGTCAAAGCGGCGTTCAAGGCGGATAATGAGCGTTTGGCGCTGTTGATACAGACGATATGCTCAACAGGAATACGCGTTTCGGAGCTTAAATATATCACCGTTGAAGCGGTCAAGTCGGGCCGCGCGGAGGTCTCGTGCAAGGGAAAATTCCGCATTATATTTATTCCCGACAAGCTGCGTGCGATACTTCTGAATTACGCGGCAAAAGAAAAGATCTCCTCGGGAACGGTGTTCGTGACACGCAGCGGAAAGCCTATCGACCGCTCCAACATCTGGCGGGACATGAAAAAACTCTGCGTTTCGGCGAACGTCTCTCCCGACAAGGTTTTCCCGCACAATCTTCGACATCTGTTTGCGCGGACGTTTTACTCATTGGAAAAAGACATCTTGCGGCTGTCGGATATCCTCGGACACTCAAGTATATCGACTACCAGGATTTACACAATGGAGAGCGGAACGGAGCACGCCCGACAGGTAAATTTGTTAAATCTGGAGGTCTGCTTGTCATAGAAAAATGCGGTTTACAACACAACCCCGATTATGTTGTAAACCGCAATGCGTTTATTTAAGCGGTTTTATAATCCGCCATATTACATACTGTTGTATTATAACACGATTTTACTGTCTTGTCAAGTACTTAAATCAGATTTTAATAAGTTTTATATAATTTGACGAGCGAAATAATTTTTTAAATAGTTTTTTGAGCAGTTTACAAGAAAAAAACATAGCTGTTGCTGACCCCCGATTACAACATAATCGGGGTTGTGTTGTATATCCGCAAACGGCTTTGTTAAGCCGAATTGAGGGAGTATGTACGATTATCTGACAGTAGGTGCGGGATTGTTAGGCGCGATATTCACGTATGAGGCGGCGCGGAAAGGCAAGCGCTGTCCGGTGATAGACAAGCGACCTCACATTGGCGGAAATATTTACACGGAAAGCGTTGATGGGATCAGTGTCCGCAAATACGGCGCACACATTTTTCACAAGTCGAATAAGGCAGTGTGGTATTGCGTCAATCAATTAGCGGAGTTCAACAACTATGTGAACCCACCTGTTGCTGTGTATAATGACGAGTTAAATAATATGAATACCTTCTTCAAAACGCGGGTGCAGGCGGGGTGTTGAGGGATACTAAACAGGCTCTAAGCCCCGCCAATTGTGCTTTTGCCTACATGAGTTTCAAGTATTAAGGCAAAACAATATTACCGAAAGACCGCCAAAAGGCGGCAGGGATGCCGCCCGCATATATAATCGCAATGCGGGTTTATACACTTTTAAACGGAGGAGAGCCGAATGAAAAAGTTCTGCGTTTCGGGGTCGTGTGATAAAGACTTCTTGAAAATGTTTTCGGAATTTGCAAAATACGAAAGCGAAAACAAGTCCAACGCACTGATATACCCGATGGAAAAGCACTTCAGATATGATTTATTTACTCACAAACGAGCAGAGGAGGACGAAAATGAACATAGAGGAAATATCGACGAATGAGCGACCGCTTACCGCCGAGGAGCGCAAGGCGCAGAGAGAAGCGGAAAGAGAGCGCATCAAGAAGCGTTTTCAGGGCATTGACCAATCGCTGATCGAGGCTGTTCCCGCTGATGAGCAGCCGAACTTCTTTGATGATACTTCCGAAAAGCGCGTCTGCGCGTACAACCGTGTTTCCACGGATAATCTTCAGCAGACTTCGTCAATCGAGCTGCAGCAGGTCACGAATGTTCAGACAATCGAAGAACATCCCGGCTGGCATCTTGTCAAGGTTTATACAGACGAAGGAATAAGTGGAACTTCCATAACGCATAGAAAAGGCTTTCAGGAAATGATTGCTGACTGCGAGGCGGGGTTAATTGATGTTATTATCGTCAAGAGCGTATCGCGTTTTGCGAGAAACCTTGTCGACTGCGTAGAAATTGTCCGCAAGCTGAAATACGCGAGGCACCCTGTCGGCGTCTTTTTTGAAACGGAACATATATATTCGCTTGACCCGAACAGCGAGATGTTTCTGAATATTATGGCAATGTTGGCGCAGAGCGAAAGCCAGAACAAATCCGATATAATGAACGATTCAATTGAAAAACGTTTCAGAATGGGAATTTTTCTCACACCTGTCTTGCTCGGCTACGACAAAGATAAAGAGGGCAGTCTGGTGATCAACGAGGACGAAGCGAAGACAGTAAAACTGATGTATTATATGATGTTGGCAGGCAGCAACACAATAGCAATTGCCAAAACTCTTACGGACCTCGGACGCAAAACAAAACTCGGAAATATCAAGTGGAGTTCATCGGGAGTGGCCGCCACTATGCGGAACGAGCGTTATTGCGGCGAGGTTCTTGCGCGGAAAACTTACACCCCGAACTGCCTTGACCATAAGGCGAAGAAAAATAAGCGCAACCGCAATCAGTACCGTATGGCAGACCACCATGAGCCGATTGTATCTCCTGTACAGTGGCGGGCCGTACAAAAAATTCTTGACAGTCGGAAATACGGATTTGAAGGCGGTTACCTGCCGATAAGCGTTATTGAAACAGGTGCTCTGAAAGGCTTTGTATCTGTCAATCGCGCTTGGGCGGGAGCAAATTTAGAGGATTATTTTGCCGCGTCACGCAAAGCCTACGGCGGTGATTTGCCCCAATATGTATCAGACCAAGAGACCGAGGCGTCAAACGAAATATGCGCAAAAGATACACCGAGTATAAACAGAAACGCGTTTCAGGTAGCCGACAGGAATTTGTTCTCGCGCGTTGGGGAGCCGTTTTTAGGAATAACATCAAACAAATTAAAATTCGCACAATCCTGCTTTGAAAGATTAGGCGGTACAACACACATTGAAATTTTGCTGAATCCTGTTGAACGATTACTCGCAATTCGAACGTGCGACGAAAATCACCCGAACGCTATACGCTGGGTAAACGGGAAAAACAAGACACGCGATTTCGGTTCTACGGGTTTTTCGGGAATGATTTACAGCCTTATGAATTGGAGTGAAAATTGCAGATACAATATGCCCGCTATCATTCGCCACAGAGATGATGAACGAATTATGTTTTTTGATTTGGACGAGCCGATTATAAAACTTAAAAAGGTCGAAAGTAAACTTGATACCGCTGACGAAACGACAGAGGAAAGTACGGATTTCGGCACTCCGCTCATCATTCATAAAAATCAAACGCGAGTGCCGACGATAGATATTCAGGGCGAGTGGAACATTGGCGCGGCAAGCAGTGTAATCGAAAATACTGAAGAATTATCGCCCGATGTTTCGAGCGTATTTTCGGATATTTCAAAGAATAAGTAAAATTCGGGAGGTACTATGGAAAGCAAAATGGATGTGTCGGTTTTCACCGAGAACGGATTGGCTCTGCTTGAGGATAATTCCGACTTGGAGAAAATTGCCGATGAAGCCTTTAGTTTTGAGGGTTATCAAGTAGTGCGGCGGGAATTTTTCGCGCATAAATTCGCCCCCGCTCTAACGATTAAAGGCAACAGTATTGTGTTCAACAGCGCATGTATCAACAAACTGGAGAATGCGGTATATGTGCAGGTTTTGATAAATCCGCAGCAGGAGAAGCTTGTAATTCGCCCTTGCGATGAGGACACAAAAGACTCGCTGCGTTGGTGTATCGCAAAATCTGAAAAGCGCAAAAGCCGACAGATCACCTGCGGTTTATTCACAGCGAAACTGTATAATTTAATGGGTTGGGAGGCGCAGTACCGTTATAAATTGCTTGGCACAAAAAAACGCATTGATGGAGAGGAAATTTATATTTTTGACCTTACGGCAACCGAGGCTTATCTTCCGAATACAACCGAGCCAAAGGACGGCGAAACTAAGTCCAAGAAAAAAACGCCCGTTTTTCCTGCGGACTGGCGGGATTCGTTCGGTATTCCCGTGCGCGAGCATTCGGCTTCAACGCAAATAAGTCTTACGGATTATGGCGTTATGGACGTAAATCAGAGGAATGAGGGTGACGAAAATGAATGAGCTTAAAATGACACTTTGCTTGTCCAATGACAGCATTTTGATTTCTCAGGATATTCCGGAGATGCTCGGAAGTCCTCGGCAAATTCAGATGTTGTTTCACGATGAGAAAAAACAGATAGTGCTCCGCGCTTGCGGTGAGGACGACTGCTCTGCGCTTGTAGTCGCACAGAAAAAATCCGAACCTTTCACGATGAGCGGGCGCGTAATACTCGGGCGCTTAAAGAAGATGCTGAAATGGGAAGATGAATGTCCGCGGCTTGTTTTCGGCAGCTACAATAAGGATAATAACGTTGTGCTTTTTAATCTGAACAACGCGATAAAAGCGGACACCAACGTTCCGCCGATTGAAATGGGTGAATGAGGGGTAACAGGATGAATACAAACGAATTGTTGGATTTTTTTACGCAAAATTACGCAGCGAAAAACGAAGTGCTGTGCAAACTTCCGCTTAATGTCCCGATAGAAACGTTTTGGAAGAGCCTGCTTGACCGCAGAAAAAGTAAAGCCGTCTTTCTGCCTCTGCATAATGCTTCGGGAATGCCTTTCTGGTACGTTCTCACCGGCAAGATGATTTCAGCCGGCGAAAAGTTAAGCGAGTGTGCGCGTAATAACACATCAAAATTCGATCCGTACAAGGCGGCATTAACGCCCGAACTGAATGAGGAAATGTTCTTCACGGCTTTTCTTGAGGGTGCGCAGATAAATATGACAGCAGCTATGGAGATCGCAGAAAACAGACGCGAACCCGCAAACGTTCAGGAACAGATAATTCTTAACAACAAAAACGCTTGGGAGTTTATGCTGAAGCTGCTCTACAAGCCGATTGACGGGCGCATCGCGAGAAATGTTTCATATTTGCTCACCGAGGATATGGCGGGCAATTCGGATAATTACAGAACCTCGGACAAGGTTTACATTCCCGCAATGGAAAAGGCGCCGTATCTTATACCAAGCGCGTTACAGATTCCCACGCTTATGGAAGAACTATATGTCTTTCTTGCGGATTGGAACATTCACCCGCTGATAAAATCCGCTGCCGCGCACGGGTTTATTCTCTCAACAAGACCGTTCGCCGACGGCGATGAAAGACTTGCGAGAATGTTATCTTATGCGGTTCTGCTGCGTTCGGGGTATGACTATTTCGACAGTATTCCGCTTTCGATGGTAATTGCTCGTGAGAGCTTCGGATATTTCAGGATAATGCGGGAAATGTTAAGTCCTGAAAGCGGCGGCGACCTGACGTATTTTATGGAATATTATATGCAAATGCTTGTAGGAGCGCAGGATATGTTGACGGAAAACCGGTACAATTTTGCGTCTTCAAAAGAGCGGGAGCTTGCCGGAAAACCGTTAAATGCACTGCAGGAAAAAACCGTCGAAAGCAAAGCACACAGCAGTTATGATCGGCTGCCAAAAACAAAGCAGTCAGAAGAAAAGATCGCTGTTCCGCGTAAAACCGAAAGCAAAAAAAGTTCGCGGAAAGCAACCGGCGGAGATTGGGATTATACTTTGACAAGAAGCGCTGCAATAAAGCGTATCGCGCAAAAAGTCAAACAGATAAAAACCGTGAATAATCCGATACGTAAAAGAGTTCAAAAAAATCTGATGAAAGTTCTGAACAACGGACATATTTCCTTTTCCGCTCATGATTATACATTATGGTGTGATGTAGCGTTTTCATTAGGACAAAGCGACAGGAAGATACTTAAGAGGGAAGGAATTATTACGGAACACGGTAACAAAACAGTTCTTGTGTATAACATTTTTATGCCGGTTTATGAAAATACGGATTTGAAATTGCCGGAACTCAAAACGTATGACGAGGTGGATAATTATCTTTTGCTGCTCGAATGCGCAGGCAATATTCTTGATTATAAGCTTTCTGCGGCAGTAAACAACGCGCTTGAAAAAAATCAAGCTGTGTACGATATAAATTCTTGGAACGATCTGTTGGTCAAGGACAATATTGGAAATAAGAAAGTTCTTGAACGCGGTGTAGAGCTTGGAGTATGCACAGTCACAAAATTGCAAAAAGGCGTATATGAAATTAAAATAAGTCCAAAAATTTTTAGCGCTCTTCACAGCGAAGAAAACACACCCGGAGTTTCGGATATAGCAGTATAAAAGAGATTGGGGGGAACATTTTCATGAAACGAAACATAGAACAGATCTCGAGAACGCTGGGCGAAACTGAACTGGCGCTTTGCAGACTGCAGGGAAATATTTTCGCGAAAGCGTATTTCTGCGGAATACCTTTGCAAACATTCGCGGGAAATTTTATGTCAAGCACTGCTGCTATGCTCGACCGAAACCAAGACTACATAAATTCCGCAAACCTCGGCGGTAACCTTGTGCGAAATTTTGTTATTGCAGTGCTTGCACTCACGGGTGACGGTCTTGGCAATTATTCTCCGCTCGAAGTAATTGAAACCGACGAGTTGAATTATGCGTTTTGGCTGGGTTTCATTTACCGCTGCGAACAGCTTATGCGGTGCGTTTCGTCAAAAGATATTATCGGGAATTTCCCCGAAAGTTTTATGCGAATTTCCTATGAGAAAATCGTTGAAACGGGGGAAATTCATCTGCCGGACGACGCGGAGGAGATTTGCCGCAGACTGGATATTCTGAATGGTTGAATAGTGCGTTTGGATTGTTGACATTTACCGCGTAATGTGATATAATACTCAAAAAGTAAAATACTTGCAGAAGAAAGTCTGTCAAGAAACGGATATGAGTATAGATTTAATGTTCCGCGCAGCTGCTGATCTCCTGCAATTCAAATCTGTATTTTTGCTTAATATGGGGATATTTTTTCTTATCGACTTCCTCAAGAAACATCGCCAGCGGGCGCACCCAAAGCGCCCCGTCACCATACAGCTTGCGGTAAATCACCACTTGTCCTCCCGTTTCGGAATCGCTTGCCAAAGCCTCAACGAGATAATAATCGCCCTTAAAATGCCGATAAATTCCGCCGATTTTAATTTCATTCAAAGCGCTCATACCTTTGCCTTTTTTGCCGCTTCTTCTCTTTGACGGCACATTTCCGCCCAGCTCGGCATTTTTGCAACGCATTCCGCAAGGTTTTTCATCGCGGCGGGAATGTCTATCGACTGAGGACACATTTTCGCGCAGGCTCCGCAGGCAAGACAAGCCGACGGCTTTTTGTCATTGGGCAGCGCGTCTAACTGCATAGGCACGGTCATTGAAGATTGGAATTTCAAGTCGTTATATGCGGCGATGAGCATGGGAATATCCAACCCTTGCGGACAGCTTTCCGTACAGTATCGGCAGGCGGTGCAGGGGATCGCGTTTTTCATGCCGTCTGCGATGGACAAAAGAGTGTTCGTTTCCGTGATGTTCAACGGTTTATCGTCGCTGAAAGTCGAGATGTTTTCTTTCATCTGCTCCGGATTGCTCATTCCCGAAAGTATCATCTTCACATTCGGCAAACCGAGCAAGAACCGAAACGCCCACGCGGGGTCTTTTTCATCGGGACGCAGACCTCGCAGCAGATCGGAATTTTCGGGTGAAAGCGCGGCAAGTTTCCCTCCGCGAACAGGCTCCATTACCCATACGGGAATATTTCTTTCGGTGAGCAGCTCGTATTTTTCCTGTGCCCGTTGGAGCGTCCAATCGAGATAATTAAGCTGTATCTGACAAAACTCCATACTGCTGCCCGCATAGTCCAGAAACTTTTCTAAGGTCTCGGGTCTGCCGTGGCAAGAAAATCCCAGATGCTTAATTCGCCCTGCTTTCTTCTGCTCTACAAAGTATTTTAAAATTCCCCAACGCTCGTCCGTGTATGTATCAATAGAGTTTTCGTAGACGTTGTGGAGCAGGTAGAAATCGAAGTACTCTACGCCGCATTTTTTCAGCTGCTCCTCAAAAACAGCGGCGGGATCGTAAGTTTCAGCAACCTGATGTCCCGGGAATTTATCCGCGAGATACCAACTTTCGCGCGGGTAACGCGAAAGCGATCTACCGACAACAATTTCCGACATTCCTCCGTGATAAGGATATGCGGTATCAAAATAATTGACCCCGTGCGCTATCGCGTAATCAATCATCTCATCGACCTGCTTTTCGTCAATGCCGCCGTCCGTGTTCTGCGGCAGGCGCATTGTACCAAAGCCGAGCCGCGACAATGCAAGTTCTTGAAATTTACTTGTAATCATACAACGCCTCCTCAAATACTTCTATTTACATTTTATCACATACGATGGAAAAATGCAAGTTTTTTCAAAAAGAAAACGCCCACCGGGAAAAATCCCGATGGGCATACATCAAATCTTGTTCAAGTCATCGGCGTGAACTGCCGCCGTCAAAGGTTTTTGCGCCGTTCCTCACACGAACAGTATCGCCCGCGGCAAACACAACAGCCGATGTTTTCTTGCATTGCGAAACATCGGCTCGGTTCGTGCAGACACTATTTCCCTTGCGATTGGCAATGCGAATTCTGCCGCAGAATATTACGTCCGAGTGAACGTAATATTCTTCTCTGACGGTGTTCGACTTTTTGTTGCAGTTGAGGAAACGTAGAGCAGAACATCGTTCAACAAAACTTTATCACCTTTACAAAAAGTTGAACTATCCGTAGCAGGCGAATACGCAGGAGGTAAACCGGCCGGAGCAATCGGATATAGTCTTTGAATTTATCTGCGGTTGTACCAATAGCCGCCTTGCCTCATTATGTAACATTTTCCGGTCACTCTTTTTTTATTATACCAAATTCTTGCTAGTAATGCAATATTTTGTCGGACTGCTTGGTTTACCTCTTGCGATGTCTTGCTGATAAAGCGAAAGTAAACTGTGGAGATAATCTGTGCAACACCATTCCCGCAAGGTTTTCCCTGCGTGCGGTACCTAGAACTGATTCTCTGCTAGCGACACCTCGCTGACAATACGGCTTTTTTTAAAAAATTTGAAATTTTATGTAAGATTTTAATCTCGTTTGCGTCACTATAATTGAAGGGTAAAAATGCCCACCGCGCGGCAATATATTCTACTACAATGAGGTGAACATAATGAACGGCAATATTGCAGCTTCCCCGTCGGTCGGCGGCGAAATATTTATTGACAGCGCAAATACAAGCTCGGAGGTGGTTCGGTTGGACGACAGCGTAATAATCGATATGCTTTTTGACAGAGACGAAAGCGTTATCGCCGAATTAAGCAAAAAATACGGCAGCTACTGCACATCTATCGCGAACAATATCCTCCGCAACCGCGAGGACTCTGAGGAGTGCGTAAACGATACTTATATGAAAACATGGGAAACTATTCCTCCCGAAAAGCCTAAGCTGCTCGCCGCTTTTATGGGGAAGATAACCCGAAATCTGGCGATCGACAGATACAGGCGCGGCCATTCGCAGAAACGCGGCGGCAACGATATGGAGCTTATTTTCGAGGAGCTGGAGGAGTGCGTTTCCGACGGATCGAGTGTTGAAGCCACAGCCGAGCGCCGCGAGATACTTGCGGCAGTCAACCGCTTTCTCGGGAAGATTTCCGTGAAAAATAGGATAATGTTTGTTTCCAGATATTGCTATTGCGAAAGTGTGCATGACATTGCGGCGCGTTTCGGCATAAAGGAAAACAACGTCTCGGTAAGCCTTAACCGCACCCGCGCGCAATTGAGAGAATATATGAAGAAGGAGGGGTATGAGTTATGAGAAGTTCGGAATTATTTGATATTCTCGGAGAGATCGACGACAAGTATTTTGAGGAAGCAAAGCAGCCCGACGTTCAGCACGGAGAGATCATTGTCGCCGAAGCAAGCCCTTTCAGGAGCTTTATGAGCATTTTCGCGCCGATAGCGGCTTGCGCGGCGATAATCGTCGCGGTAGTTATAGGAGCAAATTTCGTGAGCAAACACGCGGGTCTTGTAGGTCCAAACGATTTGGACAGCAGCTCCGGCGTTACCCTTTCATCGGACAGCAGCACCGTTTACGAGACGGAGAGCAGCAAGACCGAAAGCTCCTCCGACAGCAGCGCTCCCACGATCGACGACAACAAGATACGCCTTGAGGATTATCCGCCTATTGACATCAATACCGTTCCCGATTTAAAGGGCAGCGGACTGGAAACCCAAATGTCGCAGCAGGATAAGCTGCTGCAAAAAGCAACTCTCGCAACGCTGAAATGCGGTGAATACGAGCTGTATATGCTGGGCAGGGATATCCACATCGACAAGAGCGACGACCCCCTTTGTCTGTATTCCTATTATATGGACCTTGCTGTTGTAAAGGACGGCGAGGTCATATCCTCCGACGGACCGCACACTTTCAGCGTTTCAATGCATCAGGGCGGATATCAGCTTGCGCCTTTTGACTTGCCGAATTACCTTGAATATTACGAGCTGAACGGTGGAAATCTGGTTGTTTTCAAGTATCACGAGCCGGGTCAGGACGAACTGTGGGACTATGAGTGCACGTTCTTTACTATTGCCGACAACGGCGAACTCAGATTACTTATGGGCGATAGCGGCGGCATAGGCGGCGACAGCATTGGATTAGCCGCATATCTCCACGAGGGCTACACAGTTGACTCCATAAACAAAATCCTTACCGACGGCGACTTTATCTATAAGTTCAATTGTGAGAATTTCGGACTTAATCCTTACGACGCGGTACACTATACCGCAGAGATGAACCTCGACCTCTCCGAATATCCCATGCTTGATATGGAGCAAGTCCCCGATATTGCCGAAATTACAGATTGGGAACAGTGTTTGTCAAAGGCGACGCTTGCTGAAAAGCAGGTCGGCTATTACACACTTTCGCTCATTGGCGAAAAGATCAGAAGCCCCAAGCAAGTAAATCCCAACATTATTTTGGCGGAAAAC
Organism: uncultured Oscillospiraceae bacterium; assembly: GCA_910579125.1. Classification (GTDB taxonomy): domain Bacteria; phylum Bacillota; class Clostridia; order Oscillospirales; family Ruminococcaceae; genus CAG-115. The sequence continues at coordinate 27,761 of CAJTTH010000020.1, read as the reverse complement.
GTGCGTACTGTCGTTTCACACAACGGCAAGATAGTCTACATAGACGAATCAAGCTCTCTAGAGATTGATATAAATTATTTTGACAATGAGTTTATGACCACTTATGAGATGAACTACGGCGTTGTTTTCAAGCTGCCCAATTCTTCCACTGGGGAAGAATGCTTCGGTTTGGTCAAAGGCGACCAAATTATCAAGTTTGACGGCGATCTCACCGCGACATACGGAGTTGACACCCCCGCAGAATATGATGAGTATGCCGCGCCTATTGTAATCGCCGAGGAAAACGCTTTGATACTGTACAATGCGCTGAAATACACCTTTGACTTCAGCACAAGCAGTTTTACCGCAAGCTATATGGGCACAGAACCGCTTATACTTGCAGAATACAGCACCTACGACAAAAACCGCACTGACTATCAAAACAAGGCTATCCTTGAGGAAAAGGAAGCAGGCGGATATAAATTCTATCTGTTAGGGCAAAATGCGAAGAACAGTCCGGATAATTACGACGAAATGCTCGGTACAACGTTTTCGGTTTGCTCTTTCACAAAACTGATCGTTGCAGTTGAAAAGGACGGCAGGCTCATCGCGAATACCGACGTATACAATCCGAATACCGGTCATGATGTTGAAATGATAGGTCAGCTTCTCCGCCCGTTTGAGATGAGGGACGGCATAGGTTTTGTGATGTACTGCAATCTTGAATCGTCGAAGAGCAATCCTTACGCAATGATCTACAAACTCGAAAATGATACGGTCACGCAGCTTAAGTACGAAATGGACTATGCCCCCGCACCTGCGACAGGTTCTCCGTTCCTTATTGAACCCGATTATACGATCGATGCCGAAAATAATGCGATCGTTTATAAAACTTATGACGGTGAAGAAGTCACTCTTACGCTGGACTTTGCCAACAATATGTTTTCAATGTCATAACAACGATGCCGAGGCGTAAAAACCTCGGCATTATCTTCGCATAAAAAAGAGAGCGCCGAAACGCTCTCTTAATTTTTAATTACTCTTCTTCCTCGGCGGGAGCGCTTTCCATAAGCGCCTTAATGGAAAGACTTACTCTGTTCTTCTCCTCGTCGATGTCGATGATCTTAACGTCGACTTCCTGTCCTACCGAAAGCACGGACGCAATACTCGTAACTCTCTCGGTGGATATCTGCGAGATGTGGATAAGACCGTCAACGCCCGGAATGATCTGCGCGAACGCACCGAACTCGGTGATAGAAACAACCGTCGCCTTGATAACGTCGCCCTTCTGATACTCGGCAACGAACTTCGTCCAAGGATTGTCGTCAGGATCCTTCGCCGAAAGGGAAACTCTCTTTTTCTCGGGGTCGTAGCTCTTGACAACAACGCTGATCTTGTCGCCGATCTTAACGATATCTTTCGGATGACCAACTCTGTTCCATGTCAGATCTGCAGTGTGAACCAAGCCGTCAACAGGACCGATATCGACAAATACGCCGTAATTCTCAATGGAGCGAACCTCGCCCTCGAACTTCTGACCTACCTCGATAGTCTCCCAGAACTTCGCTCTCTCTGCGTCGCGGACTTCCTTGTTTGCCTGACGGATAGAGCCTACCACTCTGCCGCCGCGCTCGTTGGTGACCTCGATAATTTTGAACTTCACGGGCTTTTTGAGCAAATCGTCCAACTTGCCGCCGCGCGGAACACCCGTGTGAGACGCGGGGATAAATACACGTATGTTCTCGTAAATTACGATAACGCCGCCCTTTACGACCTGTGCGACCGTGCCCTCGATAGTCTCTCCGGACTCCTTGACAATCTGGAGCTTTTCAAGACCAAGCTGAGCGTCAACGCGTTTCTTGGAGAGCGCCGCCGTTCCAACGGAGTCGTCAACCTTAACAACGACTGCGTCAATAACGTCGCCGGGCTTTACAATATCCTCGACCTCCGCGTTCGGATCGTTCGTAAGCTCCTCGCGGACTATGTAGCCTGTCTGCTTTGCACCGACCTCAACGACAGCTTCCTTTTTGGATACGCTGACAACCGTAGCCTTAACTCTTTTGCCGGTATATAATCTGTTAAAAGACTGATCCTGCTCAAGCAGCGAAGCAAAGTCCTCCTCATTTTCATTTGTGGTTTTGGTGATTTCCTCGTTCATTCTCTCATGAACCTCCTTAATGGTATAAGCGGGAGTAGATGCTCCGGCCGTTATTCCGACAATACTGTCGGAGCGCAGACCTTTCACGATCTGCAAAGGAATTTCATCGGCGGACGTCACAAACACTGTTTTACAGTATTCGCTGCAGATATCCGCCAGCTTCCTTGTGTTTGAGCTGTTGCTGCCTCCGACCACGATCATCAGCGCAGCCCGTATAGCAAGCTCCCGCGCGCACTCCTGGCGCTTTACGGTAGCGTCGCATACTGTGTCATATATCCTCACGCAGCCGTACTTCTCCGCTGTTTTACGGGAGTACTCCAAAAATCTGCTGCGGTCAAACGTTGTTTGAGCCACCAAGACCGCCTCGTCATTTTCGTCAATCTTGCCGCGCTCAAACAAACTCTCAATTTCATCAAAATTTCTGCACGCGAACGCCGTACAGTCGGTGCTGCCCACTATCCCGACGACCTCGGGGTGCTCTCTGTCGCCCAGTACGATAAGCTTTGCGCCCTCGGGCAGCGCGGCAGCTATATCGTGTATCTTTTTCACGAACGGACAAGTAGCGTCAATGACCGTCGATGCATGTTTCCGCACTTCCTCGGCGACCTTTCTCGCAACTCCGTGAGAGCGTATTATCAGCGGCTTTCCCTCAGCTTCGGAAGCGTTTACAACCGCGTGCACACCTTTGCGTTCCAGCTCTGCGACCGCGTGTTCGTTGTGGATAAGCTCGCCCAGCGTAAGCACTTCGCCGTATTTCGCGGCGGCGCTTTCCGCAAGCTCTATCGCGCGTTTTACTCCGAAACAGAACCCCGCCTTGTCGGCGACCTCAATAAACATTGGGAACGTTCTCCTTTAATTCGGAAATTCTTCCCATTATCTCCTCGCTGACCTTGCGTATCGCGTGTTTGTCGGTGATATCCACGTTGAAATTCTCCGCGGGAATAGCTGAGCCGATCGACACCAACACATTCTGACGCACTTTCTTTTTCCCGTACTTCACAAAAACCGGGACGACAGGAACGTGCGCTCTCGCAGCGATAAGCGAAACTCCGCTCTTCGGCTTACCCAACTCGCCCGTTTTGGAGCGTGTGCCCTCCGGGAAGATCACGAAAATCCGTCCGTGATCAAGGCTCTCCAACGCGCTGTCTATCGCCTTTGTATCTTTCGAGCCGCGTTTTACGGGAAACGCGCCGAGTTTCTTTATCAACCATGTAAAAATAGGATTAAGATGAAAAAGCTCATCTTTCGCCATAAATGTGTATTTTCCTTTGAAAACGATGCCAACCATTGGCGGATCGTTGTTGGAAACGTGGTTGGACGCAATTATATAGCCGCCCTTTTCCTCGGGGATATTTTCTCTCCCCACAACGGTAATGTGAAACCAAATGTGAAAAATGAAGTTTACAAGACCGCGCGCGATCTCGTAAAACATTACATTCGCTCCTTTATAATATTGCAGACAAGTTCCACGGACTGCTCGAAATCAAGCTCAGACGTATCCGCGCGAACCGCGTCGGCGGCTTGTTTGAGCGGCGCGGTACCTCTATGCGAGTCGTTGTAGTCGCGCTTGTTCAGATCATCGAGAACCTCCTCGAACGTCACGTCGCTGCCTTTTGCAACAAGTTCGTCGTAACGCCTTTTCGCGCGAATTTCGGGCTTCGCGGTAAGGAATATCTTGACGTCCGCATTCGGCAGAACCACTGTTCCGATATCTCTGCCATCCATAATGACGCTGTGCGTTTCGGCGATATCCCTCTGCAAGCCGAGCAGCGCCGCCCGTACTTCGGGAACGGGGGAAACCGCGCTCGCCGCCATGGATATCTTTGGCAGCCTTATCTCCTCGGAAACGTCTTCGCTGTTCATAAAAATACGCTGAACGCCGTTAATAAGACGTATCTCGAGCTTTATATTGCCCAATGACATTGCTATTTCCGACGGATCGTGCATATCAACGCCGTTTCTGTGGCAGAACAGCCCGACAGCGCGGTACAGCGCACCGGTATCGCAATAGATAAAGTTCATACGCTCGGCGGCGGCTCTGGCAATAGTGCTCTTGCCTGCCCCCACGGGACCGTCGATTGCAACGGAAATCAGCCTCAACACATTCACTCCGAACAGCCAAAAATTGGGAAATCATGAAAAAGGTACACTTTACCCTTATCAATCACTTTATTATAACATACTTTTAAAAAAAATGCAAGAGGTTTTTTAACATTTTTCATCTATTTTTCACGAATTTGCGGCAAAAGCACCCGCAAGCCTGCCCGTTGCAAACGCAATCTGCAAATTGAAGCCTCCCGTATAGCCGTCCGCGTCTATTATCTCCCCCGCGAAATAAAGCCCTTTACAAAGCCTGCTTTCAAGCGTTTTCGGGAAAATTTCGCGGACGTTCACGCCGCCGCGCGTCACTATCGCCTCGTCGATCGGACGGAAATCCTTAATTGTAAGCACTATGAATTTCAGCGTTTTAGCCAAAGTCTTCCGCTCTTTCTTGTTGATTTCGCTGATTTTCTTGTCGTGTGGAACATTCACAAGTAAGGAGACGGGTTCGACCAACTCTTTCGGCAGCAGCTTCCGCAGACATTGCCCGAATACGCCGCCGTGCAGCTCCGAGAAATCCCGCAGAATGCGCGCGTCGAGCTGTTTCTCCGAGAGCGCGGGCTTAAGGTCGATCATGACGGCATACCGCCCCGCAGACATCTCCGCGATGTGCGCCGAAGCACTGAGCACCGTTGCGCCGCCGATCCCGTCCGACGTAAAAGCCAGCTCCCCGAAATCCTCGTAGATCGTCTTTCCGCCGTCAAGCAGCTTTACCGCCGCGTTTTTCAGCGTCAGACCCGCCGCCTTGCCGACCCATTTTTCCTCGGTCACCAACGCCGACAACGAGGGGCGCGGAGTTATTACCGTATGCCCCGCTTGCTCCGCAAGACGGTAGCCGCTGCCGTCCGAGCCGGTTTTCGGGTAGGAGCGCCCGCCCGTCGCCAGTATCACAGACTTCGCGCGGAACTGTCTGTCATAAGTATTAACGCCGCAGCAAACGCCGTTCTCGATGATGAGCGAACGGACGTTTCCGCGCACGGTACGTACGTTAAGCTGCCGTAGCCGTTCTGTGAGCGCGTTCACAATATCCGCCGCCTTGTCCGAAACGGGGAAAACACGCCGTCCGCGCTCCGTTTTCAGCGGAACTCCGAGTTCCTCGAAAAAGGCGATAGTATCGCTGGGCATGAACCGCGAAAACGCGCTGTACAAAAATCTCCCATTGTTGGGAATATTCTCCATAAGCGTGTCCATACCGCAGCTGTTGGTGACATTGCACCGCCCCTTGCCCGTAATGGCGAGCTTTCTGCCCATGCGCTCGTTTTTCTCGACGATCAGCACGTCCGCGCCGTTTTCCGCTGCCGCGACAGCCGCCGTCATTCCCGCCGCGCCGCCTCCGACCACGATAACGTCAAACATCTTTTTGATATACCTCGCTGCTGTCCCAGAGCTGCTCGAGCTTGCCGAAGGTCTGCTCGACACGGCAGCGGTTCGCCGACGAGACCATGGCGATAAGCGCGTTTATAAGGCTCATCGGCGCGACCAGACTGTCAACGAACGACACCATGTCCGAGTAGGCGTACAGCGAAGTATGGGCATACTGCACGAGCGGCGAGCTGTCAGAGTCGGTTATGGCGATTATGTGCGCGCCCGATTCGCGGGCAAAGCGGCACGCCTCGATCGTTCCCGACGCGTAGCGCGGAAAGCTCATTGCAATAAGCAGATCGCCCTCGCCAATGTGTATCATCTGCTGATAAAGCTCCGCTGTGCTCACCGCGCCGACCAGCGTTACGTTGTCGAAGATCAGCCGCAGATAGTAGTGCATAAACCGCGCGAGAATGCCCGATGACATCGCGCCCTGAACGTATATCCGTTTTGACGCGCATATCTCCGAAACGGCGTTGTCAAAGCTCTCCTTGTCGATCGTCTCCAGAGTGCGGCGGATCTTGTCGATATCCTGATTGAGCACGCCGACCACGGGGTCCTCGTCGCCGATGCGGTTTCGCGTAACGTCCATTCGTTGCAGCGAAGTCAGGCGGTTCTTTATGTGGTTCTGGAGCGAGCGCTGAAGCTGCGGATATCCCTCGAACCCCAACTCGATGGCAAATCTCACCACCGTGGATTCGCTCACGCCGACAGCGTTGCCGAGCTTTAGCGCCGTCATATACGCCGCCCTTTCGTAATGCTCAAGTATAAATTTCGCGATCAGCTTCTGGCTTTTGGAGAAACCCGACAGCTTATCCTCTATTTGTTTCAGCAGGTCTTCGTTCATTTTAAACTTCTCCTTAAACAACGGTTGTAAATACCAATTATATAATACACCTTTATTGATGATTTTGCAAGTCTTTTTGCAGAAATATTTTTTTAATCCTGCAAAAAATGTGCAGTTTTTTGCAGTTCAAGGCATGGTAATATTTAGTCAGCGGGAAGAACAGAGCCTTGAACAGGGCTGTTCAGAGCAATTGCGGTTTGTCCGTCCGTGCGGCAAATGTTTAACGAAAAATTGCGGCGGATATAATTATTGCAAAAATTCCCGTGATTTAAACGAAGAAAGGAGTGATCGGATTGGGGCTTAAAAACCTGCTGTTCGGCAGCCGCAGACTGTACGAGGATACCGCGCTGGCGGCGTTCTATTCGGGCGATCTGGCGCGCTGGAACGATATTTACAACGGCGGCGGCGACTGGCGATACACGCGCAAGGGCGGCATGAACGGCGGAACGCGCCGCGTTGCCTCGCTCGGGGCGGCAAAGGCGGTCTGCGCCGAGCTGGCGCGGCTTTGCTTCACCGAGGGCACGGAGCTGTGCTGCTCGGACATGGAAACAGAGAGCTACCTGAAAAGGGTGCTGGACGAAAACGGCTTTGCGGAGCGCTTTTCGGATTTTCTTGAAAAGACATTCGCGCTCGGCGGCGGGGTCGTCAAGGTCTACCGCGACGGAAACGGCGTAAAGCTCGACTTTATCACGGCGGACTGCTTTGTTCCCACGAAATGGGACAACCGCGGCGTTTACGGCGGCGCGTTCGGCTCGAATATCCGCGAAAACGGAAAGAGCTACGTCCTCGCCGAAACGCAGGAGCTTTCGGACGGTGGTCTGACGATCGAGAACAAGCTGTTCCGCGAGAGCGGCGGCGAGCTGCCTTTGTCGGAGCTGTATCCGAAAATGGCGGCGAAGAGCACTATTAAAGGCATTGCCAAGCCGCTGTTCGTCTATTTCAGGGCGGGCGCGGGGAAATTTCCGCAATGCGCGCCGCTCGGATCGTCGGTGTTCGCGGGCGCGGAGGATACGCTGAAAGCGCTCGACATTGTTTTCGACAGTCTGACGCGCGAGTTTATTCTCGGCAAAAAGCGGATAATCGTACCGTATTACGCGGTGCGCGGCGAGTACGACAAAAAGGGCGAGCTGAAACGCTACTTCGACGTGAACGACGAGGTGTTTGAGGCGTTTTCGACCTCGGACAGCGAGGAGCTGAAAATTTCCGACAACACCGCCGAGCTGCGCGTTGAGGAGCACACGGCGGCTCTCGGGGAACTGCTTGATCTGCTGTGTATGCAGGTCGGACTGTCGGAGGGGGCGCTGTCGTTCAAGAGCGGCACTGTGCGCACCGCGACCGAGGTCGTCAGCAAGAACAGCCGCACCTACCGCACAGCGTGCTTCTACCGCAGAATGATCGCGAAGTGTCTCGGCGACGTCGCGGAGAATATCTGCCTGCTGGGAAAAATGGCGGGCGAACTTTCGGCGGGCGCGTGCGAAACGGCGGCGATACGTTTCGCGGACGGCGTCTGCGAGGACGAAAGCACCAAGATCGAGCGCGTGCGCGGACTGTACGAAAGCGGCTTGATCTCACGGACGAGGGCGATCTCCGAGATTTACGGAATTCCCCTTGACGAAGCGAAAAATATGGAAAAGGAGAATGATGATGGAAAACAATAACGAAATGCTCAACGAACAGGAAGCTCAGGGAGCACCCGAAATGCACGCACAATCGGAAAACGAACCCGCCGCTTCAGAGGACTACCGCGGGAGCGACGGAACGCGTTCGGGAGAGATATTCGAGCTGTACGCGCAGCTTGAGATGATGAAGTCCGAGCTTACCACCGCAAAGGTACAGACGGCGCTGCTGCTGCTCGGAGTTGCAAAGGAGAAGCTGGAGGATGGCACGTCGCTTGCGGTCGGGCTTTGCAGCACGGGAAAAACTCCCGAGGAGGCTGCCGCGGAGATAGTTTCGGCGTACCCGCACCTTAAAGCGGTTCAGCGCAAGATACCGCAGTTTTCGGCGGCAAGCTCGGGCAGCGACGACGGTTTTTCGGCAATACGAAAAATTTTCTCGGGAAGATAATTCCCCGAGATATTAAGATATGTCATGGGCGGGACGGAGGGTTTACATATATTATATACGTTTCCCGTCTGCCGCCGTCGGCGCAAGCTACGGCTGCTGAGCGATTGAAAACGGCGCGGCGGAACGGCGGCAGACGGGAATATTATCGACTAATCAATTAACGAAAGGAAGAAAATAAAATGGCAAAGACAATCGAATATGCAAAGGTGTTTCAAAAGGAGCTTGACAGACAGATCGTCGAGCGCTCCACCTCGGGGTGGATGGAGGAGAACGCCGCACAGGTGATCTACAGCGGCGGCAGCGAGATAAAGCTGCCCAAGATCACACTTATGGGTCTGGGCGACTATGACCGCGACAGCGGCTACAAGGGCGGCACGGTCAACTATTCCTACGAGACGATGACGCTTTCGCAGGACAGAGGAAGGCGTTTCCGCATTGACGCGCTGGACGTTGACGAAACGGGCTTCGGACTGGCGGCGGCAAACGTAGCGTCCGAGTTCCAGCGCACGCAGGTCATTCCCGAGATCGACTCTTACCGCTATTCGACGCTCGCAAAGGCGGCAAAGATAACCAAGAGCTACACGCCCGATAAATCCACCGTGCTGTCCGCTCTCGTGGGGCAGATAAGCGCGGTGCGCGAGGTCACGGGCGGCGAGGGCGAGCTTGTTATCGCGATAGCGCGTTCCGTTTACGATATGATACTGCTATCCTCGGAGGTGTCGCATGCCGTCGACAACGGCTCGTTCACCCAGGGTGAAATGGAGCTTTCCGTAAAGACCATAAACGGCGCGGTTATCATACCCGTTCCCTCTGCGAGAATGAAGACGGCTTACACCTTTAACAGCGAAAACGGCTATTCCGCCGCTTCGGGAGCAAAGCAGATCAACTGGATAATCTGCCCGAGAACCGCGCCTATCGCGGTATCCAAGACGGACAACGTCAAGATAATCACTCCCGAGCAGAACCAGTTCGCGGACGCGTGGGATATCGACTACCGCAAGTACCACGACCTGTTTATTCCCGAAAACAAAAAGGCGGCTATCGCGGTTTGCACTGCCGCTTAAATCACTAACGTAAATTTCCTCCGAGATTTACATATATTGACATTCAATTACGGCGGACAGCGCTCAAATCTACCGTGTGACCGCTGCCCGCCGCGTTTGTTTCAGCAAAGGAGAATGAAAAATGATAATCACAAAAGAAGAATTTTTTGAAATGGGCTTTACCGCCGACGATCCCGCGCTACTGGAGCGCTGCATAAAGCGTGCGGAGTTCGTGCTGAACGGACTTACGGGAAACCGCGCTTTGGTCGTTGCTGCGGGAGAGGGGGCGGCGGCTGATTTTGTAAAACAGGCAGCGGCATTCCAGACCGTTTCTTTGTATAAAGAAGAAACCGCGCTCGCGGCAAAAAAGACCGCTGCTCCGGGACAGTCCGAAATCAGCCCGAATAAAACCGAGGAGCGCGTTTCGATCGGCGACTTCTCGTATTCCACCGGAACGTCCGGGAGCAGCTCCTCGGGAACCACGGCGGCGAACGCGTATAATGAGGAATACGTGCCGCTCGACCGCGACAAAACGGTCATCAGGCTGCTGCGCGCGGCGGGCTGCCTGTACTGCGGAACGGAGGTGCTCGAATGAACATAAAGCCCATACCCGATATACTTCTCGGCGACAGCTTTACGCTGCTCACTCCCGTCTCGGGGAAGTGGAATGAAACGAAAATAAACAACGTCCGCGTTGAACGAACCGAGGCGGTGAGCGGCTATTCTTCGCAAAAGGCGCACGACAACACCTCGATCACGGTGTGGTTCGACTACGCGCGCTCCTCGCCGAAAGTGAAATTTTCTGCGGGAATGAGAGTGAGTTATCACGGTGAGAGCTATGAGATAATGGAGAGCAGAGATTACTTTGCCGACGCGCCGCACCACTGTAAATTCAAGGCACGCAAGATCGGCGGAGAGTACAAATAAAGGGGTGATCAAATGACGATAACAATTGACAAAAATGTATTCAGCAATGTTACGGAGCTGAACGCCAAGCGCGAGCTGCGCCGGACGGATGTGCGCTACAACACGCAGGGCGATATGCTTATAGATATGGTTTGCAGAAAATACGCACTGGAGGTGACGTTCGGGTTGCTTACGGAGAGCGAGCTTAAAGCGCTGCGCAATCTGTCGCAGAAAATTTTCGTTTCGGTGAAATTCCACGCTCCCGAGGGCGAGATCACGGCGGATTTTCACATTTCCGACGAACCCGCGCCCGAGGTCATTATGGTGAACGGCGTGAAAATGTACGGCGGCGTCAAGCTGCAAATGAAACAGAAGTGAGGTGAGAGAATGACGGTCTCCGATAATTTCAAAGCGCTCGCCACCGCGAACGGCAGATACGTATACTGTAAGATAACGGCGGGCGGCAATACTTTTCTTGACGACAGGATAATCGAGTTCGATTTTAACGACGCCGTTCACCCCGACCGATTTACTATCGGCACGGCTTGCTCAAACCGTTTCAGCTTTTCCGTGATCTACAGCGGCGAACTGGAGGTGCACGATGAGGTGCGCCCGTTTATCAGTTTCGACAATAAGGAATGGTGTCCGCTCGGGATCTTTTACGTTGCGAAACGGTACGTCCGCGGAGGATACGCGTCTATTATATGTTACGATAAAATGGATGATCTCAACGTTATTTACGACCCGAACGTGCGCGTTCCGACAACTGCCGCCGCCCTGCTGAACGACGTGTGCGCTCAGGCGGGGCTTGCCTGCGGCGAAACGGGCGCGGAGCTTACCGTAAAGCGCATTCCCGACGGTTGCACACTGCGCGAGATGATAGGGCTTGTCGCCTCGCTGAACTGCTCGAACGCCAAGATCGACCGTAGCGGCGCGCTCGTTTTCAAGCACGCCGCGCAGACGAAAAATATCCGCATAAGCGAGAAAAACTGTTACAATATACGGCGTAATTTGTCGACGTCGTTTATCGCGGGGCTTATCGCGAACGGCGACGGCGCGGTTGTCGAAAGCGGCTCAAGCTCCGTGGAATCGGCGGTGGAGCTGTACAATCCGTTTATGACGCAGGAGCTTGCGGACGAGCTTGCAAAAACGCTCGCCGCGTATAAATTCTACGGCGCGGAGCTGGAAATGCAGGGGCTGCCGTATCTCGAGGCGGGCGACAATATCCTGCTGGAGGAGAACGGCGGTACGTATCCGATAACGCTCAGCGAGATAAGCTATCATTACGGCGGCGGACTTACCGCGAAAATACGCTCGCGCACCACAGAAACCGAAAAGAGCGAGCTTAGCACCGAGCTGGAGAAAATGGGCTTGCCCGCAGAGATACCGCATTTCAGCAAGTTCAACAATTTCGATCTTGCGATAACGTCTATCGCAAAAACCGCGTCGGAATTTGAATTCACGACTGAAAAGCGCGGCGCTTCCGCGCTGCTTGATCTCAACTATACCATGCTCGCCAACGAGGGAACGGAGATAAAGATAACGGTTTATATAAACGACACGGCTTCCGACTACTCGGTCACCTACAAGCCCGTCGGCGGCAGGACTTGCTTTGAGCATTACCGCTTTATGGCGGAAAATTTACCCAAAGGCATCAACCGCATAGCGGTGCGCATACAGGCGACGGCGGGCACGGCGCGAATCTCCGCGAAGCAGGCGTATTCGACGCTTATCATTATATAACAGCTATCCCAAGGCGTTTTACCTTGGGATAAAGTTTATTTACGTTTCTCAAAATAACGGCAGTCCGACGAAGCAAGAGCGTTCGCGTGAGTAAGGTCGTCAAGCATACAATATCCGTCTTTCTGGTGGCGGCAGTCCTCGCCGCAGATTATCATATTCATTGCGCACCTCCGTGGGAATTAGTTTTAGCGGCTGCGGCGGATTTATTCAAACAACCGTTGACAAAAGCTGCCAACGGTTGTATAATAGTATTAAAAGAATTTGTTTGAGGATAATCTGTCATGAAAGTTTTTATAAGGATCCTGCACTGGATACTGCTTGTATTCGGGATAAATCTGCCGATAATATTGACGGGCGCTCCGCTCGCGCTGCAAATATCGCTTGGGGCTGTCCTGCTGATATACTTTATTTTCTTTAATGTTTTCCCGACATTGCGGAAATATCCGACGCTGCGGCTGAAAGTTCTCGGCGACGGCGCGGAGCTTATTCTCGCGTTCTGGGTGACGTGCGCGGCTTCCGTGCCGTTTATCGGACTCTGCATTTACGAGCTTATCGACGGCAGCACCGATTATCTGCGCTATATCATCTACGCGGCGGTGCTGATACTCTGCGAGGCGGCGATCTTCTGGAACGGCATAATCCGCGTTTATGTGACCTCGGTGCAGCTCGGCATACGCTACCGCGTACTCGGGATAGTTTTCGGGCTTATTCCGATCGCCAATCTTGTTATGCTGATGATAATTTACGTCCGCGTCAAATCCGAAACCATTTTCGAGACGGAGAAATACAAGCTCAACGAAAGCCGCAAAAACGACAGGATATGCGCTACGAAATACCCCGTTCTGCTGGTGCACGGCGTGTTTTTCCGCGACAGCCGACTGCTCAACTATTGGGGGAGAATACCCGCGGAGCTTGAGAAAAACGGTGCGGAGGTCTACTACGGCGAGCAGCAGAGCGCGCTCTCGATAGAGCAAAGCTCCGAGGAGCTTGCGAATAAGATTGAGGAGATCGTTATGCGCACGGGCTGCGGCAAGGTAAATATCATCGCGCACTCCAAGGGCGGACTGGACTCGCGCTATGCCATTTCAAAGCTCGGCTGCGACAAATACGTCGCGACGCTCACGACGATAAACACCCCGCACAGGGGCTGCATTTTCGCGGAATATCTGCTCGGCGCTGCTCCCGAGCGCATAAAGAATTTCGTCGAAAAAACCTACAACAAGATGTTTTACGCGCTCGGCGACAACTCGCCCGATTTTATGTCGGCGGTGAAGTGTCTTACCAACAGCTACTGCGAGCAGTTTAACAAGGACGTTTTGGACAGCCCCGACGTTATGTACCAATCCTACGGCTCAAAGGCGGTCAAGCTGCGCGGAACGCGGTTTCCGCTCAACCTCTCCTACCCCGTCGTCAAGAAATTCGACGGCGATAACGACGGGCTTGTAGCGCTCACCTCCGCGCCGTGGGGCAAGAAATTCACGCCGATATATCCGCCCGCAAAGCGCGGTATCACCCACGCGGATATGATCGACCTCAACCGCGAGAATATTAGGGGGTTTGACGTTCGCGAATTTTATGTGCAGATGGTTTCCGACCTGCGCGAAAGGGGTTTCTGAAGATGTATCTTTATCATTATTATGACAGCTCGCGCGAGCCGTTTTTAAATCTGTCCGATTTGCCGCGTTAGAAAGATGAAAAGATACTTGAAGAAATAAAGCGCGGAAAACCCGCTTCGCAGGCGGCAAAACGTCACCCCGAATATGTGGCTGACCGGCTTTATTACGAGGGTATTATGCGTGAAAAATTCGCGGAGCTCGGTGGAATAATAAGGAGAAACACTCCGCATTATATGGTGGTGGGTGAGTGCGAATGGCTGTCAGGCTGGTTTGAAAACAGCGCTTTTATTAAGATACCCATTTCCGAGTTTGATTTGAGGACGGTTTCCTTTACTTACGGAGATTCCCACCCGACGTTCAGTCCGCGCGTAAACGACGGCTTGGAATACCGCAAGCGGCTTTACGATTACGAGGGCATTCTCGACCTTATTGAAAGATACGGAATGCCGCAGGAAAACGAATACGGGAATGTGAAATATATCGAAGCGCAGATATGGAGCGATGAAACTATTGAAAAATACAGACGATAATTTACGGAAAGGAACACTATGGCAGATACGACGATAACAATGACCAACACCGAGCAGCTCCGCGCAGTATTCGGTGAATTTGACAGGAATATAAATCTTATACAGAAAGCGTTTTCCGTGACGATTTTCGCGCGCGGCGGCGAGGTGAAGGTAACGGGCGACGACGAGCTTGCCGTCGCAAAGGCGGAAAAGGCGGTGAAAACGCTCTGCGATAGCTTTTCGCGCGGAGAAGCTATCGAGGAGCAAAACGTCCGCTACGCCATAGCAATGGTGAACGACGGCGAGGAAAACGAGATCGCGGCGATAAGCGGCGACTGCGTTTGCGTAAGCTACTCCGGCAAGCCGATAAAGCCCAAGACCGTCGGGCAGAAAAAGTACTGCGATATGATACGCAAAAATACGATAACGTTCGGCGTGGGACCCGCGGGTACGGGTAAGACCTACCTTGCGGTGGCGCTCGCCGTGACCGCGTTCAAGCAGAAACAGGTGCAGCGCATTATCCTCACGCGCCCCGCTGTTGAAGCCGGCGAAAAGTTGGGATTTCTTCCGGGCGACCTGCAGAACAAGGTCGACCCGTATCTACGTCCGCTTTACGACGCGCTTTTTGAGATGTTCGGACAGGAGGCGTTCGCGCGGCTGTCGGAGCACGGAGCGATAGAGGTCGCGCCGCTCGCGTACATGAGAGGGCGCACGCTCGACGACAGCTTTATAATCCTCGACGAGGCGCAGAACACCACGCGCGAGCAGATGAAAATGTTCCTGACGCGTCTGGGGTTCAACTCAAAAATGGTGATAACAGGCGACATCACGCAGATAGATCTCCCTGAAGCGAAAAAATCGGGGCTTATCGAGGCGCTGAAGGTCCTTCGAAACGTTGAGGACATCGCGCAGAACCGTTTCACAGAAAAGGACGTCGTGCGGCATAAGCTGGTGCAGGATATCGTCAGGGCGTATGACGAGTACCAAGGCAGCGCGAAAACGGGCAAGGGAACATGGAAAAACTGACAGCGTAAGGAGAAACCGTGAAAATTTATATTGACTACTCAAACGAACAGGACAAGCTCTCCCCGCCCGAGGATATGGAAAAGCTGATCGAGCAATGCACGTCGGCGGCGCTTGCGGAGGAGAATATCGAGGATGACGCGGAGGTTTCGGTGACGCTGGTCGACAACGCGCGTATCCGCGAGATGAACGCCGAGTTCCGTGAGATCGACCGCGAAACGGACGTGCTTTCGTTTCCGCTCGGAGACGAGGAGGGCTTCGAGACCGACCCCGACACCGACGCGATACTGCTCGGCGATATCGTGATCTCGCTTGAAAAGGCGAACGCACAAGCGGAGGAATACGGACACAGCTTTCGCCGCGAGGTCGCGTTTTTAATTACGCATTCGCTGTTTCATCTGCTCGGCTACGATCATATGACCGAGGACGATGAAAAGGAAATGTTCGCGAAACAGGAAAAGGTCTTACAACAACTGGGAATTACACGATGAAATTTTTCAAGAGCTTTTACTACGCGGGGCGCGGTATCGTTGCCGCGTTCTGCGGACGGAACTTCCGTTTTCATATATGCGCGGCGGCGTTCGTCGTCTTTTTCGCGGCGAGGTTTTACTCGTTCACGCCCGAGCGCTGGGCGATACTTATACTCGCGTGCTCGTCGGTAATAGCGCTCGAAACCGTCAACACGGGCATTGAGAATCTCGCCGACAAGGTTACGGAGGAAAACAGTCACCGAATAAAGCTCGCCAAGGACTGCGCGGCGGGCGGCGTGCTTATCGCGGCGACAGGCGCGGCGGCTGTAGGCTTTTTGTTATTCTGGAATACGGATATTTTTTCGCTGATCTTTCTTTATTTCAGCGAACCCGCGCGGCTTGCGGCGCTTGTGCTTGCTCTCGCGGCGGCTTGGGGATTTGTGTTTCTGCCGGAATATCGACGGAAAAGGGATAAATAAGGGCAAACCTTACGGGAGTTAAGATCGGAGGTTTTCTATGAATTTCGGGGCTTTGGAATTACACACGGACAGAAAGGTTCTGCCTATCGGGAAATGGCTCTCCCGGATCGAGGACGACGGCACGTTAAGGTACGTCCTCGGGTTTTCATATGAGAACGGACTTAAGCTGCACGTTATTGAAAATTATTACGAATGTGAACACGAACACGAATATGAGGAAACGCAGCGTGAGGTCACAAAGAGCCGGTTGTTCAACGAATTTCCCTCGCTTACCAAAGTGACGATCAGGGAAAAGGAATATCTATCGCACAGCGGTCAAGGTTCCCCCATGAGATACACCGACGATATATCGCTGTTCTGCGAATTTATGCGCGAGGGCTGGAGCGCACCCGAGGAGCTGAAATACATGGATTGGGAACATCTGGCGCTGTATTCTTATGATATTGAGTGCGGTGAAATTCCCGAAATTGACGGCAAAGTCGGGCTTGTTTATAAAAAAGAGCCGAAGCATTTGTTTGTCGAATGGGAAATTCCGCTTAAAATAGGCGAGCCCTATGACTGTTCGCTTGAGAGCTGCGGCAAAAATATACCGTGCTTTATCAACAACGTTTATCTGCTCGACGTTTTTGAGGAGATCGAGAAGACGTACTCCGACCCGAAAGCGCGCGAAAAGTTTTCCGAGAAGCAGCTCGCGGATATGAAAAGAAGAGCGATCGAGGTCACGGAGGAGCATTGTCCGAGGGATATGCGGTACGTTGTTATCGAATATGAGTGCGATGAAAATATTTCGTTCTGCTTCGATCTCACCGAAAGGCTTGATAAGAAAACCGAACCGACGTCGGGCGGTTCGATGTCATTGTTTCTGGTAACGCACAAGACCGACAAGAGCGCGGGCGAACACGGTCTGCCGCTTAAATCCTCCGTACTTCAGACACCCGTCGCACAGGATATAACCGAAATTCCGGTCGAGTTGTTCTATATCTCGATCAACGAAAAATAAAAACGCAGCGGCATTGTTGTGCCGCTGCGCCGTGTTTATAGGACAAATTACATTTCGATGATTACTTCGTTTACTTCCTTGAGAACGCTCTCGGTGATGAGGTTTTCGGGGAGCTTTTCGCCGTTTACCGTCACGGACTTAACGCCGTGCTGCGAACCGTTCGGGTTCTTGACCGTGATGTTCAGCTTATGACCGCGGAAGTTCTTCTTCATTGTGAACTCCTTCCAAGCGGACGGTATCGACGGGTCGATAACCAAGCCCTTGGTGTTCGGGTTCAGTCCGAGAATACCCTCGGTCGTGCCTACCATTACGGTGGACGCGGTGCCCGTCAGCCAGTGAACGTGCGCTCTGCCCGCGAACGGACTGTCCTTGCCCTCAACGAACTGCCCGTAAACATAAGGCTCAAGCTCGCGCTTTTCCGCTTCGTCATTGTAGGTCGCGGGAGCAGCCTCAGTCCAGTACTTGTACGCCATATCGCCGCGTCCGAGCTTCGCCTCGGCGAGTATCAGCCAGCCCTGCGGCTGCGAGAAGATGCCGCCGTTCTCCTTAATACAAGCGTTAAAGCAGTGCATAAGCGCACCGTCGAACGCGTGGTCTACATACGGCGGATACATTACCATTGCGCCGTAGGGAGTGTTCAGCTCGCGCTCCACGCTGTTGAGCGCCGCTTCCGCCTGCTCCTTGGTCGCGAAACCCGAGATGACCGCCCACGACTGCGGATTGAGCCACATGGAAGCCTCGGGGTCGGTGCGCTTTCCGATGACCTCGCCGTCCTCCTTGTAGCCGCGGATAAATCTGTCCTCGTTCCAGCAAGCGTTGAGGATATCCGTGAGTTTGGCGTTGATGTCGTCGAGGTACTTTACGTACTCGGTATCGTTCATCTCGACAGCGTAGCCGCGCAGTATCTTTATCGCGTAAACGAGCTGGAACGCGACGAACGTGCTCTCGCCCTTTTTGCCGAGACGCAGGCAGTCGTTCCAGTCGGCGTGCAGACCCGCGGGCATACCGTGGTTGCCGAGATTATTCATCGAGAACGAGATCGCTCTCTTGAGGTGGTCGTAAACCGTGCCCTTTTCGCCGTCGTTCGCGTAGAAAATCTCCTCGTCGAGGAACGCCGTGTTGCCGCTCTCGCCGATATACTTCGCGACGGTCGGGAACAGCCAGAGCGCGTCGTCCGCGCGGTAGGACGGGTGTCCCGTTTCCTTAACATATTCGGGGTCGTCGGGAGTGTTCTCGTGACCCGCGTTGTGAGTGTATTTAACGAGCGGCAGACCCGCGCCGTTCGTCACCTGAGCGGAAAGCATAAACACGATCTGCTCCTTTGCCATTTCGGGAGCAAGGTGAATAATTCCCTGAATATCCTGAACGGTGTCGCGGTAGCCGAAGCCGTTGCGAAGTCCGCAGTACTGGAACGAAGCCGCGCGCGACCAGATAAACGTGATAAAGCAATTGTATGCGTTCCAGGTGTTGACCATATTGTTGAAGTTGGGGTCGGGAGTGTTGACCTGGAGGTTGTCGAGCTTGCTGTGCCAGTAATTTTTCAGCTCGTCAAGCTCCTTTTCGACGACGCCGTCCTTTTCGTACTTCGCGATAAGCTCCTTTGCGGTGTTTTCGTCTTTCTGACCGAGAACGTAGGTGAGCTCCTTTGTCTCGCCGGGCTGGAGCACGATGTCGCTCTGGAGTGCGCCGCAGGAGTTGCCGCAGTAGTTGAGATCGCCCTTTAAGCCCTCCTCGATGCCTTTGGGGTTAGCGTAGCTTCTGTATGTGCCGACAAACGCGTCGCGGTCGCCGCAGTAAGCGTCTGCCTTTGCCTTGGCAACGCCGAGGAAACGCGACTTGCCGCCCTGAAGCTCGTTCTGGCGTTGGAGAACGAAATTACCTTTAAAATAGGTATGTGTGATGAACAATGTGTACTGGAGGTTCACCTGATCCTGCTCGTAGTTGTTGTCGTTGACGAACTCGCAGTAGCCTGTTACGGAGAGCTTGCGGGGTTTGTCGTCGGTGTTGGTGATCTTCGCAGCCCATACCTCGTAGGTCTGTCCCTGCGGAACGTAGTAGGCAACCTCGGACTTGATCTTCTTGTACTCCGAGGAGATGACGGTGTACGCCGTACCGTGGCGGCACTCGCTCTTGTACTCGTCGAGGGGCTTGCAGACGGGCGACCATGAGCCGCTCCAGTACTCGCCGCTCTCATTGTCCTTGATGTAGACGTATCGTCCGGGCTGATCGTTGGCAACGCCGTTAAAACGATAACGGATAATGCGTCCGTTCGCGCCGCTCTTCTCGAAGCTGTAACCGCCCGCGTTGTTCGAGATGATTGCGCCGTAGTTCGGGTCGCCGAGATAGTTCGCCCAAGCCGACGGCGTATCGGGGCGGGTTATAACGTATTCCTTGTTTTGTTCGTCAAAATGACCGTAGTTCATAGTTGTGACCTCCGTATTAAATTTACAGCCGGGGTGCGGCTGATTTTTTTACCAGTATGAGTTAATTATATCACATTTTCGCCAACTTACAAGGGCGGTTTTTTGTACAAATTTTCTGTTTGTTTTTTGGGCAATATCACAAATTTGGATTTTATGTTAGCAACACTGCGCCAAATTCTGATTTACTTTAACAAATTGGCGGCACTTTTTAACAATGCCGCCAAACGCTTTAATAAATTAAAAAGGTCTTTCGGTGGGATATGGCAGCGACTTGGGCTGATTATAAGCGATATCCTCAACGCCGAGAATTTTCAGCACCTCGAAAATCAGATTTCCGCAGTGATTGAACGCGACTGCACCGTGGTGCGGATAGCGCTTCTGAATGAGAACGTGACGGTAAAATCTTCCCATTTCGGGTATCGCGAACACGCCGATACCGCCGAACGAACGCGTCTTGACGGGCAGCACCTCGCCCTCCGCGACATAAGCGCGGAGCACGCCCTCGCTGTCGCATTGCAGACGGAAGAACGTGATGTCCGAAGCCGCGATGTCTCCCTCGAGAGTGCCGCGCGTAAAGTCGGGCTCGGAGTCCTTCGGTTCAAGCAGACGGTGCTGAATAAGCTGATACTTGACCGCGCGCTCCTCGCAGAGCTTGCATTCGGGCGTATTTCCGCAGTGGAAGCCCATAAACGTATCAGTAAGCGCATATGGGAACTTACCCTCGATGTCCTGCTTGTACAGGTCGGCGGGCACGGAGTTGTTGATGTCGAGCAGCGTTACCGTATCGCCCGTAATGCACATTCCGATGTATTCGCTGAGCGCGCCGTAAATGTCGACCTCGCACGAAACGGGAATGCCTCGCGATACCAGACGGGAGTTCACATAGCACGGCTCAAACCCGAACGCCTCGGGGAACGCGGGCCAGCACTTGTCCGCAAACGCGACATACTTCCGCGAGCCCTTGTGCTTCTCCGCCCAGTCGAGCAGCGTTATCTCAAGCTGCGCCATTCTCGCGTTCATCTCTGCATAGTATCTGCCCTCGCCCATTTCCGCTGCCATTTCCTTGCAGATCTCGGCAATTCTCGGATCGTCGGCATGAGCCTTGTACGAAACAAGCAAATCAAGCTCGGAGTTCTCCTCGATCTCCACGCCAATCTCGTACAAGCCTTTTATCGGCGCGTTGCAGGCGAAGAAATCCTGCGGACGAGGACCGAACGTAATGATCTTCAAATCGGACAAGCCGATGAGTGTGCGCGCGATCGGCACAAATTCGCCGATCATCTTCGCGATATCCTCGGCAGTGCCCACGGGATACTCGGGAATATACGCTTTCAGATGGCGCATACCGAGATTGTACGAGCAGTTGAGCATACCGCAGTAAGCGTCGCCGCGCCCGTTGATAAGGTCGTCGCCCGTCTCCTCGGCCGCCGCCGCGTACATCACGGGACCGTCGAACTTCTTCGCGATAAGCGTTTCGGGGGTCTCGGGACCGAAGTTGCCGAGAAATACGACCAGCGCGTTGCAGCCCGCCGCGTTCACCTCGTCGACCGCCTTGAGCATATCAAGCTCGTTTTCGACTGTGGTTTTGCACTCGTAAACGTCGATGCCCGACTTGCCGCAAGTCTCGACAACAGCCGCTCTGCGGCGCTCCGAGAGCGAGATGATGAAACAGTCGCGGGATACCGCGATAATGCCGAGCTTCACCTTGGGAATGTTAGTAAGCATAACTAATACCTCCAAAATTACATTTTATTTAATATAGGGAATAATCCCTTTAAGGTCGGATAAATCTGCCTGAACTGCTTGTAGCGTTCCTCGTAGAGCGCCTCGAGCCCGGGCTCGGGAGAAACAGTCTCCTTGATCTTCAGCAGCGCTGTTGATGCCTGCTGAACGTTTTTCCACTCGCCGCAAGCGACCGCCGCCAGAATAGCGCCGCCGTAGCCGGGACCCTCCTCGGTCTCGACGGTGCAGATGTCGATGTTAAGGACGTTCGCGAAAATTTTCCGCCAAAGCGGGCTTTTCGCGCCGCCGCCGCAAATTCTGCTTATACCGATGTTCAGACCGAGTGATCGCGCGACCTCGAACGAATCCCTCATCGCGAATGCCACGCCCTCCAGCACGGCGAGCTTCATAGCCGCCCTGTCGGTATCCATCGACAGTCCGATGAACGTGCCACGCGCCTCGGTATCGTTTATCGGCGAACGCTCGCCCATAAGATACGGCAAGAAGAAAACGCGGTTTTTGCCGAGCATCTCCTCGGGAATTTTCGATTCTTCGCCCGAATAATCCTCCGAACCGAGAACGTTGTCCTGCCACCACTTATTGCAGCTCGCCGCCGAGAGCATACAGCCCATAAGGTGGAAATTGCCGTCCGCGTGAGCGAACGCGTGCAGGGCGTTGTTCGGGTCGACGCGGAAGTCCTTGGACGTGATGAAGATCGTTCCCGAAGTGCCGAGCGAAATGTTGCATATCCCGTCGCCGACAGTGCCCGTGCCGACCGCCGCTCCCGCGTTGTCGGCAGCGCCCGCGCAGACCTTGACGGCGCTCGGCAAGCCCAGCTCCTCCGCCATGCTTTCCTTGAGCGTTCCGATCACCTGACAGCTCTCGTACACGGTCGGGAGCTGTTCTGCCTTCAGACCGCATATATCGAGCATTTCCGCGCTCCAGCGCTTGTTCTTCACGTCGAACATCAACGTCCCCGAAGCGTCCGAAACGTCCGTGCAGAACGTTCCCGTGAACATATAATTTATGTAGTCCTTCGGGAGCATTACTTTGCTTATCTTCGCGAAATTCTCCGGTTCGTGCTTTTTCACCCACAGCACCTTTGGCGCGGTAAATCCCGCAAACGCGATATTCGCGGTATATTCGGAGAGCTTATCCTTTCCGATAACGGTGTTCAGATAATCGGTCTCCTCGCTCGTTCTGCCGTCATTCCAGAGGATAGCGGGACGGATAACGCCGTCGTCCTTATCCAGCGCAACCAGACCGTGCATTTGTCCGCAGCAGCCGATACCCGCGACCTTTGACTTGTCGCAGTCGGCGGTAAGCTCGCGTATACCGGCGGCAGTCTCTTTCAGCCAGTCCTCGGGGTTCTGCTCCGACCAGCCCGCCTGCGGGAAGAACAGCGGATATTCGCGCGAAACGGTTTTCAGGATCGCGCCCTTTTCGTCCGTAAGCAGCAGCTTGACGGACGACGTTCCCAGGTCAATACCAATATAAAGCATTTTTATCTCCTTTCCTTAGCGGATAATTTATTGCAAAATGTAAGAGCATGTACCAATAGCCGCTCAATGCTTGTCTTAGTGTGAACGCCTTTAATGCGCGACGTCGTGCCGCGCCGGGGCGTTCAACATAAAGCATCGTGCTTTTCCTTGAAAGCAACAAAATTATGCTCGCAATCAGTGTTTTGCTAAGCATAATGAGTGCATTTCAAGCTATTGGTACAGGTTCTAAACGTCGGACGGACGTTCTCATTTTCAGCCGACAACACCGCTCTCCAAAATGGTGAATTTAAGCCTGTCCGCGTCAAGCTCTGCCAATGCGCCATAGGGAAGTACGCATATCGGCGAGGCATGCCCGAAATTCAGTCCGTACATTATAGGCAGATTATGCAGTCCATACTTTCCCGAAACAACCTCTCTCAATCTTTCAGCATAGGGCTCAAAGTTCTCTGCGCTGCGCATTTTCCCGATAACGACCCCGTTTATTCTCGGCAGAAAACCTCTTTCCCCAAGCCAATCAAAAAAATCCGCAATATAATCGGGCGACATAACCTCGGGAATGTCCTCGAAAAAGAAAATACTGTCCGTAAAATCCTCCGACCGCGGAAATATCTCCAAGCCCTCGTCGTACTCGCAAAGACCGCCGTGACCGCCGAATAATCTTCCGCGAACCGTTCCCTTGCCTTGAACGAGCATATACCCGTCATTCGGAATATAACACCGCACATAATCCGGATTTGTGTGATTGTTCGGCTCACAGCTCCAATCCTCGGACGGCAGAATTTCCCCGATAGGCTTATCGGAAAAGAATGTTCGCTCAAAGCTGTTTCGGCTGTATTCGTGCCAGCCCTGAGCTTCGGCGACGGTAGTCAGAAGATTATCGCCGTAAAATGTCGACAATCCCGCGCATCGGCAGAAAAGATGCAGCGTCATAACGTCGGAATAGCCGCAGAAAATTTTCGGGTTATTCCGCACGGTCTTCGCCGAAAGATACGGTAGCAGTCTTACGGAATCGCTTCCTCCGATATTCGCGATGACCGCCTTGACCGCTTTGTTTTCAAAAGCCCATATAAAGTCCTCAGCACGTGCCTGCGGATTTTCGTGAAGATATCTCGTACCGCGTAGAGCGTTTGGCGAGGCAACGACATTAAGCCCGAGCTCTCCAAGCCGACGTTCGCCGAGTTTGTATTGCCAAAGCACCCGATGTGCGCCCGCGCAGCCCCACGACGGGCTTATTACGGCAATCGTATCGCCGCGCTTCAGTATTTTCGGCTTGAAAAGCCCAGCGCTGTTAAGCATTGTTTATTTCACTTCCCTTGACTTTATTTCTTGACTACGGGCATATAGGCATAACCCGATTTATGTTCAAACGTGTCGAATACCTCCAGCTCCTGAGCGCCGTTCTGAGCCATTTCAAAGCCGTGCGCGGGCATAAAGTAATCCCTGATATACGCGAAAAGCTCCCATATCTCGCACCGCTCCCTGCTGATAAGCTGCGCGGTCTCTTTGCCTGTGTACGCGCGGATATACAGCGAAGCAGGGTTTTTGAAAACGTCCACGCCGTCGGGCTGCTCCTCCGTCAAGACCTCACGCACAAATCCGTATGCGCGGTATTTCACGGCAAGCCAGAAATTAACGCTGAGATTTATGTCGTAAACAGGCAGCGCGCATTCCGCCAATTTGCCGAACGCGGTCTGCTTTTCGTCCTCCGAGAGCCCGTCTATCGCCGAGTTGAATTTCTCCCCGCTTGGAAAATCCTTTGCATAAAGTATCTTCCCCGCGAGAATAGTTTTGGGTTTTTCGATTATTTCAAAAGCCGCGCCGCCGATCATAATGGTCTCAACGAGCTTTTCGGTCTGAATTTCGGTATCGAGCAGGCTGTCCACGGAAACGCGGAGCACCTGCGCCAGCAACTTCAGATTATAGACGTCGGGCAGACATTCTCCGTTCTCCCACTTGCTCACCGCCTGCTCCGAAACACCTATCATCAGCGCCGTTTCCCTCTGCGAGAAATTGTTTCTTGTCCGAAACTCCCTTACTCTTTTTCCGAAGTCGATCTGATTAAACATATTGTTTCCTCCCGTTATAATGATTTATCGCGCGCATTTCCTGCCCGCACTCTCATTATAACCCGCATTCCAACCGAAAACAATTATAAGTATGTTAAAGAAAAAACTCCGCAGCTCAACCGCAGGTTGTTTCAACAAGCGTCGGTGCATGCCAATATTCGACGGGAGGTATTCGGTTTTAAGTACATTGCCAAGACCAAGCCATAAATATGGCACTGTTTTGTTTCATTTTATCTCGACTCTATGAAACAGTCCGTATTGCAACACATTGTTTACAATCACATTATACCATAATACGGGCGTAATGTCTACCGCTTTTTCAAAAAAATTATCCTGCCGCTTGGGTGCGTTTTTCGTATCTGCTCGCGCTTTACACAAGGTCAAAGGCGGTCACTTTTGTTTCGGCGAGGTGCTCCTTGATCTTGATTTTAGTCTTGCCGTTGATGTAGTAAAGCACGTTATCCATCACCGAAAACCCGTCTTTTGTAGGGAGCGGATTTTCTATAACCGCCTAGGCTCGTCTGCTGAAAATGTTATTTGACAAGCAGAATACATAAGATATGCCGAAAAGGGACTCAAAATATACGAGAATCCCGAATTTCTAGCTTAACCGCGCCGAATTTTCTTGCATAAACGCGAAATTCTATAAAAGCTATGCCCGAAAGGTTTGTCAAAGCTTTTCGGGCTTTTTTGTCATTTTTGAGAAGCCCGGAGCTTTTGAGAGAATTTTTAAAAAATCGTTTCAGAACGATCAAATATTGTGTAAACGGCTTTGCAGCGCGCTTTAAAAAAATGCGTTTTTGAAAAAGCAATGCCAATATTGATATACTTATTAAAATGTATTTTTTTGAGCATAGAAAAAGCGGCATTTTTTCGATGCCGCTTTTGTATTTATTTGTGTGGTGCATATTGGATAATCCGCTCGTAATCCAATCTATTGTTATGTGCTTGCAAAAACACAAGCAGAACTTACCGAATGGCTTAACAAATGTATCAAAAAGCAAATGAAATCTATGGAAGATTTGTCGCTCAATAGCTTTAGAAATTGAGACGCATAAAACAAAGAATACGACTAATACAATCCGATCCGGGCAGTTGCCTTAAAACCACGGTGTAGGCAAAACTTTCCAAAAGGTAAATTAAGGAACAATGAAATTATCTGTTTTACATCAAGATTTTTTTCGTTTGAACTTGAAAAATACAAGCGTTTGTGTTATACTAAATGTTATAATGACTGTACAAGGAAAAAAATTTTTCAAAATATGTCACACGAACCGATATCGGTTGTCTAATTAAATAGGAGGTAGAAAATTATGAACAATTTAACAAATGAAGAACTGTTGGTATTGATCGGCAATGCGGTTTCGGGGGATAAAAAATCTCTGGAAACGCTCCTTCTTAGCGTACAAGATATGGTGTTCAATCTTTCGCTGCGTATGCTTGGAACCTTTCAAGACGCGGAGGACGCGTCGCAGGATATTTTGCTGAAAATAATTACTCATCTATCGTCGTTTAAAGGCGAGAGCGAGTTTTCAACATGGGTATTCAGTATAGCGTCAAACCATCTCAAGAATTACAAAAAGCATATATTCGCAAAATTTCCGCTTAGCTTTGAGTATTACGGAGACGATATACTGAATGGAAAAATCGACGACGTTCCTGATCTGACGCAAGATGTTGAAAAAGATGTTCTTGCGGAGGAACTGAAAATGTCCTGCACTAACGTAATGCTGCAATGTCTTGACGCAGAGAGTCGCTGCATTTTTATTCTGGGAACTATGTTCAAGGTAGACAGCCGTATCGCGGGTGATATTTTGGGCATTTCTCCGGAAGCATACCGTCAGAGGCTATCAAGAGCCCGCAAAAAGATGGCGGATTTTTTAAGTGAATACTGCGGCGAATACGGAACGGGTGCTTGCCGTTGCATGAACAGGGTGAATTACGCTATTCAAAATCACAGAATATCTCCGGATCGTTTGGACTTCACTGCAGCAAAGCAGATTCCAATTGAAACAACAGTAGAGGTAAAAAAGGCTATGGAGGACATTGATGATATTTCACAGGAATTTTCTTATTGCAAGACATATCAATCTCCCGAAAGTCTTAGAGAATTTATCGAGAATTTTTTGGACAGCACAAGCTGTAACATTATAAGAAACGCATAGGAGGTTTTACAGGTGAATACTAAAACAATTTTTAATTTTTTAACCGCGTTAAGCGAAAATAATGATCGCGAATGGTATCACGCGCATAAATCCGAATACAAAGAAGCTAATTCCGAATTTGAGGAGCTTATTCGTGAACTTATTATACGAATGGCTGAATTTGACAGCAGTATTATTCACAATGTTCCAAGGGAACTTACATTCAAATTAAATCGAGACACTCGTTTCAGTTATGATAAATCTCCATATAATCCTGCTTTCCGCGCACATATTTCATCTATGGGAAAGCTGCCGATACCTGTGGGATATTATATTATGATAAAGCCGGGTGACCAATCATTTCTTGGCGGCGGGCTGTTTGCGGATATGTTTAAGGACGCAACGGCAATGGTGAGAGATTACATATCGCAAAATGGAGATGAATGGGAAGATATTATAAATACGCAAGATTTCCGCAAACATTTCAAGGTTGCCGGAACTTCGCTGAAAAATGTTCCTTCGGGATACGAAAAGGATCATCCCCAGGCAGAATACTTAAAATATAAAAACTGGTATCTGGAATATCCGATCAAGGATTCGGATTT
>CAJTTH010000019.1 GCA_910579125.1 uncultured Oscillospiraceae bacterium | reverse complement strand
GTCCATTAACAAAAAATTATCGTAATCTGAATGTATATTTGAAATAAGTTTTCTGCCCTCGGGAGCGTCGGGATTATTTCCCGACGACAAGTGAAACATTAAGAGCCTGTTTAGTATCTCGAAATGCACCAAAACGCGGGTGCAGGCGGCGTGTTGAGGGATACTAAACAGGCTCTAAGGCAAATTTTTCATACGTGGAAGCCAAATGAATTTTAGTTGTGAGCCCCCTTTTGAACACCCTATACTCTGATCTTCGCTTGTTTTTCGTGCACCTGCAGCATCGGGATGAACTTTAACACTTGTGCTGTCAATGCAGACTATTTCGGTGCGAATATCGATTATATTCTGCGTTTGCAGCGCTTCAAAAATCCGGTCAATTGTTCCGTTTTTACACCAACGATTAAACCTGACATATATTGTGTGCCAATTTCCATACTCGTTCGGCTTGCAGCCGTTTTTGATTGTGTACAGTAATGCGCACACAAAATCATAATTTGATATCGTTGATTTCTTGCGTTGAACCGGCATTAAACCTTCTATTTTCGCAAACTGTTTCTTTGTAAATTTCATATTTACATTATATCACATTTATTATTAAATTGCAACAGGTTTATGTGAACACGCTCTAAAAAGTATGAGAAAAACAACAAAACCGTCAACGTACGATATATACGATATTTTCTGTGCGATTCTCTATCTGTTAAAGGATGGATGTTCTTGGTGGGCAATACCGCATGATTTTACCAAGTGAACAGCAGTGCGTTATTATTATGATATTTGGTCAAAAGATGTTATTTGACAACCGCGGGGCAGGTTGGGAATTGTCTACTATTCAGTCGGTATCGGCAACACAATTGCTCAGTCGCGCGTTGAGCAATTGATGAAATAACCTGCATAAAATGAGGAGTGATTTTTTTAATAGTCCGATAACAAGAATAGGCGGCAAGAAGTTGATGAGAAAAACGATCTGCGAGCGTTTCCCGGACATGGGCACGTTTGACCGATATATCGAGGTGTTCGGCGGAGCGGGCCGGGTGCTGTTTTACAAGGACAAGCACGCGAAGCTCAAGGTCTACAACGACGCAGACGGCGAGCTTCTCTAAATGATAAATCAACTCCCCGCACTGTGCAAGGAGTTATTCTACGCAAAAAATTTCCCCGAAAGTGTGACAAACCTCACTTTCCTTTCGACTATATTAACAGGGAGGTGATATTTTGGAGGACGAAAACATAATCGAGTTGCTTACAAACCGCGACCAGCGCGGACTTGCGGCGCTGAAGACCAAGTACGGTCGTCTTATCCTTAAGGTGTGCAGGGGATTTCTGCGCTCGCACGAGGACGCGGAGGAATGTGCGAACGACACGCTCCTCGCCGTCTGGGAGAACATACCGCCCGACCGCCCAGATAATCTCACGGCGTACTTCTGTAAGATAGCGCGCCGCAAGACGATCGACAAGCTGCGCTACAACACCGCCGCCATGCGTTCCACCGAGCTTATGACGGAGCTTGACGAGTGCCTGCCGTCAGGGTACTCGACCGAGGACGAAGCGGAAAAAGCGGAGCTTTCCCGTGTGCTGAACGAGTGGCTGCAAACGCTCGACGAACGCCGACAAAAGCTGTTCACCCTCCGCTATTTTTACATGTGTCCGGCAAAGGACGCGGCGAAAGCCTGTTCCATGACGCCGACCGCTGCCACGACTGCGCTTGCGAGAATGCGCGGCTCACTGAAAAAATACTTAGTTGAAAGGGGATTGTTTGATGAGTAAGCTAAATCCGTTATTTGAAACGATAACCGAAATAGATAATAAGATCGTTGCCGAATTTGTTCCGAAAAAGCTGAAAAAGCCGCACAAGGCGTTAAAAATTACTGTTGTCGCCGCTGCCGCAGCGCTTTTGCTCGGAACAGCCGCCACCGCAGCAACGTTTGGCGACGACCCTATTGTCAAGATAAACAACAAGCAGGTCGCGGCGCGGCATTCGAGCTATGTCAATGAAAGCGGGTGGACGGTTGAGACAACCTTTGTGGAGCTGCCGTTTAAGCGCGGCAGCTATTCTCCCGTTGGCGAGATAAGGGCTGTATATGACGAGTTTTCCGGCATCGGTTCTTATTACGACGAGTTTGGTATTCAGATGGATAACATAACATCTAATTCCGTTGTATTTTTCAGTGCGGATAAATCCGGCGAAACGCCGGTCACGGGCACTCACGGGAAATTCGGCGATAATTATCATAGCAGTGTAACTGTATCTTCGGATAGTAGCAATATTAACGTCGAATTATGGCAAGATCCCATTCAAGCGTTACAAAGCGCGACCGCAAAAAAAATGACCATTGAGGAACAGATCGAGATGCTGTCACTGTATACGTCGATTATCGAATATTCGGGGTACGGCGGTTTTGAATGTCCGTCGGTGCGCGAACTTTTAGAGACTGGCGGTAAAGGAACGTTCGATAGCGTAAACAGTGTAATATGCTTTGAATGCGCTCCGAGCGAAGCAATGAGGCTGTACAATTACGCTCCGCTACAAATAGACGGTTTTTCGGAAAAGGCGGGCGCTACGGTTGTTCTATACACAAACGCCGTGTGGAATGAGAATGACCATGAGTACACATTCAGCGATGATGAAGAGATCGTTCAGCAGATGTTTGTGTATACCCTCATTGAGGAGGAGAGCGGAAACGAGATACAGTTTACCGTTTGGCGGTCGGCGGAAAATAAGGACACGTATACCGATCATTTCGACATCGAGTACGAGTATATTCCGCTTAATAACGGAACGCAGGCGTGTTTTCACCGAAGCTCAGACGGCTTTTATCTTCTCGAATTTGAAGCGGACGGAGCGGCTTACGGTCTGCGGCTCAACGGCGGACGCGGCGCGGCGGATCAAATTCTCAACAAAATGGATCTGCTGTAAAAAAAATTCCCCCCGATCGCTCGGGGGGAACTTGTTATTCACTTGGCAAGTTTTGCGAATTACTTCTCAAACTCTTCCTTGTATGCTTTCTGCATTTCAACGAGGTGGTCGTACTTAGCCTTGGAGTTTGCGACTGCCTTGTCGAACAGAACGGTAGCTCTGTCGGGGTTAGCGCGCATGAGCGAGTTGTAACGAACCTCTCTCATCATAAACGCCTTGTAGTCGCCCGTGGGAGCCTTACTGTCGAGCGTGAACGGAGACTTGCCCTCGTCCGCGAGTGCGGGATTGAAGCGGAACAGGTGCCAGTAACCCGCCTCAACAGCCTCTTTTTCAACCTGCTGCGCGATAGTCAGACCGCCCTTAATGCCGTGGTTGATACACGGAGCGTAAGCGATAATCAGCGACGGTCCGTCGTAAGCCTCAGCCTCCGCGATAGCCTTCAGACACTGGTTGCGATCCGCACCCATGGAGATCTGAGCAACATATACGTAGCCGTAGCTCATCGCGATGCCCGCGAGATCCTTTTTCTTAACGTCCTTACCGCCCGCAGCGAACTGCGCAACAGCACCGACGTTGGTAGCCTTGGAAGCCTGACCGCCCGTGTTGGAGTAAACCTCAGTATCGAATACGAAAATATTCACGTTCTTGCCCGAAGCGATAACGTGGTCAAGTCCGCCGTAACCGATGTCGTAAGCCCAGCCGTCTCCGCCGAAGATCCACTGGCTCTTCTTGGAGAGGTAGCTCTTGAGTTTGAGCACTTCCTTGACAGCGGGCTCGTCAGCGCACTTGCAGTTTTCGAACGCCTCAACGAGGTTCTTGGTAGCCGCCGCGTTAGCCTTGCCGTCGTTTACGGTGTTGAAGTATTCCTCGATAAGACCCTTCGCCTTTTCGTGACCATCAAGTGCCGCGATCTCTTTCAGCTTGCTCTGCGCTCTCTTGCGGAGAGTATCCTGTGCAAGGAACATACCGAGACCGAATTCCGCGTTGTCCTCGAACAGCGAGTTCGCCCAAGCAGGACCGTGACCCGCTTTGTTGGTGGTGTACGGAGTGGACGGCTCGGAGCCTGCCCAGATAGAGGAGCAGCCCGTAGCGTTCGCGATGTACATACGGTCGCCGAAGAGTTGTGTAATGAGCTTAGCATATGGTGTTTCACCGCAGCCCGCGCACGCACCCGAGAATTCGAGCAGCGGCTGCTTGAACTGCGCACCCTTAATTGTTGTATCCTTGAACTTCTCAACAGCAGCGTCGTTGGAGTTGTCGTTCGCAACAGCGTAGTTGAAGAACTTCTGCTGCTCCATAACGTCGTCAATAGGCGTCATTACGAGAGCGTTCTTTGCCTTATCCTTAGCGCCTGCGGGGCAGATGTTGGAGCATACGCCGCAGCCTGTGCAGTCAAGAGTGGAGATCGCCATTGTGAATTTCATGCCGGGCATACCCGTAGCGTCCTTGGTAGCAACGCCCTCGGGCAGCTTAGCCGCCTGCTCCTCGTTGTAGATGAACGGACGGATAACAGCGTGCGGACAAACCATTGCGCACTGGTTACACTGAATGCAGTTCTCGGGGATCCACTTGGGAACATCAACCGCAATACCGCGTTTCTCGAACGCTGCCGAACCCTGCGGGAACGTGCCGTCCGCGATATCCACGAACGTGGAAACGGGGAGCTTGTCGCCGCGCTGCGCGTTTACGGGAACCTGAATATTGTTTACAAAATCGATGAGCGACTTGTTGTTGCCCGTGCCGCCCTCGAAATGCGGGTGAACCAGCTCACCCGTGCAGTTAGCCCAATCTGCGGGAACATCAACCTTGATGACCTCGCCTGCGCCCTTTTCGATAGCTGCGTAGTTCATGTTGACGATATCGTCGCCCTTCTTAGCGAACGACTTGTAAGCCATCTTCTTCATATACTCAATAGCCTGATCAGCGGGGATAATGTTCGCGATCGAGAAGAACGCGGACTGAAGAACGGTGTTGGTCTTGTTGCCGAGACCGATCTCCTTAGCCACCTTGATAGCGTTGATGATATAGAAGTTGATGTTGTTCTTGGCGATGTACGCCTTAACGGGAGCGGGGAGCTTCTCGCTCAGCTCGTCAACCGACCACTGGCAGTTCAGCAGGAACGAACCGCCGGGGATAACGTCCTCGACCATATCGTACTTGTCGATGTAGGACGGGTTGTGACAGGCAACGAAGTTCGCCTTATTGATAAAGTAAGTGGACTTTATCGGAGTCTTGCCGAAGCGCAGGTGAGAAATGGTTACGCCGCCCGATTTCTTGGAGTCGTAAGCGAAGTAAGCCTGCGCGTACATATCGGTGTGATCGCCGATGATCTTGATGGAGTTCTTGTTCGCGCCGACGGTACCGTCCGAGCCGAGCCCCCAGAACTTACAGCAGGTAGTGCCCTCGGGTGTGGTGTTCGGATTTTCGGTGATAGCGAGCGACAGGTTGGTAACGTCGTCCTCTATACCGATAGTGAAGATCGGCTTTTCCTTGTTGTTGTAAACCGCAATGATCTGCGCGGGGTTGCAGTCCTTCGAGCCAAGACCGTAACGTCCGCTGAATACGGGAACATCCTGGAACTTGTTCTCGCGCTTGAGAGCAGCCACAACGTCGAGGTAGAGCGGCTCGCCGAGAGAACCGGGCTCTTTCGTTCTGTCGAGAACGGTGATCTTCTTCGCGGTCGCGGGGATAGCCGAAACGAACGCGGAAGAAACGAACGGTCTGTACAGTCTTACCTTTACGAGACCTACTTTTCTGCCCTGCTTTGCGAGGTAGTCGATAGTCTCCTCAATAGTGTCGCAAACGGAACCCATAGCGACGATAACTTCCTCTGCGTCGGGAGCGCCGTAGTAGTTAAACAGCTTGTAGTCCGTGCCGATCTCAGCGTTTACCTTGTCCATGTACTCGGTAACGATATTCGGAATGTTCTCGTAGTACTTATTGCAAGCCTCGCGAGCCTGGAAGAAGATGTCGGGGTTCTGTGCGGTACCGTGGAGAACAGGCTGTTCGGGGTTGAGCGCTCTGTCGCGGAACGCCTGAACGGAATCCCAGTCTACCATTTTAGCGAGGGTATCGTAGTCCCATACCTCGATCTTCTGGATCTCGTGAGAGGTTCTGAAGCCGTCGAAGAAGTGCAGGAAAGGAACTCTGCCCTTGATAGTCGAAAGGTGAGCTACCGCGCCAAGGTCCATAACCTCCTGAGGGTTAGTGGAGCAAAGCATTGCGTAGCCCGTCTGGCGGCAAGCGTAGATATCGCTGTGGTCGCCGAAGATAGACAGCGCGTGGGAAGCTACCGCACGAGCCGAAACATGAATTACGGAGGGGAGCAGTTCACCCGCGATCTTGTACATATTGGGGATCATCAGGAGCAAGCCCTGAGAAGCGGTGTAGGTGGTAGTCAGCGCACCCGCGGAAAGAGAGCCGTGAACCGCGCCCGCTGCGCCCGCCTCGGACTGCATTTCAACAACCTTTACCTCCTCGCCGAAAATGTTCTTTCTGCCTGCCGTTGCCCAGGAATCTGTTACCTCCGCCATAACGGAAGAGGGAGTGATGGGGTAAATCGCCGCCAGATCGGTAAACGCGTATGAAACGTGACCCGCGGCGTTATTGCCGTCCATCGTGAGCTTTTGTCTAGCCATTGGATTTGTTCCTCCTATAATACAAAAAATTATCAGCGGCAAAGTGCTTGTACACAATTCCCGCATATTACACTTTATATTGTATCACATAATTTTGCAAATTGCAAGAGAATTACAAAATTTTTTATAAAATTTAGTGCATTTTAGCTTAAAAATCTATATTTTTCACCGAAAAAGAAAGGGCAGTCCGCAGACCGCCCCTTGTACTTATTTTAATATAACGATCTTGGTGCAGTGCATTCGACCGGGATAGGTTTCATACAACATGTCGTATTTTACGAGTACAGCCGTTCCGGGCGCGAGGTCGTTTTCGGAAGCGGGAGAGCCGTCCTCGAAAGCAATCGATGCGCCGCTTGTATCAAGACTATCAACGGATATATGACGGTTGCCCTCATAGTCCGTATAAATGTCCGTTTTATTCTCTTTGGTATTGTAATAGGTCGCGTGACTTATCATAATATCGTCGATATCCGTCATTATGCCGTACAGCATTTCGTCGGGTATCCCCTCGCCATACTCCTGCGGCAGACTGTCCGCATATTTCCTCTTCTGCTCGTCATACTCATTGGGATATTTCGGGAACAGCCCGTCCGATGTGTCTAAGTCCCAACTGTAATCTTTAAGATTCTCGGTCGGCTGCACACTCGAAACGGTTGTCTGTAAACTGTTTTCAGCGGCGGCTTCATTTTTTAAAATAACGATCTTGGTGCAGTGTATGTGAGCGGGATAGATCTCCTGTACGCTGCCGTATTTAATAAGCACAGGCGTTCCGGGCTTGAGATCGCGTTTTGACGCGCGCGAGCCGTCCTCGAAAACTATCTCCGCGTCATCGAGCACAAGGTAGTCGCCCGATATCCTCGGCTCTCCCGACGAGTC
The DNA here is from genome assembly GCA_910579125.1 of uncultured Oscillospiraceae bacterium. GTDB lineage: Bacteria > Bacillota > Clostridia > Oscillospirales > Ruminococcaceae > CAG-115. Next base: position 47,156 of record CAJTTH010000019.1, on the reverse strand, counting down.
GAGAGACGGAATAAACTTGCCCTCACGCGCGTTGTAGTGACCTTCGTAATGTATCAGAGCGTTTCCGCCTGTAGAGATAAGACCGTATTGCATTCCCTCGCTGTCCACGCCGTCGCGCTCCGCCAGCTTCTCAATGGGGAGATTATTAAGCTCGTAGCCCAATACTATAACGGGTTCGCTGAGCGGAACATAATCGGCGAAACCCATGGCAGCCGCAGCAGCGCCCCCGATCAGAACCGCACCGACCGCGGAGATGATAATTACACGTTTAAATGTTTTCATAAGCGTACCCCAAAAATTTCATGTATTAAAACCGACCTTATACTTCGCTGAATACATTATAACACGTTTTTTCCCGAAAGTCAATGCAGTTCGGACAATAACTCGTTTTTTCATTCTAACCCGTCCGAAACGGGCATAGAATAGTTCGGGGGCGATGTAATGCGTAAACGGAAACGAAATTCCAGGCTGCTGCCGTATGCGGCGGGGCTTGTTGCGGGATATGCGGCGATGCTGCCCGTAAGCGTTATCGCGGCGGCGCTGCTGTCGATAACCGACGCCGCCGCGCAGACCGCCGGAGCGGCTGCGGTTCTGGCAATGGCGATAGGCTGCTTTCTCGGCGGTCGGACTGCCGGGATAATAAAGCGCCGCGACGGACTTAAAACGGGGGCGCTGTTCGGGGTGATGTTCGTGCTGCCGCTGCTGGTCCTGTCGGCAATATTCACGCGGTCGTGGAGCGGAATGTTCTTTGTGAAGCTGATACTCTGCGCGGCGTTCGCGGCGGTCGGGGGAGTGGCGGGCGTCAACCGCGAGGAGCGTCCGTAATTAAAGGGGAAAACAAATGAAGTATTTTTTGTCGATAATAACGGTACTTGCCGCCGTTTTCCTTATCGCCGAGCCGAGGACGGTTTCGGCGGCGGTCGGCGGAGCGGTCTCGGACTGTCTGGAGGTAATAATCCCGTCGCTGTTCGCGTTTACGGTGCTGGCGGTCTACCTGCAGAAAAGCGGATTGTACCGTACCGCGTTAAAGCCGCTTACCTTTCCGCTGTCAAAGCTGCTGCGCATGGACGAGGAGCTGTGCGCGGTGTTCGTTCTGGCGAATATCGGCGGCTATCCCGTCGGCGCGAGCCTGCTTTCCGAGCTTGTGCGCAAGGGCGCGCTGTCGGAGAAAAACGCCGCGAGAATGCTCTGCTGCTGTTTCGGGAGCGGTCCGTCGTTCATTGTCGGGATCGTCGGCGTGCGTGTATTCGGCAGCGCGGCGGCGGGACTTGCCCTGTTCGCGTCATGCTTTATTTCGTCGCTGATAATGGCGCTGATAGTCCGCGCGGGCGGCGATATTGAACTGAAAAGCTCCTTTGGGCGTTTTGACCTTTCCTCTGGAGCGTTCATTTCGTCGGTAACATCGGGCGCGCGTGTGATGTTTACGGTATGCTCGATGATAACAGGCTTTTCGGTCGTTTCTGCTATTCTCGGCGCGACAGGCGTGAACGACCTGTCCGAGCGGCTTCTCGGGCTGCTTGGCGCGGGAGAAAATTCCTCCGCGATATTTGCGGCGGTATTGGAGGTCACAAGAATAAAGTCTATCGTTCCCGTGAACGGCGCAATGCCGCTCTGCGCGGCGCTGCTGAGCTTCGGAGGAATTTGCGTAATTATGCAGATCGCGGCGCTCTCGGGGAAAATTCCGCTTAAGCGCTTTATACTGTCGAGAATACCCGCCGCCGCTTTAAGCGCGCTCGCGGCGGTACCGCTCTCGAATCTGTTGCCGCCCGCCGACATTGAGACGCTCGCTCCGAACACATCCACCGAGCCGTTCACCAAAAACGCCGTTTTGTCGTTGTGCGTTCTGGCAATGTGCGGACTGCTCCTGCTGGAGATGCGCCGCGAAAAGGCTTGACAACTTAACTCAGATGTGATATAATTACCTTGATGGTAAAAGCTGTCAAGAAAATTCACAAAGGAGAAGTTTTCATGAAAAATAATAAAAAGGAGAGTGTCGCATAACCTCGGAGGTTTGCGGCATACCGACATTCCTCCGAAAGGGCGATTTTAACTTTCAGGAGGATATCCCCTATGAACAGGGAAAACAAGAAAAAATCATTTGACAAGAACTATTACAAAACACACCCCTGCACTGATACGTTCACCTGTAAGGTATGCGGACGCTTGGTCGTTCCGTGCGGCGCGGGGAGCGACCACCGCAACCATTGCCCTAATTGCCTTTCGAGCCAACATCTCGACGACGAACCGGGCGACCGTTCGGCGGAATGCGGCGGCGTTATGGAGGCGATCGCGGTGTGGGTAAGGAAAAACGGCGAATGGGCGGTAATTCACCGCTGCAAAATATGCGGTGCGCTGTCGTCAAACCGTATAGCGGCGGACGACAATCCCATGAAGCTGATCTCGCTTGCAATGAAGCCGATCGCTCTTCCGCCGTTCCCATTGGAGCGGCTCGAGGAAATGATGAGACTTATGGGCGGAGACGGCGAAATGCCGAAATGACAAAAGGCGGCGGGCATTGCTCGCCGTTTATTTTCCGCATAACAAAGCCGCGCAACCGCAGGTTGACAAACTTCAAGCCGCCGTATGCAGACATTTTGACACGTTTATGATAAACTTAATTTGAGAGGTGATACAATGCTGTCCGAAAAAATACGCGAACTGCGGCGAGCAAAAGGGCTGTCGCAGGAGGAGCTTGCCGACAAGCTGAACGTTTCGCGGCAGGCGGTCTCGAAATGGGAAACGGGAGCCGCTGTCCCGACAACGGAAACGCTGGTCGAGCTTGCGGACTATTTCGGCGTAAGTCTGGATTTTCTGCTGCGCGGCGATCCCCGAACCGATCAAGCCGAAAGCCCGTCCGCACCGAAAAAGCGTTCTGCGGCAAAGCGCGTTCTCGGAGTTTCCCTGATAGGCGCGGCTGTGCTTGCGGTCGTTCTGCTGACCGTACTGCAGCTCACGGGGAACGGCGGCAGCGTCTCCGACTCGTCGGCGGTCACGCTTGACGGGAGCGGTATCGTTATCGGAGCGGCTGTGTTGTGCGCTTTCGGCGGCATTGTAATTTTGGTCGCCTCTGAGAAATAGGAGGTCATTATGAAACGGAAAAAAATTACATCTGCGGTGTTGTTTGCGGTCTCGGGAATACTGCTGACCGCTTTCGCCGTCAAAATCTGCATAGACGGCGCATATTACCTGCAGACGGTAAACAGCGCTCCATTTATACTGCAGGCAGCCGTAAACGCGCTTGGCTTTGCCGCACCGTCGGCAATAGCCGCGGGTGCGGCGCTGTTCACGCTGCGGAGAACGCGTGCGCTAGGTATCGTTTCGGCTGTGCTGTGGGCGCTGTCCGTGCTGACGGTCGCCGTTACAACGCTGAATTATGGAAACGCGGCAAGCGGGTTTGTTGACGGCTTGCTTTACGCGCTGCCGTTTTCGCTAGCGGCGATAGTCGACACGGTTTTGGCGCTGATCTCGCGCCGCCGTTCGCCAAAGACGGAAGTATAACGCAAAATCAGAAAGCGGAAGAGCCTGTGCTCCTCCGCTTTTTCGTGTTCACATCAGAAGATCGAGCAGACCTTTGCCGTCGCCTTGATGCCGTTCTCGCCGTTTACGAGAATTTCGCCCCAGTCTTCGGAAAGCTCGTTTCCGCTCCAGTCCTTGGCGATGTCGAGGTACTCTACTCCGCCGCCGTTGCCTTTCCACGACCAGCCGAGATAGCCGAGCCCGTTTTCATTGCAGTACTGCATGATGTACGCCTCGTCAACGTCGCCGTCGCTGTGGTTGAAGCCGAATTCGCCTACAATAACGCACAGCCCCTGATCGGTAGCGCCCTTGAGATTTGTCGCAATGGTGTTGGGATTTTTTCCCGCCGCGCCGTACATATGAATGGAGAACATCGTGTTCTTATCGGGGTCGGAGTCGAAAACCTCTTTGCCGTACTTGCGGATACTCTCGCCGAACTGCCCCCAACCCGCGGCGTCGACCATTATCGTATTTTTGATACCCGCCGCGCGCAGCTTCGGAACAGCCTCTACATAGCCGTCTCTCCAAGCCTCGGCGTTCCATTCGCCTATCCATTCGTTGGTGATGTTGAGTATAGCCGTGTCGGTGTATTTCGCGAGAACATCCTTCATCTCTATCCAATAATTGACGGCGTTGTCGAGGTAACTCCGCTCGTCCTTTCCGCAGCCGTCGTGGACTTCAACGACAGCTATCATCTTGCGTTCCTTGCATTTGACGATAGTCTGCTCCAAATCCTCAGCTGTGGTTTTATCCCACTGATCGCCGTCTGCGAGAACTATCCGCACGGTGTTCGAGCCTGTGGCGGCGATACCGTCAAGCGCCGTGTCGAGCACGTCCCTGAACCAGACGTGCGCGTGATTGATACCGCGCATTATGAACTCATTGCCCTTAGCGTCGATGAGCTTTGTTCCGTCGACCTTAAATCCGCCATCCGACGGGTGGGGAGTATCGACTTCGGAATTGTCCGAAACTGACGATTCGGGAGCGCTGCTCTCCGAGGACGTACCTCCGTTATTGCAGCCCGTAAATAACAGGCACAGCGACATCAACGCCGCAAGTATCACGTTCTTTTTCATTGCGTCTCCTTTCAAAGCAACGCGCCGCGCAAGTCGCAGAACGGCTTCGCACGGCGCTGTAATATTTCTTTTGTAACCCGTATTTACTTCATGGACTCAACAAGCGCCTTTGTATCGCGCGCGATAAGCAGCTCCTCGTTGGTGGGAACTACCCATACCTCGACCTTGCTGTCGGGTGCGGAGATCTTCATCAGTTTTCCGCGCATACCCTCGTTGGCCTTTTCGTCCAGCTTAATGCCGATGTATTCCATATCGCGGCAAACGTCCGCGCGCAGCTCGTCGGAATTTTCGCCGATACCGCCCGTGAACAGAACCGCGTCCAGACCGTTCATGACCGCAGCATACGAGCCGATGTACTTCTTTATCTCGTAGCGGAGCATTTCACCCGCGAGAATAGCGCGCTTGTCGCCGTCATGAGCGGCAGCGGACAGGTCGCGGTTGTCGCTCGAGATACCCGAAACGCCGAGGAAACCCGACTTCTTATTCAAATAATCGCTCATCTCGGACGGAGAAAGCCCCAGCTTGCTTGCGACAAACGTTACCGCAGAAGCGTCGATAGCGCCGCAGCGCGTTCCCATAATAACGCCGTCGAGCGGAGTGAAGCCCATAGACGTGTCAATGGACTTGCCGCCCTCGACCGCCGTAATGGACGAGCCGTTGCCGAGGTGACAGGAAACGATCTTCAGATCCTTGATGTCCTTGCCCATAGCATCCGCGAGCGCCTGAGAAACAAATCTGTGCGACGTTCCGTGGAAGCCGTACTTTCTTACATGAAACTTCTCGTAACACTCGTAGGGCAGACCGTACATAAACGCCTTTTCGGGCATGGTCTGGTGGAACGCCGTGTCGAATACGACAACCTGCGGCGTGGTCTCGGGGATAACCTTTTTGCAAGCCCAGAGTGCCAACGCGTGCGGGTGGTTATGTACGGGAGCAAGCTCCGCAAGATCGTCGATCTGTTTGATGACCTCATCGGTAACGAGCGTGGTCTTGTCGAATACCTCCGCGCCCTGTACTATACGGTGACCGACAGCCGATATCTCGTCCATGGACTTTAACACCGACGCATCGCCTTTGGTCAGCACGTCGACCAGCTTTTCAAAAGCCTCGGTGTGCGTCGGGAATGTACAGTCAACGTCAACGGTGCGTCCGTCAAACGTGGTGTGCTTGATGTGACCGTCAATGCCGATACGGTCGCAGTTGCCCTTTGCGATAACGCTCTCGTCGTCCATATCAAGAAGCTGATACTTCAACGAAGAGCTTCCCGCGTTGATTACAAGAATTTTCATTTTGCAATATCCTCCTGAAATTTAATAATAATCCATTTATATTGTAAACCTTTTCACAAAAAAAATCAAGTATTTTTTAATATTTTTCTTGATTTTCCACAAAAATTGTTGTAAAATATAACAAGAGGTACATATATTTTTACAATATGATAGAATTTTTTGGAGGATATTATGAAGATCGGCGCTATAATAAGCGAGTACAATCCGTTTCATAACGGACATAAATATCATATAGAGAAGACACGCGCGGCGGGGGTGACGCATATTGCCGCCGTAATGAGCGGAAATTTCACACAGCGCGGCGATATCGCTGTCTGCGATAAGCACGTCCGCGCGAGGACTGCGCTGGAAAACGGTGTCGATCTTGTTATCGAACTGCCCGCGCGGTATTCGCTTATGGCGGCGGAGGGTTTTGCGAGGGGCGCGGCGGAGATAATTTCCGCGCTGGGCTGCGTCGACGTTCTGTCTTTCGGCAGCGAAAACGGAGATATCGACGCTTTGAAAGAGGCTTCGCGGGCTATTGAGTTTACTGTGCGCACCGAGGAATTTGACAGGCTGATAAAGCGCGGAAAAAGCTACCCTGCCGCGCTGCAGGAGGCCATGCTTGAATATTACACCGATGACGTTGCGGAGCTTATCGGCTCGCCGAACAACACCCTCGCGATAGAGTATCTGAGCGCGCTGGACAATATCGCGAGCACCATAACGCCGATGACGGTAAAGCGTCTCGGAGCGGCTCATGACAGCGACGACGAGGACGAGTTCATAAGCGCGTCGGCGATACGAAAGCGCATACTCGGCGGCAAGGACTATTCGAGGTTCGCGCCCGTCATAAGCGCCCCCTGTGCCGATATTTCGCGGCTGGAGACGGCAATACTCGCAAAGCTGCGTACCTTGCGCCCCGAGGATTTTGAACGCTGCTATGACAGCATAGGCGGTCTGGGAGACAGGCTGTACAAAGCCGTCCGCGCCGCGCGTTCCTTGTCGGAGGTGTACTTCCTCACAAAAACAAAGCGCTTTACGCTGTCGAGCATACGCCGCGCGGTGATGTGCGCGTTCCTCGGCATCGGCAAGGAGTTCGCCGCGGAGAAGCCCGCGTATCTGCGTGTTCTGGGAATGAATGTGCGCGGCAGGGAGATATTGTCCGCCGCGAAGTGTCCGCTGCCGATAGATACGTCGCTCAAGGCGCTGTCGCGCACCTCGCGCGAGGCAGCTCGCCAAGCGAACTTTGAGGCGCGCTGCACCGATATCTACTCGCTCGCGTTCTCCGTTCCGCGCCCGTGCGGAGTTGATTTTACCGCACCGCCTGTTATTATTAACGAATAATTTTTATGAGAAATTCACAAAATATTACGATCGAGAGGAGAGCAAATGAGCGAATCGACTAAATTCGATGAATTGCGTGAAAAGTACCCCCGATTTATATATCACAGTTTTGAGTTGGGTGAGAAAGAACTCATGTTCCATTTTCAGATCGGCGAGTTTCACTTTCGACCGAAATGGCGGTTCAACATTGACCTTGGCGAACACCTATTTGACCGCGGACAAGCGGAGCTTATCGCGTTTTCGCTCGGCATGGCGGAGCTGGTGTCGTACTGGAAATGCGCCTGCTGCCCGACCGTCGAGGTGCGGTGCGGAGGGCTTTCCGAACAGCAGAAGCTGTGGTGGAAGAAATTGTATTTTAACGGTCTGGGCGAGTACTTCTACCGCAACGGGATAACCGCCGACTTTGAAAGCTTTATGACGATTGAGGCTCCCGAGCCGCCCAAGCCGCCCGAATGTGACCCCGAACTCAGCGGAACTCTTGTTCCCGTGGGCGGCGGCAAGGACAGCGTGGTGACGCTGGAACTGCTCAAACAGGCGGGTGAACAGATAACTCCGTACATCATCAACCCGCGCGGCGCAACGCTCGGCTGCGTTAAGGCGTCGGGGCTGACGGAGGAAAATATCGCCGCGCCGGCGAGAACCATAGACAAGACGCTTCTTGAGCTGAACTCGCGCGGCTATCTGAACGGGCACACGCCGTTTTCAGCGGTTGTGGCATTTTCGGCGTTGCTGCACGCGTGCGTTCTCGGAAAAAAATACATTGCTTTATCGAACGAAAGCAGCGCTAACGAGACCTACGTCGAGGGTGCGCAGATCAACCACCAGTACAGTAAGTCCACCGAGTTTGAGCGTGATTTCCGCGAATACTGCTCGATGTCGTTCGGCAAGACTCCCGAGTACTTCAGTCTGCTGCGTCCGCTGTCCGAGTGGCAGATAGCGCGGGAATTCGTGAAATATCCGCAGTATTTCGGGATATTCCAAAGCTGCAATCTCGGCTCGAAAACGAATGTGTGGTGCTGCGGCTGCGCAAAGTGCCTGTATGTGTACGTGCTTTTGGCGGCGTTTCTGGGCGACGGGGAATTAACGGAAATTTTCGGCTGCAATATGCTCGAAAAAGCTGAACTGTCGGAAATGCTGGACGGGCTTATGCTCGACGGCGAGGATAAGCCGTTCGAGTGCGTCGGCACGAAAAACGAGGTTCGGCTGTCGCTGAAAATGGCGCTCGATAAACGAAAAAACGACCCGCCCGTGCTGTTAAGACGTTTCGCGGATCATTTCCCCGATTTTCACCCCGCCGCGCTGGCGAATTACTTTGACAAGAACAATTTTGTTCCCGAACAATTTTTACCTTATCTGGAGAGAATTACCAATGAGACTTGACGTATTAAAACCGATCTTTGAGGGCAAGCGCCCCGTAATACTCGGCTTCGGCCGCGAGGGCAAGGTGTGGCTTGATATTCTGCGGCAGCTGCGGTGCTGCCCCGAGATCGCCATTGCCGACATGAATCCCATCGATGTGTACGACCTGCGAATGCCCAATCTTACCGCAATCTGCGGCGCTCACTATCTTGAGGAATGCGCCGGGTACGACCTTATTCTTCAGTCGCCGGGGGTTATCGTTAAAAACAAGCTCGACAGCACTGCCAAAGCGAAAATTCTGTCGCAGACAGAGCTGCTGCTCCGCACAAAGCCCTGCCGCGTTATCGGTGTTACGGGCACTAAAGGCAAGTCCACTGTGTCCTCGCTCATTCATCATTTCCTTAAGGCGAACGATATGCCTACCGTGCTGATAGGCAATATCGGAGTGCCGCCCATGAAACGCTTTGACGAGCTGGACGGCGGCATGACGGCGGTGTGCGAGATGAGCTGCCACCAACTGGAATTTATCCATCACTCGCCCGACATTGCGGTTATGCTGAACCTCTTCCCCGAACACCTTGACCACTATGTCAGCTTTGACGCTTACGCCGAAGCGAAACGCAATATAGTGCGGTTTCAGCGGGAAAACGACGTCGCGTTCGTAAATTCGGACATTCTTCCCGTGGACTGCGCGGGAAACGTCTTCTCGGCGGCGTTCGGCAAGGACGCAGACGTGTGGACAGACGGCGGCGCTATTCACCTTTTCGGCGAGGAGATACCCGCCGAAAAAATTCACACGCGGCTTTGCGGACGGCACAATATCTACAATATCGCCATGGCGCTTGCGGCTGCCGTAAAGGCGGGCGCGGATCTGCAGAAGTGTCTTGACGCGCTGCCGTCGTTCAACGGACTGGAGCACCGTCTGGAATTCGTCGCGGAGATTAACGGCGTGGAGTACATCAACGACAGCATCTGCACCGTTCCCGAGGCCGCTATTGCCGCCGTGAACGCGTTCGACGGCGCGGACTGCCTTATCCTCGGCGGCATGGACAGGGGTATCTCGTATGACGTGCTCGGCGATTTCCTGAACACGGGCGTTGTAGAGACAGTCATTCTCTTGCCCGACAGCGGAAAGCGCATTGGCAGACTTATCACCAATCCCTCCGTTAATCTGATGTTCGCGGGTGATATGGAATCGGCGGTGCGCGGCGCGGCGGAGTTCGCCAAAAAGCGCGTTATTCTCTCGCCTGCCTCGGCAAGCTACGGATTTTACCGCAATTTCGAGGAACGCGGACGGCACTTTAAACAGCTCGTTCGCGCTTTGGAAAATAAATAAAAATCGCGGGCTGCTCCGAAAAGGAACAGCCCGCTTTTGGGTATATCAAACAGCCGCTGCAAGCCCTTGCTTTCCTGCCCGCTCGGCTATTCGAGGACGATCGCATAGCCGCTATCGCCACCTTACGGTACGGCTGTGGATTTTACCCTTGTTTATTTTATGCCGTTCGGCGAATTTCGTGAAAGGACGGCTTTAATCGTATTTGATTGTACCGCAACAAACGGTTGCTTGACGTAAATTTGTCTATCTGATATAATTTTATTGAGGTGATAATGATGATAGGCGGGATCATAAAGGAAATACGTCAGAATGTAAATATGACGCAGGATGAAATGGCACAGGCGCTTTTTGTTACAAGACAGGCTGTCTCGCGCTGGGAAAATAACGAAACCACGCCGAACGTAGAAACGCTGAGGCTTATCTCCAAAATGTTCAGCATTTCCCTTGACAGACTGCTTGCGGCTGCTCCGAACGCAGACGTTGCGGCAGCCGAGATCAACGCGGACAGATTTATCGGGTTTGCCGGCATATATGAAAACAGCCGTCCGACAGTACCCGTTCACGCGATCGAAATAATTACCGGTTACCTTGGGAGAACGCCCGATATTGTTGTGGATATGGGGTGCGGAACGGGTCTTTCAACACGGGCTTGGGAGAACAGGTGCGGCAAGGTCACAGGTATCGAACCAAGCGGAGATATGCTGGATATCGCAAAAGCAAAATCGGGCGGCAGTGCGTCCTTTGTGAAAGCGTATTCCGACAATACGGGATTGCCCGATGGCAGCGCGGACGTCGTATTCTGCTCGCAGTCGTTTCATTGGATGAATCCGCATGATACGCTTCGGGAGGTCGACCGTATACTGAAAAAGGACGGAATATTTGCCGCCGTGGACTGCGACTGGCCGCCCGTATGCAGTGTGAACGCTGAAATAGCCTATATGAATTTGTTCAACAAGGTGAGAATTATCGAGGAGGAAAACAAGGATATCCGCGAAACTTTTCACAGGTGGGATAAAAACGGACATCTGAAAAATATGCTCGAAAGCGGAATTTTTAAATATTGCAGGGAGATAGTTTTCGACAACAGCGAGGACTGCGATACGGAACGCTTTGTGGCGCTGGCGCAAAGTCAAGGCGGATTACAGACGATTTTAAAGCGCGCTCCCGAGCTTATCGAAAACGATTATCTGAATTTTCGGCAAGCCGTATGTAAGTGTTTTAACGCGGGGATAAACAAGGTGAGCTTTTGTTATCGAATGAGGATAGGCGTAAAATAAATTAAGGCGTGCATTTTTGTGCACGCCCTAATTTGAATGACTTTGAGGTATAAAACGCTTACGCTTTCATGCGTTTCTTGTAATCGGTCTTGATCTGCTCAAGAGCAACAGCGTCCTGCTTACGCTTCTCACGCGCCTGATCCTGAATAGCCTGTACCTCGTCAATTCCGTTAACGATCGTCTGCCATGTCTGCTGGAGGGTCTCCACCTTAATGGAGGAGTTCGCCGCCATTGCCGCCACCATTTTGGACTGGTTGACGGTGTTCTGTGCGTTCTTGATAAGCATTTCGTTGGTCTTTTCGTCGAGCGCCGCAAGGGAATCCGCCTGTATCTTCTGGCGCTTGAGCATAATAGCCTGTGCGAGCGACTGCTTGAACACGGGCATCGTGATAATGAACGCGGAGTTTATCTTGCGCACCAGATTGAGGTTGGAATACTCCATTGTTTTCAGCATGGGAACAGTCTGTAAAGCAACGTTCTCGGCGATCTTCAGATCCATTACGCGCTGATCAAGTATTTCGCGCATTTGCTGCAAATTTGACAGGTCCATACGGATAGTGCCGTCGTCGGGGTTTGCCTCGACCTTAGCCTTGTATTCCTCGATAAATTGGTCAAGCTCCCTGACAGCCTGTTCGCCTGCCATGATATACTTCACAAGCTGCTGATAGTAGCCGAGATTTGCTTCGTACATATTGCCGAGTTTGGTGTTCGCCTGTTCTATCTCGACCTCATACTGCTTGAGCTGAACGTAGATTTTGTCGATCTCCTTGCCCATGGTATCGTACTTGTTGAGTATCTTTTCGAGCTTCTTTTTGAGGTTGCCGAAAAGACCGGGCTTGTCGTCCTGAATTTCCTTGATGTCGAATTGATCCATAATAGCCGCGAGGTTTTTCAGCATAACGCCCGTGTCGTTGATCTGCTCGATGCTCATGGAGTTGAGCACCTGATCGGACGCCTGAGATATCTGGTCGGCAGCCTCCGCGCCAAATTTAACGATAGTCGAGCTGTCGTTTACGTTGATAGTGGAAACGAGCTGGTCGATCTCCTTGCTTGTAGCGAGCTGCTGTTTGATCTCGTCGGTCTTTACCACGATGTTGAAGTTCTTCGCCTCCTCGATTTTAGCGTCGAGAATAGCAGGAGAAGTTGTAGGAGCGGCTGTGGTAACAGCAGCAGCCGTAGTCTCGATCTCTGTGTTTGCCTGTTGAGCGGCAGCCGCGCCGGGTGTGAATTGTAATCCCATTTTTTAGTCCTTTCTTGCAGCGAGTGCTGCCGTTAATGTTTTCCGAACAGCTTTCCGAAAAAACCGCCGCTCTTTTCCTCGGAGGGTATTTTGAACTTCGGAACCTCCACGTCATATAAAAATTGATTCATTATATGCTCTTCAAACGCATCCGACGAAACATAAGTCTCAAGATTTTTGTAGCCCGTCGGCGTGTATATGAGTATGTCAAAGCCTATCAGATTGCATAGTACAAGATGTATGCACTCCCAGAGCAAGAACGTGTCCTCGACCGCGTCAATGTATATCAATTTCGGGATAGTCCGCGTAAAATCGAAACGCTGGATCGTCTGCGTAAACTTTTTGGGAAGGCTCATACCGTGGTTGAGTACACTGCACATCAGCTCGTCGCCCTCCAGCTTCAAAAAACCGCTTGAAACTACCTCCTGCAGCTTGTAGAACAGCAAGTCCTGCGTCCGGTCGGGCAGATAGCTGAATTTATTCAGCGTGCTCGCCTTGAATTTCTCGAAATCGTACTGTCCGTTTCGGTAGAATTGGCGGTAAACGGACAAGTCCTCCACGGGCGTTTCGGCGGGATTTTTCTCCTTGACAATAAGGAACGTATCGGGAGTGAGCTTCTGCCGCACGTCCTCCCAGTAGTTTCCCAGATTGCCGTCCTCTACACCGCTTATCTTGGCGAAGATGTTCGGCACGGAAACCAGATTTCCTGCTGTCGTAAAGCCCGTTCTGAAACGTGCCTCCTGTTTCCACAGGATAGATATCTCCTCGAAAGTGGTTTTCAGCGTGACCGACTGGCTGTTCGGGAACTGGAAGCTCCTGTAAATTCCCGTATCGCCGCCGTACAGCATGGTATCGAGATCGCGCTCGGCGGAATACGCCACCGTCGCTACTTTCATCTTGATTGCCTTGTTGGGATAAGTTCCGCTTTCCTTGCTTTGCGGCAGCTCAAATATCTGCATTCTGCCTCCGATATTCTTGTCAATAACGAGCGCGGAATTTTTTTTGTTTGGCGAGATGTACACCGTGTCAAAGCCGCACCGCGACATAAAGTTCAGAAAATACATCTCCGACTGCGATATATCGCCATAGTACAGTATCACGGGGATATCCTCGTACCGAACGGCGTATTTCCGCGCCTGAGTGCAGCGGTACAGCCACGTAATCAGCTTGTTGCCGTAGTTCAGCACGACCGTCTGATTGCCCGTGTTTAACTCGTTCAAAAGTTCCACAAGGGTTTTCCTCGCGAGTGCCGTCCGTGCAGCGTCGCCGCTTAGCGTTATCTGCATTGCGAGCGCGTCGATCATCTCTGAGGTGCTTGTCCGAGGAACGCTCCCGAGCGCCTTGACCTCGTCGGCGTTGGGATTTTCAAGCGGCTTCTCGATAAAGATAAGCTGCTTTTTCATTCCCGCAAAGCTCTCCTTGAATTTGACGAGCATATTAGTGTACACGGTCTCCTCGTCAAAACCTATCAGCGCTGCCGAATAAACGGGTATCTCGCCGTCCTCGGTAAAAACGCCGCCGTTTCCGATAACGCGCGACCGTCTGTCCTTGAGAACGTCCTCGAAAATACCTGCCGCCGTCGTGTCGAGCCGCTTTACCAGACCGCTCACGCGCTCGCCCTCGGCGCGCATTTCGGCGAGCTTCGCCTCTTTTGAGAGGTCGATTTTCCCGAAGTCGATCTGTATGGGCGCGGTATTCCGCCCGCCCTTTACCGTAATATCATTCTTATACGGGAACTTGTTGAAATCCGCGTCCAGCCCGTAGCTCACGACCGTGACCTTAACGCCCGCCGAGCTGAGCATATACAGAAAGTAAAGCTCGCGAAGCGTCGCCGAGCCTATATACAATACCGTATTCGGTCTCGCACCCAGATATTTTATCAGCCAGCACAGTACCACAAAATAAGTATTCTTTTTGTTCGCGCCGCATTCCGCGACCGCTTTCGCCATTATTTCGGCGAGTTTTGCGCTGTCGCACGGTATGTTCGCCTTATGCAGAAACATATCCAGTCCGCGCTTGATATCCTCCGCGTTTTCAAAGCTCGACGCGGTGTACTCCGCCGCCTTGGATATTTCGTCGGTGGTCGCAAGCGGCAGTTTCTCTTTAAAGAACAGCCCGCCTTGCTGAGCCGCGACAAACTGTTCAATTAAGAATCCCCGAAAACCGTCGGCATTGTCATACCCGACATATCTCGTAAACTCCAATGCTTGTTCCCCCTTGATGAGAATTTATTCGTCCACGACCTCGATGCCGTAACGGTTGCACAGCTTAGCCATACCGTCCTTATACCCCGCGCCTACTGCCGAAATTTTCCACTCGCCCTTGTACAGATAAAACTCCATAGCCACGACGGTAGCCTCCGAGGTAAGCCCGTCCATAACGAACGAAACGCGCTCTCCGCCCGCTCTTATAGACACGCGCGGCGTTCTCACCGACGAGAAGCTCTTCTGCGTATCGCCCGCGTAAATCGAATACGCCAGTGTAATGCGCCGCACCCTGAAATCCGTCTTTGCAAGGTCGATCTCAATATGCCCGTCTGCGGGGACGTAGACCGCCTCTCCGTTCTCGGAGCGCTCATTTCCGAAGAAGATCAGTCCCGAATCGCCAAGCGACTGCTCGTCCTCCCCGAGGAGAAACACATACGGGTCGATCTCAAAACCGCGCGGCTTTTCGCACGTGAAAAAAATGTCAAAGCGGCTGCCTATGTATTGAGACAGCGAAACACGCTGACCGCGTTTCATATCAAGCGCGGGGAGCGATGTGTCGGGTGTTCTCGTCATTGAGATAACGTCTGTTGCGGCAGGCGAACTTATCGGTTCGGGCAATTGCGACGCGTGTGTAAAATCGCGTTCCGGAGCGGTGTAGACCGGCTTTTTTTCCGCACACGGAATATCCGTTTTCGGTCTGCCCGTAAGGTAAATTCTGCGCGTGAATTTCGTCTTGAACAGTGCTTCGGCATACAGGTATGTCTGCGCCGAAATTCCCGAAACGGTAACGGTGAGCTTGTTTCTTCCCGCCGAAAGCACGTTCGGCGAAAAAGTGACCTCGCGCATTCCGCATACTATCTCGGTTTTGTCGGGAACGTTCACGGCAAGCGTAAACGTGTTCACGCTCTCTGCGGCAAATTCGCCAAGTTCAATAGTGCGCGGCACATCGAAAAAACCGTCCTCTGCGCCAAATCCGCGAACTCCGCCGAGCACCTCGATATCCTTGGCAGACGCAAGAACGTTTGCTATTACAGCCGTATCGTTGACGCCGCCCTCGGTAAGCTCCGCGCGGATATTCTCGATAGTTACGCCGTTTGAATTTATTTCGATAACGGGTGATTTTTTCGCCCATATAGTGGTGTTTTTGCCGATAAGGTGAAGGGGCTTGCTGATCACCAGCGGACCCTCAAACTCGCCCGACGGCAGCGTAACCGACGCTCCCACCGATGCGTTTGCAATGATCTGCTTAATATCCACAAGCCCCGCCTCCTTTAAATTTTTTCGGCCTAATTATACGTTCACGCCGTAAGCTCTGCAAAGAGCCTCAAGACCGCCCTGATAGCCCGCAGCGACAGCGTTGAACTTCCAGTCGCCGTTGTAGCGGTAAATTTCGCATACTACAAGCGCCGTTTCAATGGAAAATTCCTCAACGAGATCGAAACGCAGCACCTCCTCGCCGCCTATGTCGTCGGGAGTGTCTATCTTGACAACGCGCACATACGAGTTGGAGACCTGACCGAAATTCTGGTGCTTCTGCTCCGCGTCAAAGATTGTAACCGTGACCGCAATCTTTTCGATCTCCGCGGGAACCTTGGAGAAGTCGATGATAATTGCCTCGTCGTCGCCATCGCCCTCGCCGGTTCTGTTGTCGCCCGTATGCGTTACAGCGCCGTTTCTCGCGGTGAGGTTGTTGTAGAATACGAAGTCCTCGTCCTTGATGACCTTGCCGTTGGCGCCCAGCAGGAACACGCACGCGTCAAGATCGAAGTCCTGACCGCCGTCGTAGCGGTTGGTGTCCCAGCCCAAGCCGATACGCGCCATGGTTACCGATTTGTCAAGGCTTACGCGCTGACCCTTAGAAAGATTTACTGCCATAATTATTTCCTCCTTATTTAAAACGCTCGCAGTCAGGGAAATCCTACGGATTCCCCCCGCCGTAGAAGATATTTCCGCTTCGCTTAAATACCTAGTACGCCTGCTCGCTTTGCTTACGTTAATTTTTTGTTGAACCGTTTGCGATAGCTTTCCTGATAAGATCTATCGGGATTATCGAAATAGCCGGAATAAGCACTACAAGCCACTCGACAGCATTAAGTCCCCAACCCGAGAGGATACCTCTGCCGAGATAGGTCATCAATATCTGTACCACGGCGATAATGCCGAATACAGTCAAAAAGCCCTTGTTTTTGCCCAGGTTGTCGAACAGGTTCATGCGGTCGGTGCGCGCGTTGAACGCGTTGAATACCGCGATAAAGATGAAGAACGCAAAGTACGCCGTGTGGAGTATTGCGTGCGGTTCGCCGAAGCCCGCTGCCATATCGTCACGCAGCAGACCCCACTGTTCGAGGAAGCTCGTTGTACTGTCGGTCGGGAACGAGCCGAGTATCAGCATTACGACCGACAGGATAAACGTCCAGCCCGCGCCAACGATGATCTCCGACATCATATACTTGCTGATGATAGGCTCGTTGCGGCGTTTCGGCATTTCTTTCATGAAACGCTCGAGGGCGGGTTCACCGCCGAACGCAAGCGCCGCGAGCGTATCCATTACAAGGTTCACCCACAGGATCTGGATAACGGACAGCGGATTTGCCACGCCGATAAGCGGACAGATGAACGAAACCAGAACCGCCGCTACGTTGATAGTCAACTGGAATACGATAAACTTGCGTATCGAATTGAAGATCGTGCGTCCGTAGAGTATCGCGCGGTCGATAGAGTTGAAATTGTCGTCGAGAATGACGATATCGGATGCTTCTTTCGCGACCTCCGTGCCGCCGCCCATTGCGAAGCCGACGTCGGCTTTCTTGAGGGCAGGGGAGTCGTTTACGCCGTCGCCCGTCATACCCGCTACGAGGTCAAGCTCCTGCGCGAGACGTACCAGACGACTCTTGTCGGAGGGCAGCGCACGCGCGATAACACGTATATCCTTGATCTTTGCCTTGATCTCGTCGTCGGACATCTTAGCAAGCTCATCGGACGTGAGCATGAGGTTGCTGTCGGAGTCGATAAGCCCCGCCTCTTTCGCGATAGCCACGGCTGTTTCTTTGCGGTCGCCTGTTATCATAACGACCTGAACGCCCGCGCCCTTTACCTCCTTGATAGCGGTAACGGATTCGGGACGAACCTCGTCGCGTATGCCCAGACAGCCCACAAGCGTCCAGTTGTTCCCCTCGGGGAGCGATTCCTCGCCGAGCGCGTCTTCGGAGGTCGCCACCGCCAGAACGCGGATAGCGCGGTTCGCGAGTTCGTCTATCTTCGAATTGAGTTGCTTCATATCGAACGGATGCTTCTTGCCGTCCTTGTCATAGTAGTGTGAGCAGCGCTGCAAGATCTTTTCAGGCGCGCCCTTGATGAGCGAGAGGTCATATTCGCCCTCGACCTGTGTCGCCGAGTACTTGTTCGTGGAGTTGAACGGGATATTCCCGACCGCCTTAACGACCGCCTTGCATTCGGTGTTCATGGCGTAGCCGAGAATAGCGCGCTCCGTTGCGTTTCCGCCGAGCACGCGTCTGTCCTTGCCCTCGCCCGAGATTATTGAAAGCGTATTTTTGTGTATGGAAAGCGACAGCAGATCGCCGAGCTTTCCGCCGATATCGTCAAAGGTCTTGTACTCGTTGACCGCGCCGTCAATAAAGTTGATCGCCTCGAGCTTGCCCTTAGTGATCGTACCCGTCTTGTCGGAGAACAGAATGTTCAGCGAGCCTGCGGTCTCGATACCCGCGACCTTGCGCACGAGTACGTTGTCTTTGAGCATTTTGCCCATATTCTGCGCGGAAACTATCGCGATCATCAGCGGCAGACCCTCGGGAACCGCCATAACGATGATTATAACCGCCAGCATGACCGCCTGAATTACCGCTTCAAGCAGAGCCGCCCACGCGAAAACTCCGCCCGGAGCAAGGAACTCCATGGGATCGAAACCCGTATCAAACAGAATGGTCTTAGCCAGCATTGCAACAGCTATCGCGATACCGCCGATGTAGCCGAACTTGGAAATGCCGTCCGCCAGCTTGCCGAGCTTGACTTTCAAGGGAGTTTCGCGGTCGTCGTCCGTCTGGAGCTCGCTTGCGATCTTGCCGTAGACCGATTTGTCACCTACAACCGTGACTTGCATTGTCGCGTTGCCCGAGCACACCACCGCGCCGCGGTAAACCTTGTATTCGCTGTCAAAATCGGTGTTTTCGTCGGTGTCCGTCCAACCCTCGGGGATCGCGCGCTTTTTCGCCTCGCGGCTTTCGCCGTTCAGTACGGATTGGTCAACCTTTATGTCGCCGTCGATGATGATACCGTCCGCGGGGATCTTATCGCCCGACTGGAGCAGGATAGCGTCGCCGACAACGATGTCGTTTATCGCGACCTCGGCGATAACGCCGTTGCGGTACGTTTTCACCAGAATGCGCGATGCTTCCTCCTGGAGCTTCTGGAACGCGTTCTCGTTGCGGTACTCCGAGAACGTCGAAACGAGCGTCGCAAGACAGATCGCCACAAAAATGCCAAGCGGCTCAAACCACTCGGGAGCGCCCTCCTTGATAACGCCCGTGTAACCGAGCACCGAGAGCACGACATTGATAAGCAGCGCCACGATCAGTATCTTTATCATGGGGTCGCCGAGGTTGCCCTTCAGCTTATCCCAGAAGCTCTCGTGAGCCTGCTCCGTCATTGAATTGTCGCCGTATTTTGCCTTGCTTTCGGCAACCTCCTTGTCTGTCAGACCGAATTTTTTCATTTGCAGTTTCCTTTCTTTACAGTGGATATATTTCGTTATGTCAAAGCCACATTTTGGCATAATTTCGCGTTAAGCGTTGCCGATGATCGTCGTTTCGCACAGCAGACCGTTTTCCTTGCTGCTCATACGGAACATCGCCATGTTCTTTAATTCTACCGCGCTCCCTTTGGGAACAAGCCGTCCGGACGGCGACGTCATACCCTCGATGCCGTTGTTGACGAGCAGCCACATTCCGTTGTAATACGCGATATACGCACGCATTGACGGGTCGGCTTTTTCATCGTTGTGAACGTTCGAAAATACATGCCAATCGAACAGCGGCATTTTGTCGTAAACAATGACCTCGCTCTTGCCGCGGTAAACGCCCTTTTTTCCGCGCATTTCGCTCTTGAAGCCGAGACGGATTATCTTGCCCGCCGTGCGCGTTCCGCAGAACGGGCAAACGGGAGAAAGCTCGTCGCGCAGAATGAACCACTTTTTCTCGCACTTGGGATTGGCGCAAGGTACGAGCCTGTCCCAAGCCCTTAAAAGCTCGGTTTCCCACTCCATTGCTGCGGGTCGTTCGGAGGGATTGTGAAGTCCGTCGACGAAAGCCCTCAAAAACAGCTTCTCCAAGCCCTTTGACAGTGACTGAATTGTCACGTCGAGATCGGGCGGTCTGTTGGAACGGTCGTCGGGATTTTCGATGAACGTCGCCTTTTCGCCAAGCGCCAGAAAATCGTCCTCCTCCGCGCTTGCTGCCGAATAAACTTTCGGACCGATAAGCGGGTGACGGAAGAACAGGTACTCGTAGATTAGCACGGGCAGTGCGTGAAGATCGGTCTGCACGCACGGCAACGCACGCCCGGGATTATTGTAGTCGAGTGCCAGCGTCGCCAGAACCTCGGGTGCAATATAGCCGCGCGTTCCGACAACCTCGGGCGCGTACTTGTTCGGCACTACCAGAGAATCAATGTCGATCACAACGGCAGAGCCGCTTTTCGGATCTATAAGCACGTTGTTACACGATAAATCGGAGTGCGCGAGACCCGCCTGATGCATTCGCCGTATCGTCCGCGCAAGACCAATTGCGGTTTTGAGCATGGTGCGGAAATCGCCGCGTTCGGAAGGCTCTAGATACTTGCGGTTGCGCCCCGTGAACCAGTTGGACTTTTTGTCCTTGCCTGTTAAATTCAGCACCGTTGACGCACCCGCTCCGAAAAAGAAGTTGCTCGGATAGGTCGGGCAAACGATCCCGAATTCGGGACTGTTGACGATAGCCACAGGCCAGCAGAACCGCTGTCGGAAATACTCGGCGGTCTTTTCGGTGTTGCCGAGCGCTCCGCCGTCCGCTTCCGAGAGCGTGGGATTGTATATCCCGACAATGGTGCGGATACGATCCTGTAAGCGCGGATTTTGAGAATCACGCGGATCGTTGAAAAACTGCACCGCAAAGCGCTTGTCGGGCGTGAAAAAAGTGTGCTTCATGCCGCCGCGCGGTGCGTTTGCGTCATAAACGTATTGAATTTGACTGCCGTTCTCCAGAGTGGCAGTGAGCACTTCGCCGCTTCTCATAGTATTACCCTTCCGCGTCCCGTATAATTACATTTCCCGTCGATAGGTTTTTTGAAGTAAATTTTGCTGCCTTTTTGGGTCGACAAAACCGCCGCCGAAATTATGCGGTTTTAACTTCAAAAAACACCCCTTTTTTTGAACCGCTTTTACAAAATGCAAAATCCGTATTATCGTTATTGTTATGCGCTTTCTCAAAACTGCCGCGCCTTAAAAAATCCGTGTATTTTCAACTCGCGAAAAAACTGCCGAAACGACCTCAAAAAAGCAGCCGAATTCCGACTTGTTCTCACCGAATAATATATGCTTATTTTTCTCTCGTGATACGAACGACCGCAAGCGTTCTGTCGTCAAACGACCCGCGCTCGTTGTAGTTGTCTAACCATACGCGCAGACGTTCCTCGGGCGTATCTCCGATGTTCATTCTGAACGCTTCCAGCGAATGACACCACAGCATTTCGCGCTTATCCCAGAGCGCGCTCATTGCCGCCTCCGATTTGTCGCCGAGAAGCTGCTTTGCGTATTGCAGCGCGACGCTCTGCTGCGTCATGGACACCGAACGGAAACGTATCGGAGCGGGGTCTTCGCCGCCTTTGCCGCTGCGTTCGCCGTTCATGGGGAGAATGCCGTTCAGGCAGAGGTCGAGATACAGACGTTCCATCATCGGCTGCGCGGGAAAATAATCGTCTGCAACACCGTCCGTCATCAGCAGAATGACATCGGAGGTGCCGCGTGAAATACGTGTTTTTGCGCCTATTATTTCGGATTTGGAATTTTTCTCGGAAAGGAAATCCGTCTCTCCCGAAAACGCGCCGCTGTCCGCTTCTCCCATGAGTTTCAGGCAATGCACGCTGTCGGCTGTGCTGTCGACGGCACAGATGCACCCGTCTCCAATCTGCACGCATGCCATAAACGTCTGCGGTTTGCCGTCGACCGCAACGGGTACGATCACCGCCGCAAGAAACGTCGTCGAAAGGTCGCCGATAACGGGCTTTCTGCCCAGTGCGTCCTCGTATTTCCTGTTCCCGAGAATTTCTCCGAGAACTTTTTGCTGAGCCGCGAACGCCTCCCGCGCAGCTTCCTGAACAAGCGATGCGATACGTCCGCAAGCCGCCATAAACTCGGTGGAGTTGAGATCGGCAGCCAATCCCGATTTCAACTCGGGTTTAGCCGCGAACAGCTCTGCGGTTTTTGCTTTAAGATAAGCCGCCCCGCTCTCCGCGCTTACCCGCGAACCTATCCGCGACAGCGGCTTCGAACCCGCACCGTCGCACACTACCGCGACAGCGCAGTCGTCGGTGACGGCGGTCTCGAAGTAATCGTCGCAGTTCGTGCCCTCGTGCTTGTGCTTTTTACCGCGCACACGGGCGGCGATCACCTCGGCAAACGGTGTTGCGGTGTGCTTTTCGTGGTACTCCGAATGCATTTCCGTGCCGTTGTCGATTATTTCCTTATATTGCCATATCGACGAGGTGTGCTCCATGACCTCCATATCCGAGAGGTGCGGAGCGGGAGCAAGCGGCACAGCCGAAGTGTTTTCCTTTTCCTTGCCTGTCGGTTTGGCGGGAGCTGCGGGCGGCGTGACCTTTTTCTCGCTTTGAGAATTATCCCGTGCCGCATTTGCCTGCTTTTCGGGAGCGGTCTGCTCGTTTTTTTTCTCTGAGACAGACTGCTCGGGCGGTTTGTTTTTGCCGACCGCCTTTTGTATTTTAAGATATTCCTCCGCCGACATTATGCAGGGCTTTTTTTCAATATCGTCAAACGTAAGGGAAAGCTGCTGTTCGGAAATAAGTTCCGCGGAGTTTTCGCCGGGAACGGGATTGAGTTCGGTCTTATCGGTTTTGTCCATTCAAATTCACCTGTATTCCGCGTTACGGAACGATAACAAAGCCTTGAGGCGGCGGCGGAAGCTCAATGGGGTCGCCGGGCTTTGCGTCAATGCTCTTTGAGCTTGCCTTAATGGAACTGGATACCCACGCGAAGAACTGCGCCATATCGCCCGCCGTGAGATTGTTCATCATCAGAACGTTATTGGTAATTTTTTTCAATGTATTCGCGTTTGCGTTCGCGCCCGCGCCGCAGGCGATTATATTTCCCGTGGAGACGTTCTTTATCGCGTCGATACCTTCGTCGAGATTATCCGTGGGCGCGCCGTCGGTCATAAGGAAAACCAGCGGTTTCCAGTCGCCCTTTTGTGTGGCAGTGGTAGTCTGGACTTCATTCTTGATACATTCTGCGAGAACCTTTAACGCTCCGCCGAGAGCGGTAGCGCCGCCCGCCTGTATCTGCGGCTCTTTGAACAGCATAAGCTCGGTAAGGGGGCTTATCTGCCGCGCGGAACTGTCAAATGTAATGATCGACAAAAACGCGGTTTCGAGCGCCTGGGGATCGCCTTTCAGCTCGGATATCAGCGTTTTGATGCCTTGCTTTACCGCCTCGATAGGTTCGCCTGCCATAGAGCCGCTGCAGTCCAGCAGCAGATAAACTGGCAGTCTTCTGATGTAATCGGACATTTTTTGTTCCTCCGTTAAATATACAGGGCGCCACATACCCATAAGTTTTCAAGATACATTATACCTCAATTTTCACAATCTGTCAATAGTTTTAACGAAAAAATGCAATAAATCACAATCTCACCTGTGAAAAAACAACAAAAAAGGCAGTGCCGCGCCGCAAAACGATTTGCCTTGCGGTATTGCCTTAAGTTTTGTGAAAAACTTATGATAAATTTTCGCGGCGCTTGATTTTTTGGCGGAAATATGGTAAAATATTGTAAGATTATTTTTTAGAGGGTGTTTTTATCAATATAAAGGGAATCGACGTTAAGGACGCGCTTGCCGCTCTTAAAACAAAGGATGGCAGACGGGAGTTCTGCAAAAAGCACAAGGAAATTATTCTCTATTTCATTTTCGGTATCGGAACTACGATCATTTCAATGGTTTCCTATTATATCTGCAGAGTGATCTTTCCCGACTCGGAAAGCGTTCCGAAAGGACTGGCGTGGATATTCAATATCACGTCCTATTTCGGCATTGAGAGCAACACGGCGCTGCCCGTTATAATTTCGTGGTTTTTGTCGGTAACGTTCGCGTTTCTGACTAACCGCATATACGTTTTTGACAGCCGCGCCGACACGGCGGGAAAGTTTATCGTGGAAATGCTGAAGTTCTACGCCTCGCGCATTGCCACGCTGCTTGTCGATCTGCTGATAATGTTTCTGCTGGTCGACCTTACGGGTATTGAGAACGTGCTTTACGAGTTCTGCGCAAAGGTGTTCTCAAACTGCGTTGTGCTGGTTTTGAATTATATTCTCAGCAAAATTTTTGTGTTCAGAGCCGGGAAACGGTAAACCGTTGTTTAATACCGCTATGCGGCAAGTGCGGGGTTGCCGGTTTGTTGGTCAGCTCCGCTGTGACATCGTGACATTTCCCCCGCATGAAAGAGTTACCGTGTGTCCCCCGCCCAAGAGAGAATTTCTTGGGAATCCTGGGTTTTCAAGTTATAACGTTGTCGTGCGGGATCAAATTTTAACACAATAAAAGGCGCAAAGCGCCTTTTTCCTTTTTGCCGAATAATCCCGCCAAATATTCCCATAATAAAATTACAAAATTATGTAGTGGGGGTAATAAAATGGCTAATCAAAACAGCGTTCCGGGGTTCTCAAGTGAGGCGGCGGAGGCGCTCGGGAGCGCAATGGCTATCGCGGGACAAATGGGTCACACTTATATCGGCAGCGAACATCTCCTTTGCGCGCTCGCCAAGAATTCCGAAAGCGCCGCCGGCGTTCTGCTTGCGCGGCAGCAGGTGCGTTTCCGCGATCTGATATTGCAGCTTAAGGACAGAATAGGCATAGGGCAGAGCGTGGAGCTTCACGAAAAGGATTTCTCGCCGCGCTTGAAAAAGCTGCTCATGAATGCGCGCTCCTATGCCGCTGCCAAAAGCGACAAATACGTCGGCACGGAGCACATTCTTCTCGCGCTGCTCACCGACCGCGACTGCACTGCCTACGCCATTCTCGCCGAACAAAGCTCCGATACCGTCTCCAAGCTCTACGGCAACGTTTCCGCGCGGACCTACGACGGTCCCTGCTTTGACAACGTTCCCAAGAAATCTGAGAGATCGGCGAAAAAAACCGAGAACGTTCGCAACGAGTTCCCCATGCTGACAAAATACGGCAGAGAACTTACTGCCGAGGCGCGCGAGGGCAAGCTCGACCCCGTTATCGGGCGCGATACCGAGACCGAACGCATGGTTCAGATACTGCTTCGCCGCAGCAAAAATAACCCTTGTCTGATCGGTGACGCAGGTGTGGGCAAGACCGCCGTCGCGGAGGGATTTTCGCAGCGCGTGGCCCTCGGGAACGTTCCGCCCGAGCTTGCCGAGAAACGCGTGTTCGCCCTCGATCTTTCGGCAATGCTTGCGGGCGCCAAGTACCGCGGCGACTTTGAGGAACGCTTAAAGGGGGTTCTGGACGAGGCTGTCGCCAACCCGAACGTAATACTGTTTATAGACGAGATCCACATGATAGTCGGAACGGGCGCGGCGGAGGGCGCTATTGACGCTGCCAGCATTTTAAAGCCCTTGCTTGCCCGCGGAAAAATATGTCTTATCGGCGCGACTACCACCGATGAGTACCGCCGTTTTATTGAAAAGGACAGCGCGCTCGAACGCCGCTTTCAGCCTATCTGCGTTGAGCAGCCCGATGAAAACGGCGCGGTGAATATTCTGCTCGGACTTCGCTCGAGACTGGAGGAGCATCACCACGCGCTCATCACCGACGAGGCGATAAAGGCTGCTGTGAAGCTGTCCGAGCGCTATCTTAACGACAGACGGCTCCCCGATAAGGCGATAGACCTTATCGACGAGGCGGCGGCGAGAGCGAGGACGGAGCGCCTTTCCGTCAACCGCCGACTGTTCGCGGGGAAGCGCGACCGCGTCGTTGTGAACGCCGAGGACGTTGCCGTCGCGGTCTCGGCGATCACGGGCATTCCCGCGGCTCGGCTTTCCGAGGACGAGGGCGAACGGTTGTCAAAGCTCGAGGAACATCTTCGAAAGCGTGTTATCGGACAGGAAAAGGCGGTATCGCTGGTCGCCAACGCCGTCCGCAGAGGGCGCGCGGGGCTTAAAGACCCCGAGCGTCCCATAGGCTCGTTCCTTTTTCTGGGGCAGACGGGCGTTGGAAAGACGGAGCTATCAAGAGCGCTTGCGGAAGGCGTGTTCGGCGACGCGCGGCGGCTTATTCGCTTTGATATGTCCGAGTTTATGGAGAGACATTCGATAAGCAAGCTGATAGGTTCGCCGCCCGGATATGTAGGATATGAGGAACAGGGCAGACTGATAAAGGAAGTGCGTTCGCGTCCGTACTCGGTGGTGCTGTTCGACGAGGTGGAAAAGGCTCACCCCGATGTGTTGAGTATTCTTCTTCAAATTCTCGAGGACGGCAAGCTGACGGCGTCGGACGGCAGGACTGCCGATTTCAAGAACACTATACTGATACTCACCGGTAATATCGGCGCGGAGGAGCTCGGGCGAACCGCCGTCGGCTTCGGCGGAGGAAAAGGCGGCAGCGGCGACGTACTCAAAGCGCTGAAAAATCAGTTCCGCCCCGAGCTGCTCAACCGCATTGACAACGTTGTGGTGTTCGAGCGTCTTACCGCCGAAAACATGGAGTCAATATGCGCAAAAATGCTGGAAAGCGTTTCAGAACGCGCGCGTTCGCGGGGTATAGAACTGACCTTTGACAGAACCGCCGCAAAGCACCTTTGCGAGAGCGTTCAAGAAGACGGAATGGGCGCGCGGCCGCTCCGCAGAAAAATTACCGCCGAAATCGAGGATATGCTTTCCAAGCGTATGATCTCGGGTGAACTTCCGCAGAACTGCCGCGCGGAGGTGTGCTTTGTCAACTCCGCGTTCGAGGTGAGGGTTTTAGTCGATAACTGACAGCCCGCACGTTTCGGCGCAATTGTCGAGCATGCTCTCGGCGAAAACCGCGTAACCGCGCGTAGGGTCGCTGACCAGAACGTGGGTAACCGCGCCGATGAGCATACCGTCCTGCAATATCGGACTGCCGCTCATTCCTCTCACTATGCCGCCCGTTTTTTCGAGAAGCTCGTCGTCCGTAATTCTGATGACCATACCCTTTGAACCGTTCAGGTCGAGCAGATTTATGCGCTCTATTTCAATTTCGTATTCGCGCGGCTCGCTGCCGTCGATCGTTGTAAGCACTGTCGCCGCGCCCGTTTTGACCTCCTGACGGAACGCGACGGGAACGGTTTCCCCCTCCACTGTCTCGGTAAGCCGTCCGAAAACGCCAGCTTCGGTGTTCCCCGCCAGTTCGCCGATGTCGGAGTTCGGAAGTATCGTGCCGCAAAGCTCACCCGCGCTGCCCGCCTTGCCCTTTATAACGTCGTATATCTCCGCCGAGGTTATCTCACCTGTTCTTAACGGAACAGCGCCCCCCGTTGTCACGTCGCTTACCGCGTGACCCAATCCGCCGAAAATAAGGCTTTCGGGGTCGAGGAACGTGAGAGTTCCTATACCGGCAGCGCTGTCGCGGACCCACGCGCCTATTTTGAGCGTTCCGCCGTTGTTCTCGGGAACGAGTTCGGCGGAAATTTCACTGCCTCCGCGCTTCAGAACTATCCGCGTAACGTCCGCCGAGAGCTGCACCGCTTCGCCAAGCTCCGAGTTGGTGCAGACCTCGCATCCGTTGACGCCGGTTATAACGTCGCCGGGCTTTATTCCCGCTCTATCGGCGGGGGATCCTTCGGCGACCTCTATCACCATAACGCCGTCTGATTTCACCTTGATTCCGAAGGGAGTGCCGCACGGTATCACCGAGACCCTTTCTTTTTCGGAGACCTCGACGGATTTTATCGGCAGATTTCCCAGATAAAAGGAAATACCCCCGGAAGTCTGCTCAAGAACGGCTGGAGAAAATCCGCCGCCCGTAAACTCGGAGACGGATTCTACATTTATATTACAGGGGAGCGACGCGTAAAAATAGCCGAAAACCGCAATAAAAAGCGCGGTCAGCGCAGCAGCCGTTCCCGTGAAAATTTTGAGTTGTTTTTTTATCATTTTATGTTGACTGCCTTTCGTTTGTAGTTGAACTCGTTTTCGAGCACAAGCATATTTTTTGCGGGAACGCGTTCGATATCAAAGGAAAAATCGGACGGAGAATTTAAGTTTTGCCGCCAAAATTCGGCTGTTTCAACGCAAAATCACCGCTTTGCGGATTTACGGAAATAAACCCCTTGACATTTTCCCGAAAAAGCGGTATAATAATAGATATGTATTTTCCGAAATTTGGATCGTTCGGAAGAATATTTTTTGGTTATTTTTGGAATTTTGAGGTCGAACGCCTCTTAGACATTTAATATAAAATTGCAGTCAAATCAAAGTTCTTTCATAATTTATTTTAAGCCCGAAACACGGACGTTATGAGTTTTGGGCGGTGTAAAATGTTGCCATTTTTTCAGACATTTTACAGAAGTACATGAAAATTGCGCCGCGGAAACGTCGTTCTGTCACAGCCGACGCGCTCCGAATCTTGAACTTAAAAGCAAAATAAGACGTTTTTTGCCGAATAATTCTTTACAATGCCGCAATTTGGATTAACTCGTTTTGACGCAAACTTATAGAATTTACGGCGAATTATGCGGTTTTTTATTTTTTTGTGAAAACTGCACAAGAAGAAAGGGAAATTTATGGGATTATTGTCAAATAACAAATTGCTTACGGAAACGGAAAACATAGCCAAAAAGCCGGGCAGACCCGCCGCCAAGACTTCGGCGGCACTGAAAAAGACTTCTCGCAGTGCGCCTGCTGCGCCCGCGAGAAAATACAAGCAGCCCGGCGCTACTGTGCTGACGAACAACAGAGCTGCCGCTCCCGTGCTGACGGGCGGCAGAACGCCCGCCGCTCCGAAAGCGCCCGTGCTCGGACGCGCAAATCAGCACGCGCGTTCAGCAGAGCAGAAAAAGCCGCGCGAGAACCGCAGCACGCCCGTCAGATTTATGGCACTCGGCGGACTTAACGAGATCGGAAAGAACTTGTACGTATACGAATGCTCGAACGATATGTTTATCGTAGATTGCGGTCTGGCGTTTCCCGACGAGGAAATGCTCGGCGTCGATCTGGTCGTTCCCGATTTCACATACCTCGAAAAGAACAAGGAGCATTTTCGCGGGATTGTGATAACTCACGGTCATGAGGATCACATCGGCGCACTGCCGTATCTGCTCAAGAAAATAAATGTGCCGATCTACGGAACGCGGCTCACGCTTGGGCTTGTAGAGGGCAAGCTCAAGGAGCACGGGCTTCTGTCGCAGGCGTCGCTGAACGTCGTAGAGCCGCGCCAGAACGTGCGTATGGGCTGTATGTCGGTCGAGTTTATACGCGTGAACCACTCGATACCCGACGCGTGCGCGCTGGCTATTCACACTCCCGCGGGAGTTATCGTGCATACGGGCGATTTCAAGGTGGACTATACGCCGATAGAAGGCGGTATTATTGATCTGGCAAGATTCGGGGAGCTGGGTAACCGCGGCGTGCTCGCTTTAATGAGTGAAAGCACCAACGTGGAGCGCCCCGGCTACACGAAATCCGAGCGCTCGGTCGGCGAGAGCTTCAGGGGATTGTTCGCGAGAGCGGAGGGAAAGCGCATTATAATCGCGACCTTCTCCAGCAATATCCACCGTATACAGCAGATAATTGACGAAGCCGTAAAGCACGGGCGGCACGTAGCCGTTTCGGGAAGGAGCATGACGAACGTCATCGCGAAGGCGGTCGAGCTGAATTACATTAAAGTTCCCGATGGCACGCTTATCGACATTGAGGACGTGAACAGATACGATCCCTCGGAGCTTGTAATCGCGACGACGGGTTCGCAGGGCGAGCCGCTTTCGGCTCTTTCGAGAATGAGCAGCGGCGACCACAGACAGGTAACGATAACGCCGAACGATTTCATCATCATTTCGGCAAAGCCCATTCCCGGTAACGAAAAGTTTGTTACAAAAGTAGTGAACGAGCTTATGAAGCAAGGCGCGGAGGTAATATACGAAAGTATGTACGAGGTGCACGTTTCCGGACACGCTTGTCAGGAGGAGCTGAAGATGATGATCTCGCTAACCAAGCCGAAGTTCTTTGTGCCTATTCACGGCGAGTATAAGCACATGAAGAAGCACGTTCAGCTTGCAATGGGCATGGGCATTCCCGAGGAAAACGCGTTTATAGCCGATCTCGGCGACGTTCTGGAGACGGACGGCGTTGAGATGAAGTTCACGGGGACAGTGCCGAGCGGCAAGGTAATGGTGGACGGCTTCGGCGTGGGCGATGTTGGCAGCGTGGTGCTTCGCGACAGAAAGCATCTCGCCGAGGACGGAGTTATGATAATTGTGGCGACGATGAACCGCGAAACGGGCAGAGTGGTCGCGGGACCGGATATCGTATCGCGCGGCTTTGTGTACGTCCGCGAGAGCGAGGAGCTCCTCGACGAGGCGAAGCAGCTTATGTCGCAGGTCATGGAGAATCTGCAGGAGCGCAACGTCCGCGAATGGGGCAACATAAAGTCGGCAATGCGCGACGAGCTGTCGGAGTTCATCTACAAGGAAACAAAGCGCAGTCCGATGATCTTGCCGATAATTATGGAGATTTAATAAACTGCCATGAAAAACTTTTACAAGAGCAACGTCCTGTTGGCGGCTATCGGTACGCTGATAATAATGCTGATAGTCATCGACGTTTATGTGTTCCGTCACAAGCCGCTGATGTTCTGGGTGTCGTTGCCGATATTGCTTGGGGTCTCGGGGCTGGCGCTCGGTAAGCTGCTGCAAATTCGCCAAAGCGAGTACTGGTACTTCGAGCAGCTTTCGGAGGAGCTGCGCAGCACGGGTTCTATGTCGCTGATCGGCTTTCCTCTGCCGATATGCGTGGTGGACGAGGAACTCAGCGTAATATGGAGCAACGACAGCTTTAACGATACGTTCTTCGAGCCGAACGAGGACTTAAGCTCGATAAATACGGTCACGGACGTGCCGCTGGAGCTTTTCGGCTCGGACGGACGGGAGATAGGCTATGGCGACAAATGGTTCCGCGTGTACTCGGTGCCGCACGAGTTCGTGGTGGACGGGCGGATTGCGGGAAAACCGTCGATATTCGGCTCGGACACACCCGCCGAGGCTGTAAAGGAAAGGATCACCATGCTGATCTTTCGCGACGTCACGGACTTCAAAACGCTTCAGTCAACGCACGAGATGTCAAGACCCGTAGTTATGATCGTTATGGTAGATAACTACGAGGAGCTGCTTTCGGGCGCTAAAGAGAGCGAACGCGCGTACGTTACCATTCAGGTAGACAGGCTTATCGAGGAGTATTTCGCCGAGAAAAAGGCAGTGCTGAAAAAGATCACGGGCGACAAGTTTCTGATAGTTCTCGAACAGCAGTATCTCGACGGGATGATAAGGGACAAAATGGCGCTGATAAATAAGGCACACGAGATAATAGTGCGCGACAGGGCGGTCGTTACGCTGTCTATCGGCGTGGGAGCTACCGCGTCGTCGCTCGCCGAGGGAGAACGTTTTGCGAGTGAAATGCTGGATAAGGCGCTCGAGCGCGGCGGCGACCAGGCGCTGGTGAAAACGTCGAACGGCTTCAACGCGTTCGGGGCGATATCCCCGGGCAAGGAGCGCACGGGAAAGGTCAAGATACGTCTCGCGGCAGAGGAGATCAAGAGCCTTATCAGCACGGCGGATACTGTGTACATAATGGGACACAGCTTCGGCGATTTTGACAGCGCGGGTTCGGCGATAGGGCTTACCTGCGCGATACGCAGATTGGGCATTCCCGCGTATACAGTGGCGAGGTTCAGAGACGGAACTAAAACCAGCGCGAAAACGCTGTTCGACAAGTTCGCGGATTATGATACTCCCGTGGCCATTGAGCCCGAGGAGGCAAGGCAGTGGATAACGCCGAAATCGGTGCTCATCATCGTGGATACGCATATAACGAAAAAGCTTGAGGACGTGGAACTGTACGAGCTGGCGCAGAAAAAGCGCGTAGTGATAATAGATCATCACCGACTGAGCGCGGGCGCGATAACGGAGTTCGCGGTGCGTTGTCACGAGAGTAACGCGTCGTCCGCGTCGGAGCTTGTGACGGAGCTAATCCAGTATTTCAGCAGCGAGGTATTGCTGAAACCCATGGAGGCGGAGGCTCTGTTGGCGGGAATTACGCTCGATACCAAGGATTTTGTAATGAGATCGGGCGTTTCGACATTCGAGGCGGCGGCGTATTTAAAGAAACTGGGCGCGGATACTATCGCCGTGAAGAAGCTGTTCGACACGACGATCGAAAACAAAACGCGAAAGTCGCAGATAATCTCGTCCGCGAAAATATATCGGGCGCGGTGCGCTATCGCTGTGGTCGAGGAGAGCTTCCCCGAGATACGGGTACTGTGTTCGCAGGCAGCCGACGAAATGCTGTATATACGCAACGTAGATGCGTCGTTTACGGTGTACCCCATTGAGAACGGATGGAGCATAAGCGCGCGTTCGCTCGGGAAGATAAACGTACAGGTGCTTATGGAAAATCTCGGCAACAAAAAGGACGACGGCGGCGGGCACCAGTCAATGGCGGGCGCGCAGCTGTACGGTATCACGGCGGAGGAAGCGGTAGACAAGCTGCACGGGGTGATCGACGAATACTTTACGCCCGTGCCTAAGGATAAGGATTAGCAATACATGACGAAATGAAACGGTGCGCCGTTTGTTTCGGGATCGGGAGGATAAAATGAAAGTTATATTGTTAGAGGACGTTAAGGGAACAGGCAAAAAGGGCGAGGTTCACGAGGTAAAGGACGGTTACGCGATCAACTGTCTGATAAAGAAAGGTCTGGCACAGGAGGCGAACGCCAAAAATCTTAATCTGCTGCAAGGTCAGAAGGACAGCGCTCAGCATAAGATCGATGTGGATATCGCGAACGCAAAGGATATTGCGGGCAAGCTGGAGGGAAAGACCGTCGAGGTAAAGGCGAAGGCGGGTCAGAACGGCAGATTGTTCGGCACGGTGACCTCAAAGGAAGTCTCTGCGGCGATAAAGCAGTCGTTGGGTCTGGACGTCGACAAGAAGAAGATAAGCATCGCGATGAAGATAGAGGGCTTCGGCGATTATTCCGCGGAGGCGAGACTGTACGCGGGCGTTTCAGCGAAATTTACAGTAAGCGTTAAGGACGAGGGTTAATTAAAAATGGCTGACTACGATCTCACGGGAATAAACCTCCCGGCTAACGCCGAGGCGGAGGAATCGGTACTGGGCGCTGTGCTCATAAAAGGCGAGCTTCTCGGCGAGGTTATCAGCGTTCTCCACCCCGAGCACTTCTTTATCGACCAGAACCGCGAGATATACACGGTGATGATGCAGCTCTATATGAGCAGCGAAAAGATCGATATCGTGACAGTCGGCAACGCCTGTGTGCGCCAGGGAGTTTTTGACCGCGCGGACGAGAGCAAGCGTCGGCTTGTGGAAATCATGAACGGCGTGCCAAGCTACTCTTCGATAACCAAATACGCGAATATCGTTGTTGAGAATTATCTGCTGAGAAGCCTGATTTTCGCCTCAAAGGATATTATCGACGCCGCCAACAATTCCACCGATACGGCGGAGGCTGTGGTCGATTTCGCTGAACAGAAGATATTCGATATACGCGCGGGTACGGAAAACAACAGTCTTACGCATATCGCGGGGATCGTCTATGATCGAGTGCGCGCGTTCAGCGATTTGGTGAAATCCTCGCGCGAGAACGGCGGTCAGCCATCTATGACGGGTCTGGCTACGGGCTATACCGAGCTTGACAAGCGCATTTTCGGCTTGAACAAGTCCGATCTGATAATCCTCGCGGCTCGTCCCGGTATGGGTAAGACCTCGTTCGCCATGAATATCGCGGCGAATGTCGCAAAGCATTTCCGCGACAAGCAGGTCTGCGTGTTCAGTTTGGAGATGAGCAAGGAGCAGATTGTGTCGAGAATGATGTGCTCCGAGGCTTGTCTGCCGTCGGACGCTATGAAAACGGGGCGTTCCACGCCAGAGCAGCTCAACAACGTAATGATCGCGGCGGACGTGCTTCAGCATCTGGAGGTATACATCGACGATACCCCGGGCTGCAACGTCACGAACATCAAGTCGAAGCTGCGTCGAATGAAAAACCTCGGCGTGGTAATCATCGACTATTTGCAGCTTATGACGAGCGTGAACAACTTCCACGGAAACCGCGTCGCCGAAATTTCGGAGATAACGCGAAATCTTAAAATAATGGCGAAAGAACTGAACGTGCCCGTTATCGCGCTGTCGCAGCTCGCGCGCGGACCTGAACAGCGTCCCGACAAGCGTCCGCTTCTGTCGGATCTGAGAGACTCGGGTTCTATCGAGCAAGACGCGGATATCGTGCTGTTCCTTTACCGCAACTCCTATTACGACAAGACCGACCCCAATCAGAACATTTGCGAGTGCCTTGTCGCGAAAAACCGTCACGGTGAAACGGGAACGGTGTATCTGGGCTGGCAAGGCGAATATACAAAATTTACCAACGTTGAGGTCAAGCTGGTCCATCAGAACGGCGGGTAATATGAGCGGTTTTATTGATAAGGTTTGGCAGACCATTGCGGACTATGATATGCTTAACGGCTGCACGGCGGTATGTACGGCGCTTTCGGGCGGCGCCGACAGCGTTTCGCTGCTGTTGGCGCTTAACGTTTTGGTAAAGGAGCGCGGTCTTGCGATTTCGGCGTGTCACCTTAACCACGGGCTTCGCGGCGCGGAAAGCGACGGAGATCAGCGTTTCTGCGAGGAACTCTGTGCACGACTGCAAATTCAGCTTATAACTAAAAAGGTGAATGTCGCGGAGCTTTCCGATAAGCACGAGAGCGTTGAGGAAACGGCTCGGCGGGTTCGGTACGGGTTCTTCCGCGAGGCGCTGAGCAGTTCGGGCGGGAACACTGTGCTTGCGACGGCGCACACCGCCAACGACAACGCCGAAACGGTGCTGATAAACGCCGTCCGCGGAACCGGACTTGCGGGACTTTGCGGTATTCCGCCCGTGCGCGGTCTCGGAGAGTTCCGCGTTATACGTCCGCTGCTCGGCTGCACGAGGTCGGATGTAGAGGGATTTCTCGCGGAAAACGGTCAAGGATATGTTACGGACAGCACCAATCTCTCCGAGGAGTATACGCGCAACAGGATACGCCGCAGGGTGCTCCCCAAGATCGCGGAGATAAATCCGTCGGTGTTGCAGGTTTTCGGGAGAATGTGCAGGTCACTCCGCGAGGACAACGCGTTTCTCGAGGAAACGGCGGAGAGGGCGCTCGCCGAAAATCGCACGGGGCGCGGCTACAACGCTTTGGAGCTCTCAAAGCTGCCCGCGCCGATTCGTTCGAGAGCGGTGCGCAGAATACTCATGGAGGGCGGTATAGAGCCGTCGGCGCTGCGGATAAACACGGCAGCGGAGCTGCTGAAAAATCGTTCGGCGAGGTATAATCCCTGTAAAAACCGCTTTTTCACGATACGCAAGGGCGTGTGCTTTGTAGAAAATATTGAGCAGCATTATCGAAGAGCAAACGAAAAGAAGAAGTAGTCTTGGGAAAAATTAACAATAAACTTAAAAATTTCAGCAAAAATTCACGAAAATCAATTGCATTTTTGTGAATTGTGTGCTATAATGAAATTTGTATTGGAGGAAAGCATAATGTATGTTCCCGAAAAGATCGAGAAAATTCTGTTCACCGAGGAACGGCTTAAAGAAAAAGTCTCGCTGCTCGGAGATGACCTTACAACAGAATACAGCGGCAAAAATCCGCTTTTTATCTGCATTCTGAAAGGCGCTGTCGTGTTCTTTTCGGATCTGATACGCGAGGTGAAATGTCCGCTGGAGATCGGCTTTTTCAGGGCGGCAAGCTATGTCGGAACAAATTCGAGCGGAAAAGTGGACGTTGATGAGAGTACGCTCCCGGATATCAAAGGGCGCGACGTGGTGCTGGTCGAGGATATTGTCGACACGGCGCGGACGCTTTCGGCGCTGAAAGAAATCTTTCTGCGGCACGAGCCGAAGTCGCTGAAGATCGCGTGTCTGCTCGATAAGCCGTCGAGGCGCGAGGTCAACGGATTTAAGGCGGATTATCGATGCTTTGAGATCGAAGATCTGTTTGTGGTTGGTTACGGTCTGGATTATGAGCAGCAATTCAGAAATTTGCCGTACATAGGCGTTTATAAACCTTAAAAAGATAAATTTTAACATATATTTTCGGGCGGAAATTTACCCGAAACAGGAAAGGCGGTTTAAATGAAGAAAAATAAGCTCCAAGGCGTGATAATTTACTTTCTGATAGCGCTTCTGCTGATATTCGGACTGGTATCCGTGCTTAATATGGCGGGCGGACGTAGTGCCGCTATGTCGTCAAAATATTCCGACGTTATCGCGGAGTTC
The DNA here is from genome assembly GCA_910579125.1 of uncultured Oscillospiraceae bacterium. Taxonomy (GTDB): domain Bacteria; phylum Bacillota; class Clostridia; order Oscillospirales; family Ruminococcaceae; genus CAG-115. The sequence goes on along the minus strand of CAJTTH010000019.1, from coordinate 10,775 downwards.
GATAATCTGAACGTTTCGTGGTTCGAGCTGGATCTCGGGAGCGGCAGACTGACATATGTTCTCAAGGGCGGCGACCCTAAAAATCAGCAGGACCTTAAGGCGTATTCCGTGCCGAATGTCAATATTTTTATAAACGATATAAATTCGGGCTATACAAAGGAAGGCAAGATCGCTAATTACCGTCAGCGCTACAACGAGGCAAATCCCGAGGCTCCGCTGATCGAGAATTATATACCGATCTCCGACAACACGTTTCTTACGAGCATTCTGCCGTATCTGCTGCTTGTCGGCGTTATGGTGATATTCACGGTCATCGTGCTGCGCCAGACTACGGGCGGCGGCAAAATGAACACGTTCTCCCGCGCGAACGTTCGCCAGCAGACGGGCAAAAAGGTCACGTTCGAGGACGTTGCGGGCGCGGACGAGGAGAAACAGGAGCTTGTTGAGATCGTCGACTACCTTAAAAATCCCGGCAAGTACCGCGAGATCGGCGCGAGAGTTCCGAAGGGCGTGCTGCTCGTAGGACCTCCCGGTACGGGTAAGACGCTCCTCGCGAAAGCTGTCGCAGGTGAGGCGGGCGCTCCGTTTTTCTCAATCTCGGGTTCGGATTTCGTCGAGATGTACGTCGGCGTCGGAGCTTCGAGAGTGCGCGACCTGTTCGATCAGGCGAAGAAACACACTCCGTCCATTATCTTCATAGACGAGATTGACGCGGTCGGCAGACAGCGCGGCGCGGGTCTCGGCGGCGGTCACGATGAGCGTGAGCAGACTTTGAACCAACTCCTCGTTGAAATGGACGGCTTTACCGAAAACGAAAACATCATCGTTATGGCGGCGACCAACCGCCGTGATATCCTAGACCCCGCTCTGCTGCGTCCCGGTCGTTTCGACAGACAGGTTGTCGTAAGCTATCCCGATATCAAGGGCAGAGAGGAAATTCTTAAAGTTCACACGCGCAACAAGAATATCGGTCCCGATGTGAACCTTAAAACTATCGCCGCGACGACGGCGGGCTTTACGGGCGCGGACTTGGAAAATCTTGTGAACGAGGCTGCGCTGCTTGCCGCGAGGGCTAACCGCAAGGCGGTCACCAAGGCGGATATCGAGGAGGCGACTATCAAGGTAGTCGCGGGTCCCGAGAAGAAGTCGCGCGTGGTCTCCGAGGACGAGAAAAAGCTCACTGCGTACCACGAGGCGGGTCACGCTATTACGACTTTCTTCAGTCCGTCGCAGGATAAGGTGCATCAGGTGTCGATAATTCCGCGCGGAATGGCAGGCGGCTTTACGATGCACGTTCCCGAAAAGGATAAGACGTTTGTTTCCAAGACCTATATGGAGGAGGAAATCGTGGTTCTTCTCGGCGGACGTGTTGCCGAGAAGCTCATTCTCGACGACATCTCAACGGGCGCGTCCAACGACATCGAGCGCGCTACGGGTGTGGCGCGAGATATGGTAACGCGCTACGGTTTTTCGGAGAAGCTCGGTCCGATTTTGTACGGCAGCGAGAACAATGAGGTGTTCCTCGGAAGAGACTACGGTCACAGCCGTAATTATTCCGAAAACGTGGCGTCGGAGATTGACGCGGAAATTCGCGAGCTTATTGAAACAGGCTACGAAAAGGCGAAGGATATCCTCACTATACACGGCGATCTGCTGGAGCGCTGCGCTCAGTATCTGCTTCGTCACGAAAAGATAGACGGTCCCGATTTCTACAAGCTGATGGCAGGAGAGATCGATATCGAGGGCAACAAGGTGTTATTTAACGAGGAAAAGCCCGTTACGGAGCAGTCCGAAGAAAAGGCTGAGGCTGAAAAAACGGATACAGTCGAGGACGCTCCCGAAAATAAAGACTGAAATAATAAAATATCCGTCCTGTTGCCGACAGGACGGAATTTTATGGAAAGGTGAAAAATGGCAATCGAGTATATTGACAAAGCTCCCACGCTGGAGGAGTATATGGAAATGCGCCGCGCCGTAAATTTCACGGTGCTGTCGGAAAGAATAGCAAGCAACGCGCTCAACAACGCGTTCCACATCACGACGGTGCGCGACAACGGCAGGGCTGTGGGAATGATACGCGTGCTGTCCGACGGCAGCTACGCGAATTACATAACTGATGTAATGGTGATCCCCGAGTATCAGCACCGCGGTATAGGCAAGGAGCTTATGCGCCGCACAATGGCGTTTATGCAGAGCACGCTCGAACCGGGCGATACGATAGCGCTGTACTTGATGTCCGCGCTCGGCAGAGAAAATTTTTACAAGCAGTTTGGTTTCAGAGAGCGCCCCAACGAGGCTCTCGGCGCGGGAATGAGCCAATGGATCCACGGATAAAAAGGCATTGACAAAACGTCCATAATATGTTATTATATAAATCAAAGGGGAATTCATTCCCAAGAGAAATATTTAGTGAGGTTAATTATGGAAAGATTTTGTGACAAATGCGGTACGTTAGTCCAAGGCGAGGGCAAGTTCTGTCCGTCATGCGGCGCGCTGCTCGAAAGCGCCGTTGATCTGAGCAAGCCCGCGGGCACTCCGTCCGTTGAGCCTATGCAGTCGACTCCCGTTTTCCCCGCAGGCAATACTTACCAAAGCCCGAACGCGGCGCAGATGCCCTCTTATCCGCAGAGCTACAACAATGTGGGAACACCCGAGCGCACCGAGAATATGACCGTCGGGCAGTGGGTGCTGACAATATTCCTTTCATCGCTCGGAATTATCGGTCTTATTCTGTTGTTTGTCTGGGGTTTCAGCAGCGATACGCCGCAGCCCAAAAAGAACTACGCGCGCGCTATGCTTATTATGATGGCTATCGCCGTGGGTCTCGTGATACTGATGTATATCGGCATATTCGCTTGCGCACTGTCTTGCGCCGGCTCGGATGAGTGGAACGAAATATTTAACAGCGGATACTATCGCTATTGATAACACACGGCTGTCGGGTAAACTCCGGCAGCCTTTTTCGGAGTAAATTATGACAAAAAGAATTTCTGCGGCATTAAGAATACTTATCGCGGCGATTTCCTTTATAATGCTGGTCTGGGTGAATTTAAACTTTGTAACTGCGGGTACGTTCATCGGTACGGCGCTTTTCGGCGCGGTTTTCCTGATAATGCTGCTGTGGAAGCCCTTTTGCAAGCTGTTAAAGCGGATATGGAGAAAACATATCGGAAAAATTCTGCTTATTCTCTTTGGAGGAATTATCGCCTTTTGTGCGGTGTTATGCGTTGTTTTTTCGGTGAATATGGCGGTGTGTATAGAAAAGCCGCTTGACGAGCCGCGCGCCGTTATAGTGCTCGGCTGTCAGGTGCGCGGCGAAACTCCCAGTTCAATGCTGGCTTACAGGCTGAATGCAGCGCGGGAGGTTCTCGACGAGCACCCGGACGCAGTATGCGTTGTAAGCGGCGGACAGGGAAACGGAGAGGATATCTCCGAGGCAGAGGCGATGCGGCGTTATCTGATCGATAACGGGATAGCGGGAGAACGCATTCTCAAGGAGGATAAGTCGGTCAGCACGCGCGAGAATATACGCTTTTCCACGGAAATATTATCGGAAATGGGCATTACGAACGGTGTTGTTATCGTTTCCAACGATTTCCACCAGTACCGCGCCGATATCTACGCTCGCGAAAACGGCTTATCGGATATCGGACACCATTCAACAAGAACTCCGTTTCACAATCTGCTTAACTATTGGATTCGTGAATGGGCGGCTATAATGGCTGTCCGCTTTGAGATATGACGGAAAATTGTTACTAAAAAATCGCCGAAAAACCGCAAAATTTGTTAAAAAGGCTGAACTGTCCGCAATCTATTGACAAAACAAGCTCAATGTGATAAAATAACATTTGTGGTATAGCGGCTTGTTCGCTTTACCGTGATAAACAGATAATAGAACACGAAAGGACGATAATTATTATGAAGAAAAGAATACTCTCCGTGCTTGTGGGCGCGGTAATGTGCCTTGGTCTTTGCGGCTGCGGCGGCGGTGAAAGCAACTCGAATGTCAACGGTTCGGTTGACAATTCCGGAGCAAACTCGACAAATAACAACAGCTCTGCGGACGGCGACAGCAGCACTCCCGACAACAACGGCGGCGAGACTGATTGGGATTACATTGTCAACAAGGGCAAGCTGGTAGTCGGCATTACCTACAATGTTCCTATGAATTATCAGGATGACAGCGGCGAGCTTATCGGATTTGAGACCGAGTTCACCAAGGCGGTATGTGAAAAGCTTGGCGTTGAACCCGATTTCCAAGTTATCGAGTGGACTAAAAAGGAGTTCGAGTTGAACGCAAAGACGATCGACCTTGTATGGAACGGTCTTACCGTTACCGATGAAAGAAAAGAGAATATGCTGTTCTCAAAATCGTATTTGAAGAACAAACAGGCTACCGTCGTTAAGGCGGAGAACGCCGACAAGTACCCTACTACCGCGGAAATGGGCAGCATTACCATAGCGGTTGAGGGCGGCTCTGCGGGTGAGGACGTTATCAAAAATGACGAAGCGCTCAAGGGCTGCACAAAGGTGAGCATGGAGGCGCAAAAGGACGCGTTGCTTGAGGTAAAGACTGGTCAGGCGGACGCTTGCATTATCGACTTTACAATGGCTAAGGCGGCTACCGCAGAGGGAACCGATTTTGCCGATTTGAAGGTTCTTGAGAATATTCAGAACACCGACGAGGAGTACGCTATCGGCGCGCGTCTCGGCGATACCGAAACTATTGCGAAGATCAACGCGGCTATTGATGAGTTGGCTGCTGAGGGCAAGCTGCTTGAGATCGCGAAGAAGTACAATCTTGACGACGCGCTTCTTATCGGCGCTTAATGAACGAACGCACAAAATAGACACGGCACGGGTAGCGGGCAGCTCTCGCGCCGTGCTTTGTAATTAAAGGGGAAGACCGTATGAGTTTTTGGGACGTAACACGCCAGCTTGCGGACGGCTTCGGCATAACGCTTCTGATTTTCGGAATAACACTCGCCGCGTCGCTGCCGCTGGGACTTATCATCACATTCGGCTCTATGTCGAAAATTCCGCCGATAAAGTGGATAACAAAAGTGTTTGTGTGGATAATTCGCGGAACGCCGCTTATGCTGCAAATCATTCTGATATTCTACGGACCGGGATTGCTGAACTGGGATGTCAAGCTGCCTCGGCTTACAGCAGTGCTTATTGCGTTTGTGATAAATTATTCCTGCTATTTTTCGGAGATATACCGCGGCGGTATCGAGAGCATTTCTAAGGGGCAATACGAGGCGGGGCAGGTGCTCGGTATGACGAAAACTCAGATCTTCTTTAAAATAGTACTGTTTCAGGTAGTAAAGCGCATAGTGCCGCCTATGGGCAACGAGATCATTACACTGGTTAAGGATACGTCGCTTGCGCGCGTAATTGCGGTTGCAGAGCTTGTCAAGGCGGCTGAAAACATTATTTCCGTAAAGGGTATAATCTGGCCGTTGTTCTATGTCGGCGCGTTTTATTTGCTTTTCTCGGCGCTGCTTACGATGCTGCTGAATTTCGCCGAAAAGAAGATGAACTACTACAGCGGTTGACGGAGGATCAAAATGTCGTTTTTAGAAGTAAAAAATATTTTCAAATCCTTCGGCAAAACGGAGGTATTAAAGGGCATCGACTTCTCAATGGAGAAGGGAGAGGTGCTTGCGATAATCGGCAGCTCGGGCAGCGGCAAAACCACACTGCTGCGCTGTATGAATTTCCTCGAAACACCCGACACGGGTACAATATCCGTCAACGGGAACGTTCTGTTCAATTCGGACGAGCCACCGTATTCCGACGCAGAGAAGCGCGAAAAACGGCTGCATTTCGGGTTGGTGTTTCAGCAGTTCAATCTGTTTCCGCAGTATAACGTTTTGAAGAACGTTTCATTAGCCCCCGATCTTCGGCAGCTTAAAGGCAAAAAGTTCTCCAAGGCGGAGAAAAAGGAAATAAAAAAGCAGATCGACGACAACTCGCGCCGTCTGCTTGACACAGTCGGACTGTCCGATAAAGTGAACAATTTCCCCTGCGAGCTTTCGGGTGGGCAGCAGCAGCGTGTTGCTATCGCGCGTGCGCTGGCTCTGAACCCCGATATTCTCTGCTTTGACGAGCCGACCTCCGCGCTTGACCCGGAGCTTACGGGCGAGGTGCTGCGTGTTATCCGCGAATTGAAAACCTCCGACCGCACGATGATAGTGGTAACTCACGAGATGAATTTTGCGCGCGGAGTTGCCGATAAGGTCATCTTTATGGCGGACGGCGTTATCGAGGAATACGGTACACCTGACGAGGTTTTCGGCGCGCCGAAGAGCGAAAAAACAAAGAGCTTTCTCGAAAAGTCGCTGGAGAATCCGTGACCCGAAATAAAAGCCCTTCCCGAATGGGTGATACCCTTAACGGAGAAATCACGAAAAACCGAATAGGACGAATCCCCCTGTGCGCCCTTCAGGATGCACAGGGGGATACTTTAATAAATTCACTGAACCCGTAAAGAGAAACATGTGGGCTTGCACACTTTTCAGTGTGCAAACGGTCACGGCTCTGTGCGATTACAGAGCCGTTTCCATGTATTTTAACAGCGAATTTTCTCCGCTTGTTTGCCTGTAAACATTGTCGTATTTGCCCCGCACCCCCGACATTGGGAATATTTCAGACCATCGCTGGCACAACGCAACACGATGTTGCGAAGTGACAAAAACGATCGCTATCGATCTGGAGAAATGCACATCTATCAGCGTAAGAGGATATGACGGCGAAGGAACGGCAAGCGTTGATATCGATGAAAAATACATACTTCCCCTATTAGGCGATATGAATATGCTGTCCGCGGCGAGCATTATAAACGGCCTGCACACAGAGCCTATCGAAAACAACGGAACGCTGTCAAACGGGGATACGATCACCGTTACCATAAAGTGTGACGAAGAACCGCTGAAAAAAGCAAATGTAAACGTTTCAAACACCAAACTGACATTTGTGGTGGAGGGGCTGTCAAAATACATTACCTCCCCCGACGATCTGACTGCCGAGGAGTAGGCAGAGTTAATGAAGATCGCAGAGGACAGTAGCAACAGCGAGGTGGAGAAACTTAATAGCGGCGACACTCGATATTGTATGCTGGCAATATATTAGAAGAATTATCGGGCGTTGATATGGGAACAGGTACAAGAACGAACAGCAAGGTCAACATTGAAAACGTTCAGCTGCATTCCGCGTATGTCGGTTTAAAGAACAACCCGACCACGGCGGCGTGGAACGTGCCGCGCTGCGCTGTGTATTATTTTTTAGCTTTGACGTGAATTACGAAATTTCACATGAAGCCTCATTTTTTGCGGCTGCTCTGGACATCAAGGATAAGGGCAGTTACATAGCAGCGATATGTATAAATACTCCCGAAAAGGGCGCTGACGGGTTGAAAAACACTATGAGGGCACATCAAAAAATCTGCTTGAGGCTGCAGACGTGGATGACGAGATGGCAGAAAAGGTAAGAGAGGCGCTTGAAATGATGCTTATGGCACCCGCGGGTACAAGCATGAACGATTTTATGAGCCAATTTCAAGTAAGCGAGCAGGATCTTCCGGCATTCAATATTATGTGGCAGAAGGTAATTTATCCTATGAACGATATGGGTTTTAATGTTCTACAGGAGATCGATAAACTTAATGAGGAGATCGGCGACGGCACGGAAACAACCGAGGACGGCTAACGCCGTTTGAACGGAAAATAGACGGCGAGGGCGTTGCCGCGCTATCCGCAGGCACGGCAATAAATCTTCCCGATGTAAACGGTACCGAAGTCTCGGTGAGCAACGCGTTTTATTTCTCCAAAGCGCGAAAAGAAAACGCGCTGAAGATCGCACTGAGCTGTATTGAAAGGCAGCCGACAAAAACACAGGAGATCGCCGAGCTGTTGAATTCGATAGGAGGACTGTAAAATGAAAATTGACTGGAACAGTCGTTTCAAATAATTGATAATTACAAATTATTGATGCGGTTTATTTATTTTTTTACGAAGTGAATAACGGATTTTGTTGCATGGCGCAAACAAAATAAATCGGAGGTTTTTATGATCAACATCAAGCTGCGTTCGCTTCTCGAGAGCCGCAATATGACGCAGTCGGAGTTCGCAAAGCGCACGGGAATACGCCCGCCAACGATTTCGGATATCTGCAATAATAACGCGGATTTTATAAAATTGGATTATCTGAACCGAATTTTAGCGGTTTTAAAATGCGGTTTGAACAACGTTTTAGAATATAGCAGTTTGGTTGAATACACAGCTTTCGCTACATTGCAACAAGCCCCGCCGTGATAAGATACGCAAAATCACGATTCACCACGCGGCGGGCAAAAGCAAGTGCCACGCGCGAAGCAAGCCGCTGTAAAGTAACAGTAACGAGCAGCGGAGCAAAACACCCGCTTCACCTCATAAGCGAGGACGGCAATGATGTTTATGGTTGGGTTGATCCCGCTAATGTGACAAAGTAAGAGGTGAATAATGGATATAATTAAATTTTTGGTTAGTAATTGGGTGAGCTTGCTTCTTGTTCTCGCGTTTATCTCCGTTCTGATTTTCCTTTATAGGCACGGACGCATTGAGGTTGTTAAAAAGATTTTGTTCGCCCTTGTTTCACGTGCTGAAAAGGAATTTGGAGCGGGTACGGGGGAGCTGAAGAAAGCGGCGGTTATAGAATGGATATACGAAAAGTTACCTAAAATTGTAACCGTTTTCATAACGCCGAAAGAGATTGAACGGCTTATTGAATCCGTACTTGAATACGCAAAGACAAGGTGGGCGGCAAATACAGCTTTGTAAGATTACATTGATCCCACAAACATTGAAATGCCGTTTGTAAAATAAATGTGTCCGATTTGGACACGGCAAAGCCCGCGAGGTTATCCCTCGCGAGCTTTTTCTTTTACCGAAACGCCACAATGCCGAACACGCCGTTTACAAATATGAAATACGGTGTGTTCGGATTTGACTTGCATTGGTGACCCGTACGGGAATTGAACCCATGATTCCGCCGTGAAAGGGCGATGTCTTAACCTCTTGACCAACGGGCCAAAAATGGTAGCGGCAGTCGGATTTGAACCAACGACACCCTGGGTATGAACCAAGTGCTCTAGCCAACTGAGCTATGCCGCCACATATAATCACAACCTTGTGACTAGGTTATTATACCACATTATATAACAAAAGTCAAGGTCTTTTTTAAATTCTTTATAATTGTCAAAAAAAAGTTATAGAACGCAGAGAATATATGCATATTTTACAAAAATGCGATCAAAATAATATTTGTAAGGAAAAGCAATTGACAAATAGGTAAATTTGTGATATAATATTAAAAGTTAATCATTGGGGCGTCGCCAAGCGGTAAGGCAGTGGACTCTGACTCCACCATTCCGAGGGTTCAAATCCTTCCGCCCCAACCAAATTTCACGACAAACAGATTGCACGATCTTAACTGAAAGTGTAATCTCTTTGTTGTACATAAGTATATTTATATAAAACACGGAACGGTTCTCGGTGGAACGATCGCCGCCCCGTGAGTTATACTTTTTTACCCTCCTAGTTGTTACACTTTTGCTTTTGATGGTTTGTCCACAGTGGCAACGCACACTGCTCCACCCGTTCTTTCTTGCCGCGCCGATTTCGCGGCTGGTGTGACTGCTCTGTTTACCCAGACATCACGTAGGGATACTCGCTCGACTGTACATACCGTGAATGAAAACGGTGACAGTTTTCGTGGCGTAAGTCCTAACAGCAGAAAGCTTGTTCTCGCAACAGAGGAATTCAATTTTCGAGTTTGATCACAAACTCGGGCAAAGCCAAAGAGCCCCCAGATGAATGCGACAAAATCCGAAAGCTCTTGACAAAAGTATATTTAATGTGCTATAATAAGCCGTAAGGCTCAAAGTAGCACAATAAAGACGTTCGTAAAAGCCATTCAGAAATTGCCGTTTCTGTCTGTTTCTGTCTGGTTGCCTAGCGGAGTGTTGATGCACTCTACTAGGTTGCGGGCGTTTTTTGTTTGCCATTTTTTATTATATCACATTGATAGGCTATTGTCAATACCCTTTTGAAAAAACTTTTATATTTGGGTTGTTGTGATATATTATAGCACAATTTGCATTTTTGTAAGGAGCTAACACTATGAGTTTTTTTGGACGTAAAGAAATCGCCAAGCTAAAAAAGGAACTTGAAACAAGTAATAAGAAAACTAATATTTTGGATGCCGAAGTCGCACAATTGAATGAAAAATGCAGCCGCTATTTGTCTGAACTTAATCAAGCACAAAGAGAGATTGAAAGATATAAAGCGGAACAATCTTCTCTAAATACTACAATACCAAACGCAGTAAGCGAAGAACTGGCAAGGCTGAAAGAAAAAAATGCAATCTGCGAAAAAAGATTACACGACGCTAACGAGAAAGTGAAAAAAGCCAATCATACTATTTGCAATTATCAAGCCCGCATAGATGATTTGGAAAACGATTGTAATAGTCTTTTAAACTCGATTGACAATCTCATTGACGAAAAGGAGCCCAATAACGATTGCGGCGAAGACTCTCTCAATGCTAAAGACCCTATTTATGAAATAGTTGATCGTGTAAGAGCCAACCCAAAACTTATGTCGTCAATATATGCAAGCAAAAACGACTTTTTTTCACCATATGAGTATAAAATGTACAATCTTTTGGAAAATTTGCTTTATAATTATTCCTTTGAATTTGGTGATTTGGCTGTATTTTCAAAAATGAGGTTGGCT
>CAJTTH010000018.1:41825-58433 GCA_910579125.1 uncultured Oscillospiraceae bacterium | reverse complement strand
TTGCGGTTTTTTTCGGCTTATTTTACTTTTTGTGTTCTGCTTGTCAAATAACAAAAACGGCGTATCTGATTGGATACGCCGTTCTTCTATCCTATTCGGTTTTTGGTAACTTCTCCGTTAAGTATACTATCCATTAACGGTGCGGCGCTTTTTATTGCTTGGGTTTGGCTGTAATAAAGCGTTTGGTGTGCGTGGGCTTTTGCGGATCTTCCTGAAAGGCAACGTATTCGGGAGCCTCAAACCAGAACGTACTTCCCTTCCCCTCGCTGCTGTCCGCGCCAAACGCGAAGCCGTGCTGTTCGAGGACACTCTTTACAATGGACAGTCCGATACCACTGCCCATTTTCGCCCGCTTATGGGTCTTGTTGCGCTCGCTTACCTTGTAATACCTGTCCCAGATATACGGCAGATTTTCTGCGGAAATACCCTCTCCATGATCCTCCACCTCAAAACGGACGCTCCCGCCCTCCTTGCGCACAAGCCGCACGATAACGGTATTGTCGTCGCCGGCATAGGTCACGGCGTTGTTTATGAGATTATACACCACCTGTTCGAGTTTGGTTATATCGGCGGTTATCACAATATCGGTTTCTGCTTGAAGATCAATGATTATTCCGTCGTTCTCTTTCATAATGTCAAAGCGCGAAATCACGCCCGACAGCCTGTCAGAAAAATTGAACGTTTCGGGGTGAAGCTCGGTAACCCCCGCCTGCAGCTTGGACAAATCGAGAATATCCGTTACAAGCGACGACAGTCTGTCCGTTTCATCGATGATTACCTTTAAATGCCGCTCGCGCTTTTCGGGATTGTCACCCGACAGATCGCGTATCATTTCGGCGTATGCCTTGATCATCGTCAACGGAGTGCGCAGATCGTGGGAAATGTTCGCCATAAGCTCTCGGCGCAGATCGTCCGACTTGGCAATTTCCTTTGAAGCCGAGGTAAGCGTGTCCGCAAGCTGCTTTATCTCCTCGTAATCGTGTTTTTCAATCTCCGCGTTGAACTTGCCCTGCGGCAGATCCCTCGCGGATTTGTTGATACGGATTATCGGGTCGGATATCTTGAACGAGAACAACGCGGACATAAACATCGTCAGTATCATCATAATGATGCCGACAAAAAAGAATTGCCGCACGAAAATGCTCACCGTCGTACCGATAGGCTGAACATAGTTGCAAATGACAATATACGCGTCCGGGTTAAACTTATCCTTTCCGATATAGCTGCCCATCATAAGCACGGAATTATCCGCCTTTTCATCGCGCAGCCGCATATACACCATTCCGCTTTCGGATTCCGACACCTGCTTGCGGAAATCGTCCTTTGCCAACACGGCGAGCGACAGACCTGCGCTTCCGAGCCTGTCCGCAACATAAGAGCGTCCGTTCTGCGGAAAATACACCTCGATGTACATCTTCTTCTCGGCAGCGTGACTGTTGATAACGTCCGCTATATCGTCGTCCAGCCAGTGAGCGCGTATCTCAACGAGTGCCTCCGTTATCTCGTAAGTTTTCATCCACTCGTAGAAGTTCGGGAACATTGCGATAAGAAAAATGTAGGTGAACGTCAGCATTGCGAGAACGACAACTTCAAAAAGCGCCCATACGCGTACTTTAATACTGCGAAAAAAATTCATTTATCACGCCTCGAATTTATATCCTAATCCGCGCAGTGTCACTATATATTTACGGTACGGTCCCAGATTGTTGCGGAGCATTTTGATATGCGTGTCGATAGTGCGGTCGTCACCGAAAAAGTCGTAACCCCAGACCTCTTCGAGCAGCTTGTTTCTTGTAAGCGCTATGTTCTTATTGCGCACCAGATAGAACAAAAGGTCGTACTCCTTGGGCGTGAGGTTCGCCTTTTCGCCGTCGATGAATACGTCGCGGGAAGTAAAATTTATTTCCAGACCCTCGAACTTCTCCACCTCGGATGCGGCAGAGGCTGAAGCTGTGTTGCGCTTTACGATAGCGTTAATGCGCGCCATTACTTCCTTTGGCGAAAAGGGTTTTACAACGTAATCGTCGATACCCAACTCAAACCCGAACAACTTGTCGTACTCCTCCCCTCTTGCGGAAAGCATAAGCATTGGAGTCTGCTTTATCTTGCGGATCTCCTTACACGCCGAGTACCCGTCCAGCCGCGGCATCATCACGTCCATGATGATTATATCGTAATCCTTGTTCTTTGCCATTTCAATAGCCTGCATACCGTCGCAAGCCTCGTCGACCTCATGCCCCTCAAATTCGGCATACTCCTTGAGAACCTCGCGGATATTGGCCTCATCGTCAACTACAAGAATTTTATACACGTCTATCCCTCCAATAATTTATGAATACTATTATTTAAAAAATTGGCGTTCTTATCATATCCGGAATACGAGAAGAACGCCTAACACCACAGTGAGGAAATTATGAACATTGCTTGCCGGATCATCTCCGACAACTTTATTATAATATACAAATATGACGAAAGCGTGAAAAGGCGCTGAATGTTATGTAATAACGTCGAAGAAGTCAACGATCTCCTGCATCTTCACCTCAAGCAGATCAGGGATACCCGTGTCATAACGGTCAGCATTATCACACTCGAACGTAAACTCTCCGTCGTCGGAAACGGTTGTGGTCGGTATCAGCACTCCTATATTCGCCCGATCTTCGGAGATGTTTTCGATATATTCCCCGCCCGCCTGTTCGGCAAAGTGCTTGATTATCTTCAAGCCGAAGCCGAGACGGAAAAAACCTGAGTTAAAGCCGTCACCCGCGTTTTCGTCGCACAGAACGTTATCGTTGGACACTTTAAGGAACACATATTTCCTGTCGTTCTTTTCGAGTGCGGTAAGAGATATTATCGGAACGAAGTCTTTCGGCGAGTACACGAGAGCGTTATGGATAAGGTTCACCAACGCGTTGAACGCGTACCGCTTATCCGCACTGATATACACTTTGTCAAGATCATAAATAAAGTCAATACATCTTTCGCACTTTGACAGAATGATATTGCATCGCTCAACTATATCCCTTACCATTGAAACCACGTTCACAGTCTGAAAATTCGGCGCTTTGCTGAGCATGGTGTTGTACTCAAAGGCATTGTTTATTGCCGAGCTGAGGCATGAAATTATCAGATAATACTCTTTCCATATTGCGGAATATACTGCGGCGTTATTATCAATTGCGTCCCTGAACGTCCTCGTCAGACTGCGCAGCCGCGACACTCCTTGCATTGCCGAAAACAGAAATTTCTCGCCCTTTCCAAAGAAATCCGTCTTTTCCGCCATTTCCTGTAAATCGCCGGAATCAAACATCTCGCACTTGATAAGATCGTCCTCTATCTGCTCAAATCTTCCGCAATATGAAACACCGTTCAGCATTATCATAATATTTACAGCGCCCTTTATCGGTATCTCTATGTCTTTTTGCATATACGGTTTCAGCGAGTTTCCTTCGATAAATACCAACGGCTTGTTAGAATAAACACATTCCAATTCACGATTCAGGAAAATCACCAAGGTAGAATAGTGTTTGTAACGTTCTTTGATCTGCTCTCTGCGCAGGACATCCAAAAATTTCCTCTCCTTTAATTTAAAAGTTTCTCCATATCGTCAAGCAGCGACCTGAACAGCTTTAACGCGTCCTCGACCGCCGTCTTGGACATCATATCCACGCCTGCCCCCTTCAGCAGCGAAATAGGGTCTGTCGAGCAGCCGCCGCTCAAAAATCCGATATAATCCTTTACAGCGGCTTCTCCCTCGTTCAAAATGCGCTGCGACAGCGCTATCGCGGCGGAAAAGCCCGTTGCGTACTGGTAAACGTAATAATTATAGTAGAAATGGGGTATTCTTGCCCACTCCATGTCAAGCTCACTGTCAACTATCAAGTCCTCGCCATAGTAGTCGACATTCAGCTTGTGATACATCTCGCAAAGGCTTTCAGCGGTAAGGCTCTCGCCGCTTTCAACCTTTTCGTTTATCATCAGCTCAAACTCCGCGAACATAGTCTGCCTGTAAAGCGTTGTTCTGAACTGTTCGAGGAAGTAGTTCACCAGGAATGCCCTGCGCTTCTTATCGGTCGTGTTCTTGAGCAAATGCTGCATAAGCAAGCTCTCGTTGCATGTCGAAGCGACCTCGGCGACAAATATCACATAGTCGGCGTATGCTGTCGGCTGGTGCTTGTTGGACAAATAGGAATGTATCGCGTGACCCATTTCATGAGCGAGCGTAAACTCCCAGTTCAGCGTGTTCTTGTAGTTCAGCAGCACGAAAGGGTGCACCTTTGCGCCCGCGGAATACGCTCCGCTGCGCTTGCCCTCGTTCTCACAAACGTCTATCCAATGCTTTTCGATACCCTCTTTGAATATCGCGCGGTATTCCTCGCCCATGGGTGCGAGAGATTCGTAAACCTCTTTTTTCGCTTGTTCAAACGAAACGTTGTCCTCCACTCCGCTCACTATCGGTGTATACAGATCGTAAGCGTGCAGCTCGTCAACGCCGAGCGCCTTTTTACGCAGCCTGATATAACGGTGCATAAGCCCCATATTCTCATGAACAGCTTCGATAAGTCGGCGGTAAACAGCGGTATCGACCTCCGTGCCGTCAAGAGCGGCTTGCAGCGTACTATCATACTTTCGCGCCCTGGCGCGGAAAACCAATGTTTTCACCTGTGCGGAAAGCATAGCCGCAGACGTATTCTTAAAGCTGCCGTAGGTGTGGTACATCGACTCGAACGCCGATTTGCGCAGCGCTCTGTCGGGGCTTTGCATAAGCGGGATATAGCTTTCGTGAGTGATCTGGTGAGCATTTCCGTCGCTGTCGACCGCGTCGGGAAATTTCAGGTCGGCATCGTTGAACATCGAAAAAATCGTGTCAGGTGTACTCTGCATTTCGCCCGTAAGAGCCATTATCTTCTCCTCGGCTTCGGAGAGGATATGCTCGCGCTTCTTGCGGATACGATCCAACGAACGGCGGTAGAGCTCCAGTTCGGGAACATCCTTAAAGAAGCCATCCATTATATCGTCCGATACCGAAAGTATCTCGGGTGTAACGAATGCCGAAGCGCCCGCGATCTGTACATACAGCATCTCCAAGCGATTGGTCATATCCTGATACTTCGCGACGCGCGTGTCCTCATCGCTCTTGCGATGAGCGTAATTTATCAGACTGTCGAAAACGACCGTCAAATCGTCGTCAAGACGCAAATATTCCAGCAGCTTATCCGCGGAGACGCTCAGTTCTCCTTTATAAGACCCGATTTTTTCCGCGAAACCCGCAGCTTTCTTGAAATCCTGTTCCCACGCCTCGTCCGTGGCATAGATATCCTCTATTGACCATTTGTTTTCGGCGGAAACGTCCGCGCGCTGAGGTATTCTTTCAGACATAACTTATCTCCTGTTCCATAACGATCATCTCATTCTTCTCATAATTTTCGGCTTGATTATCTTTTCGTAGAACGGCGCATACATTCCGAGGAATATATCGTACATAACAAACGCGAACGCTCCCATACAATATATTATCAGCGAACCGTACTGTCCGAATTCATTGGTCTCGTCCATAAGGTACGTCATTCCGAAAAGGTAGATCAATATCATATACGCGCTCACAGCCGTAACGGAAAACAGCGCCAGTTTAGCCGCCCAGCGCAGGACTTTCAGCCGTATCTTCTGCAAATATTCCCTCACAATCGGGTAATACCCGAGCAGAAAAATGTACATCAGCGCGACCTCATAGTTTGGCGTGATAAGCAGACACAGCAATCCCACTGCAATATAACTCACCAACCCGTATTTCACACCCAGCCTTTCGCGTATGACCCATATCAGTATTCCCGCTATCGCCGGGGTAATGTACTCAAACGACGGTATCATTCCCAGAATGAACATCAGCGCCAGCGCCAGACCGCTCATAATGCCGCACAGCGCGACCGTATAGCCAATATGCCGATTTTGTTTGTCCGACATATTATTTCCTTTCCTGTCCGTAAAATTCCATGCTTTTAGCTTTTCGCTCTGTGCCGACCCTCAACAGCTCGCGCAGCTCGGCAATATCGTCTTTCACCATAGCGTCGCGGTATTCGGAAAGCGCGTTGATGACGTTGTTTATCTCGAACAGCAGCGCCTCCTTGTTGCACATAAACAGGCTCGACCACATCTCCTCGTTGAGATATGCAACACGCGTAAGGTCAAGAAAGCTGCCCGCCGAAAAGCCGTCCGCGCGGAAAAGCGAGGGGCTTTTTACATACGCGCTCGACACAACGTGAGCGAGCTGCGAGGTGTAGGCGATATTGCTGTCGTGCTGCTCGGGAGTAGCGATAACCACCTGACCGAAACTCATGCAAGCGCCAAGCGTCGACACCAGATCTATGGCAATTTGCGGAGTATGCTCGGATGGCGTGATTATGAAGCTTGCGTTCTTGAACAAGTCCGCCGTCGCGTAGTCAAAGCCCGAATGCTCCGTTCCCGCCATGGGGTGCGTTCCGATAAAGATAACGCCCTTTTCGTCCAATATAGGCGTACAGTTCCGCACTATATAGCCCTTTACGCCGCATATATCCATTACGATAGAGCCCTTGCGGAATTTATCTGCGTTCTTTTTGATAAAGTCAACGATAGCAACAGGATAAAGCGCTACTATCGTAAGGTTAGCCTCGCCGAGCCTGTCCTCGGTTATCTCCTCGTCGATCGCGCCCTGCTCGATAGCCTTGCGCACCGTTTCGGGATCAGTATCTATACCCATTATATGATGAAAAGTGTTTGCCTTGAGAGCCTTGCAGATCGAACCACCGATAAGCCCAAGACCTATTACCGCTATATTCATTAAGATTTCCTTTCGGTTTAAATTATAATCCATTATTATTATAACACATCTGGAAAGATTTTGCAAGGAATTTTTTGGAATTTCTTAAGATTTATTCAGCCGCCGTTCCATAAAGTTAAGTTAAATATTCCAAAATGTCGTTTGTGCATATCCGCGTAAATTCCGCCAATCTCATCAAAAGCCACGTCAATCAGCAAATTTTTAAGTTCGCTGTTTATATATTTGCCGTCCGCACGCCTGATCAGATTTTCATCACGCATTACGATATCCATAGCAATGCGGTACAGTATGTTATTCACAACAAGAAAAATCACTTGTGTTTCATCGGCTTCCCATTCACACAAAAGCTGCCCGCGTTCATAACAGAAGTCTTTAACCTTGTCGAAAAAAAACTCGAAATTTACGCGCATATCCGAAGTATTGCGTTCAAAAGCCTTGTCAAGCTCATGGAAATGTTCGGCAGACCAGAATGACGTCTTTTTCAAAAGCTGTAAGCATTTATTACGGATCTCATTAACGTTCATAACTTTCCCCGCTGTTACAAAGGGCATCACCTTTCGGCGATGCCCTTGCAAATCAATAGATAAGACCAAATCAAGCCTTGCCGACCGAGCCGAACAACTCCATTTTCTCCTTGACGGTAGCCTTGATTGCCTCCGCGCCGGGAGCAAGCAGCTTTCTCGGGTCGAAGCCCTTGCCTTGCTGATCCTTGCCGGCTTCAATGTACTTGCGTGTAGCCTCGGCAAAGGAGAGCTGGCACTCGGTGTTTACGTTGATCTTAGCAACGCCGAGAGAGATCGCTTTCTTAATCATATCAGCGGGAATACCCGTTCCGCCGTGAAGTACCAGCGGCATATCGCCGACTTCTTTCTTGACAGCCTCAAGCGTCTCAAACGAAAGACCCGCCCAGTTCTCGGGGTACTTTCCGTGAATATTTCCAATACCCGCAGCAAGCATTGTAACGCCTAGATCCGCGATCATCTTGCATTCTTTGGGGTCTGCGCATTCGCCCATGCCGACAACGCCGTCCTCTTCACCGCCGATAGAGCCAACCTCAGCCTCGATAGAGATGCCGAGAACGTCGCAAGCGTTGACGAGAGCCTTTGTCTTTGCGATATTCTCGTCAATCGGATAGTGAGAGCCGTCAAACATTATCGACGAGAAGCCCGCGTTGATACAAGCCTTTGCGCCCTCAAAAGAGCCGTGGTCAAGGTGGAGAGCAACGGGAACCGTGATCTTAAGCTCCTCGAGCATACCGTTTACCATGCCCACAACGGTCTTGTAACCGGTCATATACTTGCCTGCGCCCTCAGATACGCCGAGGATAACGGGGGACTTCAGCTCCTCAGCAGTAAGAAGAACCGACTTTGTCCATTCCAGGTTGTTGATGTTGAACTGCCCTACCGCGTACTTGCCGTCGCGTGCCTTGTTCAGCATTTCTTTAGCGGAAACCAACATATTAAATAACTCCTTTTTCGTTTGTTTTGGGATTAACAATCCATATCTATTGTATCATACTTTCCGTAAAAATGCAATATATTTTGAAGATTTTTTCGTCTATCAGATAAATTTCTCCAATACTGCGATAAGCTCCCGCCAATCATGAATATGCAAATAATCGAAACACACCTTAATGCCGTCGTTTTGTCCACTATACGGATTTATATCGTCGCGGGTCTCACCCTCGTACAGTACGGGAAAAATTCCTGCACCGTAAGCTCCCTCGATATCGGCGGTTACGCTGTCGCCGCAGTACCATACCTTGTCCGACGCAAGACCCGCTTTATTCAACGCTATATCAAACAGCACGCGGCTAGGCTTGCGGTACATATAGTCGCTTGAAGTGATAACGAATTCAAATTTGTTATTCGGCAAAAGGCGGGCAAAACGCTCCGTCAGCGCCTCGCCCGACCAACCGAGATTGCTGAAAACCGCAGTGTGTATGCCGTTTTTATAAAGGTAATCAAGCATTTTATCCGTGTAAGGCATTACCGTTCCCTTTGCGGCGGCTGTCCGGAACACGGTCTCGCGTTCAAGCGGGGTAAGGGAAAAACTGATATTCAGCAGACCGTCAATTATCTTATGACCACTCTCGCGGAAATATCGCAGTTGTGTATGTTTCGGATTTCCTCCATCTTCCCGAAAACCTCGGAACACTTTTTTGCATATTCCTCAACGGTAACTCTGTCAGGATTTTTCGCTAAGTGCACAAAAACCGCCCTGTTGCCTCGCTCGGAATTCCAATCCGGTTCGTACAGCAGGGTGTGTCCGTTATCGAAAATTATTATCTCCGGCTTGTCCATAGCTGTATCACTCACTCGGAATATGCTCCGTTTCGGTAGTGGTGCAAGAGAATATAAGCTCGGGCGGCAGTTCTTCGTATGAGCTGTTCATCTCCTCGAAACTGTTTAAAAACGCCGTCAACAAGGGAACGACTATGCACACGATAACAGTCGTAACGACCGCGAAAACCACTGCCGCGAATTTCTGCGTCTTTGTCCACGAATGACGCGGCGCAGCGGGACTGCGAACCTCAAACAGCCGCTTCTCTCCCGACTTTACAGCTTGGATAACGCTGATCTTCAGCTCGTCGGGCGCGGTCAGTTTAAGGCAGATTTCCTTATAGGATCGCTCCAGACTGTCCGAAAGCCCGCCGAGACTGTCAAGCTGCCCGTTGACATAACGAACTCCGCAATCGGTTATCGAAGCAATCTCGTCGTTTTCGAGATCGTTCTCATAACTCAGATGAATGATCGCGCGTACTATCTGCGGACATGGGAAAATATCCGCGATAAGAGCCTCTTGTTTCGCGGACAAGCCTATGTCTGAAATGGTCTGCGCGCTGTCGTTGGACGGAGCCTTTCGGCAGAGCCTGTACGCCTTTTTCACAATATCGTAAAGTTTCGCGGTATCGGGGAGCGCTTCACAGTCCTGCGCGAGCTGTGTGAAAACCTGTTCAGCGCCCTCGGAGCTCTTGGTGACGATAAGTGCGAGCGCATAAACATCGTCTCCGAACTCGTCGATAAATTTCTCGATCGTCATTATGTGTTATGGTCGCTGACGTGGAACTGTTTTAGGTTTCCGAGCCTTTTGCTGCGCTCACGCATAATCTCGTCAACCTCCTCGACGGTAAGACCGCGCTCCACCATAAGCACCGCCATGTGATAAAGCACATCGTTTATTTCGTTTGCCAGCTCCTCGTTGTCGTGATTTTTCGCCGCGATGACCATCTCGGTGCACTCCTCGCCACACTTCTTGAGTATCTTGTCAAGCCCCTTGTCAAACAGGTAGCAGGTGTAGCTGCCCTCTTGCGGATTGTCGCGGCGGTTTACGATAACATCGTACATTTCCTTAAACGCTTCGCTCATATTTTTTCTCCTTAAGCAAATTTTCAAAAAATCTCCGAAAGCCTTCGTTCATGCTTGTTTCAACGCTTTCGGGCAAGTCGTAGTAGTATTTTCCGCTCTCGATCTCCACTGAAAGGCGGTCGAGCGGAAATCCCTCTCGGTGCTGCTGTTTATGCGGCGTGTCGGTAAGATAGAACGCATTGCCCCAAAGGCTCTCGTCCATGCTCTGATATATTTCGTTTTCCGACATCACAAGGCATATCGCGTTTTTGTAACGCGCGGTGAGTCTTCCTCCGTATTCGCGGGCAAGTGCGGAATAATATGCTATCATCTCATTATCGGACAAATGCTTTCCCGCAACGTTCCGAACATGAACTCCAGGCTGTAACTCGTCGGGAACATTCTCAAAGAACAGTCCGCTGTCAGCCGAAAACACGGGTATCCTGTAAAAGCGGTAATATTCAAGCGCCTTTATCCGTGCGTTTTCAAGAGGACTTGAGCCGCTCTCGTCAACGTTCGGCGGCGCTTTCTCCATATCGCGCAGACCTAACAGCTCAATATCCAAGCCGTTTAAGCTGTCGCGCATGGAATTCAGCTTTGAGGGATTTCCCGTACCGAACAGCAGAGTTACTTTGCTCACATTCTCACCCCTTTCACTCACATTATAGCAAAAAACGGAACGGTTTGTCAAGAGCTGTCACAGGTACTTTCTTACTACGAATTTATCATCAAGTTCCATATAATGCTCAAAGCCCTCACTCTTATACAACTCGTCAAAACCCATAAACCGCATATATTCAACGGACGCGTCCTTTTGCGGATATGCCTCAACATAGTCAAAGCCGCCCTTCTTCGCGTCCTCGCAGACCGCCCGTAAAAGCCTGCGGGCGATCCCTTGTCTGTGATACTCCTCCGCGATCATAAAGCAGTAAACCGCCTTGACCTTTTCTCCTGCTGCGGATACCGCCTTTTGCAGATCGGGCAGTGCGAAAATAAGCCCCGCGCAGTTCACGCAGTCGGATTTTGTGTTCGCGTTGCACCAGCCTATTATCTTGTTATCCTTTAACGCCACATATCCTTGCAGTATGCCGTTTTTCACATAGTCCAACGCCATAGCGCGGCGCTGTGCGCGGTCAGGACGCTCCAAGGTGCGGTGGTCGGCGCTGCACCAGTTTACGCAATAGCAGGTATTCTCGGGGTTATGATCGTCGTGCGGAGTGGTATCAAAAAAGTTCACATATGCCTCTGCGTCATCGGGCGTAAGTTTTCTTATTTCAAGTTCCATATTTACCTTCGTTACTTTATTCTGTTAAAAAAGCAGGTGCGGTTTCCCGTATGACACGCCGCGCCCGTTTGCTCGACCTTGATAAGAAGCGTGTCGTCATCGCAGTCGCCGTATATCTCGACCACTTTCTGGACGTGACCGGATATCGCGCCCTTGTTCCAGAGCTCCTGCCGTGAGCGGCTCCAGAACCATGTGTAACCCGTTTCAATGGTTTTAGCCATACTTTCCTCGTTCATGTACGCGAGCATAAGCACCTCGCCGCTGTACACGTCCTGAACTATCGCGGGGATAAGCTCACTCTTTTTAAAGTATTTTTTTAAATCTGTCATCTTTATCTCACTCTCGATCTTAATTAACAGCATAGGGTGAACGTCGGGGTATGTCCACGCCATAAGTTCGTGCGGCGGCTCGTCAAGCAAAAGCACACGCTCTATCTCTGACTGTGGAAGTTCTCCCAACTCGGTTATTTCCGCATAAAACAGCATTCCGTAATTGTTGAGCTTATACGGGCATATCTGCCGCATTGAGTACTTTAACGCGCCCGTTTCCTCGTACAGCTCACGGGCGGCGGTCTGCGATATGTTCTCGCCCGGCTCGCGGTGACCGCCGGGCAGTTCAAATGTATCGCGCTCTCTGTGCTTGACAAAAACATATTTGCCGTTGTATTTAGCGAGTATAACCGCGTACTTTAACTTACTGTCGTCATAATCCGACGGAAACTCGACTGCCATATCCACACCTCAATCCCACCAGAAATACCAGACCGACGACTGCATAAGCCCGCCCGCAAGTCTGCCTATTGTGCCCACTCCCTGGTCGACAATGTCCTGACAGAACGCGTACTGTTCAAGAGCAACATCGAAAGCCGCGTTTTTATCCTTTATCGGACAAGCGGAAAACTCGAGAACATCGCGCGTCATGACCGCGGGTATAACACCGTACCGTTCGTACCAGTATTTGGCGATCCACAAGATTTCCTCGGGCATGGGGCATTCATTCCATCCGCCGAACGGCAGCCACGCGAAAACCTCCCACGGCTCGGACGTCGGTATCAGTGCGAGAATACACTCCTCACTCCTACGCGGAGTACCGAAATCCATAAACCCCGAAAAGCACGTTGAAGCGTCGCCGGGTTCGCAGTCGATCTCTCCAACGGTCTCTTCCCAGTACTCGTCCATATCGTCCTTAAGGTCATTCAGCCGTTCCGTAAACCATTTCTGCACGTCAAACTGCGGCGAATTGATCAGCTTTTCACGGTTGGCTTTAAGTTCCTCGGGCGTTTTCGCGATATCATCTACGGTTTCGAGCAGCGTGCCGTCGATAGCTATCACAAGCGGCGTGTAACCGCCAATTTCGCGCTTGGCAAACGCGTCGTTATACGCGTTGATTATCTTTTCGGGGCTGCTCCCCTTTGGAAAATGCGTGCACGGGCAGCTGAGCATTTCCATAAGCTGCCGCGCAAATGTACTGATACCGTTCTTATCAGCGAGTTCATTTGTTTTCTTTGATTTTCCGAAACCGAACATTTTTTCCTCCTTGGCGATTCGATCGCCGCTAATCCCACCAAAAATACCATACGGTGGATCTTGTAAGCTCGTCGGCAAGTCTGCCTATCGTATCCGTGTTTTGCAGTACGTTATCGGGACAGAACGCAAAATGTTCCCGCGCCAGCTCAAACGCGGCGTTTAAGGGGACGGGCGGCGCGGTAAATTCAAGCGTGTCACCCGACATCACGGCGGGAACTGCTCCGTATTTTTCGTACCAGTATTTCCCTATCCACAGCATTTCCTCATTGCGCGGGCAACTGTTCCAGCCGCCTAACGGAAACCACGCGAACACCTCCCACGGTTTTTCCATCGGTATTTTTGCCAGAACGATATCCCACGTCTTTTTTATGCCGTAGTCGATTATCGCCGAAAATTCTGTCCGCGTTCTGCCGCCCGATATCTCTCCGATAATGGAATTCGGCTCGTAGCAAAAATCTCTGTCATGCGCCTTGACAGTTTCCTCAAACCATTTTACGGGGTCTGTCACCGGCGCTGAGAAAACCATTTCTTGGAAATCCGCCGAGCATTCTCCGTCATCAAACATCATGTGACTTTCAATAACGATAAGCAGCGGAGTACACGCCCCCTCGGACAGCGCGGAACGGTAGGCGTTCACAACCGTGCCGATCTCCGTTCCCCTCGGGAAATATTCACATTGAACGCCGAGATATCTCATTACGCTTTGAGCGTGTTCGGGAAACATGGCATAACACTCCTTACTCATTTTTTCGGGTGGTTCAGAGCGATTATTTCATTCACCGAAACTCTGCGGTTCTTGTAACGCTTTTTACCTCGTGTAAAATTACCGTAATTGATAGCGTCCTTAGGGCAATTGTTCAGACACGAAAGACACAAATCGCATTTATCACCAAATTCGGGATTTCCGTGCTTGATAACGATGTTTGAGTTAGGACATACTTTCGCGCACAAGCCGCAGCCTATACAATTATCTATGGTGAACTTCTCCGCACACCCCGAATTGTTGGACGGATAGAGCTTCTGAGCGATACCGTTCTTCAGCGTGTACGGCGCCGTAAACACACGCTTTCTCCCCGAAATATCGGCGACTATCTTATCGAGCTTTGAGTCCGATCTCTTCCAAAGCTCATCAGAATCGTTACATTCAAACGCGGGGAGATAGTTTTCGACCATTTTGACTTTCGCGCTGTACGACAGCTTGACCCCTTGCTTTTTGAGCAGGACGTTCACCGCGTCGCACACTCCTGCGGAAAATCCTCCGTAGGTGGTAACGGCAAAGATATACGCGCTCTTGTCAGTAACACGAAGCCGCGCGATGAATTTGCGAACCGATTTAGGCAGACCCCAGAAATATGTCGGGAATACAAAACCGATAACGTTAGCCGCGCAGTCTCCGACAGCGTGTGCGTCACGCATATTGCGTACCTCCGCGCCTATGGAAGCAGCGATCTTGTTAGCGGCATACAGACTGTTCCCCGTACCCGAAAAGCAAAATATAACAGCCATATCACACACTCCTTACTGGAATACCCCGTTCCTTTAAATATTCCTTGACCTCGCCGACGGAAAGCTCGCCGAAATGGAACAGCGAAGCCGCCAATGCCGCCGATGAATTTGTCCGCTCGAAAACCTCCGAGAAATGCTCGATGGCTCCGCAGCCGCCGCTCGCGATAACAGGGATATTAACGCGTTCGCAGACGAAATTCAGCATTTCGATATCGAAGCCGCCACGAACGCCGTCCGTGTCAATGGAGTTAAGGCATATCTCCCCCGCGCCGCGCTCCTCGATCTCACGTACCCAATCGCCAAGGTCGAGCTGCATATCGACGCGTCCGCCGTTGATGTAAACGGTAAACCCGCCCTTGCCGTCACGTTTCGCGTCAATGCCGACCACAACGCATTGACTACCGAATATCTCCGCCGCGTCGCTTATCAGCTTGGGATTTTTGACCGCCTGCGAATTCACAGAAACCTTGTCCGCGCCCGCCCGCAGCGTATCGCGGAAGTCCTCGACCGAGGAGATTCCGCCGCCGACGCACAACGGCACGAAAACGTTCCGTGCGGTGCGTTTCACAACATCGAGCATAACGCCGCGCCCCTCGCAGGACGCTGTTATATCGTAGAACACCAGCTCGTCCGCGCCCTGCTTATTATACTCTATCGCGAGCTCGACGGGGTCGCCGACGTCCTTTACGCCCTCGAAATTTACGCCCTTGACCACTTTGCCGTTGCGCACGTCAAGGCACGGGATAATTCTCTTAGCAAGCATAATTTTCTCCTTTAACTATCGAACAATCTTTATTACTTCATTGTATTTGTCGGAATAGAGCGCTTTGCTCTGCTCGGACATTTTGTTGAAGCTGCGCTCGAGCTTTCCGCGCACAAATTCAACGCCCTCCGCGATATCCAGCTTTCGTTTCACATACGCGAGATAAAACAGCGACGGCACGGAATCGAAATGCGAAATTGCGTCCGCGTCGGCAACGCATATCTCCTCAGCACTGAGTTTTGCGATCGGCTTGTTTCCGCGGTGGTTTAAAATACAGCGTTTCACAAGGTCGGTCTTGCCGTAACCGTAGCCGCCAAGTATTTCCCCGGCAATACGCGCGCCGTGAATATGGTGGTCGTCATAAAGCGAATAATCGGTAACAGAAGCGATATCGTGGAGCCATGCCGCAATAGTCACCACCTCAACGTCCGCCCCGTATTTTTCGGCAAGGAATGCCGCGTTTTCGACTACTGCGCATATATGATAGTAGCAGCCCATACCGAAAAAGTTTTTTTCGCTTTCACAGCGGCGTTTTACTTCACGTTGAAGATATTCAATAATATCGTTGCGCATTATATTTCCTCTTTCGCGTACTCAACGGCTTTGGCAAGGTCAAGGCTGCCCGTATAAATGCTCTTGCCGCAGATAGTACCGTACAGCCCCATTTCCTTGCATGTCACGATATCATCCATTGTGTGAACGCCGCCGCTCGCGATGATACTGCACTCGCCGCGCGTACCGTCGTACAGCGCTTTGAGCTGCTCCGCGTTCACGCCCGAGAGCGTGCCGTCCTTGGAGATGTCGGTGAAAATGAAGTACCTCACGCCAAACGAGATCATCTTGTTCGCGAGGTCAATGTAGTTCACGTCGGAGGATTCGAGCCAGCCATCGGTCGCGACCATACCGTTAAGCGCGTCTATGCCGACTACTATCTTCTCGCCGCCGAATTTCTCCACAGAATCTTTGACAAGTTGAGGATCTTTCAGCGCCGCAGAACCCAGTATAACGCGCGATATTCCCATTTTCAGATACCCTTCAATAGTCTCAATGTTGCGTATTCCTCCGCCGACCTCAACCTTTAATTTCGTCTTTTCAGCAACGTCGGTGTAGATTTTCATGTTGACGGGTCTGCCCTCTTTCGCGCCGTCGAGGTCTACCATGTGTATCCACTCCGCGCCCGCCGCTTCAAACGACAACGCAGTGTCAAGATAGCTGTCGGCGACCTTTTCGGCAGTCGCGTAGTCGCCCCTGAACAGACGCACACAGTTGCCGTCCTTTATATCAATAGCGGGTAAAATTACCATATTATCACCTCAAATTTATTTTTCCTCATAGCTTTCCAGCTCGCGGCATAGAGCAAGAAAATC
>CAJTTH010000018.1:0-41806 GCA_910579125.1 uncultured Oscillospiraceae bacterium | reverse complement strand
GGTCTGCAAATAACGGAAATCGAGAATATACCCAGAAGCGCGGTGCTTCAAAAAATCAGCGTCCCAGAGCGGCACGGCGATAAAACCCCTTTTGTAGTCATATCTCAGCGGTTCAAACTTGTCAATATTTCCGCGGAAATACTTCACCTTTGCCATACACAGCTTGTTCACGCGGAACAGCAGTCCGATAACGTCCGTGCGCTCAACAAACGCGTCCTTGAAAATAAGGTGCTTGTGCGAGTTTTCCTTATCGGAATACCACGCATTATCCTCATGCTTTAACCCGTATTTATGAATAAGACGCTCCTTGTCGTCCACCCCGCTCACCCCGTTTGCCTTAATTTATTATTGTGTAAAATTTAACTTTTGCGCAACAGCGTTAAATATATCTTACTAAAATCGTAATATCCGTTCCGGCAAAAACATCTTGAATTATTCCGCGAACATCAATCCATTCAAGTTTGTCCAATCCGCAGCCTATTTTCGGCATTGCAAGCCTTTGTATTTTCGCTTCAAGAGCCTGTCCGCGCAAGTCCTCCAGCGACTGCCACAGAGTTTCAAGCGTCGGCTTGTGAAAGAAGCGTTCTTTTGTAACCAAATTCCCGACAACAACACCGTTTGTTTCGGTCATCAGGCAGTACCCTCTGCCTTGCCACTGCTTGGGAAATTTCGCGCTAAGCTCCTTTTTTACGCCCATTTTCGCGAATATCTTGGCGATCCCCGCGCCCAATGCAAAATCAGCGCTTATGCAATGACAAAGCGCGTAACCGCCCGACATTATCTCCTCCGCGAATAAATCGCCGCGTTCTTCGGTGAATGTCATAGCGCTTTGAACCTCCGCAGAATATTCAAGCCCGTTTCACCGCTTTTTTCGGGGTGGAACTGCGCGCCGTAGACGTTCCCCGAGAACACCAGCGCGGGCACTTTCATTCCGTAATCGCAGTAAGCCGCGACGTTTTCACTCGGGCAGTCTGCCGCAAACGAATGCACGAAATAAACATACTCCCCTCCCCTTTCGAGCAGCGGACATTTTTCATTAAGTTCCAGCGAGTTCCAGCCGATATGCGGAACGGGCAAACCCTCGGGCTTCATCAGCTTGACCGTGCCCTTGATAAGACCCAAGCCCTCTGTTTCGCCGAATTCGTAGCCTTTCTCGAAAAGCATCTGCATTCCGAGACATATTCCGAGCAGCGGCTTTTTTTGCGCTTCCTTCTTGATAACGCCGATAAGACCGCTTTCGCCGAGCATTCTCATAGCATCGGGGAAAGCCCCCACGCCGGGGAGAATCAGTCTGCCGGCGGCTTTCAGGTCGTCCGCAGAGGCGGTTATTTTATTTTCAAAGCCGAGAAAGTCCAGAGCGTTCTTTACGCTGAACAGATTTCCCGCGCCGTAATCAATTATTGCGATCATTTGTCTGACCTTTCTTTCAGTAACTGAAACAGAACATTTTATCATACTTGCCGAGCGTCTTGTCAAACGACGCTGCGCATTGCCGCAGACGGTGATATTCCTTTTGAGGGAAATCGCCCCAGTGGGCGTTGTAAAGCCGCAAGCCGTTTCCGTTTTCGTAGAGCGAAAACTCCGTCAAAACGTCGTCGAGCAAGTCATGTATCTTGAAAACCTGCGAATATACCAATTCATCTAAATCTTCGGCAAGCTCCGCGCCGCTGTACGGCAAATCAAGCGAATCCTTTTTCGAGTAGTATATCCCGACCAAAATATTCGCCCCCTCGCTGCCGATATGCAGAACGTATGCTCCCGGCTCGTCTTGCCAGCAGAGCCATTCCTCGCGCGATTTATTTTCTGACAGGTTCGCGAGCGCGTCCAGGAACAGTGCAGGCGCGTCGCATTGCAGATAATCGGAGTTGGTGAGAAAGCCTTGCTTTTCTCCGTGCGGAGTAAAGCAAACCTCAAACCAGCCCCAGCTTATTTTGTGTATCTCAAATATGTTCATCGAATATCTCCGTTTTGTGCAGCTTGATATGCTCCATGATATGCCCGATATTACCCTCGCCCGCAAATACGCTCATATCAAAGAAGTTCTTGTCAGTGCTTATCCACAAGAGCGGATTTTTCTCCTCGCGAAGCGTTATATCGCGCTTCAGTCCTCCGACATAAAC
Organism: uncultured Oscillospiraceae bacterium; assembly: GCA_910579125.1. GTDB lineage: Bacteria > Bacillota > Clostridia > Oscillospirales > Ruminococcaceae > CAG-115. The sequence goes on along the minus strand of CAJTTH010000018.1, from coordinate 39,686 downwards.
TTCAACGTATTCATTACAGAGCGGATAGGAAAAATCCATTAAATGAACTAGTCGAATATCCGTTTTGTCTATTCCCGTTTCCTCGTAAAGCTCGCGGTAAGCCGCGTCGGAACTGTTTTCGCCTTGTTCGATCTTGCCGCCGACAAAGTTATACAGCCCCTTATACGGCTCTTTAGTGCGCTTACACATTAGCATTGTCCGTCTGTCGGGAGAAAAAACCGCAATAACGTTATACCCCTGCATTACAGCGTTCCTTTTGTGGAGACCGCCGCGCCGTCCGTATTTGGGCGCGTCGCGGCTTTGAGCGCGTAGGCGAGCGCCTTGAACAGCGCCTCGATCTTATGATGGTCGTTCGCGCCGTACTCCACGCGCAGATGCAGCGTTATCCCCGCGTTGAACGCAAACGCTCTCATAAACTCCTCGGTAAGGCAGGTGTCGAATTCGCCGACACGTTCGTTTGTAAACTCCGCGTTGAACACCAGAAACGGGCGCGCACTAATATCGAGCGCACAGAACGCTAACGCTTCGTCCATGGGGATGAACGCGCTGCCGTAGCGAATTATTCCCGACTTGTCGCCGAGCGCTTCCGCGAACGCCTGTCCGAGAACGATACCGACGTCCTCGGCGGTGTGGTGTCCGTCAACGTACAGATCGCCCTTTGCGTTCACCTCAAGTCCGAACCCTCCGTGAACGCCGAGTGCAGTCAGCATGTGGTCGAGAAAGCCTATTCCCGTATTTACGGCGACTTCACCGCCATCCAGATACAGCTTGACGGCAATGTCGGTCTCCTTTGTTTTTCTTGTGATTTCCGCTGTTCTTGTCATTGTTTTCTCCTTAATACAGTATCGCAAATACTATAGATATGATCGAAAGCGCAAGCAATACCTCAAGAATGCCCTTTATTATGTTCAGATCCTTTGAAATTCTCATCAGGACATACAATTCTTCCTTTTCGGGCGGCATTTTTGACGGACAATGATAGTATCTCGGCTTTTTGTCCGCGCCGTCGTCCACAGTTCTGCAAACGTCTTTCGGAAGCTCTCCGCCGTTTTTCTCCGTTTCGGCGAAGCTCTCATTTTCCTGCGGCGTGCATTCGATCAAATCGACTAATCCGGCGTCGGCTCTTAGCTGATTATAGCTGTCGTTTGCCATTCTAATTCTCCTTGCGTACTTTTATGGAATTTGCGTGAGCGGTAAGCTGTTCGCGCTCCGCTATCAGGATAATGTCGTCCGCCGCGTCGATAAGCGCGTCCTTGGTGTAATAGATGTAGCTCGAACGTTTCACAAAGCTGTCTACGCCGAGCGGCGAGAAGAAACGCGCCGTGCCCGAGGTGGGCAGAACGTGGTTAGGTCCCGCGTAGTAGTCGCCAAGCGGCTCGGGAGAATACTGCCCGAGGAACAACGAACCTACATTGACGAGCTTTCCGACGTATTCAAGCGGATTTTCGACAACCGCTTCAAGGTGCTCGGGAGCGATCTTGTTCGCAATCTCAACCGCGTAGTCCATATCGTCGCACACGATTATGCCGCCGTAATTGTTGAGCGATTCGTCGATAATATCCTTACGCGAGAGGTACGCTTTCTGGCGCTCGATCTCGGCTTGAGTTTTCTCGGCAAGCTCCATGCTTGTGGTTATCATGATAGCGGACGCTAATTTATCGTGCTCCGCCTGCGACATAAGGTCGGCGGCAAGGTACTTCGGGTTCGCGGTCTCGTCGGCGAGAACGAGAATTTCGCTCGGTCCCGCGACCATATCAATGTCGACCGTACCGTAAACGAGCTTTTTCGCCGTCGCGACGAAAATGTTGCCCGGTCCGACTATCTTGGAAACGCGGGGAATCTCCTCCGTGCCGTAAGCGAGTGCCGCTATCGCCTGTGCGCCGCCCGCGAGGTAAATGCTGTCAACGCCGCAGAGCGCCGCCGCGACAAGGATATCCTTGTTCGCCGTGCCGTCCTTGAGCGGAGGCGTTACCATTACGACCTCTTTTACACCCGCGATCTTTGCGGGGATAGCATTCATCAGCACCGACGACGGGTACGCCGCCGTTCCGCCCGGAACGTACAGCCCGACCTTATCCAGCCCGCGCACACGCTGCCCCATAATAACGCCGTTTTCCTCGGTCACGCAGAAGCCATCGCGCTTCTGGCGCGTGTGGAACGCTGTGATGTTCTCGACCGCGTTCAGCATCGCATTCACGAAATCGGGCGATTTTTCGTTTGCCTCGGTGAGCGCGTCCTGTATTGCCTCGTCGGGAACGCGGTAATACTGCACGTTCGGGCAGTCGAACTTTGCGGTGTACGCCTTGACCGCGCTGTCGCCGTTTGCCTTAACGTCCTCCAAAATAGCTTTGACGGTCTTCTCGACCTCGTCGTTGACCTCGCCCGCGCGCTTTTCGACCTCGGCGAGGAACTTCTTTTCATCGCCGTCCGCCTTTATAATCTTTATCATGATTTTTCTCCTTTGTTATTAAATCCGTTCATCTTACGAATTTTCGCTTATTCTCTCATTTTTTATAAGATCGACTATTTCCAACACACGTTCCTGTTTTAGTTTCAGACTAACCGTGTTCACGATAAGCCGCGCGGAGATCGGCGCTACGTCGCGGCAGACCTCCAGTCCGTTTTCCTTAAGCGTCGTTCCCGTTTCAACGATGTCCACAATACCGTCGGCAAGCCCGACAAGCGGCGCAAGCTCGACGCTGCCCTCTATTTTCACGATGTCGACGTCGATTCCCTTTTTCTCAAAATAACCGCGCGTTACGTTGGGATATTTTGTAGCAACGGTCTTAACGCCGTAGCCCGCGAAGAAATCCGTTCCCTTTTTCACGGCGAGCGCAAATTTGCATATTCCGAAGTTGAGGTCGGCTATCTCGTAGAACTTGCCGCCATGCTCCATTATCGTATCTCTGCCGACTATCCCGAAATCGCACACACCGTGTTCAACGTAAGTGATAACGTCCGCCGCTTTCGCGAGAACCACCTCGATATTTTCACCGGGGATAGACAAAATCAGCTTTCTGCCCTTGTTTCGCAGCTCCGAAACATCATAGCCGACGTTTTCCAGAATATCGACCGCCTTGCTTTCAATACGCCCCTTTGTGAGCGCAATTCTAATCTTTTTGTTCTCCACGGCTCACACCTCCTCGGACATAAGATTTCCGTCCTTATACACAATATCTACGCGCCCTATATTATGTTCTTTCGCGTATTTTCTCGCAAGGTCAATATGCATTCCGGGATAATTGAACACCGTTTTTCCCTCGGATATCAGCTCACCACAATGCTTTAACGCGGCAATCTCCGCGCCCTGTTCACCGAAAACAAGCACGTCGGGAGATTTCATAAACTGAGCTCTGTCCTTTTGCAGAAGCACATTTGCCGCGGCCTCAACGTTCACCGCAAAGCCGACCGCCGCCGCGCCGCGTCCGAAATCGCCGAGCAGCGTATCATACCGTCCGCCCGACAACACGGGCTGACCGTATCCCTCGACATAGCCGCGGAAAATTATCCCCGTATAGTAGTCCTTTTTGTGAACGAGACCGAGGTCAACGCGAATTTTCTCTTCGGGAATGATGCCGCAAAGCTCCCCGCAGAGTTTTTCAAGATCATCGAGCTTCCGTCCAACGATCTCGCCGTACAGGAATTCCCTCGCTTTCCCGAAAACTTCAAATCCGCCGAATAATCTCGGCAGCTCAACAAGCGCCCTTGCCGTAGGATTATCGTCCTCAAACGCCCTTAGCGCGGGGAAATTTTTGTTCTCAATAGATTCGCGCATTTCCTCCGCAGTCTTTTCGTCACAGCCGTACTGTGCAATCAGCTCGCGGAAAATGCCGCTGTCGCCTATCTCCAGACGAAAATCCCCGTCGCACTCGGCAAGCACCTTTGCCGCAAGTACAAGCGCCTCGTGATCCGCCGCGCCGCTGTTTCCGCCGAGTATCTCAATTCCGCTCTGGGCAATCTCATCGTCGCGTCCGCTGTCCTTGGGGTTCACCATAAAAATGTTCTGATTGTAGAACAGCTTTAACGGCAACTCCACGGAGCTTAAACGCGTAGCCGCAAGCCGCGCTATCGGCATAGTGCTGTCGGGGCGCAGCACCATAAGCCTGTTCTTGCCGTCGACGAGTTTGTACATAGTCTCTTGCGGAAAATACCTTACCTTTCCGTTGAATACGTCGTAAAACTCCAGCCCCGGGGTGATGACCTCGGAATAGCCGTAGCTCTCGAAAAGTCTTGTAATGCGTTCAGTGACCGTGCGCTTTGCGGCGCACTCCTCAAATAATAGGTCCCGTGTTCCCTCGGGAGTAAGTAAATCATTTCGTCTCAAAACTGTATTTCCCTTCCATTGCGCTTTAGTATAATAATGTGTTAACATGGTGTTGTGCTACTATAATATAGTAACACATCAGAACCGAATTGTCAAGCGGAGCGGAATATTTCGGGAATAAGCCCAAAAACATTCAACACTCCGCAAAACATTTAGATGTAATTACATATCAAACAACGTAAACTGCGCTGACTGCTGATAGCCGTTAAACACGCCCATTGCCTTCAGCTTTTCGATAACCGTGCTGTTTACGCCGCTTACCTGTTGTATCTCGTCGATGCTGATGCACTCGCCGCTGTCGATAGCGTCCTTTAGCTTCACCGCCGCGTTCTCACCGCAGCCCGAGACCGCCATAAACGGCATTCTGAGCTTGCCGTCCTCAACCTTGTATGTGACGGCATTTGAGAGCTTTGCGTCGACAGGCAGCACCTCTACGCCGCGCATCATCATTTCGTAGACAAGCTGCAAAGCGTCAACGACGCTCTCCTCCTTAGCCGTGCGGTTCGGCATTGACCTTATTGCGCTTATCCTTTGTTTAACCGCTTCCTTGCCCTGCATTATTACCTCAAGCTCCATATTGTCGGTGTGTTTTGTGAGCGTCGCCGCGTAAAACTCGGCGGGTCTGTATATCTTGAACCACGCCAACTTGACCGCCGCCGTAACGTATGCCGCCGCGTGAGCTTTCGGGAACATATACTTGATCTTCTTGCAGCTCTCGACATACCATTCCTCAACGTTATGATCTTTGAACGCCTGATATATCTCGTCGTTGAACAGCTTCTTCGCATTGCCCTTTCGGGTTATCTCCATTATCTTGAACGCCATAGACGGGTCAAGCCCCTTGTGCATAAGGTAAACCATTATGCTGTCGCGCGTTCCGATAACGTTGGAAATGGTACACGTTCCGTTTTTGATAAGATCCTGTGCGTTGCCGAGCCAAACGTCCGTGCCGTGTGACAGACCCGAGATCTGAAGCAGGTCGGAAAAGCACTTCGGCTGTGCGTCGATAAGCATCTGCATTGCAAAGCCGGTGCCGAATTCGGGAATCCCCCACGTTCCGCACTGCACGCCTATATCCTCGGATTTTAAGCCGAGCGGTTCGGTCGATATGAACAGCTTATAAACCGCGGGGTCGGAGGTCGGCACGTCCGCGATCTTCATTCCCGTCATATCCTCAAGGTGCTTGTAAAGCGTCGGCACATCGTGTCCAAGCTCATCGAGTTTGAGGATAGTATCGTGGAGTGCGTGGAAGTCGAAGTGTGTTGTTATCATATCACTCTCGGTTTTGTCGGCGGGGTGCTGAACGGGGGTGAAATCATAGACATCGTAATCGTTAGGCACAACGACCATTCCGCCGGGGTGCTGCGAGGTCGTTCTCTTAACGCCCGTGCAGCCGATAGACAACCGCTCCATTTCCGCGTTGTTAAAAGTTATCCCGCGCTCCTCGCAGTATTTCTTGACAAATCCGAACGCGGTCTTTTCCTGAACGGCAGAGATAGTTCCCGCCTTGAAAACGTGATCCTTGCCGAACAATTCCTCGGTGTAGCGGTGAACCTTGCCCTGAACCTCGCCAGAGAAGTTCAGGTCGATATCGGGCGCTTTGTCGCCCTTAAAGCCGAGGAACGTCTCAAACGGGATATCATGTCCGTCGCGTATCATATCAATATCGCAGTGCGGACACTTCTTCGGCGGCAAATCAAAGCCCGACTGCACCGAGCCGTCCGTAATAAATTCGTTATAGCGGCACTTCGGGCAGCGGTAATGTGGGGCAAGCGGATTGACCTCCGAAATTCCCGACATTATCGCGACAAACGACGAACCTACCGAACCACGCGAGCCGACCAGATATCCGTTGTCCTCAGAGTACTTGACCAGCTTTTGCGCGATCATATAAAGCACCGAGAAGCCATACTTGATTATCGCGTCAAGCTCCTTTTGCAAACGTTTTTCAACTATCTCCGGCAGCTTGTCCTCGTAAGCGTACCATGCGTTCGCTCTGCCCCAGCAAAGGTCCTGAAGCTCCTGTTCCGCTCCGTCTATCGACGGCGTGTACGTTCCCTTGGGAATAGGACGGATATCATCGTCTATCATATCAGCAATGGCGTTCGTGTTTGTAACAACGACCTCGAACGCCTTTTCCTTGCCGAGATACTCAAATTCCTTTAACATTTCGTCTGTGGTGCGCAGATAGAGCGGCGCCTGATTATCCGCGTCCTTGTATCCCTGTCCCGCCTGTAAAATAGTGCGGAATATGCTGTCCTCTTTGTCCTTAAAGTGAACGTCACAGGTCGCAACGCACTTTTTCCCGAGCCTGTCCGCGAGGTCGACGATACGCTTGTTCAGCATACGCAGTCCCTCCTCGTCGGGAACGCGCCCCTCGCGCACAAGGAACTGATTGTTCGCGATCGGCTGGATTTCCAGATAGTCGTAAGTCGCGGCAATCTGCTCGATCTCCTCTTGCGTCTTGTTGTCAAGTATAGCGCGGAAAAGCTCGCCCGCCTCGCAAGCCGAGCCGATTATCAGACCCTCTCGGTGTTTCTGCAGCTCCGAAAGCGGTATACGCGGCTTCTTGTAGAAGTAATTAAGGTTCGACAGCGAGATCAGCTTATACAGGTTCTTCAAGCCCTCTTTATTCTTCACGAGAATTATCATATGGTACGGCGGCAGCTTTTTCGGGTCAATGCCGCCGAGTATGCCGTTTAGGTCACCGAGCTTTTCCAGCTTGCCGAGCTTGCCCGCATCGGACAGCAGCCGCTGAAATATCGCCGTGAGCATTTTCGCGTCGTCAATGGCGCGGTGATGATTGAAGTCGCCGAGCTTGTACTGCTTGGCAACGGTATCCAGCTTGTGGTTTTTAAGATTGGGCAGCGCGGCTCTGCACAGCGCAACGGTATCAACGGAGCTGTACCTGTACTCAACGCCCTGACGTTCGCACGCCGCCTTGATAAAGGACGTATCGAACGACGCATTATGCGCGACAAGTACGGAGTTCCCGACAAATTTCAAGAAATCGTCAAGCGCCTTTTTCTCGTCGGGAGCTTCCGCCACCATATCGTCGGTAATGCCCGTGAGGTTCGTTATCTCCTCGGGAATGGGCACTCCCGGGTTTACGAACGACTGATATTCCTCAGCTATCTCGCGGTTCACGAGCTTGACAGCGCCGATCTCGGTTATCCTGTTGTTTACGGGCGATAATCCAGTGGTCTCCAGATCGAACACAACTATCTCGCCGTCAACGGGATAATCGCAGCAGCCCGAGATAAGTGAACCGCTGTCGTTTACGAAATACGCCTCAACGCCATAGATCATCTTCATGACCTTTTCGTCCTTGTTGATCTTCTCGATAGTGTTCATCGCCTCGGGGTAGGCTTGCAAATTGCCGTGGTCGGTTATCGCGACAGCTTTATGCCCCCACGCGTGAGCCTGTTTTATCAGCTCGGCGGCGGGAGTTATCGCATCCATATCCGACATATTGGTATGCATGTGAAGCTCAACGCGCTTCTGTTCTGCGGTATCCTTGCGCGACTGCGTTGTAACGCCCGCGATAGAGTTCGGACGGATATTCAGCGCCTTTGCGAACGTGTCATACTCGAACTTTCCCGAAACAAGAATTGATTTTCCTGACGCGATATTTCCCTTTACCGCGTCTGTATTCTCCACGCCCGTGATGATCTTCAATATCTGCGAGGAGGTCTTGTCCGAGAAATACGCGGTAAATATCAGCGTTTTTCCGTCGCGTGAGGTGCGCTCGTCCGTCTTGAACACGGTACCCCAGACCGTCGCCTCGTCCTGGTCGCCAAACGGCTCGGACATAGGCGCGGGACGGTCAAAGTTACCCTTTCCGTAAAACAGCTTTGCGGTATCGCCGAAGTGCTCGTTCTCGAAGCCGAGAATGATTTCGGTCGGCTCGGCGAGAAACTGCGGCTTTCTGGAACGCGCCCCGCCGGAGTAGCCTCCGCCCGCTCCGTTCTCGCGCGGAGGCGGCGGAACGTCGTCGGAAACGGAAACCTTCGTGACAGGCGTACTCTGCTCCTGCTGAATATATTCGTCAACATCAAGCTCGTTATCCGAGGACAGTATTACGGTTAAGTTTTTGCCGAAAAATCCATGAACAAACGTTTCGATCTTCTTCTCCATTCCCATGCCGATCAGAAGTTTTTTTCCGCCGTTCTTCAGCGTAAGCTCGTAGGTGTTGTCGTCGTTGGACAGCTCCGCGCCGTCAAAATATCCGTTTATTGCTATATGCTTTCTTTTTAAAAGCTCGATAACGTCAAATATGTACTCATCACTAAACAGGCTGATGTGATACTTTGGATAAATCGTGACCTCTGTTTTGTCAAGCTCGTTTGAAATGATATCGGATGCCGCGAGCAGCTCCGTCATTGGCACAAGCTCGTCCAACTCCAGATTTATGTTAAGCATATTTTTCGTCTCGTCGCGCATAATTTTCAGCACGCGCCCCTTGCCTACTACCTCGGGCAGACTTATATTTTCCAGCAGATCAAACAACGTCGCACTCATTAAAATTTCCTCTCTTACAGCTTTTCAATTTCCTTTATAAGTTCCTCTAAAATCTTGTCCTCGGGAACTTTACGCAAGACCTTTCCCTTTGCGAAGATCAGCGCTTCGCCGTCACCTCCCGCAATGCCGATATCGGCTTCGCGAGCCTCGCCCGGACCGTTCACCGCGCATCCCATGACCGCAACCTTTATCGGTTTGTCAATTCCGCGCAGCATCTCCTCTACGCGGTTTGCCAAAGGTATCAGGTCGATTTTGGTGCGTCCGCACGTCGGACAGGAAACCAATTCCGCGCCGCCGCCAATTCCGCACGCTCTTAGAATATCCCGCGCGGCATGCACCTCTTTTATCGGGTCGGCGGTAAGCGTTACACGGATAGTATCGCCAATTCCATCGCACAGCAGCGAGCCTATACCGACTGCCGATTTCAGTACGCCCATACGCTCCGTTCCCGCCTCGGTAACTCCAAGGTGCAGCGGGTAGTCCGTTTTTTCCGCGAGCAGTCTGTAAGCCGCGATCATTCGCCGAACGTTTGACGATTTAATGCTTATCACGATATCGTCAAAATCGCAGTCGTTAAGCAGCTTGACGTGTCCGAGGGCGCTCTCGGCAAGCGCTTCGGGGGTAGGGCTTCCGTATTTCTCCAACAGCTCACGCTCCAGCGAACCCGAGTTTACGCCTATCCGTATCGGAACACCGTTTTTGCGGCAAGCGTCGGCGACTGCCCTTACCCTATCCGCGCCGCCGATATTCCCGGGATTTATGCGGATCTTGTCAACCCCAGCTTCAACGCACGCAAGCGCAATTTTATAGTCGAAATGTATATCCGCAACAATCGGCACGGAAACCGCGTTTTTCAGCGCGGTTATCAGCGGCACGTTCTCAATTGCGGGAACAGCCGCGCGAATTATCTCACAGCCCGCTTTTTCAAGCTCAATTGCCTGTTCTACGCTCTTTTTAACATTATCGGCGGGAATGCTCAGCATTGACTGAACATAGATATTCCCGTCGCCGAGCGTTAAATTACCAATTTTTACCTTTTTCAATTAAATCCTCCCGTTGCCAGCTTTACAATGTCATTAAACGTAACCACGACCATAAGCAGCATAAGCAGCGCAAATCCCACGAAATGCACCATACCCTCGACCTCGGGCTTTACGGGCTTTCTGCGGATCGCTTCGACTATCAGGAACACGAACCTCGCGCCATCCAGTGCGGGTATAGGCAGCAGATTAAACACTCCGACGTTAATGGTTATCAGAGAAACAATGCTCATAAAATCGGAGAACGTGTACTCGCGCACCGCTTCGGAGATGACCGTTCCTACGCCGATAGGACCGGACAGGTCGTTCAGCCCGTACTTGCCGCGCAGCATATCAACAAGCGTCATTATGATGATGCGCGCCGTCGAGCAGCTCTCGCGGAATCCCTCCGTGACAATGTTTGTGAAGTTCTTTTCAAGTCGATAAACGTAGAAATCGAAATAAATGCCGTTTGTTCCGTTTTCGTTTTCGGTAGTCATAAATTCAACGTCCCTGAGAGTAACTTTCTCGCCGTTGCGCTTTACCACAAAATCGAACACAAGATTGCCCTCGGCGTTCTTGCGGTCGCTGCTCTGGAGCTTGTAGGTAACGTCCGAAATGGAAAAAATAGGCAGTCCGTCAACGCTTATGATCTCGTCGTCTTTCATAAGATAATTGCTCGAAACGCTCTGCTCGCGAAACTCGACAATAGTAGTCGATGCTATCGCCGAAGACGTCAAAAGCGAAACGACAACCACGATATACCCGAGTATCAGGTTCATAAGCGGCCCGGCAAGAATGACTATCATTCGCTGCCAGACGGGTTTTCTGTTAAACGCGCGCGGATTTGAATCAGCAGCGATCTCACCCTCGGCATAGCCGCCGTCCTCACCCTCGAACGAACACGAGCCGCCTATCGGCAGCGCGCGGATAACGTACTCGGTCTCTTTGCCCTTTTTCCGCAGAATTACGGGCCCCATTCCGAGCGCGAACTCCTTAACATAAATACCGCAGAGCTTCGCAGCGATAAAATGCCCGAACTCGTGCAGTAAAATTATAAAACAGAATACAAGAATTGCTATTATAATAGGCATATTTACTCTCCAGACTTTTTGGGACACACTTATCGAAAGCGTCTCCCAAGCACATAATTTTCCGCCGCCGCCTGTGTTTCAAGTATGTCGTCAAGCGACGGGTCTTTTGTATAATGTACCTCCGAAAGCGCGGCATTGACCGTCTCTCCTATTTCGAGGAATTTAATTTCATCGTGCAAAAACAGCGAAACCGCCGCTTCGTTGGCGCAGTTTACGATACACGGGGCGTTCCCGCCCATTGCTATCGCCTTTCTCGCGGCGGCAAGACAGGTGAACGTTTCCTCGTCCGCGCGTCCGAACGTAAGCTCTCCAACATCAAATAGCGAGAGCTTTTTTGCGGGGCACGGCAGTCTTTTCGGGTAGGTCAGCGCCAATTGAATGGGCATCCGCATATCCACGCTCCCAAGCTGCGCGATGACCGCGCCGTCCTCGAACTCTACCGCCGAATGTATAATGCTCTGCCGCTGTACCACGATCTCTATCTGCTCGGGCTCAGCGCCGAACAGCCACACCGCCTCGATAAGCTCCAGCCCTTTGTTCATCAACGTTGCGCTGTCTATGGTTATCTTCGCGCCCATAATCCAGTTCGGGTGTTTGAGCGCCTGCTCCTTGGCAACATTTGCCAGTTCTCCGCGTGTTTTCCCATAGAACGGTCCGCCCGAGGCAGTCAATATTATCTTGGAAAAGCGGTTCTCCCCCGCTCCCATAAGGCACTGGAATATCGCGGAATGCTCGCTGTCTATCGGCAGCAGCCGAACGCCGTGCCGTTTCACGGCGTCAGTGACGAGTTTTCCGCCCGCAACGAGTGTTTCCTTGTTTGCCAAAGCGACGTCGTTTCCTGCTTCTATCGCAGAAAGCGTAGGCAGCAGACCGACCATTCCCACGACAGCGTTCACGACGCGTCCGCATTTCAGCGCCGCAAGCTCGCGCAGCCCGTCAATACCTGACAGCACCTTGATATCCGTATCGGCAAGGCGTGCCTTGATATCGTTGAAATATTTATCGTCCGCGATTGCAACATATTCGGGTCTGAATTCCCGCGCCTGCCGCTCCAGAAGCTCGGTGCTGCTGTTAGCGGACAAAGCCCTCACTCTTATATTATGCGCACGGCAGACGTCTAATGTCTGCGTACCTATCGAACCCGTTGACCCAAGCAATACTATGTCATTCATATTGTAACCCGAATTCCTTTCAAATTGCGCGTTATCCGTTGAACAAAATCGCCCATTCAAACGTATGAATGGGGATTTTTCGTTATTGCATTATCGGAGAAAGAAATTTAAACACCACATACAAAAACGGCGCGACGAACAGTACGCTGTCAAATCGGTCAAGAACGCCGCCGTGACCGGGCATAAGGTTGCCAAAATCCTTAACGTTGTACTGCCGCTTGATAACGGACGCGGACAAATCTCCCAGAACGCCCACACCGGACGCGACCATTCCCACGGGGATAAGCACCGCGTAGTTCATCTTAATGTCGGTCGGAAGAATGAGATTATAGACAAGACACTGCACCGCGACTACCACTCCGACGGTAACGATGCCGCCGATAAGTCCCTCGACCGTTTTCTTCGGGCTTATCTCGGGACAAAGCTTGTGCTTGCCGAGGAACGTTCCCACGAAATATGCCCCCGAATCTCCGAACCAAGCGCAGAACAGCAGATAGACCACCATAAACACACCGGGGTAGAAATCCCATGTTGGGTCGAGGTAGCGGATATAGACGATACAGCTCAGTGACGCAGGAATTACCAGCGCCGCGCTTCCGCAAGTCGCGATGTTCTCGAACTTAACAGTTTTATGGCAGAAAAGCATTATCGACAGCAGTATCAGAACGTACACGAGATAAACGGGTACGGACAAACGGTTCAGCACGGGTATATTGTACAAAAACGGCACTGTAAGCGAAAAAAACACGCAAAACCAACAAAGTCCCTTATGATTTTCGCATTTTACGGCGTGAACTATCTCCCATGTTCCGATCGCTCCGAAAATCGACAGCACCGACATATACAGCCATTTGTTGTCAAAAAACAGAATGCTCACACCCACCACTATACCGACGATCGCGGTCACAATTCTTTTGAGCATAAAATTGCCTTTCCATTGAATACTAAACGCCGCCGAATCTGCGGTTTCTTCCCGCATATTCCCGTATCGCGTACTCAAGATCTTTTTTTGTGAAATCCGGCCAGAGCACGTCCATAAAAACGAACTCGGCATACGCAGCCTGCCATATCATGAAGTTCGACAAGCGCTGTTCCCCGCTCGGGCGTATCACCAGATCGAGCGGCGGCATTTCTCTTGTGTAGAGATATTCCCCGATAAGCTCCTCGGTTATATCCTCCGCCGACAGTCTTCCAAAAACGCACTTTTCGGCTATCAGCTTTGCGGCATTGCATATTTCCGCTCTGCCGCCGTAGTTAAGCGCTATCCCGACAATAAAGCCCGTGTTGTCCTTTGAGGTCTGCATAATGTCTTCAAGCTCGTCGCGGATATCCTTGTCAAACGGCTCTGTATCGCCGAGTATGATAATGCGGATATTCTCGTCCGCCGAAGCGCGTATATCCTTGAGATACCGCCGCAGCAAGTCCATTATGCCCTTTATCTCATCTGGCGGTCTGCGCCAGTTCTCCGTTGAAAAAGCGTAGAACGTCGCGCATTTCACGCCAAGCTCGCGGCACCAGTTTATAGTTTTCTTGAATACCGCCGCTCCCTGATTATGACCGAAATTACGCGGCATTGCGCGCTTTTTCGCCCAGCGTCCGTTTCCGTCCATAATAAAACCGATGTGCTGTGGAACATTTTCCATCAGATCGCCATGATCTCCTTATCCTTTTCCTCGCCTATCTTGTCTATCTGCTCAATAAACTTATCAGTGAGCTTCTGAATATTCTTCTCCGCTTCCTTAACGTCGTCTTCGGTTATCTCGTTAGCCTTTTTCTTCGCCTTGATCTTGTCGATACCGTCGCGGCGCACATTGCGGACAGCCACCTTGCTCTCCTCGCAGATCTTGCTCACCTGCTTGCAAAGCTCCTTACGTCTGTCCTCGGTAAGCTGCGGGAACGCGATGCGCAGAACGCGCCCGTCGTTCGTCGGATTGATACCCAGATCGGATGCCTGAATAGCCTTTTCAATGGGCTTTAACTGCGAAGCGTCATATGGTGAAACAACCAGAATTCTCGCTTCAGCAACCGAAATGGAGGCCATCTGATTTATCGGAGTAGCCGTTCCGTAGTAATCCACGGTAATCCTGTCCAGAACCGTCGGGTTCGCTCTGCCCGCACGGATAGTTCCAAGCTCGTTTTCAAGCGCCGTAATGCACTTACCCATTCTTTCCTTTGTATTGTCAATAACTTCTTTCATGGTATTTCTCCAATCTGCAATATTTATTTATGCTTTAAAACCAGCGTGCCCACCGTTTCGCCCATAACCGCGTCGTAGATATTATCGGGACGGCTGAGGTTGAACACGATTATCGGAATATTGTTTTCGGTACAGATCGCGGCAGCGGCGCTGTCCATGACCTGTAAACGTTTTACCAGTACTTCGTGGTGAGTGATGACATCGTACTTAACCGCGTCGTGGAATTTCTTGGGATCCTTGTCATAAATTCCGTCGACCATTGTTGCTTTTAAGATAACGTCGGCTTTGAGCTCCGCAGCTCTTAAAGCCGCAGCGCTGTCCGTCGAGAAGAACGGATTTCCCGTGCCGCACCCGAAAATGACGATCCTGCCTTTTTCAAAATGCCGCAGCGCCTTTCCGAGAATGAACGGCTCAGCAACCTGCTGCATGGTTATCGCCGTCTGTACGCGAACCGTACAGCCGAGACCCTCCAACACGTCCGCGACTGCCAGCGCGTTCATGGTCGTAGCGAGCATACCGATATGGTCGGCGCGCGCTCTGTCGGCGCTGTTGGAGCTTCTGCCCCTCCAGAAATTTCCGCCGCCCACGACAATTCCTATCTGCGCACCTGCCTCAGCCGTTTTTTTGATACTGCGGCAGATATTCTCGACAGTCGGCATATCCAGACCCATTTCTCTGTCGCCCGCAAGCGCCTCTCCGCTTAATTTCAGCAGAACACGCTTATACTTCAGCGTTCCAACATCACTCATCACATTACCTCCCCGAGATCAATAGTCCAGAACCCTTATTCTACCCAAAATCTTTGCTCCGTCGGACACCTTCTCACAAGCGTCCAGCGTATCCTTCTCGGACATCACACCCGTGACAAACGCAAGCTCGTTCTCGGGCTGTTTTTTGGAAGATAAGTATTCAACATTGCCGAAGAGAGCTTTAATAACCGCCTTTGTTACCTCGGTGTTATCCGCGGAGAGCCTGATGTAGTTCGCGCAAGTGAACCTCTCGAACGGACGGATGAACGACTGCTCGCTGTCCGTCCACGTAAGCGAACGCGAGGTATCGGAGTGCTTCACCGCCGAAATAATATCGGAGACCACGGCGCTCGCCGTCGGGAGCTTTCCCGCGCCCTTGCCGTAGAACACCACATCGCCGGTAGCGTCGCCACGCACCAATATCGCGTTGAACACGTCGCTTACACCCGCGAGCTGGCTTTCGTCCTTGATGACCGCAGGGAAAACTCCGATCGAAATCTCGTTTCCGTCCTCACGTCGAGCGCAGCCGATAAGCTTTATCTTCGCATCGTAGCTGTCCATGTATTCAACGTCCTCGAGCGTTACCTTAGTAATGCCCTCTGTGTGTACGTTATCGGGGTAAACGTGCTTTCCGAACGCCAGCGACGCCAGTATGCAGATCTTTCTGCAAGCGTCGATACCCTCCACGTCCGCGGTGGGGTCGTGTTCGGCGTAACCGAGCTCTTGAGCGATTTTCAGTGCTTCCTCAAAACCCATGCCGTCGCGTATCATCTTCGTCAAGATGAAGTTCGTCGTACCGTTGAGAATGCCCGCAATCTCATCTATCTCGTTCGCCTCAAGGCAAGCGTGAATGGGCTTGATGATCGGAATACCGCCGCCGACGCTCGCCTCAAAAAAGAAGTTGACGTTCTTCTCCTTAGCGATATTCAGCAGCTCCGCGCCCTTTGCCGCGACAAGCTCCTTATTTGAGGTAACAACGCTCTTTCCCGCTTCCAACGCAGACTTAACGTACCCGTACGAGAACTTCAATCCGCCTATTACCTCGGCGATAACGCTTACCTCGGGATCGTTCAGAATTATGTTAAAATCCTTGACGAACTTTTCCGCGAACGGACTTTCGGGGAAATCCCTCACGTCCAGTATATATTTAATGTCAAGCGGCTCGCCGGCTTTCTTTTCCAGATTTTCCCTGTTCTTGTAGAAAACCTCAACGGTTCCCGAGCCTACCACGCCATAGCCCAGAACGGCTATTTTTGCCATATTTATACAATCCTTTCCTTTTGATTTTATATCTATCATCTTATTATACCACAATATCAACAATATTGCAAGTATTTTTTGGCAAATATTATACAATATCTATACAACAACAATTATACCACATAATGAGAATTATTTCAAGTGTTTTATGAAAAAAATCCCGCGCCTGTCGGAGCGGGAAATATTTCAGTTTTTGTTTGCAGCCGTTATTCTGTCGAAACACTTTAACAATGCAGTCAAGAAAAGTATTATTCCCGCACCCGTGAGTATATGCCCTATTCCGGCGATACCGGAAATAGCCGCGTCCGCACCCTTAGAAAGCTCCGTGCCGAGAATCTGCGTTACACCGCGCACCGCCATCATTACTGCCGATATCGGCACTCCGATGTTATACACGATCATAAACGATTTGAACGTCTTTTCCTTCTCCAGTGAACTGCCCTTCGCGAACAGCGCCGCAATCAGGAACACAGCCATTCCCAGCATAAACAGGTGCGTATGTACTTTGCCGAGCGCCGTTTCGCCGAGATAATCGTTGAACTTCGTAAACTCGCGGTAAAAAACGCCGCCCGCAAGCGCCGCTATCGCGTAGATCAACGAAGCGTTAAGACATTTCTTCATAATAACCTCCCGCTATGATTTCTTTTCGATAACCACCATTTTGTCGAATTTACTATCCCAGAAAATGAACCGGGCCTCCGCACCGTCCTTTTCGATCACCTTTTTGTAATAATCGGCAAGTGCGGGGGCAGCAAACAACTCGGCAACAGGCTTCTCCTCAACCTCCGACTTGGATTTCAGACCGCTGCTCAACAACGTTTTCGTCTCTCCCACATAGATAGACGCGGAACATATTTCATTTTTCAGCACTGCTGTGAGCGTTTCGGCAAACGAATTGAAGTTGCTCTCACACAGGCTGTCGCAATCCTCTTCCTCGAAATAAAGGAAAATGCCGCATTCGCTGTCGATAAAAATCGTCCTGTCGGAGTTTGGGGCGAAAATTGTCACACAAGCCGAAAAACCGTCCAGATAAGCAAATCCCTCATCGCCCTGACGGTGAACCTTGTAGTTACAGTTAAGCCCGTCAAGCAGCATCCTTATCTCGGGCAGGACGTTCAGTGTATTAAATTCCTTGTTCATCAAATCACTTCTTTCCTATTTTGATCGTCTTGTCAAATTTCGGGTTCCGGAATATAAAACGAACCTCAATGTTTTCATCTTCATCAGCCCACGCTTCCGAGTACTCCTTTCTCTCAACGGGAACATAACTCCCCACAGCTCCACTCCCCTTAAAAAAATGCGGCAAAACATAAGCATTCGCCCCGTTCCGCCGCATTTAAACATCTTTTTACTCGCCGCAAAGCTCCTTGTACAAGCCGATGTAGAGTTTAGCGGACGTCGCCCAGCTGAAGTCGGCTTTCATCGCGCGCGTAATCAGCTTCGACCACTCGCTGCGGTTGTCGTAGTATTCCTTGGCGCGTCTGATAGCAGTCAGCATATCGTGAGCGTTGTAGCTCTGGAACGTGAAACCGATACCGTTGTCGCCCGCGTCGACAATACTGTCTTTCAGACCGCCCGTAGCGCGTACAACGGGGATAGTTCCGTATCTTGCCGCGATCATCTGCGCAAGACCGCAAGGCTCGCTCTTGGACGGCATAAGGAAGATATCCGCACCCGCATACAGTCTCTTGGCAAGAGCGGGGTTGTAACCGCGGTAGAAGCCTACCTTATCGGGATAACGCCAGTGCATTTCCTGGAAGAAATCCTCATATTGACGCTCGCCTGAACCGAGTATCATCACCTGAACGTCGGTTGCGATTATCTCGTCAAAAACATACTTTACCAGATCAAAGCCTTTATGATCGGCAAATCTGGAGATCATAGCGATACACGGGATATCGTACTGCGGCATTCCGAATTCCTCAAAAACAGCCGCTTTGCACGCCGCCTTGCCCTTGTGGTTCTTGGGGGTGAATTTTGCCGCGATAGTATTGTCAGTCTCGGGATTGTACAAATCGACATCGATGCCGTTCAGGAAACCGCAAGTCTTGTACTGCTTGTTGCGCAGTATTCTGTCGAGACCGTGAGAGAACCACGGGTCGAGTATCTCAGTCGCGTAGGTCGGCGAAACGGTAGTAACCTTGTCCGCCATTTCAATAGCACCTTTCATAAAGTTAATATCCTTGTCGTACTCAATAATATTAACGTTATGCGGAGGAATGCCTACGATATCCTTTACGAGGTCGAGACCATACTGT
Organism: uncultured Oscillospiraceae bacterium; assembly: GCA_910579125.1. GTDB lineage: Bacteria > Bacillota > Clostridia > Oscillospirales > Ruminococcaceae > CAG-115. Next base: position 21,092 of record CAJTTH010000018.1, on the reverse strand, counting down.
CCTTGATATCCGATATTGTGAATGGTGAACACGTTCTTGATATCTCCGAATCCCCATTCGTTCTTGTAAAACAGGTTGTAATAAACGGGTATCAAAGCGCACTGCCAGTCGTTGGAATTGATGATCTGCGGGTGGAAGTCAATATGACGGAGCATTTCCAGTACAGCGCGGCTGAAAAAAACATATCTCTCCGCATCGTCATAGTAACCGTACAGTCCGCTGTCGCGCTTAAAATAATACTCGTTATCGAGGAAGTAATAAGTAACGCCGTTTGCCTCCTGCGAAAAAACTCCGCAATACTGACTTCTCCAACCAACAGGTACGGTAAAGTTGGTGATGAAGTGCATTTTCTCTTTCTGCTCGGGTTTTATGGTATTAACGTAATACGGCATAACGACGCGCGCGTCGTGACCCGCCTGAACCAAAGCTTTGGGCAGAGAACCCGCAACGTCGGCAAGTCCGCCGCTCGCCGCAAAAGGTAATGCTTCGCTTGCTGCATATAAAATATTCATAACTCCGACCTCCGATCGTTAAAGGCAATGCGGAATTGCATTGTCAAGGAAATATCTATCATCTTTATTATATCACTATTTGTCCGAAATTGCAAGAGGATTTTGGCATTTTTGTAAAAAAGAGTATATATTTTGTGCGGCGTTGAAATTCGCCGCACAAGATTTAGGACCTGTCTTCACAAGATATTGCACGCGTCTTTTTGGCAAATTTTGCCGATGACTGCGTTGGAATCCCTTGAAATACGTCAAGTATTCCTGCGGGCTTCCGCCTTGTCCTCGGCAAAATTTGCTCGAAAATCCACGCACAAATCCTGTGAAGACAGGTTCTTATTGTTTTACAAAATATCAGCTTCTCGGGATAACCGCAGCTACCGCGCCCGCAAGCTGGCTGATAGGCATCGTCTGCAAGTAGATCTTGCCGGGACCCGTTACGACCGTATTGAACAAGCCCTCGCCGCCGAACAGCGCGTTTCCGATACCCTTTACGGTCTGAATATCCATGGTGCACGTGCCCGTCATTGCCGCGAGATAGCCGGTGTCAATAACCATCTGCTGACCCGCTTGAAGATCGTACTCCACCACATAGCCGTCGATCTCGACAAGCGCAATGCCTTTACCGTGCAGACGCTGCATGATGAAGCCCTCTCCGCCGAAGAAGCCCGCACCGATTTTTTTCTGGAACGCGATAGAGAACTCGACGGAAGGCTCGGACGCAAGATAACCGCCCTTCTGAACGATCATATCACCCTGGCTGATGTCGAAAGGAATTATCGAACCCGGAACGCTTGACGCGAACGCGATCATACCCGGACCGCCCTCGGAGGTGTATGTATTCTGGAACATAGATTCGCCCGAGAACATCTTACTGAACGCCTTGCCGATGCCGCCTGTGCCGGTCGCCATTTTCATATTCGGCGTCATCCATGACATTGCGCCCTTTTGACACATTACACTCTCTCCGCCCTCAAGATAAACCAGTGCGACGGGCAACGGTTCGCCCTTAATTTCGTATCTCATAATTTTAGCTCCTTAAAATTTTTTCAACGGTTTAACCGCTGTAATACAATTTGGACGTGATTTCACACAATTATCACTTACCCTTTTTATTATACAGTAATATCAAAGCATTGTCAAGCATGAGAAACTATTTTGTTCATTCCTACAAATTCCGAGACGTTTTTTTGGATATTTTTTAAACTCTGCGGCTGCTGACTATTATAAAATAGAGCGCTGTTGTTATCAGCGTAAACGATATTCCTCTGCCGAAAAAAACAATTGCCGATATACAGATAACCGAAAACGTCGCACCGATAACTCTCATAACACCGTCGATTTTTTCTGGTCGGCAGATCCGGATAAGAAGCAGCTTCAGCAGCCCCGCGCCGTCAAGTTCGCCTATCGGCAGCAGATTGAATATTCCCGTGAACAAGTTTATAGCAGCGGCTTCGGGCTGACCGAAATTCCGGAAAATTACAGCAATTACGAAATTTGCCGCACATCCCGCGCATAATATAAGCGCCTTTACAAGCGGTCCGGCGTATTCCGTCCGCGACGAGGATATGCGTACTCCCGCGCCGTAAAACGTAATCTCGTCGGCATAGATCCCAAATATTGACATAACCAGCATGTGCGCCAGCTCATGCAGCGCACATGCCGAAAGCGCCGTTATCCCGAATCCCGTCGTATCAAGCAGCAGGAAAAGCGCAATTACGGCAAAGAACGAGAAATCCAGCCGCAACACGGTTTTATGTATTTTCAACTCAAGCATATTTAATTGTATGCACTGCTTGGACAGAAAAGAACCAAAGCCGCCCGACGCATTTATTAAGCGCGGGGCGGCTATATAGTCAGATAAATTCCGCGATCTTCGTGCCCATTTCCGAGCAGGAAACGAGAGTCATTCCGTCGCTCATGATGTCGCCGGTGCGGAAGCCCGCTTCAAGAACACTGTTTACGGCGCTCTCCACCGCGTCTGCTTCCTTGTCGAGTTTAAACGAATAACGCAGCATCATCGCCGCTGAAAGGATAGTCGCGATCGGATTTGCCTTGTTCTGTCCCGCGATATCGGGCGCTGAACCGCCGCTTGGCTCGTACAAGCCGAAACTTGTTTCGTTCATGCTCGCGCTTGCCAACATACCGATAGAGCCCGTTATCATCGAAGCCTCGTCCGACAAAATATCGCCGAACATATTCTCCGTTACCATAACGTCGAACTGCGCAGGGTCTTTAACAAGCTGCATTGCGCTGTTGTCGACGAGCATATGCTCCAGCTTCACCTCGGGATAGTCCTTTGCTACCTCATCGACTACCTTTCTCCACAAACGTGAGCTGTCGAGGACATTCGCCTTGTCGACGCTCGTCACTTTTTTGCGGCGCCGCATCGCGACCTCAAACGCCTTTTTCGCGATACGTCGTATCTCGGGCTCGCTGTATTCAAGAGTATCGACCGCGACCGTAACGCCGTCACGATCCTCAGTGAAACGCTTTCCGAAGTACAGACCGCCCGTGAGCTCGCGCATAATGAGCATATCAAAACCCTTTGCGCTTATCTCCTTTTTCAGCGGACACGCGTCGGAAAGCTGCTTAAACAGCAAGCACGGGCGTAAGTTCGCGAACAACCCGAGCGCCTTACGAAGCCCGAGCAGACCCGCCTCGGGGCGGAGGTTCGCGGGGAGCTTGTACCACGGAGAGGTTGTCGTGTCTCCTCCGATACTGCCCATAAGCACTGCGTCCGAGGCTTTGCAGCGCTCAATCGTCTCGTCCGTGAGCGGCACGCCGTTCGCGTCTATCGAACAGCCGCCCATAAGGAGCTGCTCGTAATTGAATTTGTGACCGTATTTCTTGGCAACCTTATCAAGCACCTTCATTGCCTCGGTAACAATTTCAGGTCCGATACCGTCGCCCTTTATGACCGCGATATTCTTTTCCATATCAATTCCCTTTCGTGAATTTACCTTTCCTCCAAAAACTCGGGAGGAACGCTTTTTGTAAGCCAGACTCCGTTCTCGGAGAGATAAAATTTATAGCCCGCGCGGAACATCTTCCCCGAGTGAACGAAGAAAATATGCGGTTTCCCGTGGCGAGTGCCGACCTTTTCGGCGGTCTCCTTGTCCTTAGAGAGATGAACATACAGCCGCGACATCGGCTTCAAGCCCTCTCGACGGATAACGGCGGCAAAGCGCTCGCCTGTTCCGTGGAATAACTGCTCCGGCGGCTCGGCTTCTTTCAGCTCGACGTCAACGTTTATTGAATGCCCCTGATTGGCACGGATAAGCGTTTTGTCTTCGTTGAAGCTGTACCGCTGCTTGTTGTCGGTTCTGACAATTTCTTCCAACGTTTCCATATCAAGCCCGTAACCCTTGGTTCTGTTTACCCCGTTGATAAGTTCTTCAACACTTGCCCAACCGTGTTCGTCGAGCGAAATACCGATAGCCTCGGGCTTATGCCTCAGTATCAAACTGATAAAAACGCTTGTTTTCTTTAAATCTTTCATAGCTAAAAATCAATCGTATAAATAACCATTGTTATATCACCGGACTTTCGGTCAACAAAGGTTTTGCGCACCGTAAAGCCGAATTTCTCATAAAATCTCCGCGCGGGCAGGTTTTTTTCGGCAGTTTTGAGCACTGCGCTTTTGTAACCCTTGCCGCGCATTTTCCGCAGCGTATGCGAGAGCAGCTTCTTGCCGACACCCTTATGCTGCCACTCGGGAAGAACGTACAGCAGCTTTATCTCCGCATATCCCTCAAACAACTTTTCTTCGCAGGTCTGCGCCGCGCAGACGGCGATAACCTCTCCGTCGCAGAGCAGCACGAACACGTCCTTGCCGCCGTTTATCAGCCTTGTGAAGCTCTCACGGCGGTAATCGCCCGTGTATGCGGTTATCTGCTCCTCGGAGAAAATATCCTTGAAGTTCTCCCGCCAAGCCCTGTCGAGTACGAGCGACATTCCCTCAACGTCGGAAAGCACGGCGGGTCTGATGTCAATCCTCATATCATTTAAGCGAATTAAGCAGACCGCCCTTGTTGATTATCTCCTTGATAAAATCAGGGAACGGCTGAGCCTGATAGGTCTTACTTTTGGTGATATTCGTAATTATTCCCGTGTCGAAGTCAATCTCGACCTCGTTGCCCGCGTCAATATCCTTTGCCGCTTCATCACATTCGAGTATTGGCAGCCCGATATTTATCGCATTGCGGTAGAATATCCTCGCAAATGTTGAAGCGATAACACAGCCGATACCGCTCGCCTTTATAGCAATGGGAGCGTGCTCGCGGGAGCTGCCGCAGCCGAAATTCATATTCGCGACCATAATGTCGCCGTCCTTGACGTTCTTGACGAAATCCTTGTCGATATCCTCCATGCAGTGGGAAGCAAGCTCCTTGTGGTCGGAGGTGTTGAGGTAACGAGCGGGGATAATTACGTCCGTATCAACATTGTCACCGTATTTATGTACAATTCCATGCGCTTTCATCAATTATTCCTCCTTAATCCTCAACGTTGGAAATATAACCCTTCAGCGCGCTTGCCGCCGCGATCGCGGGGCTTGCGAGGTATACCTCCGAGGTCGTATCGCCCATTCTTCCGACGAAGTTGCGGTTGGTCGTGGAAACGGCGCGCTCATGCGGCGCGAGTATGCCCATGTGTCCGCCGAGACACGGACCGCAAGTCGGCGCGGAAACTACCATTCCCGCTTCTACGAAAATCTCGAGCAGCCCGTTCCTGAGCGCGTCGAGGTAGATCTGCTGCGTCGCGGGGATAACAATAGCGCGAACGCCCTTTGCCACCTTTTTGCCCTTAACAACTGCCGCGGCAGTCTCAAGATCACTGTAACGTCCGTTGGTGCACGAGCCGATGACTACCTGATCTATCTTGATTTCGCCCACCTCGTCGATAGTCTTTGTGTTCTCGGGAAGATGCGGGAAAGCCACTGTTGACTTTATCGTAGACAGATCAATGTCGATAACGCGGTTGTAATGTGCGTCGGGGTCAGCCTTGAACGTCTCAAACGCGCGGTCGGTTCTGCCCTTTACGTAGTCGAGCGTTACCTCGTCGACCTCGAAAATGCCGTTCTTCGCGCCCGCTTCGATAGCCATATTCGCCATGCAGAGCCTGTCGTCCATGGAGAGGTTCTTCAAGCCCTCGCCCGAAAACTCCATAGACTGATACAGAGCGCCGTCAACACCGATCATTCCTATAATGTGCAGGATAACGTCCTTGCCGCTCACCCACTTATTCAGCTTGCCCGTAAGGTTGAACTTGATAGCCCCGGGCACCTTGAACCAAGCCTCGCCCGTTGCCATACCCGCCGCCATATCGGTCGAGCCTACGCCCGTCGAAAACGCCCCCAAAGCACCATAGGTACAGGTATGCGAATCCGCGCCGATAACGCAGTCGCTCGGCACTACAAGACCTTTTTCGGGGAGCAGCGCATGCTCTATGCCGACGTTGCCGACGTCGTAAAAATTCACGATATCGTACTTGTCCGCAAAATTTCTGCACTGCTGACACTGTATCGCCGCCTTGATATCCTTGTTCGGCGTAAAATGATCCATTACGAGCGAAATTTTACTCTTGTCGAACACACCCGTAAAGCCGTTCTTGTTGAACTCGTTGATAGCGACGGGACTTGTGATGTCGTTTCCGAGAACCATGTCCAGCTTCGCTTTTATCAGCTGACCCTCGGCAACGCTCTCCAGACCCGCATGCTTTGCGAGAATTTTCTGCGTCATTGTCATTCCCATTATCGTTCCCTCCGTTTTTTTAATACATATTTATTATAGCACTTTTTTAGCGACGTGTAAAGGGTTTTTGTAAATTTTTTGTTGTAATACGAGACAGCTTTTGCGGCTATGCCCTTGTAACTTTTAATTTATAGCTGACAACCATTTCCATGCATTCAGCGCATAGCGTGTATGTATCGGTCTTTTCAAGCGTCCAATAGGTTTTCACCTCGCTCCCGTCGGAGCTGTACAGCGTTACGATCAGACCGCCGCCAAAATAATTGTTTTGCAAGGTAGATATTGCACAAAAAACCCTCTCTTTCAGAAAGGGTTTTTGTTTGTTTGTTACAATATTGCTCGATTATCCGTTCAGATATTTCAGCACAAGCTCCTTGCACTTCGCGGGATTAGCCTGTCCCTTAGACGCTTTCATGCACTGTCCTACAAGGAAGCCGAGCGCGTTGGTCTTGCCGCCGCGATAGTCGTCCACAGACTTCTGATTTGCCGCGAGAACGTCGTTGACAATCTTCTCGATAGCGGAATCGTCCGATATCTGGCGCAGCCCTTTATCCTCGATTATCTTGTCAATGTCGGTATTGCCGTTCATGATCTCCTCGAAAATAACCTTGCCCGAGGTGTTGGAGATAACCTTTGTTTCGATAAGCTCAACTATTTTGCAAAGCAGATTTGCGTTAAGCGGTGTATCGGCGATATCTTTACCCGTTTCATTCATATATTTGGAAACGTCGCCCAATACCCAGTTACTGAGATTTTTCGGCGAGACACTGTCCTTTCCGAAATAACCGCAAATCTTTACGCACTCGTCGAACAAACGGCAGCGCGGCAGATTTTCCGCGATAAGCTCCGCGTCGATCTGCGACAAACCAAGCTCCTTGACATAACGCTTTATTTTTGCGTTCGGCAGCTCGGGAATATCGTTTTTAAGCTCCTCTACCTTTTCAAGCGGAACGTATATAGTTGTCAAATCGGGTTCGGGGAAGTAACGGTAATCCTGTGCGTCCTCTTTGGTACGCAGAAGAATATTCACACCCTTCTGATCGTCCCAGCGGCGGGTCTCCTGATTTATCTCCTCGCCGCGCTCGAGAGCCTCAATCTGGCGGTTAGCCTCGTAGTCGATAGCCCTCATCGCGCCCGAGAACGAATTGACGTTCTTCATCTCGACGCGCTTGCCGAACTCGGTAGAGCCTTTGGGGCGCACGGAAACATTCACGTCGCAGCGTATAGAGCCTTGCTCCATTTTACAGTCGGAAATGTCAATGTACTGCAAAATCGACTTCAGCGTGTCAAGATACGCTTTAGCTTCGGCGCTGGAGCGCATATCCGGCTCGGAAACTATCTCGATAAGCGGCACTCCGCAGCGGTTGAAGTCGACGAGCGAGCCCTGAAACGCGTCATTGTGCAGCATTTTACCCGCGTCCTCCTCAATATGGATTCGCGTTATGCCTATGCGCTTTTCTTCGCCGTTCAGCATAATGTCAACGTAGCCGTGCTCGCAAAGCGGGATATCCGCCTGCGATATCTGATACGCCTTGGGTAGGTCGGGATAGAAGTAGTTTTTTCTGTCCTGCTTGCAGACGTTGTTTATCGAGCAGTTTGTCGCGTGACCCATTTTGACCGCGTACTCGACCACCTTTTCATTCAGCGTCGGAAGCGTTCCCGGCATACCCGTGCATATCGGACATATCTGGGTGTTTACCTCCAGTCCGAACGCGTTTTTGCAGTTACAGTATATCTTGGTCTTGGTGTTCAGCTCCGCGTGAACCTCAAGACCTACTATCGTTTCGTATTCCATGTTGTGTTATATCCCCCTTTTAGACGTTCACAGTCCTTGCTTCACCGTTAAGCTCCTCAACCGCAAGAGCCGCGTTCAAAAGCGTCTGTTCGCTGAATTTTCTGCCGATAAACTGCAAGCCCACGGGCATATCGTTCACCTTGCCGCATGGTACGCTTATAGCGGGCAGCCCCGCGATATTCACCGTAACCGTGCATATATCGGCAGCGTACATCTTAGTCGGATCGCCGATATTCTCGCCGAGCCTGAACGCCGTCGCGGGAGTTGCAGGGGTCGCGATAACGTCGCACTTCTCAAACGCCGCGTTGAACTCCTTGACGATATCGAATGCGACCAGCTTTGCCTTTTTGTAGTACGCGTCGAAAAAGCCGCTTGACAGCACGAACGTGCCGAGCATAATGCGGCGCTTTACCTCGTCGCCGAAGCCCTCACTGCGCGTTTTCTCGTACATATCGGTGAGGTCGGTGAAGTCCTCGGCGCGGTAGCCGTACTTTACGCCGTCAAATCGCGCAAGATTCGAGCTTGCCTCGGCCGAGGAGATGATGTAGTACGCGTTCAGCGCGTATTTTGTACTGGGCAGAGAAATATTGACAATCTCCGCGCCGCGCTTTTCAAGCTCCTTGACCGCGTTCATTACGGTCTCCTTGACGGAGTTATCCACGCCCTCGCCGTAATATTCCTCGGGAATACCGATCTTCAAGCCATTAACGTCGCTATTAAGCAGCGCGGTGAAGTCGGGATATTTGCGGTCGGCGGAGGTTGCGTCCATATTGTCATGACCGCAGATAACGCTGTACAGCATTGCCGTGTCGGTGACGTTTCTGCCGAACGGACCTATCTGGTCGAGCGAGCTTGCGAACGCCACAAGTCCGTAGCGCGAAACGCTGCCGTAAGTAGGCTTTAAGCCGACAACGCCGCAGTAAGACGCGGGCATTCTGATAGAGCCGCCCGTATCCGAGCCGAGAGAGATGACCGCCGAGCCCGCCGCGACAGCCGCCGCCGAGCCGCCCGAAGATCCGCCCGGAACACAGTCGAGGTTATGCGGATTGTGAGTTTTCTTGAAATACGAGTTCTCGGTGGACGAACCCATTGCAAACTCGTCCATATTCAGCTTGCCCGTTACCACCATATCGGCGGCATTAACCTTTTTCATTGCAAACGCATCGAACGGCGGCACATAGTTATACAGCATTTTAGACGCGCAGGTCGTCAGCAAGCCCTTTGTGCTGATGTTGTCCTTAATTCCTATCGGAATGCCCGCCAACGGGTGGAGAGCTTCCCTGCCGCGTTTTTCGTCGACCTCGCGCGCCTTTTTCAGCGCGTTTTCCTCACATACCGTAAGGTAAGCGCCGACCTTTTCATCTGTCGCTGCCACTCTGTCGAGCACGGATTTGGTAAGCTCCTCGCTGCTGCATTTCTTCTCGGAAAGCATTTTCGACAGCTCGTGAGCCGAATATTCGTAAAGTTCCATTATATCGTCCTTTCTTTATTCTACTGTCTTAGGCACAACAACGCAGCCTGCCTGCATTTTCGGAGCGTTCGCCAACAGCTCGTTTCTCGTGAGCTTATCAGTGCCCTCTTTGTCCTCGCGGAGCTTCATCGGGTGTTCGGGGTCAAGCCCCGACGCGTCGCCGCTTACCTCGGGAAGCTGCTCCACCATTGCCACTATGCTCTCCATATCCTTCTCGAATTTCGCCAGCTTGTCGTCCTCGATACGCAGACGGGCAAGCTTTGCCAAATGCTTTACGTCAATGCTCATTATCAGTTCCTCCATAATTCAGTATTCTTTTGTTAAATCGGCATAGGCTATACTGATTTCTTTAACAACATCGTTCTCAAGCCTGATGCCTATACTATTGTCACTTGCCCTGCCCATGCTTTTGTTTGAACCGTTATGAATACCGTAATAAAAATAATCATCTTTACTATCCTTTGGAACAGGGTCGACGTATTTATCGACAATCTCTTGCTTTGTTGTCACTGTCGGTGTCGAACCGTCAAAACGGCACACAAAGCCTTTTTCATCGTCACTCTCCGATCATCTCCAAGAACTGCTCCTCGGTGAGTACCGTGATACCCAGCTCGTTCGCCTTGGTGAGCTTGCTGCCCGCTTCCTCACCCGCGACGACGTAACTTGTCTTTTTCGAGACCGAGCCGCTGCACTTGCCGCCGCGTTTCTCGATCATCTCCTTAGCCTCGTCGCGCTTTAACGTCGGAAGCGTTCCCGTAAGCACGAACGTCAACCCCGCCAGCTTGTCCGAGACCTTTTGCTCGGAGTAGGTCATATTAAGCCCGAGCTCCTTAAGGCGGTTTATAAGCGCTATTCTGTGGGGTTCGCGCATTGCCGTGCAGACCGACTGCGCAAGTATCTCGCCGAAGCCGTCTATTTCGGCGATCTCGTCCTGTTCGGCCTCCATTATCTTATCCATATCGCCGAACTTCTGACAAAGCAGCGTCGCCGCCTTTTGACCGATGCCGCGTATCCCCAAGGCGAATATCAGCCTGTCGAGCTCATTTTTCTTGGATTTCTCGATGGACGCGAGCAAATTCTCTGCGGACTTTTGTCCGAAACGTTCAAGCGCCGTTAAGCCTTGCAGATCGAGTGTGTACAGATCGGCTACCGTGTGAACGAGATCGGCCTGAACAAGCTGCTCGACGATAGCCTCTCCCAGTCCGTCGATATTCATTGCGCCGCGCGAGGCGAAATGCTCCAGAGAGCGCAGAAGCTGCGCGGGACAGTCGGGGTTCTGGCAGCGGATAACCGCCTCGTCCTCATCGCGGACTGCCTTAGCTCCGCACACGGGGCAAACGACGGGAATAAAGAACGGCTCGGAGTTCTCCGCGTGAGATACCGATTTTACGACCTCGGGGATTATGTCGCCCGCCTTGCGGACGATTATTTGATCCCCAACACGGATATCGCGCTCGGTGATGAAATCCTGATTGTGCAGCACTGCTCTCGAAACGCTTGTTCCCGCAAGCTGAACGGGGTCGAACACCGCCACGGGAGTGAGCGCGCCGGTTCTGCCGACGTTTATCTCAATCTCGCGAAGAGTAGTCTCCTTTTCCTCGGGCGGATACTTGAACGCCACCGCCCACTTCGGGACTTTTGATGTCGCGCCTATCTCCTCGCGTAGCGCTATGTTGTTCACTTTAACGACCGCGCCGTCAATGTCGAACGGCAGCGAACGCCGCATCTGTCCGATCTCCTCAATACGCTGAACTATCTCATCGGCGGTGCGGCATACACGCACATCGGGGATAACGTGAAAGCCCATGCTCTCCAGATATTCCAGCGACTCTGAGTGCGTTTTGAACTCCTTGCCCTCCGCGCGCTGAATATTAAAGCAGAATATGTCCAGCTTTCGCGACGCGGTGATCTTGCTGTCCTTTTGCCGCAGAGAGCCCGCCGCCGCGTTTCTCGGATTTTTCGGGAGCGGTTCACCGTTCTTTTCCTGAAGCTCGCACAGCTCCGCGAAGCTCGACTTGGGCATATACACCTCGCCGCGCACCTCAATAAGCGGCAGCTTTTCGGGGAGCTTCAGCGGTATCGTGCGTATGGTTTTGAGATTTGCCGTAATTTCCTCGCCGATAAAGCCGTCGCCGCGCGTTGAACCGAGCGTTAAAACGCCGTCGCGGTATTCGAGTGAGACCGACAAACCGTCGATCTTCGGCTCAACGGTAAATTCGTCCGCTCCCTCACCGCTTACGCGCTCCGCAAACGCTCTGACCTCGTCAACGCTGAAAACGTCCTGCAACGATCCCATCTGCACCTCGTGCCGCACCTTCGCAAACGTGTTCTGCGCCGTGCCGCCCACGCGCTGCGACGGCGAATCCTCCGTCAGCAGCTCGGGGAAATCCTGCTCGAGACCTCGCAGCTCACGCATAAGCGCGTCGTATTCGTCGTCCTCAAGGGTCGGCGCGTCCAGATCATAGTAGTTGTGGTTTGCCTTTTCAAGCCGGATTTTCAGCTCGTCGACCCGCTTTTTTGCTTCGTTTATATCCATTGTCTTCTCCTGTGAAATTATGAAATAGTTGCGCCGAAATCGTTCAGCGTTCCCGCAAGATCGCCCGATTCGGTGACAACATGAGTATACGCATCGGGAACTCTGCCGACGATGACAGTCTCCGCAGCAACTATCGTTGTCGAGACAGGAACACGCGTGGAAAACCCCGGTATTATCGCGTCAACGTCCGCGCTTATCTCGATAACGATCCTGTGCAGCGTCTGGTTTATCCCCGCAGAGGTGAATTCGCTGATTATCGAGGTCGTCGCATAGCCCAGCGGCTGAACGCTCATTCCGATGTTGAAGCCCTTGCCGTGCAATAGCTGAACGCCCGTAAGCGTGCCTACAGGTATCTCGATATTTATCGCCGAAAGCCGCTCGATCTCGCGTTCAACACGTTCGGCGACTTCGGTTTTAAGGCGGTTGATGTTCATTACGTTGCTTTCAACGGAAATGACCTCGCCGTCAGTATTTGTCGACAAATTCACGAGCGTGGAATATTCCGCGCCGACGCGGTCTATTTCGGCAAGAACCGCGTTGTTTATAATGCGCGAAACGGTCTCGTGGCACTCGTAGGCGTTCACCGTTTCGACTATAGGACGAAAGCTCAGGTCGGCGACAAATAACAGCCCTATCAGTATCAGTGCCAACGCTATCAGCTTTACGCCCAGTCTGCGGAAAAATTTGCGCGCTTTAGTCATCATAACTCACCTCTCCCCTATTTTATGTTTATTAGGGAAAAGTGTGAATTATTGCTTTGTCCTGAACATCGTTTCGCAATGTTTCAGCGTTTTTTTCGTCAATCTTCGTTTATTGAAAAAATCTGCGGATTTTTAACCGTTAATAAACGCCTCAAAAGCCTTGAACGCCGCGTAAACGTCGGTTTTCGCGGTTATCTCAAACGGCGCGTGCATACTCATAACGGGTACGCCCACGTCGATCGTGTCAACGTTGAGATTTGCGATATATGCCGCGACCGTTCCGCCGCCGCCGATATCCACCTTGCCAAGCTCGCCCGTCTGCCAGATAACACCCTTGCTGTCGAACAGCCGTCTTACTTCGCCGACAAACTCCGCAGACGCGTCCGAAGTGCCGCTCTTACCGCGCGAACCCGTGTACTTGGTCACGCATACGCCGCCGTTAAGCACACACGCGTTGTTTTTCTCGAATACGTCGGGGAACGTCGGGTCGTAAGCCGCGTTTACGTCGGCGGAAAGGCACCTCGAATTGGACAGTACCTCCCTGCCGCGCACCCCGAAAGTCGCCGCAAGGTCGGCAATAAAATACTTCAGGTACGCCGAACGCAAGCCTGTATTCCCGTCCGAACCCGTTTCCTCTTTATCGGTTAGGATAGCGACCGCCGTTCTCTTGACCGATTTCGCGTTCAGCACCGCCATGAGCTCGGTGTACGCACAAACTCTGTCGTCCTGTCCGTATCCACCGATAAGACTTCTGTCAAAGCCGATGTCGCGTGCCTTAAACGCAGGAACTGCCTCAAGTTCCGCCGAAAGGAAATCGCCCTCGGTTATGCCGTATTTCTCGTTGAGCAGCAGCATAAGGCTCAGCTTTACCTTTTCGCTAGCCTCGTCGTCCTTGAACGGACGCGAGCCTATGATGATATTCAGCTCTTCGCCTCGTATAAGCTCGGTGGTCGGGCGCTTGTACTGTGAATTCGCCAGATGCGGCAGCAGATCGGAAACGCAGAACACAGGGTCGCTCTCGTCCTCGCCGACAGAAACGGTTATTTTCGTGCCGTCCGCCTTGATGATAACGCCGTGCAGCGAAAGCGGAACGGTCGGCCACTGATACTTCTTGATACCGCCGTAGTAGTGTGTCTTGAAGTAGCCTATATCGTCCTTTTCGTAGAGGGGGTTCTGCTTCATATCAAGGCGCGGACTGTCGATATGCGCCGCCACGAGATTAACGCCGTTCTCGATAGGCTCTTTGCCGATTATCGCCAGAATAACGGACTTCTCGCGGTTCACATAGTATACCTTGTCACCCGCCTTATAGGTCTTGTTTTTGTCAAACGGCACAAAGCCCTTAGCCTTTGCCTCGCACTCTATGAAATCCGCCGCCTCGCGCTCGGTCTTAGCCGCGTCGAGAAACGCCTTGTATCCCTCGCAGAACTTGTCGCACTTCTTTATTTCCGCGTCGCTCATACGCAGATACGCGTTCTTCTTTTGCAGGAAAAGCTGCTCTTTAAGCTCTTTCGCCGTTGTTTCTTTCTTTGCCATAATAAACCATTCCTTTCGATTATTTATCGTAAAGCTTGATATACATATCCATAGCTTTAGTTATCTTGTCAACATAATGGGCGGTGTCGGGAATCGGTATTTCGTCGAGATGAACGCCGTCCTTGGAATAGCGTCTGTCCGCAAGCCATTCGTTGACCCCGCCGCGCCCCGCGTGATATGCCGCCGCGACTGCTTCGACGTTACCGAACTCCTCGTAAAGATAGCCGAGTAGTCTGCACCCGAAATCTATGTTTGTTTTCGGGTCGTACATCTCGTAGTAGACCGTTTCCTCGTCGTCCGACTTGAACTTTATCCAGTCGAACGTATCCTCCATTATCTGCATAAGTCCGCGCGCCCCAACGTCAGAGACCGCGTCGGGACGGAAACCGCTCTCGGTCTTGATGACCGCGTATACCAGATATTTGTTAATGCCGTTTTCCTTTGAGTACTTTTCAACATAATCGCTGTATCCTAAAGGATAAGTCTTTTCAAGATAATACTGATACCCGAAATACCCGACAGCGCCGAGTATCAACGCTATGATCAATATTACGATAATTACGGGAGCTGCGCTCCTCTTATGTCTGCGCCTGTTCATCTGTCACCTTTCATTTTGTCTATCACTGCTGCGGTGCATTCTATAAGCTGCCGCAGCGTACCGTTGTTCTCTATATTGTAATCGGAGTGCTCCTTGAAGAACTCCGCGCCGTGCTGCGAGGAAAGCCGCTCCCGCGCCTGTTCCGGGGTTATGCCGTCACGTTTTATAATGCGTTCCGCACATTTGTCCGCATCCGCCGTGACGCTCACTATCCGGTCGCATACCATATTGAGCTTCGCCTCGAAAAGCGTTGGCGCGTCAAGCAGAACGCTGCCGCTTGCCGACTTTATCCTGTTCATTACCGCATTTATGATATACGGAAAAATTATTTGCTGATAACGTTTGCGCTTTTCATTGTCGGTGAATATCACCTTTGCGGTTGCCGCGCGGTTCAGCGTGCCGTCGGGGTTCAGCAGATTTTCGGAGAAACACCGCGCGATCTCATTAAGAAAGCGCCTGTTATCGGCGGCTTTTCGCGCAATGCCGTCACAGTCGATCACCGTGAAACCGTTGTCGGCGAACACTCCGCGAACCGTCGACTTACCCGCGCCGCTCTGCCCCGTCAGACCTATTATAATAATATTTGGCAGATCTACCATTATTATACCCCCAAAACGTTGGCGGACACCGTTTTTAAAGCAATATTGACCACTCTGCGAAATCAAACCGTCCGCTGCCGTGACACAGCTTGCCGTCTGCTTTCAGTTTCTCAAGCTCATTCGCCATCTCGGAAATTATTCCGGGGCGGATATCAAGCGAGTGATGAGCAGGAAATATCCGCTTTACGGGCAGCTGCGCGATCTTCCTCAACGACCGAAGATACGCTTCCGGATCAGTTGACGGGTAATTCGCGTACAAAATTCCCTTATAAACCAGATCTCCCGTGAACAGCCACCCTCTGTCAGCCTCCCAGAAACATATATGTCCCGGAGAGTGTCCCGGCGTATGGAGAACCGTTACCGTTCTTCCGCCAAGCTCTATTTTGTCTCCGTCGTTCAGCAGCTTTGACGGCTTCCCTTGGAATATCATGTATTTTTCAAGCATAAAATCATCGGGGAGTTCGCCATCGGCAAGCATTTTTCTCACCGCAGCAACGGGCAGCGGAAAATTTCCGTTCAGCCAATCAAGCTCCTCCACGTGAGCGTAAAAATCGGGAAAATACTTGTGACCGCCGATATGATCCCAATGAATATGCGTCGCAGCAGCAGTGATAGGCTTGTCTGTTAATTGCGCCGTCTCAACGGAAATATCCCCGATGCCAAGACCTGTGTCTATCAGCAGACAGCGCTCGCTGCCGATAAGAAGATAGCAGTGCGTTTCCTCGGGATGACCGTACTCGCTTATCACTGCTGTATCGACGCTTATCCGCTCCGTTAAAAACCAACCGCTCATACGTCGATCCTCCCGAACCCCGCCGCGCGGAGCAATCAGTATACACCTCTGCCATTCCTTTTCCAATGAAGCCAATGTATACTGTCCTCATAGCCGATCTTTCGGTAAAAAACATTTCCGCCGCCTGTCATATACTCTGCTCCGAGCGGTTTCAAATGTCTGTAATGCTGTGTAAGCGCTGCTGCCGCCAGTCCTCTTTTTCTGTATTTGGGAATCGTACACAGCGGCTCCATATAAGCAAGCTTATTTTCCTGAACCCACCACATTCCCGAAAAGCACACATATTCGCCATTTTCATCAGCAATAATAACATTATGTTGATAGGTTGAATGCGGCGGCGGTGCGATAGTTAAGCTCTGAACACCGTTATACGCTTTGTGCGGATCCCAAGGGCTTTCGGGGTTTGGGTCATCCCAATTCTCAAACGCCCCGAGCTCCTCGGCATTAAAGCCGTTCCATGTGCATTCAGCAAGCTTGAGAGGGTCGATATTCAATGGGTCAACGAAATGAAATCCCTCGGGAAGCTCATAGTTTAATTCCGTTTTTCTGAAATCAAACAACATATCCACATTTTCATACGCGACCGTATAGCCTCTTTTTTCGGCGGCTTGTATCAATGCTCTCTGTTCCGGGAAAAGCACAGGTTCTTTTTCTCCGCCGACAGCGGGAAAACTTTTCTCCGCGTATTCAAACATTTCATCAGCCAATTCTTCATAACCGGGACGCAGATTGAAAAAGATGTTGGAAACAGGATCTTCAGTAAAAACAAATCCCACCGCCTTATCGCCGTCAAACCATAGGCGATCCAAATGAAGATAATCCTTATTCATCCACGACGACGTTAACGCGTACTCAAAAAACGGAGCTGCCACACCGTTATTACAATGAGGATCATATATCTCAGTCATAAAATCCCAGATAATATCAATATCCGTTAATATTTGAAATTGTTTAGTTTTTATTATTCCCATACTCTTTCTCCAATTCAATAACCTTAAACCCTGCCGCGCGGAGCAGCCGATTGTACACAGCAAGTCCCATTCCGCTATGCGCCGGCATCTCCACGAGAACAGTCTTAGCGCCAAGCTCGTCGGCCTTGCGCAATAACGCGAACAGCCGCTGCGCCTGTATTTCGGGAGTGCTGCCGTAATCATGGAAAACGCCGCGCTCTGCAACTCCCGCGCCTAAAACTATCAAGTCGTTCTCAAACCGCGAACGCTTTATGCAGTACTCCTCGAAAGTCTTGCCGTGCGCGTTGACGACGTAAACGTTCGCTTTCGGCGAATAGTGCTTGTACTTCATTCCGGGCGAGAGCACACGTTCGTCCTTTTCAGGCTGAGCCGTGACAGCCCTGTCCACCTCGACCTCGCCGAACTCCGACAGCATTTCCGCAGTAATCCCCCCCGGGCGAAGAATGTGTATTTTATCTCCCTTAAAGCATATTACTGTGCTCTCGACCCCGACCTCGCATACGCCGCCGTCGATTATCAGCGGTATCCTGCCGTCCATATCCTCGAAAACGTGCCTCGCGGTCGTGGGGCTGGGCTTTCCCGAGAGGTTCGCCGAAGGCGCTGCGAGAGGAAAACCGCATTTTTTTATTATCTCGCAAGCGGCTTCGCTCGCGGGCATTCTCACTGCGACCGTATCCAGACCGCCGCTCGTAACGCATGGCACCTTGTCCGACTTCGGAAAAATCATCGTCAGCGGACCGCCCCAGAAACGCTCCGCAAGCGCTTTTGCGGTATCGGGTATCTCCCTCACGAGCGGCGGGAGCATTTTCATACTCGCGATATGCACGATAAGCGGATTATCCTGCGGTCTGCCCTTAGCACGGAATATTTGTTTTACGGCGTTTTCGTTCAGCGCGTCCGCTGCCAGTCCATATACGGTCTCGGTAGGGATAGCGACCAATTCACCGTATTTCAGCAGCTCGGCGGCTTCAAGAACGCTCTCTCTGTTGTACGGCACAAGCCTTGTTTTATCGTGTCTCATCGACCCGCAAACAGGCTCGCGCCTTATATCATACTCCATTTTCTTACCCCTGTTTCAGCAGCTTTGCGGAATAATCCGCAAAGCGCAGCGCCTCGAACACCTCGTCGCAGCCGCCGTTCATCATATCGTCCAGTTTGTACAGCGTCAGCCCTATGCGGTGATCGGTAACGCGCGACTGCGGAAAATTATAGGTGCGTATACGCTCCGAGCGGTCGCCCGTACCGACCTGTATACGGCGCTCCTCGGCAATGGCACTGTCGCGCGCGGTCCGTTCAGCTTCGTAAAGGCGGCTGTACAGCATTTTCATTGCCTTGTCCTTATTCTTCATCTGCGAACGCTCTTCCTGGCACTCAACGACCATTCCCGACGGGTGGTGAATTATCCGCACTGCCGACTCTGTCTTATTGATGTGCTGACCGCCTGCGCCGCTTGAACGGAATGTCTGTATCGTGAGGTCGGAGGGATTTATGTTTACGTCGACATCCTCGACCTCGGGAAGAACCGCGACCGTTACCGTCGAGGTCTGTATACGCCCCTGCGACTCCGTCTCGGGAACGCGCTGAACGCGGTGTACTCCGCTTTCGTACTTCAATTTAGCATATACACCCTCACCCTCTACGCCGAAGCTTATCTCGCGATAGCCGCCGAGCTCGGTGGGATTGCTGCTCATCACATCGATTTTCCAGCCCTGCCGCGCCGCGAACATCGAGTACATTCTGAACATTGAATTCGCGAAAAGCGCCGCTTCCTCGCCGCCCGCGCCCGCGCGTATCTCCACAATAACGCTCTTATTGTCGTCGGGGTCACGCGGCAGAAGAAGTATTTTCAACTCCTCACCGGACTTTTCCATATCGGCCTTCGCGGCGAGCATTTCCAACTCCGCCATTTCCCGAAGTTCCGCATCCGCCGACATATCGTCAAGGATTGATTTCGCGTCGTTACAACTGCGCTCCGCGCTGAGATATTCTTTGTACTTATCTATAAGCGGCGTGAGGTTCTTATATTCGCGCATAAGCTCCGTGTACAACTTATTATCCGCCACCACTTTTGGGTCAGAAAGTTTCGCGCTTATTTCGTCATACCGAGCTTGCGCCGCACCAATTTTTTCCAACATTTTCTACCTCCAAAAAATCTTGATCGTTAAAGGTAAAAAAGCGCCGCTAACCCTTTTCCTCTGCAATATCGCGGATAACGGACTTTATTTTCTTCTCGCACTTCGACCTCGCAGTCATAAACGTGTGCCCGCAGCCCATGCACGTCAGCTTGAAATCAGCGCCCACGCGCATCACTTTCATACGGTTGCTGCCGCAACCGGGGTGGTTTTTCTTCATTATCAGAATGTCGCCTACGTTGATGTCCACAATATCGCCTCCTCGGAATAATTAACTTCGGCCTTTGTGCTGTGAAATTCTTTCTTTCGGTCAAATAGTTTCCCTCGGCACATAATCATACATAATATAGTATAACACATTACCAACAATTTTGCAATATTTTACCAAAATTTTTTCAAAGTTTTCCTTTTTTTAAACAAATATTCATTTTTTTTGAAAAAAGGGGTTGACAAACTGCTCTTTTTTTGGTATAATATCAACGTTGTCTAATTGATCCACTAGCTCAGGCGGTAGAGCACCTGACTTTTAATCAGGGTGTCCCGGGTTCGATTCCCGGGTGGATCACCAAATAACGCACTGTTAAGCCAAAAATCAAAGGCTGACAGTGCTTTTTTTGTGCCGTTTTTACGCAATTTGACAAGACCCCCGAAATTAGGGTGTCCCCGGCTTATCATCTTTGTTAAAATTGCACAAATTTTCCTGTATGCGGTCTACATGTGAATTATGCGACGACCTAATAAGTGCGTAATTACCGGATAAATGAAGATATATCTGCGTGATCGAAATGGAGCTATGTCCGTGAATACATCTCAACATTTCCAGATTCCCGCCGTAAACAAGGTAGAGCGTGGCGAATGTGCGCCTTATCGTTTTACAATTAAATATCTGTTATTATAGCCTTTGGGAGAGGTTTACCATAAACCCTATAATAACAGATATTGCGGAGAGTTTCGACAAGAACTCTCCGCTTTTTTTGTTTAAATCAACAAGGTTAATTAAAAAAGTTTGTTGATTTCTACAAAGTTATAGGAATTTGTAATCGGAATGTTTGAGAAATCAGCCGTTCGGATTATAAGTCCCTGACGAAAGCAACATAATTTTATGCATTAAATTGTGAAAGTTCACAAAATTAGCCTTATTCGGCTTGTTTTTTCAAAAAAGTACCTGACAATCACAATTGAATGCGGTACAATACAGATGTAAGGCGAGTTAGTCTATGCTAATCGTTGTTTAAAGACCTGCAAATAAAAGTCAAGGGGTTTTGTGAAGATTTCATCTAATTTTCACAAGGCAAAAATAGGTATAGCAAAAGCGCCGCTGAAAGGAAAATTTTTTCAGCAGCACTGAAGACTGCGGCGAAAAAAACAGGTGATTGCTTCCATGACACGAGCGTAGTAAATTCTGAGGAACTTGTGCGAGGCGGCGATCATATAAACTCTATACGGCTTACCTTCAGCACGTTTTTTATCGAGAAATTGATAAACGGGTTCGTTCGAGCGACGCTGCTGAATATAGACTGTCATGATCTGAAACAGAGTTTTGCGGAGTGCAGGTGATCCGCGTTTGGAAATACTCCTTGATTTGGGGTCGTTTGAGCCGGATTGGTTCGGCGGCGGGTCGATTCCTGCAAGAGCAACTGCGGATTTAGCGGATTTTGATTTTGTCAATATCACTTGACACAATTTTTTCAAAAAACTCTTGTTTTT
>CAJTTH010000017.1 GCA_910579125.1 uncultured Oscillospiraceae bacterium | reverse complement strand
AGGTTGCGTCACTGTCTACGATTAAATTTAATTTGCGGAATCATTAATTTTGAATTTCAAATTTAGTTTCCGAGGAGGTCTAATATATACGGCGTTTATAAAAAGGCTCGCAATGCTTCGTGGCAAGCTCTGATTGACAATAAAATCGACAGCTTGCCCGTTGATGTTGTTCGTATAGTCGGCGATAACTGAATTAAACTGTTAAAAGACAGTCAAGCGCACGAATTTATGACGGAAATCAATGGTTTATTGTTTATGATAATTCGCTCCCGCTCAAACGGAAACGCTTTACAGTTGCACACTAACTCGAGCATATATTTTTGGGTCATCCGCTTGTTGCGGGAATTCACGCCCGAACAACAGGCAAAAAGCTCTCACAAACCGAGAGCGAAGCGAATGTGTTTGCAAGCCGTTTTCTCGCGGCCGCATGTGTGCTTTGGGGGCTGAACGACCACACTGCCGCCGACATTGCGCGTATTTGCGAAATATCAGCAGAGGCGGCGGGGATTCGCGCACAGCGAATGGCAGAGCTTTACAAGCGCAATATGTTTCTTGCAAGTCCGCTTGAACGGCAGGTCTACGGTCAATTTGAAAAGTTTATCAAACAAAACCGCCTAATCGCGGCGAAATAAATAAAAGAGAGCCTGCTAAATGTGTGATATCCTTAACTGAGAAATCACAAAAAACCGAATAGGATCTCTGCCTGCGGAAGCCCGGCAATTAAGAGGGAATCCTAAATCTTGCTTATTTTGCAAGACACCCCTTGTCTGGTTTAATCTGCTTTTACACAAAATTCCAACAAGGTTATTCCTTGCGGGATGTACATAAATCTTAATTTCACGTTAGTGGTATCACGCTAATGCTTTTACATGGGAGGTATTACCAGCACGCGTTTTCCCCTGCTTTTCGCGAAGTCGACCGTATACTGTGTGCCGCCTTTTTTCCCGTCGTACACCGCGATGAGCACGTCGCAAAGTTCCACGAGCGCGCGGTTGCGTTTATGCATACAATCCCTTGTATAGAACGGCGAAATTGTGAGCGTCCTATCGCACTTTTCTAGTATCGTGCGGTAACGTTTGCGGTCGGCGGAATTCCACTTGCTCGGCTGTTCCGGACATGGAATTACGGCGATCAGCTTTATTTCCGGGTGCGACTTTCTATGCTCCAGAACCGCCTCTGCTGCCCAGGTATCCACGCCGAGCGCCATTCCCGTATAAAATTCGTTCGCGCCGTCGGCGATAAGTCTGCCGATCTGATTCGAAATACGCTCTGTCAAATCAACGCACATCGGGTCGTCCTCACCAAAAAAAGGGAGTTTTTCGGGGCGGTATCCGGTAAATGAAATTCTGTACATTCCT
Source organism: uncultured Oscillospiraceae bacterium (assembly GCA_910579125.1). Lineage (GTDB taxonomy): Bacteria > Bacillota > Clostridia > Oscillospirales > Ruminococcaceae > CAG-115. The sequence goes on along the minus strand of CAJTTH010000017.1, from coordinate 57,514 downwards.
TTTTCCTAACCCTTTTTCTGATTTTTTCGGTACTCAAGATAGCTATCGAGAATGACCGCTGCCGCAGCTTGATCCAATACCTGTTTGCGCTTTTTTCCGCGCTTGTTGATCTCGTTCATGTAGGTTATCGCGGTATTGGTGGAGGAACGTTCGTCCCACATTATCACATCGATATTCACAAGCTCGCGAAGCTGTCGTGCAAATTCGCCGCACTTTTCCGAACGGGGACCGCGTGTGCCGTTCATATTTATGGGATCGCCGACAACGATCATTGCCGCTTTTTTTTCATCGGCGATTTTCGCCACGCGTTCCACGCATCTGTCAAAGTGATGCTCGTACACTGTCTCCAACGGCGACGCAAGGGTCTCTGTTTCGTCGCTCATTGCAAGCCCCGTACGACTATCGCCGTAATCCACTGCCATTATCTTCATTGATATTCTCCGTTCTGAACATATTTACTTCCATATTGTAGCATATTTTTTTCTGTTTGTCAATATATAATCGGGTTTTTTCACTGCTTGTTGTTATAATTATTTTGATAAAATGTCGTTTTACGACTGCAAGAAGTTACTATCGAATGCTCATTGATTTTGAAATCTTGCAAAGTATGAACAGCGCGGGTGGACGAGTGTAACCGCAGGTTATATGGTCATAGATAACGCGCTCTATGAAAGTATGTGGACGCGGACGAAAGCCGGAAAATTACACAACGCGCATATTTGGCGCTACTTCATGAGCTATTAGAGCCTGTTTACATTAAAAGACGGCATCCAAAATCATAGCAAAAGTTATGACACCAAGATAAATAATATCTAACGTCATAGCGTGTAAAAACCTTACGAAAGCGCTTTATACGCAGAAAGAAAAATTCAACCTCATTGCAGCGTTTATAAAATTCAGTATCATAAAACCAAGGTTCTTTGCGGTTCTTTTTTGGAGGAATAAAACCCGATTTCTTAGCTGCCCGGCGAGTTTTGTCATCTTCGTAAGCTCTGTCCATTAACAAAAAAATCGTAGGTTATGACGTTGAGATCCTTACAAATCCTAAAATTGCTTCTGTTTATCGCGGCACAGTCACGACCGACCACTATGGACGAGCAGCTCCGAAGCCGACTCACGGTACGGGGAATTTATCGCATAAAACCTCGTCCGTAAAGGCATTGTCGAAGGCGGCAACACGTCTGTTCGACCGAATTGTCGATAACAAGAAGCTGATGTCCGTTGATTTCTCAATTGAATATATTCAGGAACAGCAGAGCAGACCGCACAAGAAGTACAAGAAAAAGGCTCAAAAGCTCTGATAGCGATTTTGCCCCTGTTGTCAGTCACAGGGGCAGTTTAATATATTGTGTGTAATCATAATGCTCCCTATGAATGGGGATATACTTACAGCGCCCCGATGTCTGTTCAGCCGATAGAGGAAGTCCGCAAGGTGTTGACCTACGCGGTCTCGGAAATGCCATCCGAAAAGATACTTATGGGCATGCCGAACTACGGATACGATTGGACGCTTCCGTACACGCGCGGCACGGCGGCGCAGAGCATAGGCTTTATCGCGGCGACGGAGCTCGCTGTCAAGCACAATTCCGAGATACGCTATGATGAGCAGACGCAGACCCCGTACTTCAACTACACCGAAAACGGAACGCGTCATGTCGTTTGGTTTGACGATCCGCGCAGTATTGACGCGAAGCTGGAACTTATCGACGAATTCGACCTTGCGGGCGCGTCGTGGTGGACGATAAACCGCTGTTACGTTCCGAATTGGCTGATCGTGCAGAATAGATTTGAGGTAGCAAAACTTTAAAAAAATGCCCCTGCGGAATTTAACTGTCCACAGGGGCTTTTGGTTACATATTTCCGTTGGGAATTTCGGGCGGTGTTCCGTTATTATCCGGAGGAGTTCCGCCGTTGTCGGGCGGGTTCCCGCCGAAATCGCCGCCCGGGCGCTGTCCGCCGTTTCCGTTGGGTCTGCCCATTCCTCCGCCGAAGCCGCCGTGACCGCCAAATCCTCCGCCGAAGCCGTTTCCGTCAGCTCCGTTGCCGACAACTCCCTCGGCGGCAGTGAGCGATGACAGAAGCTCTCCGTTTGAGTAAATACCGTATTCCTCACTGATAACCAGCTTGTCGCTTGTGAATATCAACGATTGGCATTGCTTGGGTGTTTCGGTCGAAAGAACTGCCGTGCCGTCGGAAGAACGAACTTCAATTGTGCTGCCCGCGCTTACGTTCGAATTAATGGAAAGACAAGGCTGCGAAAGCGTACTGGGAGCCTGCGCCATTCCCGACGCGCCGAGCGCGATAAGCGTGCCGCCGCTCACGGCGTAAGACTGTTCGTAGTCGATAGCGCCGTTGCCCGAGCTCGTTGAACCGTAAACCACGATATTCCCGCCGCTCTGCGCGATCGTGCCGTTGCTGTCAATGCCGTCGCCGTCGGCGTCAATGGTAATATTTCCGCCCGATATGCTGATATAGTAGTCTTCGCCGCTGCCGTTAAAGCCCCAGAAGCTTCCGTTGTCGCCGCCTGCCGCGTTAAGTCCGTCGTCGGCAGACTTTATATGAATTTCACCGCCGCTTATGTCGATATTTTTGCCCTCAAGCCCCTCGTAGCTTTTGGTTACAGTGATCTTACCGTCCTTGACCGAGAGCGATCCGTCGGCGTGTATGCCGTCGTCGCAGGTTGACAAGGTAAGAACACCGCCCGAAACATCCGCGTCAGCGTTGGAGTGAACGCTGTCGTCCGCGGAAGCAACGTTTATTTCGCCGCCGAGAATTGTAAGATCGCCGCCCGCTTTCAAGCCTTTTTTACTCTCGGAGTTTTCCGAGGTTTCCGTTGAATTTCCTCTGCGGTCCCAATCGAACGGGTCGTCGGAGACCGTTATTTCCGCGTTTGCGTCCTCGCCGCCCGCGAATATCGTGAGCCTTCCGCCCTCAACGGTAAGCTCCTTTTCGGCCTGAATGCCGTCGCGTTCGGCGGTAATTTCAAGCTCGCCGCCCGAAATCGTGATATATCCGCGCCCGTCATCGGTATCGTTTGTTGATTTAATGCCGTCGCTCTTCGCGTTTACCGTAATATTTCCGCCGTTTACGCACACATAATCCTTGCCGACTATACCGTCGTCCGCAGCGGTAATATCAAGCGTTCCCGAGTTCACGGTAAGTCCGTCCTTGCACTTTAATGCGTCCTTGTAATTCGCCGTAACGGAGAGACTTCCGCCGCCCATTATAACCAAGTCCGCTCTTGAAAACACCGTGCCGTCGGGTTCGGTCTCGCCGTTTGCGAACGTATAGTCCTCGCTGTCGGCAAGTGAATTTTCGGTGTTGTCGGCAAGATACAGCGCAAGGGTTTTTCCGCTCTCACAGTCGATAACGCTGCCGTTCGCGCTTGTCAGTGAGACGCCGTCGAGCATAAGCGTTATCTCGTCGCTTTTGCCTGCTTCTATAACTATCTTCGCGTTGGCGGTGCTTCCCGTCAGTCTGTAAGTTCCCGCCTTGCTTATCGTGACCGTATTGTCCTTTACCGCGGCGCCGTTTCCGTTCACCTCGATCTTATCATCCGCGAACGTTATCGTGCAGTCTGCTGAACTCGGCACGGAAACGCTCACATTGTCGTCGTGTCCGTTTACGGACTCGGTCTGCGAGACGCTGCTGTTCATCAGCGGGGTGGACGTTGCTCCCGAATTGCTGTCCGCATCCGTTTTGGTGCAGCCTGTCATGGCGACAGACAGTGCGCAGAACGCCGCAAGGGTCTTAAAATTCATATTCATAATAATACCTCGTTACATCTCCTCATGATTATCCGTCAACACGCTGCACGCAACCGTAAGATTTCCGTTTCTAACGCGTATTTTGTCGAGAAATTCCTTTTCCTTTTCCGCGTCCTTGAGAATTATCTCGTAACGCAGCTCATACAGCGTTCCCATGCTGACCGTCTTTGACATTATCAGCCGCGCGCTTGACGTGTATTCGGCGAAAATATCCTTGAAACAGGTCATATAGTCCGCGTCCTCGGGAATGAGTATCCTTAAGAGCTTTGCGGTTTTGACGATACCGAACGCGGGGATAAAGCCGAGCGCCGCCAGAATAACCCCGACCGAAACGGCGATGATCGCCGCAAATCCGAGATAGCCCATGCCCGTCGCCAAGCCGATACCCATTGCCAGAAATACGTAACAAAGCTCTCTCGACGTTCCGGGTGCGGAACGGAACCTTACCAGATTGAACGCGCCCATTACCGCGATACCCGCGCCGATAGAACCGTTCACCAGCATTATGACCGCCTGCACCAGAACGGGCAGCACCACCAGCGTCACCATTAAATTTTTGGACGCGCGCGGATTGTTAAGCCTGTAAAGGAAAGCCGCCAACAGTCCCAGCGCCGCCGAGGTCAGCGTGCAGAAAAGCGCGCTCTGCGCGGTAAGTCCGACTGAAGTGTCAATTATTGTTGAAAACATTTTTTACTCCCATTTTTATGTCTGTATTTTTTGCGGAATTAAATTTCCGTCATGATTTTTTGCCGTTTCCCGTTGAGATGCGGGGATTTTCCGTCGAACCTCCGCCGCGAAAATTGTTCCGTATTTTGAGAACGAGCCGCAGTAAATTTTCTGCTCCGAAAGAATACTCACCAACCATAGCGGGATAGCGCCCGCCGATTTCACTTCCATGACCGTGAACGGCTGTGCGCTCAGATATTCGCCGTAAGCACCCGAACGCAGATCGAGATCGCTGCGCCGGAACCGTATATTCCCGTCGAATGTCAGACGGAATTCCTTGTCATCATTGCCGTAGTATGCCTCGCGGTCGTAACAGATGACTATTTTCGGTTTAAGGCTCATTCGGCGGATCATATAGTCGATCTCCTCGAAAACCTGTCCGCGTCCGCTCGGCGGTATGCCGTCGGTTATGTAGTCGTGAAGCTCCTTGTAGCTAAGCTCGAGCCTGCGCTTGTAGGTTATTCCGCGGAATTTTTTCTTGATCTCCAGAAACGCCGCCGAGCCGTCCTCCGCTTTCTGCCCGTAGCTGCGGAGCCTTAACTTTTCGCGGTACGCGGGCTTTCCGAGAGATGTGCGTATCAAGTCGTTATTGCGATTGTCGAGATAGATATTTAGTATCGTATGTTTTCCGAAGTCGTCCTCGGTCATAAATTCCGAGATGCGTTCACGCAGAGTACCGTACTGCTCCTCGTCAAGCAGAAATTTCATTTCGCGCCGCTTGAACGTGTTCGCGTATGCCAAATTTTTCTCACCCTTTCGCTGTCGTTGTTTGTATTATACAGCGGTATTGTGATAATTAAATGATAAAAGAAAAAACTTTTTTTGTAACTTTGTGCAATCTTTTTGTTGCCGGTATGTTAATTTCAATTAAAGTGCAGCCGCACTGTTGCGAGAGGACACTCGAGCTACGCTCAGCCCCCTCGCACCAAGTGCGTCAAAACTTTATGTTAAAATTCCCCATAATAAAGTTTCCAAAAAATTACCAAAAAATATCCTCATTAAAAAGCAAATCGTGTTGACTTTTTAATAATTTTATTGTATAATATTACTATATTGTGTTTTTATCGGCAGTATAAATAAAAAACTATGCAGCAAAATACTTGAAACCGACTGCGGGGGGAGTGGTTATGTGAAAACGGAAAAGCAAATTGATATGTTGAGACCCGACCGTATAATGAAGCTCTATGGAGGTAAAAAGACCGCGTTCGGCACAAAAAGACTGTACGCCGTAGGAGTTGGAAAAAACGGTGTGGATTGCCTTATGCGCTGTAAGCACCTCGCCGAAAACCGATACAGCGTGGATAAGAGCAAGCTGCGCTTTCTGGCGGTAGGGGAGGATAAACTGCTTGACGAAGCGGAGTTCTGCGGCAGCACGCTCGATGCGGACGAGCGTCTGGCGATAGTTCCCGACGACGCGATATACAAATACCTTAACGCTCCCGAGCGTCTGCCCGAAACGGCGCTTTCGTGGTTTGATACGGGTCTGAAAAATTACACGCCCGCAAAGCCCGTCTACGGCTTGCAGAAACGGCAGTGCGGGAGAGTTGCGCTTTTTCACTATTTCAACGATTTGCTGAAAATTTTCGGCGACGCTATTTCCGCGTTCTCCGGCAGCACCGCGCCGCTTGACGTGGTGGTCGTCGGGAATATGGGCGACGCTTTTTTCGGCGGTATGATGATCGATCTGGGGTATATTCTGACCGCGCTTTTCGAGACAGCGAAGTACCCCGTTAAAGTGATAACATATATGTTCGCGGGAGACACCGCTCAGCAAAGCAAAATGGACGGCCGCGATCTCGCCAACAGCTACGCGAACACGCTCGTTACCAAGGGTGAGCTTGACAGCTTCCAGTGTAGGAAAACCAAATTTTCCCAGAAATATACTGATTCGTTCGCGATAAATTCCGAGAGACCGCCTTATTCGGCGTGCTACATTGTCTCCGCCGAAAAAACCTACGAGGCGACTCTCGAAAACGCTGCGCTGAAAATAATGACCGAATGCGAGATACTTTACGTGCGCGACGATGACGCGGATAAAATAATGTCCTACAATATGTTGGGTACGGACGGCTCTCACGCGTTCCGCTATCTTGCCTATGACGCGGCGGTGAACGAGATACCGCTCGGCAAAATTATGTCGTACCTTACAGTAAGACTGTTTATGTCGTTCAGCAGATCGCTGCGCAATAACAGCATCGAGCCTATGGAAATGGGCAAGATCATCGCACGGCTTACCCCGAACGCGGAGTTCCTCGCCGAAAAGGCGGGTGTGATACCGCAGTTTGAGTTTGACGAACGGCGCAATCCGCTGTTCAGCGTAAAGTCGCTCAAAAACGGCGGCGAAGCGTCAAAGCGCTACGTCGACGAAAAGGCGGAGCGCTTTGCGGAGTTGTGCCAAAACGGCATCGAGATAATGAAACCCGAAATCATCAACACTGTAACTTCCGTATGCGGCGCGGCTATGAACGATTACGACAAGGGTCCGTTTTATGCCGTCGAGGTAATGAAAAAGTGCTTGTCCGAGCTGCGCGTGGCTATCGCAAAGGTCAAGGACGAGGAGAGTGACATCGGGGAAACTATGGCGCGCGAGATCAGAATGGTCAACACGACCTATAAAAAAGTGAAAAATTCCCCGGGATTTCTGGCGGCAAGGTCGATGGGAGATTATATTTCGTGGCTTGAGGAGTACGGCGGCTACAAAAAAACCGAGCTTACCGTGAGTATGCTGCGGGAGTTTTACGAGGAAATTTACGGCGCTTTAGACAAATACTGCAGGGAGGTTCTGCTGAAAAAGGCGGAAATGTTTGAGCAGGTCTCCGTCAACCGCGAGAATATTCTTTTCGGGGAAACCGAGTACGAGGGTTTCGGCGTGACCGAAGCGTTCGATATAACCGACCCGACGATCCGAACAAAGCTCGATAAAATGGTCGACGAATTGCCCGAGAGCACGCGGCTGATGGTGTTCAAGCGTTCGGGACTGATGAACGTCAGCGACGATCCGCTGCATTTTCCTCGCGAGTTGGTGAGCATTATCGAGATCTGTTTTTCGGCTTTTTTCAGCAGCAGCTTCGAGGAATTTTGCAGACTGTTCGAGACGGACACCTCCGAGGCAGCGGCGCTTGAGGGCTGCCTGAAGACCGCAGAGGTGAAATCTCCCGCGTCCGACGAACCGCCGCTTACCAGAATTATCTGCCCCAAGGACGCGCCCGCGGGTGAAATGGCACCGATACGCGCCGTTCACAAGGGGTTAAATAATCTGTGGAACGATTCCGCGGCAAAGTGCGCCGTGAGCGTCGTGCGGATAAAGGGCAACGTTCAGCTGAATGACTTTAAGGACTACAACAAATGGGAAAATATGCGATACGCATATGTAAACGATTCGCTGAAAAAGCACGGAATACACATTTTTTAAAACTTCGGAATGAGCATGAGAAAATATGAAAAAAGAAAAAAGAAACGAGACAACAAATACTTACCTTTCGGGACAGAACCTTGTAAACGAGCAGAAGATAGTTATCGGAGGCGAAAACGAGGAGACACCCGAACCTGATTTTGACAGCGGAGATACCGCCGTTGTCACGCGGCAAGGGCGCGGCAAAAAGAAACGCGAGGTCGCGCTGGTTTTTGACCGCTACTACGAGAAAGCTCCGAGAACGGCTTTGCTGCTTGCGGCAAGGGTGCTGTTCTGCTGCGCGCTGAGCGTCTGCTCGATGATGTTTGTGCTGAACAACTTTGATATGCCGATCGACCTCGCGGCGGCGGGGTGGGCATGCTTCGGATTTACAGCGGCGTTTTCGGTGCTGTTTTTATTTGTGAGGAAGCTCGTCGCCATACCGATAATGGCGTTGGCGGCGGGCCTTATTATATGGCAGAATTTCGACGCGTTCCAACTGAAGCTGTCGTATTTTATCGACGCGATGATATTGCAGGTCGACGGCAGACTGCTGCAAACGCGGGAGTTTATCTCGCATAAAAATCTGCTGATCGACAACGGCGAGTACCTCATAAATCCGAATTACAGCGGCGAGATAATGTTCGGCGTGATTATTCTTTGCGCCCTGTTTTCGCTGCTGGCGGCGGCGACTATGTTCAGAAGACCGCATATTCTGCCGCTGCTTATCGTATTTCTGGCGATGTGGGCGCCGAGAATGATCGCCGAGCGTATGCTGTTCAACGTATGGTTTATCCTCGCGGCGGCTCTGTATGTGGGAGCGGCGGCGCTTACCGTGTCACACAGGGACGGTCTGGCGATACGGCACGGATTTACGCATTCGTATCATAAGGTCGTCAACAAAAACGAACACGTCTTTGACGTGCGCGTCTCAAACGCCGCTTTCGTCAAGCGTGTCGGTCTGCGCAACGCATACAGTTCCAAGTACTTTTCTCTGGCAGTGTGCTGTATGGCGCTGTTCCTCGCGTCGGGGCTTATGGTGAACGCGCTGTTGGGCGACGTGCGCGGGATAAATTACACGGATTTTTACGAGTTCATCAAGAACGTTGGCAGCAGCTCTCCGTTCTCCTCGCCGTTCAGCAACGGTCCGATGTCGCAGTATTTCACAACGCCGAACAGCAAGACCTTCACGCAGGGAGCGGGTCTGTCGATAACCTCGCCGGGCACGGGAGAACAGGAGGTGCTCCGCGTCAAGCACGACGGCGCAGTTCCGATATATCTGCGCGGCGATATCGGGATCGACTTCAACGGAAATAGGTGGACGTCGCCCGTCACCGATGAGCCGGAGGACTGGAACAGTCTGCGCGGCGGATTTCGTCCCGCGGAGGCGTTGACGATGCGTGACAACGGCAATATCATCGATCGGGCTTCAATATCCGTTGATTACCTTTGCAATACATCCGTTGTGTTTATTCCTGCGTATAACGACATTTACGACAGCTTTATCGCTGAGGAGGGCGCAAGTAAAGAGTTTGCCGAGAGCTACACGGTTCACGGCGATTATGCGATACGCACCGCGGAGGGTCAGGACAGGCCCGAAAATATGGTAATTCCCACTTATACATATTTGTTCGAGGGCGTTGACGGCAACGCGTCCACGTCCGCGGCACAGACCGCTTTTCAACAAGCTTACACGGAATCTTATTACCATTATTCAAAGCTGGCATCTGCGTTCGGCTCCGACAGTTATTACAAGAATTACCGTAAATACGTATATGATACATATCAAAGCGTTCCGGGGGAACTTAGCACTTTGATACATGAATATATTGACAGGGTGTTCGGAAGTGATTTTGATGAACAGACTAATTTTCAACATTACACCGCAGAAGTATACGAAAAAGCGGTTCAGGTCGCGGACTATCTCCGCAGCAATTACGAATACTCGCTTAACGCGCCCGTTGACGAAAGCAACGTTGTTATGAGCTTCCTCAACGACACGAAGAGCGGTCACTGCGCGCTGTACGCGAGCGCTATGACGATGATAATGCGCTGCTGCGGTATCCCCGCGCGGTACTGTACGGGTTTTGTGGCGCGTCCGAACGGCGGCGCTCCGCAGGTGCTGCGCTCCAAAAATCTTCACGCATGGTGCGAGGTGTATCTCGACAACATAGGTTGGGTAACGTTCGATCCGACAAGCTCCGCGAGCGTTGAGGCGGCTATCAACGGCACGCCTGTATCGCGTCCCGAGTCCTCGTCGGTGTCCGAAAGCTCGTCCGAGTCCTCGGATTCGAGCCGCGAGATATCTTCCTCGACCGTTTCCTCCGATGAATCGGGGGAGGGTCTGCGCGATACGAGCAGCGGCGGGCTTGCCGAGGGCAAAAAGCTCAACATTCTGCCGTATATACTGGGAGTACTTGTAATTCTGGCAGTGATTGCGCTTATCGTGTTTATAATTTACAGAATAAGGAAATTTGACCGCAACGCGAAAAAGGCGCTCAAATGCTATTACGGCGAGGAAAATTCACAAAACGTGTATGAAAGACTGCTTGCAATGCTGAAGCTCTGCAAACTCACTCCGAGCGGCGGCGAGCTCACTGCGGAATTTTTCAAGCGTTCGGGCAAGGCGGTCGGCTGCAACATAGCCAAGCGCGGGGAGCTTCTGGAGCTTGTGGCGTTCGGCAAACGAGAGCTCACCGACACCGAAAAAGCGAGCCTCGGCAGACTTCTGGAAAACGTGTTCTATGCCGTCAACAAAAAGCTCGGTCCCATCGGAAAAACACGGCTTCGCTTTATCGTGCTTAGCAAGCGCGTTAAACCGCAATAAACGGTCTTGTTTTCCGTGAAAAACATTTTAGCGAAATATTAAACAAAAATTTCAAAAAGGTGTTGATTTTCGACGGAAAAAATGTTATAATTAAATAAATACATTATCATAGGGAGAGGAATTCTTATGGCTATGCGATTGATCACGCGTTCGGATTTTGACGGATTGGCATGCGGAGCGCTGCTGCTCTGCGCGGGTGTCGTTGACAATTGGACGTTTGCGCACCCCAAGGACTTGCAGGACGGCTTAGTTCCGGTTACGGAGAATGACTGTCTGGCCAACGTTCCGTTTGTTGAGGGTTGCGGACTGTGGTTCGACCACCACTCCAGCGAGGAGGAACGCAACCGCTACAAGGGCAAGTACAAGGGCGAAAGCCGTATTACGCCAAGCTGCGCGCGAATTATTTATGAATATTACGGCGGCAAGGAACGTTTCCCTAACTTCGACGACCTTATGGTCGCTGTCGACAAGGTTGACAGCGGAAACCTAACGCGCGATGAAATTCTTAATCCCGAGGGTTGGATACTGGTGGGTTTTTTAATGGATCCGCGTACCGGTCTGGGTCGTTTCCGCAATTTTACGATAAGCAATTACCAGTTAATGGAAAAGTTGCTCCGCTGCTGCGCGTATATGAGTACCGACGAGATACTCGCAATGCCAGACATTCAGGAGCGTATCAAGCTTTACAACGAGCAGACCGAGCTATTCAAGGATATGGTTCACGCACATACACGCGTTGAGGGTGATGTTATCATTACCGATCTGCGCGGCGTAAATCCCATTTACACAGGCAATCGTTTCCTCATATATTCGCTTTATCCCGAGCAGAATATTTCTTGCTGGATAGTTGACGGCAAGGGCGGCAAGGGCTGTTCCTGCGCGGTCGGCTATTCGATACTCAACCGCACGTCTCATGTCAACGTCGGCTCTACTATGCTGAAGTACGGCGGCGGCGGACACATGGCGGTAGGTACCTGTCAATTCACCGATGAAGATGCGCCGACAAAGGTTCCTGAGCTTCTGAACGAGTTGGTGAACTACGACAAAATTCACGCGAACGCTTAATTTATGCAAGAAAATGACCGTAGTACATTTTTGTACTACGGTTTTTCGTTTTCGGTAACTCCCGTAACTGTAAGTTCGCCGCCGTCAACGCGGAAACTCACTTGCTGCTTGCCGAATGCCATTGTGTAAACGCGCTCGGGGGAATTCTGGTATTGCGGTCGGGGGTCTTGGGCGAGGGTTTCGAGCAGCCCTTGCCGCTTGCTCTCGGGAAAAATTTCCAACAGATTTTCGGGAAAATTTACAGCTAACAGCCCGCCGTGCTCCGACAGAGACCACCCGTTTGATGCGTTGGGAACGCTGTCGGCGTAGGGGAGATAGGGCTTGATATCGTAGATCGGCGTGCCGTCCATGATGTCCGCACCTGTTACAGTTATGGTGAAGCCGTCAGTGCTTTCGAGCTTTACCACGCTAAGTCCGAGCGAGTTCGGTCGGAACGGTGAACGCGTTGCGAATACGCCCTTTCGGACGTTCCCGCCGAGTCTCGGGGGACGCACGGTCGGGGAAAATCCGTTCACCTTAGCCTCGGAAAACCCCCAGATAAGCCATATATGTGAAAAATCCTCCAGTCCGCGCAGCGCGTTTTTATCGCGGAATTGCGGCTCAAGTACGATCTTCGACGGCAGACTGACAAGTCCGCTCTGTCGGGGAATGCCGAATTTTTCCTTGTAGTCGTTCATGATGAACGCGATAGGTTCTATTTCCATATAACCACCTTTGAATGCAGTTTTCATTGTCGGGGAACGCTAGTGCATACTGTCCAGTATTTCGCGGATTGCCCTTTCCACCTCGTCTACCTCCATCTTGAACTCCCTCGCCGAAACGCGAACCGCTCCCGCTCCGAGGATGATCAGCTGCTCTGTTCCGTCCGAGGTTGCCACACGGACGCGGTTTTCGGCGGAGAGCTTGTGCGCGGTTTTTTCAATGTACATATCCGCCGTCTCCGCCTCACGGGTGTACACGACCGAAACGTTTCCGTACTGCTCCACCTCGCGGTCGCTCCGCACCTTGTACGCGTCGAAAACCAGTATCAGATTGCACTTTTTGAACCCCTGATAGTTGCACATAATGTTTATAAGCTGCGAGCGTGCAAGATCAAGGTTGTCCTTGGCAATTCTTGCCAGTTCCTCCCATGAGAAAATAATATTGTAACCGTCGACGAGCAGAAACTCCGGTCCGCGTTTGGGCGGCGGCAGCTTCGGCGTTTTTTCGATAGTCTTGTCGCGGCGCATTGCAGTGCGTTCACCGCGCTTTATTTTGCCGTATGTGCGCTCGAAAATCTCCATTAACTCCTTGTCCGTAGCGATCCGCTGCTTGTATGAGCTGATTTCGGCTTGCGTTACCGATTTGTGAGTTTGTTCGCACAATACGCTTGGAATGTGCATTTTTGACGGAACCTCGTTCCACTTGACAAGATACCCCGCGCCATGTGAACAGAACACGCTGTCTGCCGTATTTTCAACATCGTTCTCGAAATTATAACCGATTTTCTCGATGACCTCTTGTGCATTGTGACACGGACAGTATCCGTCAAAAATCACGGAAAGCCGCCCCGTGCCACGTGTGTAACCGATTACATCCTTCTGATAGCTTCGCATTTCCGAGACTGGACATTTGCCCTCGATGACCGAAAATTCTCCCGAGCCGCTTGGTTGAGCGAACTCCGCGCCCATTTGCTGCAAGTCGCTCATTGCGCGCCCGACGTTCGCAAGCGGTATCTCCAGCCGAAATCGGCAGAACGGCTCAAGCAGCACCGATCTTGCGCTCGCCAGACCCTGCCGAACCGCACGCCACGCGGCTTGACGAAAATCACCGCCCTCGGTGTGTTTCAGGTGAGCGCGTCCTGCCGCAAGCGTGATCTTCACGTCGGTAATCGGCGAACCCGTCAGTACCCCTAAATGCCGCCGCTCACGCAGATTTGACAGCGCCAACCGCTGCCAGTTTTCGTCGAGATTTCGGCAGTCGCGCGCGAAAACCACGCCGCTGCCGCGCGGAAGCGGCTCGATAAGCACGTGAACCTCCGCGTAATGCCGCAGCGGCTCATAATGTCCTACGCCCTCCACCTTTTCGGCGATTGTTTCGCGGTACGCGATGCTCCCCTCGCCGAACGACACGGACAACCCGAACCTCTCCGCTATCATCTTCTGAAGTATTTCAAGCTGAACCTCGCCCATTACCGAAACGTGAATTTCACGCAGCTGCTCCGACCATGAAAAACGCAATTGCGGATCCTCTTCCTCGAGTTTTTTCAGCTTCGGCAGCACCTGTTGAACGTCAGCCCCCGGCGGCAACTCGACCTTGTAGTTGAGAACAGGCTCTATGACGGGCGCGGCGGTGTTTTTCTGAACGCCGAGCGCCTGTCCCGCATATGTTCCCGAAAGCCCCGCGACGGCGACCAATTGCCCAGCCACGGCACTATCAACGGCGGTAAATTTTGCGCCGTTATACAGACGTATCTGCGTGACCTTTTCGCCCGCTGATTCCTCGGAGGTTGCGATAATGGCGCGGTTTTTCAGTTCGCCCCCGTTGATCTTCATATGCGTGAGCCGAACGCCGTTTTCATCCGAGGTGATTTTGTATACCAACGCGGCGAAATCGCTGTAACGCTCCTGCGGCTCGGCGTAACGTTCAAGCAGCTCGAGCAGCTTGTCTGCGCCCTCCGATCTTAACGCCGCGCCGAAACACACGGGGAAAACATTCCTCCGCGAGACAGCCGCCGCGATAAGCTCCATTGGTACGCCGCCACGCTCCAGAAGCGCGTTCATACAGTCCTCGTCGAACTCCGCACACTGTTCCTCAACGTTCTCCGAAAAATCGGCGAAACGCTTGTCCAGCTTGTGCAGATCACCTAAAATTTCCACCTTGGATTTGTGCGAAATATCCATTTTGTTCACAAAAACAAACGTCGGTATCCCGAACCGTCCGAGCAGCTCCCAGAGCGTATGAGTGTGGCTCTGAACGCCGTCTGTGCCGCTGATTACGAGAATAGCGCAGTCGGGTACGGTGAATGCGCGTTCCGCCTCCGCCGAAAAATCTACATGACCGGGGGTGTCAAGCAGCGTGATCTCGGTATCGTTAATTCTCAAAATCGCCTGCTTTGAGAAAATAGTGATCCCGCGCGAATGTTCCATAGGATCGTTATCGAGAAAAGCATCGCCATTATCCACACGCCCGAGCTTGCGTACTCCGCCCGCACGAAACAGCAGCGCCTCCGACAGCGTAGTCTTTCCCGCATCGACGTGCGCTGCCATGCATACCACCAGACGTTTCACAGGATCACCCCCAAAAATAAAGCTATGCCGCCGAAAAGCGACATAGCACTTTGCATTTTCAGCCGATTTCAGCCGTTTCTGCGCGCAAGCTCCTCGTTGTATTCGGTGCGCGTTATCTCACCGTCCGTGAGAAGTTTTGAGAGCTCGTTTGACGTGTATTGCGACAAATCGTCCGTGTCGGGCTTTATGTAGGTTGTGTAGTACTCGACGTTATCCTCCGCAGCGTTTTCGCTCTCCGCGTCGAGATAGCGACGCGCGTCGTCGCTGAAGTCTACTCTGTCGACATTTTCGGCTTTAGCCGCGGCTTCGGGAGCGGCATTCTCCGTAGCCGAAACGGTCTCGGCTATTTTTTCTGCTTGTGTGCTTTTCTGCACTAAAGCGCCGGAAGAAAAACTGTTCACTTGCATATCCATTGCAGTCACTCCTTATTTGTTGATAATAACACTTGCCGTCGCGTATTTGTGGCAGTGGTCGACCGATACGTTGAACACATATCCCTCGCGCTGCTCAAGCATTTTGGCGTAGCCCTCGGTTATGATAAACGGGCTTCCCAAGCGGTCGCGCAGCACCGTGATATCCTGTGCGCGGATAACGCGCATACCCGTGCCGATCGCCTTTGCAACGGCGATCTTAACGCAGTAATTTTCCGCGATAAGAGCAGTTGAAAGCTTGCGCGAAACGAAAAATCTGATTTCGTCCGCAGAAAAATAATTCGACAGAAAGCGCTTGTTCTTACAGCTTTTGCGAATTCGGGAAAGTTCGATGATCGCCGTTCCCGTGCGAATAAACATATTACTTGACATTGTGCTTTATTCTCGCGCGAAGAGCGTTCGGAAGCTCCTGCACGATTGCCTCCCTCGTTCGTTCATTAGGATTAAAAATAACCTTTACCGTGCCGTATCCGCTGTGCTCGACCATCAGATAATGTGCGTCTTTTTCAGTTCCCGTCGTTGCATGAACGGTCGCGTCCGCGTCGATATCTTCGGTGCTCGGAAATGCGCCGAAATCCGTTGCCTTGGAGATGTCGACGGTGATCATGCGCTTGCGTTTGCGTCTGCCGATTATTTTGTCAATGTCCATTTCGTTGTTGGTGATGATATATTCGTACTCGACATTAACGCCGCTGAGCAGCCAGATTCCGAGCGCGAGTATTCCGACGGCAAATATTATGAGAAACGTAAGTCCCAGCGCGATCGCGAAAAACATAAACACCGACGCCAACAGCACCGCCCCTATCATAATGCCGATTATTTTGGCGATGTCAGCGCCCGTGCGGTTTTTTGTGACAAGCTGTTCGCAGATATTATCCAAATTCTTCCACCTCTAGAAACTTTTTTGTACGATTTAGTATAACATAATATTTTACAAAAATCAAGTGGTTTTTTATGTATTTTTCATAAATTTATTGAGGAACGTTTTAAAAAAATATACGCTAAATAAAAATTTGGTGATATTTTTCCTTAATGTGTTGAAATTTTTTTTCGTATTTGTTATAATATATTGTATGTGGATCAAGATAAATTACACATTAAATTCACGTTTTGATAATCAATGTGAAATTTCATGATAAAGGAACTGATTAAATTGCCTTGTTTTAAGGATAAAAAACGCGTTGTAATAAAAGTCGGGAGCAGCACTCTGGCTTATCCCGAGACCGGCAGTATGAATATCCGCAAGAGCCGCGCACTGGTCGAGGTGCTTGCCGATCTCAAAAATTCGGGCAAGGAGATAGTTTTCGTGTCGAGCGGCGCGCAGTGTGTCGGCGCGGCAAAGGGCGGATTTCTCGAAAAGCCCAAGGACGTGCCGGGAAAGCAGGCGTGCGCGGCTATCGGGCAGACGGAGCTTATGAAGTTTTACTCGGATACGTTCGACAGCTACAACCATAAAGTGGCTCAGCTGCTGCTGACGCGAGATGTTATCAGCAACGAAACGCGCCGCACCAATGTTATAAATACGTTCAACAAGCTGTTCGAGCTGGGTGTTATACCGATCATCAACGCGAACGACGTAGTGTCGATAAAGCATCTCGATTTTGACGAGAACGACACGCTTTCCGCGACTGTCGCGACACTTTGCGGAGCCGACCTGCTCGTTATGCTCACGGACGTTGACGGGCTGTATGACGGCGATCCCTCCGAGGAGGGTACAAAGCTGATCAGCGAGGTTGACAAGATCAACACGGAGATAATCACAATGGCGCAGGGTGCGGGTTCGTCGGTCGGCACGGGAGGAATGCTCACGAAGATAGAGGCGGCGAAGATAGCGACAGAGGCGGGCATTGACACGGTAATTATCGGAAATAAAGACCCGAAGCTGCTCTACAAACTGTTTGAGAGCGACGACGCTGTTTGTACATGGTTTAAGGCAATAAAGGATTAAGAGGTAAATTATGGAATATATAGAAAAAATCGGCGCGGCTGCAAAGGCGGCTGCTCCGATACTCGCGGACTGCGGCACGCTGACCAAGAACCGCGCTCTCTCCGAGATAGCACGGCGGCTCAATCAAAATGCGGACGCAATAATCGCCGCAAATAAGCTCGACATTGAAAACGCGCGGAAAAAAGGCATGAGCGAGACTTTGATAGATCGCCTCGTGTTGGACGAAAAGCGCATTGCGGGTATGGTCGACGGACTTGACAAGGTCATAGCGCTGCCCGACCCTATCGGCGAGATAATGGGCGGCAGCGAGCTCCCGAACGGACTTCGTGTGGTTCAGACGCGCGTGCCTATGGGCGTTATCGGTATGATCTACGAGAACCGTCCCAACGTCACAGTGGACGCGGCAGCGCTCTGCTTTAAGGCGGGCAGCGCGGTAATTCTCCGCGGCGGCTCCAACGCGGTAAACTCGAACAAATTTCTGGTCGACCTTATGCGCAAAACAATCGCCGATCTCGGAGTTCCCGCGGACTGTATCCAGCTTGTAGAGGAGACGAGCCGCGAGACCGCCGTGGCGATGATGAAGCTCAACAAATATATCGACCTGCTCATACCGAGGGGCGGCGGACAGCTTATCCGCACGGTCATCGAGAACGCGACTGTTCCCGTTATACAGACGGGCGAGGGCAACTGCCACGTTTACGTCGACGAGAGCGCCGACCTCGATATGGCGGTGAATATCGTCAACAACGCGAAAACTCAGCGTCCGTCGGTCTGCAACGCTATCGAGAGTATTCTGGTTCACGAGAGCGTTTCGGCGGCGTTCTTTAAAAAACTGGACGAGCTATGGCAGGGCAAGGTCGCGGTTGTCGGCGACGAAAGGACTGCCGAAAATATCAAGGTGGAAAAGATCGCGGATGACACTGATTACGCGACGGAGTTCCTCGATTACAAGCTGTCGTCAAAGGTTGTCAAGTCGCTTGACGAGGCGATAGAGCATATCAATAAATTCGGGACGGGGCACAGCGAGTGCATTGTAACGGGATCGCTTGAGAACGCACGGAAGTTCCAGCGGAGAATTGACGCGGCAGCGGTGTACGTCAATGCGTCGACAAGGTTCACGGACGGATTTGAGTTCGGGCTGGGCGCGGAGATCGGCATTTCCACGCAGAAGCTCCACGCGAGAGGTCCTATGGGATTAAATGCGCTTACATCTTATAAATATTTGATTGACGGTAATGGTCAGATAAGGGGATAAAAACAGGTATGGCTAAAAAAAATAAGGAGATATCTGCGCGCGAAAAGCATAACGAGGATATCATAAACGAGCTTTTCGGGTCGTCGGAGGCGGAGCCGGATATTGAGACGGACATAACCGATCTGGGAACCGGGCCGGAGGATGACGTTACTATCGCGCCAAGCCCGCAGAAGCACAGTAAATTCTTTTTCGGACTGGCGATATTCGTGGTGATAATGGCGTGCATAGGCATTGTTTCAACGGTGCAGTTCGTTTCGGACGGAGTGCATAATATTATGGACAACACCTCGCTGAAAAACGAGTTTGCGCGGTTTCTTCTGCCCGTTGTCGCTAACGATGTTGCGCCGTTTGAAAATGAGAGCGAGATATCAAATTCCGCAAAGGTGAGTTGTGCTATTTGGAATATTCTGGTAAACAAGGATATTTCGGAGTACAGAAGCGTCGAGCGCGGCATTTACAGTATTCCCGAATACAATGTCAGCGTATCCTGCAAGGAAATTTTCGGGAGCAGCGCGGCGCTCACTCATCAGTCGGTTGGCGCGTCGGATACCAGATTTGTTTATGACGAAGCTAACCACGTTTACTTGTGCCCGATAAACACCCGTTTTCTGAGCTACGCGCCGAGAATCGCCGATATGAAAGAGAACAACGGCACATATGTGCTTACGGTGGAATACGTTCCGCCTTCAATGGCGATAATTTCCGACAACACCGAGGTTAAGGCGGACAAGGTAATGGAATACACCATTAACCGCTGGGATAAGAAAAATACGCTTATGACCGTGAGAATGATCAGCAGCGAAAGATTGTAATACAGGAGGTCAACTATGAAGTTCAATTTTAAGAAAATCGCGGCGGGAGTGCTTGCCGTCGTACTTACAATGTCGCTTTGCGGCTGCGGAGACAACGGATATATTATGACCGTGGACGGTATCAGTATCAGAAACGGCGTTTATCTGTCGTTCCAGCAGAATGCTCTCAGCAACGCGAATTCCAAATACAACGAGGAGAACAGCAGCTCTGACAGCAGCACGGACAGCACAAGCAGCGCCGAGAGCGTGGATATTTTCGAGCAGAACGTTGAGGGCAAGTCCGTTCCAGAGTGGATAAAAGAGGATACGCTGAGACAGGTGCGCCGTTTCGTGGCAATACAGCAGCTTTGCAAGCGCTATGAGATAAGCCTCACCGACGAGGAGATCGCTGATGTAAACAAGGAAGTCCAGTCGGCGTGGGACGAGAGTAATATATATGTTCAGTACCTCTATGGCGTGAATACCATGAGCGAATACTACGAGTCCATGGGTATCGGCATTGAGTCGCTCAAGGAGATAGGCAAAGTGAACAAGCTCTCTGATAAGCTGTTTTTGCATTATTATGATACGGACGGAACGCTCCCCGTTACCGACGAGGAGCTTAACAAGTACATTACCGAGAACTATGCCGCAGTAAAAATGCTTACGCTCAACTACAAAAACTACAAGGGCGAGGCTCTTGAAAAAGACGAGGAAAAGCAGGAGATCAAGGACAAGGCAAAGGCTTACGCCGATCGCCTGAACGGCGGCGAGAGCTTTATCGACGTGAAGTACGATTTCGACCTCGCGGCGGCGCAGGATTCCGCAAAGGCTTCCGCCGAAAGCTCCTACAAGGAGGATAACGAGGACAAGCTCACCGAGGAGGAGTACGTTAAAAAGGCAGTGGACGCGGCGACTGCCGAAAAGGCGGAGTCGCTTGACGATCTTGACGTTTTCGTTTCCAAGGAAAACTCTTCGCTGGACGAAAAGGTAACGGAGTACGTCTGGAACGCGACTGCCGACGGTAAGGCGACCGTTTTTGAGGGCGAGAACGCGGCGTATGTTATCGTTCGCGAGGACGCGACAACAAAGGAAACATGGATAAAAGAAAACCGCACCGGTCTGTTGAAGTCGATCAAGGGCGACGATTACGATTCGATGATGGAGATCACATATCAGAATTACGAGGTTGATCTTGACGAATATCTTGTGAACAGCAAATATGCTCCGGAAAAGCTGAACAAGAAGTAATCGGAAAACGTGTATACTTTGACTGCCGAAAATCATTTGTCCGATCGCGTTCTGCGCGGTCGGGCTTTTGGATGTTTTCGGCAGTTTGTTATTTATGGGAGTGAAAAATGCTACTTTTGGGATTAAACGATATCGCCATGTCGTTCGCGGACAGAACGCTTTTTTCGGGTGTTACGCTGGACGTTTACGAGGGCGAAAAAATAGGATTTGTCGGGGTGAACGGCAGCGGCAAGACAACTCTGTTCCGCTTGTTAAAAGGGGAGCATACCCCCGACGCAGGCAGCGTGCATATTGCGGGGGGCTGCAAGATCGGCTTTATGGAGCAGTTCGCGTGCAAGGACAGCACAAAAACGCTCTACGACGAGGCTTTGACGATATTCGCGGAGCTTGAGGAAACAGAGCTGCAATTAGCTGAGCTGCACGATAAGATCGACTTCGGCGATACCTCTGCAGAGACTATCGAGAAAATGACCGCGCTGCGGGAAAAGTTCGAGCGCGAGGGCGGAATGACCTACAAGAGCCGCACCGCCGCCGCTCTTGGCGGACTGGGGTTCTCAGAGGACGATCTGAAGCTGAACACTCAGGTGCTGTCGGGAGGGCAGCGCAGCAAGTTGCAATTGGCGAAGCTGTTGCTCTCGGACGCGGATCTGCTGCTGCTCGACGAGCCGACAAATCATCTGGACATACAATCGGTGGAGTGGCTGGAGAAGTTCCTCGGGGATTACCGCGGCGCGTATATCGTAATCTCGCACGATCGCTATTTTCTGGATAAGGTAACGACACGGACTATCGAGCTTGAAAACCGCCATATACGCGACTACAAGGGCAATTACACGCGCTTTCTGGAGCTTAAAGCCGAGGATACCGAGCGCCGCCAAAAGGTTTACGATTCCACGGTCAAGGAGATAAAGCGAATTGAGGGTATTATCGAGCAGCAGAAGCGTTGGAATCAGGCGCACAATTACGTTACCATAGCGAGCAAGCAGAAGTCTATCGACCGCCTTGAGGAGACGCTTGACAAGCCCGAGGACGCTCCCAAGGCGATAAAGTTCAGCTTTAAGGCTGCGGACGGCTGCGGCAACGATGTGTTGCAAGCGAATAACCTCGCGCTCGGATTTGACGGAAAAACGCTCTTTCGCGGTGTAAATCTGGACATAAAAAAGGGCGAGCGAGTGTTCCTCATAGGCGGGAACGGCTCCGGAAAGACCTCGCTGTTCCGCGTGCTTATGGGGCAGTATAACGCCGACCTTGGAGAGTTCAGGTACGGAACGCGCGTTCAGGTCGGGTATTTCGATCAGGCGCAGCGCGGGCTTACCGAAAGCAAATCCGCACTGGACGAGGTCTGGGATACTTACCCGAAAATGACCGAAACGGCGGTGCGGACGGCGTTGGCGGCGTTTCTGTTTAAGGGAGACGACATCTATAAGCTCATTTCGGAGCTGTCGGGCGGCGAGCGCGCGAGGGTCGCGCTGCTGAAGCTGATGCTCTCGGGCGCGAACTTTCTGCTGCTCGACGAGCCTACAAACCATTTGGACATCACGTCCTGCGAGGCTCTGGAGAACGCGCTGCTTAATTACGACGGCACGCTGTTCGTTATCTCGCACGACCGCTATCTGATAAACAAGCTCGCTGACCGTGTTTACAGGCTCACCGAGAACGGCGCGGAGGGTTATCTCGGCAATTACGATTACTATCTGGAGCGACAGCAGACCGCCGCCGCGAATACCGTCAGCGAAAAGCCGAAGAAGTCCGAACAGGCGCTCGACTACAAACAGCGCAAGGAGCGCGAAAGCGAACGGCGTAAGCTCGCGGGAAAGGTCTCTCGGCTCGAAAAACGTATTGAGGAACTCGACGCGGAGATAAACGCGAAAGCCGAAGAGCTGTCGGCGCTCACCGACTATCAGAAGGCAATGGAGCTTTCGGAGGAGATAGAACGGCTGCGCGTCGAACAGGAAACTGCAATGGAGGATTGGGAGCAGTCCGCGGCGGCTTTGGAGGAATTTGAACTATGACAAAGGAGATAAGGGCGTATCTGGCGCTTCTGGAGCAGTTTTTTTCGGTGGAGCACACTGAGGAGGAGCTGCTGAAAATGCGTGCGGAAATGCTCAAGCGCATTGAGTTTTATCAGCATGAGCGGCTGATACACCTGATAGTTACAATGTCGTTTGCGGTGTTTTTTCTGCTGTCGCTGATGATGTATTTCTCGGCACGGCAAATCGGGATATTGCTGCTTGCGGTGCTGTTTCTGATTATGACCGTGGCGTATATCAAGCACTATTATTTTCTGGAGAATTCCGTGCAGAAAATGTACAAGTTTTATTATAAGGTCGAAAAAGTAGAATAGTATCGGAAGAAAGTATTATTTTAATAGACAGAGAGATTTTTTGAGTGTAAAATTTATAAAAGCCGCGGCGAATAAACGGCGCGGCTTTAAAATGTGGGACAAAACGAAACGCGTTGACAGCGCGGCTTGCTTTAAGAGGTAATTATGTTTTTATTGAGATGGCTTTGGAAAAATATGGAGGGCTCGCGGGGCTTGTATATCTGCGGAATGATATTCACAGTGATATCGCAGTCAATGTTTACGATAACGCCGCGTATTACCAGCGAAATCACAGACACGTTTATTGTAAACGACAACGCGCTCGCCAATCTGGAAACGCGTTCGGGCTACCTTATCGGACTGCTGGCAGCTATGGTGGGATTTACGGTGCTGCGCGGCGCGATGGAATACGGCAGTACGATGATGTACGAGCGCTCGTCCCAGTCGATGATATTCAAAATAAGAAACGTTGTGTTCAAGAATATCGAGGATCAGGACGCGAAATTCTATGACAGCTACCGCACTGGCGATATAATGACGAGAATTTCGGGCGATCTGGATATGGTGCGCCATTCGATCGCGTGGATACTCCGCGCGGTGCTGGAGTGCGTGGTTTTATTCACGTCGTCGATAATCTTCTTTTTCAGTATCGATTGGCTTATGGCGCTGTGTCTTTCGGGATTAACGCCGATCATTATGCTGATAACGGCGTCGTTCCGCAAAAAGGTCGCGCCAAAATATCAGGTGCAGCGCGAAAAGCTCTCGAACCTGAACACGCAGGCGGAGGAGAATATCTCGGGAAACCGTGTTGTCAAGGCTTTTGCGCGCGAGGATCACGAGATAGAGCGCTTTGACGAGCTGAGCAGAGGATTTCGCAACGCGTCAAAGGACGCGGCGTTCACATGGCTGAAATTCTTCCCGTTTCTGGAGGCATGCGCGTCGTCGCTGTCGGTGGTAATGCTGGTTTGCGGCGGATTGTTCGTTATCTTCGGACGGCTGACGTTCGGCGAGTACATAGCGTTCTCGGGTCTGGTGTGGACGATGAGCAATCCCATGAGACAACTCGGTAGTATCGTCAACGACTGGCAGAGATTTACCGCTTCGGCGAACAAGATAATCGAGGTGTACTACGGCAAGCCGCGCATAGCAACGCGCGAGGACGCTGTCGACAAGCCCGGGCGCTTTAAGGGCAAAGTTGAGTTTGACAATGTAACGCTGAAATTCGGCGATGAAAAGATTATCGACGATGTGAGCTTCACGGTCGAGCCGGGCGAAACGGTCGCCATTATGGGCGAGACGGGCGCGGGAAAAACGCTGCTGACGGAGCTTATTCCGCGTATTTACGACGTGAGCGCAGGTTCGGTGCGCGTTGACGGGGTTGACGTGAGAATGCTCAAGCTCGATCAGCTTCGGCGGAACATCGGCGTGGCGACACAGGACGTGTTTTTGTTCTCGGATACTATCGACGGAAATATCAGCTACGGCGATTCCGATATGCCCGAGGAGGAAGTTGTTAAAATGGCGGAGCTTGCTGACGCGGACGGGTTTATCCGCAAGCTGTCCGACGGTTATGACACGATAGTCGGAGAGCGCGGCGTGGGCTTGTCGGGCGGACAGAAGCAGCGTATTTCGCTGGCGAGAGCTTTTGCGGTAAAGCCTGCGGTGCTTATTCTCGACGATACGACCTCGGCTGTCGATCTGGAGACCGAAAAGCATATTCAGCAGTCGCTGAAAGACCCCGGATTTGAGTGTACGAAAATTATTGTGGCGCAGAGAATTTCCACCGCAATGTACGCGGATAAAATAATAGTGCTGAAAAACGGCAGAATACTGGAACAGGGAAGCCACAAGGAGCTTATTGAGCGCGACGGGTATTATAAGGAAGTTTATGATCTGCAGAAGTAAGCTTTGCTTTCCGTGATCGATGAATACAGTCGCAACGCCTAGTTAAAATCTACAAAAAGGAGAGGCATGGGTAAAAGTCGCAAGCAACGGTGACGACGAAGAGAGCGAAGCGAACGGAGGAGTTGCCGTTGGCTAGCGCGGCAAAGCCGCGCGGTGCGAGCTTTTGCCTTTAAAATAATAAAATGGCACGCAATAAATATGACATAGACGAAACGCTTGAAACGCCGTTTGACGTGCGGCATTTAAAGCGGTCGCTGAAATACGCGGCGAAATACAAGGGTAAAATAATCGCGGCAATGCTGCTTAGCACGGCAGCGGCGATAATCGGGCTGTTGTCTCCGATTATCGTCAAGAATGCCGTGGATAACTATATGGACAACCACGCGGATATACCAATGCTGCTGCTGAGCGGCGCGGGAGTGCTGACGTGCATTATCGTAAGCGTGCTGTTCACGAAAAAGCGCGCGGAGCTTATGACCGAGGTCGGACAGAATATCGTGTACGATATTCGGCGAGATCTGTTCGAGCACATGCAGATGCTGTCGTTTGACTTTTACGACAGCCGTCCGCACGGAAAAATTCTCACGAGAATTATAAATTACATAAACTCAATCTCGGACTTAATGACGAACGGACTTATTAACTTTGTACTGGAGATATTCAATCTGCTTTTTATCACGGTGTTTATGTTTATCGTGTGCTGGCAGCTGGCTCTGGTAACGCTCTGCGGACTTCCCGTATATTTCGGGGTTATGCTGTTTATCAAGAACCATCAGCGTAAGGCATGGCAGGCGGCGTCAAATAAAAGCTCGAATTTGTCCGCGTATCATCACGAGAATATCATCGGCGCGAAGATAGCGCAGATGTTCGTCCGCGAGGAGGAGAACGAGGAAATACACGAGCGTCTCGCGTCCGATTACCGTCACGCTTGGATGCGCGCGGTAAGCTACTCGAACCTCGTCTGGCCGTCCACGGACGTGATAAGCATTACGGTTCAGGCGGCGATATACGCAATCGGACTGCTGGCATTCCGCGGAACGCTCTCGCTCGGCACGATACTCGCGATGACCGATTACACGGCGCGTTTCTGGCAGCCGCTAATGAATTTGTCAAACCTTATGAATACGGTCATCAACGCGGTCGCATATCTGGAGCGAATTTTCGAGCTTATGGACGAACCCGTTTCCGTTCACGATATCGAGGGCGCGGAGGAAATGCCTCAAATTCGCGGCGACGTGCATTTTGAAAACGTTACGTTTGCTTACGAGGAGGGCATAAACATACTTGAGAACCTCTCGTTTGACGTTAAGGCGGGGCAGAGCATAGCGCTTGTAGGACCTACGGGCGCGGGTAAGACGACTATCGTAAACTTAATATCGCGCTTTTATAATTTAAACGGCGGCACGGTGCGCATTGACGAGAGCGATATCTCGAAGATGACGTTGAAGTCGCTGCGTTCGCAGATGGGCATAATGCTGCAGGACAGCTTTATTTTCAGCGGAACGCTGCTTGACAATATCCGCTACGGCAGACTTGACGCGACGCTGGAGGAGTGCCGCGAGGCGTGTAAAATAGTCGGTATCGACGACTACATAATGAGCCAGAAGGACGGCTACAATACGGTAGTCAACGAGCGCGGCGGCGGGCTTTCGCAGGGGCAGAAGCAGCTTATCGCGTTTGCGAGGACGATAGTCTCCGACCCGAAAATTCTGGTGCTCGACGAGGCGACAAGCTCCATTGACGCGAAAACCGAGCGTTATCTTCAGAACGGTCTTAATCACCTGTTAAAGGGCAGAACCAGCTTTATAATCGCGCACAGACTTTCGACTATCAGAAGCTGCGACAAGATAATGTACGTTTCCAATAAGGGCATTACCGAGGCGGGAACTCACGACGAGCTTATGGCGAAAAAGGGCGACTATTATAAACTTTATACGGCGCAGAGCGTTTGATTCCGCATTTGGGGAGGAAAAAATGAGATCGCCTTTCCCTTATTCCGATGATAACAAGCGCTATCACACGCTTGCTTATCACAATAAAACGACATACGGCGGCAGAGTGTACAAGGCAACCGTCGACGCGGGGCTAAGCTGTCCGAATATTGACGGGTGCAAGGGGCGCGGCGGCTGTATATTCTGCGCGCAGACTCCGCGCGACGGACGCACGGTCGCGGAGCAGTTTGCAGCCGAGAAAGCGCGTATTCACGCCAAATGTCCGAACGCGAAAATAATGCTGTATTACGGGCTGCATTCCAATACTTACTGCACTCCCGGACGGCTTTGCGAGATGCTTGATGAAGCGAAAGAACTCGGCGCGTTCGCAGTATCGGTCGCCACTCGTGCCGATTGTCTTGACAAGGAAAAGGTTCGCATTTTAAGTGAATTTTCTTTGCCGCTGACGGTTGAGTTAGGCTTGCAAACTATACATGATAAAACTGCCGCGCTGATCAACAGAGGGCACAGCTTTGCGGATTTTCTGCGCGGCTATGAGCTGCTGAAGGAGCGTAATATCCGTGTCTGCGTTCACATTATCAACGGATTGCCGGGCGAAACCTGCGAGATGATGCTTGAGACAGCAAGGGCGCTCGGAAAACTGCGTCCGAACGGCGTTAAGATACATTCAATGCACGTTCTGCGCGGAACGCCGCTGTACGGGATGTATTGTAACGGTGAATATTCTCCGATAGAAAAGGACGATTATATCGACGTCACCGTGCGGCAGCTCGAGCTGCTGCCTCCCGAGACGGTCGTTGAACGTGTGACGGGCGACGGCGACAAGAGCTTGCTCGCCGCACCGCTTTGGAGCGTGGACAAAATATCCGTTCTGGGCGGACTTGACAAGCGAATGGCGGATTCGGATACCTTTCAAGGGAGACTTTTCGATAATGAGAGCATTGGATAAAAATTCCGCAAAGCCGTTGTACGAGCAGCTCTACGAGAATATCAGGGACGATATTCTGTCGGGGAAGATGAGCGAGGGCGAAAAGCTCCCGTCGAAACGCGCGCTTGCGGAGCAGCAGCAAATCAGCGTTGTCACAGTCGAGAACGCGTATTCTCAGCTTATCGCCGAGGGTTACGTCCGTGCCGCCGAGCGGAGCGGATATTACGTTCAGTACAGCGGCGGAGCGGTCGAGACGCAGTATGCCGAATTAACGCGCGGCGAACTTCCCGATAACGAAAAGGAAGAGCCGGTCGGCGAGGGCGCTTTTGAGCCGTCGGCGGGCGATTTCCCTTTTTCGGTGTGGACAAGGCTTATGCGGTCGGTTATTCTCGAAAAGGGAACGGCGCTTTTACAGCCTGTCCGCAGCGGCGGCGCGGAGGAGCTGCGCCGCGCGATCTCGGGATACCTCTACCGCGCGAGAGGTTTCTATCAGCCGCCCGAGCGCATTATCACAGGCGCGGGAACGGAGTATCTGTACAATCTGCTGATACAGCTGCTGGGCAGAGATAAGGTCTACGGAATTGAAGACCCCGGCTACGAAAAGCTCCCGAAGATCTACGAGCTGAACGGTGTGAGATTTGAGTATATTCCGCTTGACGGTTTGGGAATGAGCGCAGATGCGCTGTATGAAAAACGCGTTGACGCGGCGCATATTTCGCCCGCTCACCACTATCCGACGGGGATCGTAATGCCGATTTCGCGTCGGCGGGAAATAATGCGCTGGGCAGAGGGCGGCGGGCGTTACGTTATCGAGGACGACTACGACAGCGAGCTGCGCTGGAGCGGAAAGCCCGTTCCGACAATGTTCGGCTCGGACGCAACGGGGCGCGTTATCTATATGAACACGTTTTCGCAGACAATAGCGCCGTCGGTGCGTATAAGCTATATGTGCCTTTCCGAGGAGCTGTACGGGCTCTGGCGCGAAAAGCTGGGCTTTTACGCGTGCTCCGTGCCCGCTTTTGAGCAGTACACGTTGGCGCGGTTTATTTCGGAGGGTTATTTCGAGCGGCACATCAACCGCACAAAAAAGCGTTTTCGGCGCGTCCGCGAGTTGGTTTTGCAGCTTATCTCGCGTTATCCCGGGTCGGTAATTTCCGAGGAGAACGCGGGGCTGCATTTTACGGTCGAAGCGGTGGAGAGCGCTCCGCAGATGATCGCCGAATGCTCAAAATGCGGCATTAAAATAACTCCGCTCTCACGGTATTATTCCGATAAAAAGGGCGCTGAGGGGCTGTTTGTGGTGAATTACGGCGGCGCGGACGAGCAAAGATTATCGGAGATTTTGGACAAGAAATAAAAAACGCGGCAGAGCACCGCGTTTTTTGCTTTTGTTCGATAATTATACGGCATAAGCGTTCATCTTTTTCAGAATGCCCGTTCTGGCGATCACCTTGAACAGAATAACGCCAAATATCGCTCCGAACGCGCCCTGCAGGCAGTTTCCGGGAATGCCCTCGAGCGCTCCCGCAAAGCCGTAGCCGACAAGCGTTGCCTCATAAAGATAATAGCCGCCGATCATAATAAATTCCGCCGCCAGACCGCTTACGATAAATCCCGCAAAGCGAAGCCCGCTGTTTTTCTTCATGAACGCACGGACTATCAGAGCCGCCGCAAGCGCCATCATTCCCTTGATGAAGAACGTTCCGGGAACGTACTGCGCGTAGCCCATAAGATCGACCGCTGCCGAGCCGATACCTGCCGCTGCAAACCCGTAAACGGGACCCAGCGTCCATGCCGCGATCAGGATGAAGCAGTCGCCGAAATGCACAAAACCGCCTGTCGGAGTCTGTATCTGTATCAGCTTTGTCGCCGCAAAAATAAGCGCCGCAAACATTGCCGCATAGCAGAGCCGCAGCAGCTTTTCGTGTGACATATGTTTATCTTTGTTCATTTGTGTTATCTCCTTTTGTCTGTGTTTTTTCTGTTAATAATTGTATTATAGCAGATTTTGGAGATGCCACAATGTTCAATTTGATATTATTTAATAATACCAGATTATCGCGCCGTTTCCGTTTTTTCGCTGATGAAGTATTCACTCTCGCGCCGTCTGAGCTTCCGCCATATAATAACGTAACAGATTATATGAACGAGCAGCGTAATTCCCCATGACATCGGGTAGGAGAGATAAACCGTGCGCGGCGAGTGGTATTCGGGGAGCTGAAAGACCGTCGCTATCCAAAGGATACGCAGTCCGCAGGCGCCGAGCAGCGATACTATCATAGGCATTATCGAATATCCCAGACCGCGCAGCATTCCCACCATAACGTCCATCATTCCGCACAGTGCGTAGGTCGTCGCGATAACGGACAGCCGCACCATTCCCGCGTCGACGACTATCGGACTGTTGGAGTAGATGCCGAGCAACGGACGTCCGAGCATAAACGCCGCCCAGCCGAGTATCAGCCCCGTTCCCGTAACGCACAGCAGCGAGCTTATCAGTATTTTCGGTATACGGGAGTACTTTTTCGCGCCCATGTGCTGTCCCGTGAACGATATCGCCGCCTGATAGAACGTATTCATCGCCATATAGATAAAGCCCTCTATCGAGGACGCGGCGGAGTTCCCCGAAACCACCGCGTCGCTGCCGAAGCTGTTTATCGACGACTGTATAACGACGTTTGACAGCGAGAAAATCGTGCCCTGAAACCCTGCCGGCAAGCCCACTCTCATCACCGCAAAGAGAATGCGTCTTCGTATTCTGAGCCGCTTTATATCGAGGTGAATTTCGGTGTTGTCCTTGATAAGGCACATTACCGTAAGTCCCGCGGAAATGATCTGCGAAATTACCGTCGCCAGCGCAACGCCCGCAACGTCCATTCTCAATACGATAACAAACAGGAGATTTAACAATACGTTGATAACGCCCGCTGCCGTAAGGAAGTAGAGAGGCCGTTTTGTATCGCCGACTGCGCGGAGAATGGCGCTGCCGAAGTTATACACCATAGTCGCGGGCATTCCGAGGAAGTAGATGCGCAGGTATGTAGTTGCGAGCGGCAGCAGATTTTCAGTCGCGTCCATAAGCACAAGCATTTCGGGCGCGAGAATAAAGCCCACTATCGCCAGAACAGTGCCGCATATCATCGACAACAGTATTGACGTGTGAACGGTGTCGTGCATATCCGAGACGGAGTTCGCGCCGTGAGCGCGCGCCGCGACGACGTTCGCGCCAACCGACAGCCCCACGAACAGATTTGTGAAAAGATTGATAAGCGAGGACGTGGAGCCGACAGCTCCCATTGAGTTATCTCCCGCGAACTGTCCGACAACGATAACGTCGGCGGCGTTGAACAGCAGCTGCAAAACGCCCGAAGCCATAAGCGGCAGAGAAAAAAGCAGCAGCTTTTTAAGTACGGGTCCGCTGCACATATCCATTTGATATTGTTTGCTCATAATTTGTATATGTCTCCCTGTTTTACGTGAAATATTTTGAACCGGCATTGTTTTCGGCAATTACAAGTATAATTATATCACTTTCCGATACAATATTCAATTGAGTTTTGTTGTGAATAATGCACAAAAATATCTGCGGGTTTTGGCGGAGAAATTAAATAATCGCCAAAATAGTCTTGACTAACCAAAAAAATCCGTAAATCCTCTTGACTTTGGACGGAAAAAAGGTTATTATATTCTTGGTTAGAAAGTCCTAACCATATTTTTAAAGGCGCGGGTTAGAGACATCTAACCCGAACGGAGGGATATATTATGATGCCGCTTACATACGCGAACACGGGCGAGGAATGTATGATAAAAAAGATCGGCGGCAGCCCCGAGACCAAAAAGTTTCTGGAAAATCTGGGGTTTGTCGTCGGCGGTTCTGTGAAGATCGTCAACGAACTTGGCGGTAACGTTATCGTGAACGTCAAGGAATCACGCGTCGCCGTGTCAAAGGAAACGGCGCAGAGAATTATGGTATAGAACCTGTCCGCACAGCTGCTCAATGCCCGTATTGCAGCAAATTTTCCGCATAACTTCGTGATTTTTTCTTGACGTACATACAGTACGACTGCGAAAAATTTGCTTCACAATCAGTGTTTTGCGCAGCATAATACGTGCGCTTCGGGCTATGTGGACAGGTTCATAAACGAACGGAGGAAGGACTATGGCAACATTACGCAGTGTGAAGATCGGAGAGACCGTCACAGTAAAAAAACTCAACGGTGAGGGCGCAGTCAAGCGCAGAATTATGGATATGGGCATTACAAAGGGTACGGAGGTGTACGTCCGCAAGGTGGCGCCGCTCGGAGACCCGATCGAGGTCACAGTGCGCGGTTACGAGCTGTCGCTCAGAAAACAGGACGCGGAAATGGTGGAAATTTAAGATTTCCGCCAAAAATAAAACACGGGCGTTAGAGGCGGCTAATCGAGTTAGCCCAAGCTAACAGAAGCCGTACATAAATAATGAATATCACAGAGAGGGGCAATGACATGGAAATCAGAATAGCGCTCGCGGGTAATCCCAACGCGGGCAAGACAACGCTTTTTAACGCGCTTACGGGGTCAAATCAATTCGTCGGGAACTGGCCGGGAGTTACCGTTGAAAAGAAAGAGGGCAGACTTAAAGGCGACAAGGAGGTTACGATCACGGACTTGCCGGGAATTTATTCGCTCTCGCCGTACACGCTCGAGGAGGTTGTCGCGAGAAATTACCTCATAAACGAGCGTCCCGACGCGATACTGAATATCATCGACGGCACGAACCTCGAGCGCAATCTGTACCTTACGACGCAGCTCGCGGAGCTGGGTATACCTATGGTTGCGGCAATAAATATGATGGACGTCGTCAACAAGAACGGGGATAAGATTAACCTTGAGCAATTGTCAGCGCGGCTCGGCTGCAAGGTCTGCGAAATCTCGGCGCTGAAAGGCACGGGCATCTTCGAGGCGGCGAAAATGGCGGTCGAGGCGGCGCAGTCCGCGAAGCCGTTTGTTCCGCAGCACAGCTTCTGCGGCAGCGTGGAGCACGCTCTGGCGCATATCGAGGAGGCTTTTCTGCACGACAAGCCCGCGGAGCAGCAGCGCTGGTACGCGATAAAGATATTCGAGCGCGACGACAAGATTCTCGAAATGCTCGATATTCCCGCCGATACGATGAGACATATCGAGGAGGATATCAAGGCGTGCGAGACCGAAATGGACGACGACGCGGAGAGCATCATCACAAATGAGCGCTATATTTACATAGCGGAAGTCATCAAGGAGTGCTATAAGAAAAAGAACAAGGGCACGGAAACGATCTCCGATAAGATAGACAGAGTGGTCACAAACCGCTGGCTGGCGCTGCCGATCTTCGCGTTGGTTATGGTCATTGTGTACTATGTTTCGGTAACTACTGTGGGAACGCTGCTTACCGACTGGACCAACGACGGTCTGTTCGGCGACGGCTGGCATTTGTTCGGAATCGGTACGAGCGATTATGCGTCTGCTCAGGATGATTTTGCTGCCGAGAACATTTTCAACGATGACGTTGCCGCGACGGTTCAAAGAGCGGTCGACGCGGGAATTATCGGCGCGGGGGACGTTATGGGCGCTATCGAAGACGGCAGCTTCGGGGATTTCGACGAGGCATACGGTTTTTACGGCGCGGAGCTGACAGAACAGGGCTTCGACATCTCGGCATTGGTTGACGAGCCTATGGAGGCTCTCGGCGAAGAGATAGACCCCGCGAACTATGGCGTTTGGGTTCCGGGTATACCCGTGCTCATAGAAGCGGGATTGGATAACATAAATTGCGTTGAGTGGCTGAAGAGCCTTATTCTGGACGGTATTGTCGCGGGCGTGGGCGCGGTTCTCGGCTTTGTGCCGCAGATGCTGGTGTTGTTCATTTTCTTGGCTTTTCTGGAGGCTTGCGGATATATGGCGCGTATCGCGTTTGTTATGGACAGAATATTCCGCCGTTTCGGTTTGTCGGGAAAGAGCTTTATCCCCATGCTGATAGGCACGGGCTGCGGCGTTCCGGGAATTATGGCGTCGCGTACTATTGAGAACGAACGCGACC
Source organism: uncultured Oscillospiraceae bacterium (assembly GCA_910579125.1). GTDB lineage: Bacteria > Bacillota > Clostridia > Oscillospirales > Ruminococcaceae > CAG-115. The sequence continues at coordinate 23,630 of CAJTTH010000017.1, read as the reverse complement.
GCCGTATGACGATCATGACGACGACGTTTATCCCGTGCGGCGCAAAGCTGCCTATAATCGCGCTCATCACGGCGGCTCTGTTCGGCGGAGCGTGGTGGGTTGCGCCCTCGGCATACTTTATCGGCATAGCGGCGATCGTTGTTTCGGGAATAATGCTGAAAAAGACGAAAATGTTCGCGGGCGACCCCGCGCCGTTCGTAATGGAGCTTCCCGCGTATCATCTGCCGACGTTCGGCAACGTAATGCGTTCGATGTGGGAGCGCGGTCTGTCGTTCATAAAGAAAGCGGGCACGATCATTCTTTTGTCCTCGATAATCATCTGGGCGGGCAGTTCGTTCGGCTGGGCGGACGGAGCATTCGGCTTCGGCACAGAATTTGAGCTTGCGGATACAATCCTCGGAAAGATCGGCGCGGCGATTTGCCCGATATTCGCGCCGCTCGGTTTCGGCGAGCCTACCGCCGCTGTCGCTACGATCATGGGTCTGGTGGCAAAGGAAGAGGTAGTCGGCGTATTCGGAGTGCTTGATTTCGCGGCTATGACCGCACTTGCGGGGTATTCGTTCCTTGTGTTTAATCTGTTGTGCGCGCCCTGTTTTGCGGCTATCGGAGCAATCCGCCGCGAGATGAACAGCGCAAAGTGGACGTGGTTCGCGATATGGTATCAGTGCGGTTTCGCGTATGCGGTGTCGCTGATGATTTATCAGTTCGGCTGCCTGTTTACGGGAAGCGCGAACGTTATCGGGCTTATATTCGCGCTGGCGGTTCTGGCGTTCATCATCTTTATGCTCGCAAGACCCCACAAGGAGAGCGGCAGGCTAAATAGGAAGATCAAGGTTTAACGAGGTGGACTATGGTTGAATTTGTACAGCAATACTTAGGCTCGATACTTGTCGGCGCGGGAGTGCTGGCGGTCGTCGCGCTGATAATCATAAACGCCGTCAAGGATAAGCGTTCTGGAAAATCTTCATGCGGCGGAGACTGCGCGCACTGCGGCTGCTGCCGCCACGCGCAGAATAACAAAAGTTCCCTCCGTCATAGTAATACAAAATAACGGTTATCCCCCTTGCGTGTGCGAGGGGGACTTCCTTGAAAAATCAGAAAAAATTTACAAAAAGCACTTGACAAAAATAAACGGACGTGGTATAATGATATTACCTCGAATGGGGTCTATTTTTTTGCGTTTTTTAACCGGCAAAATCGGACCGCATTAAATCGCAATTCCGCGTCGAGGGAGGCAATAATGCCCGGAAAGGGCGAGAAAATAGGAGGTGCCGAAAGTGAGAGTAAAAATTACGTTGGCGTGTTCAGAGTGTAAGCAGCGCAACTACAACACCATGAAGAACAAGAAGAACGATCCCGACAGAATTGAAATGAACAAGTACTGCAGATTCTGCAAAAAGCACACGCTTCACAAAGAAACCAAGTAACGGGGAGGATTCAAGATGGCTAAAGATTCAGAGCTTGAAAAGAACTCTCCCGATAAGGTTTCGGACAAGTCTTCGGATAAAAAGTCGAAATCCAAGGACGACAAGAAGAAGCCCGCTAAGAAGAAAAAGGGTATTGTGAAGTATTTCAAGGACGCAAAAGCCGAGTTCAAGAAGGTCGTCTGGCCTACCCCGAAAGAGACCACGCATAACACCGTTGTCGTGCTTGTAATGTGCGCAGTGGCGGCGCTGTTCATTTTCGGAATGGATTCGCTTTTCGGATTGCTCAACGGACTGCTGTTCCACTGATTTGGAGGGTGAAATATGGCTGACTCAGAAGCAAAATGGTATATTCTGCACACTTATTCGGGTTATGAGAATAAGGTTGCAGCGGACATTACCAAGCTCGTTGAAAACAGAAATCTGCAGCACCTTATCGAGGACGTGACAATCCCGACCGTGACCAAGATCGTCGAAAAGGAAAACGGCGAGACCAAGGAGGTCGAGGAGAAGATCTACCCGAGCTATGTGTTTGTGAAGATGGTCGAAACCAACGAGTCGTGGTACATTTGCCGCAATACCAGAGGCGTTACGGGATTTGTAGGTCCCGAGGGCAAGCCTACCCCGCTGAGCGAAAACGAAGTGAGGGCTTTAGAGCAAGGCAGAACAGAAGCCGCGGCCGCTTTCGAGATAGGCGACAGGGTCGCTATCAAGCAGGGCGTGCTCGAGGGCTTCGAGGGCGAGATCACTGCGATAGACGAAGAAAAGAAGACGTTGGTTGTCGCGATGAACAATATGTTCGGAGAGATAACACCGACAACGCTCGATATGTCGTCGGTGAAGAAGATTTGACGTTGATTATCGTTCAAAAGTTATTTATGGAGGTTTTTTGTCATGGCACAGAAAGTTGTAGGATTTATCAAATTGCAGATACCTGCCGGCAAAGCTACGCCGGCGCCGCCCGTAGGACCCGCGTTGGGTCAGCACGGCGTTAATATTATGTCCTTTACAAAGGAATTCAACGAGCGCACCAAGGATAAGGCGGGTCTTATTATCCCCGTTGTTATCACGGTTTACGCAGACAGAAGTTTTACGTTCATTACAAAGACGCCGCCCGCAAGCGTGCTGATAAAGAAGGCTTGCAAGATCGAGAGCGGCTCGGGCGTTCCGAACAAGACCAAGGTAGCGAAGATCACCAAAGCGCAGCTTCAGGAGATCGCCGAGACCAAGATGCCCGACCTGAACGCGGCTAACATTGACACCGCTATCTCAATGATCGCGGGTACCTGCCGTTCGATGGGCGTAGAAGTTGTTGATTGATAATACAGTGGGAGGATTATTTCCGCTTGACCACAAGGAGGATATTAAATGAAACACGGAAAGAAGTATGTTGAGAGCGCAAAGCTCGTAGATTCCACAAAGGTATACGAATCCGGCGAGGCGTTGGATCTCGTTTGCAAGACCGCTAAGGCTAAGTTCGACGAGACCGTTGAGCTGCACATTCGTTTGGGCGTTGACTCGCGTCACGCAGACCAGCAGGTTCGCGGTGCGGTAGTTCTGCCCAACGGCACGGGCAAGACCGTAAGAACGCTCGTTTTCTGCAAGCCCGAGAAAGAGGCTGACGCACAAGCTGCCGGAGCTGATTATATCGCGGATAATGAGACCGTCGCTAAAATTCAGGGTGGCTGGATGGACTTCGAGGTAGTTATCGCTACTCCCGATATGATGGGCGTTGTCGGACGTCTCGGTAAGGTTCTCGGTCCGAGAGGTTTAATGCCTAATCCCAAGGCGGGTACTGTAACTCCTGACGTGGGCAAGGCTGTTCAGGAAGCAAAAGCCGGTAAGATCGAGTACCGTCTCGACAAGTCGAACATTATCCACTGCCCTATCGGCAAGGCTTCTTTCGGCACTGCCAAGCTCGAGGAGAACTTCAACGCGCTTATGGAAGCGGTAGCTAAGGCTAAGCCCGCAGCTGCAAAGGGTCAGTATATAAAGAGCTGCACCGTTTCTTCCACTATGGGTCCCGGCGTTAAGGTAAACACGCTGAGATTCGGTGTTTAATTTGCTTTGCTAACCGATATTTTATGCCGCTCGGAGAAATTCGAGCGGTTTTCGTATGATTTTGGATTTGAGAGGAACGTATGGGAAAAATTGCCTGTCCGTGCTGCGGCTGTCTGACCTTGGACGAGCGCTGCGCTTATGATATATGTCCGGTGTGCTTCTGGGAGGACGACGCGTATCTTGTTATTAACGGCGGCAAGATCAAGGGCGTTCGCGTTGATAACGAGGTTTCGGACGAGGAGCTGCTTGACGTGCCGTCGGGAGCTAATAACGGGCTTACGCTTCGCAAGGGGCGGGAGAATTATCGGAAATTCGGAGCGTGTGAGGAGAGTATGAAAAAGCATGTTCGCCCTCCGCACGGGGACGAATTGCCCACTGATAAGGAAAAATTTTTAAAAACCCCTTGATTTTTGTCGGCTGCTGTGGTATAATATACTATGATAGTTGACAAAGACCGGAGATAATTCTCCGGTCTTTAGGTTTAATAGTATGGAATGAGGTGGAAAAATGGCGCTGGCTAAAGGCTTTGGCGCGGTGGAGGCGGCTGCCGAGAGGGTAGTCCGACCTATAGTCGAGGAGCACGGATATTCGCTGTGGGACGTGGTTTTCATCAAGGAGGGCGCGTGCTGGTATCTGCGGATACTTATCGACAAGCCGGAGGGAATTTCGATAGACGACTGCACCTCAATCGACGGGCTGATAAACGCCGAGATCGACAAGCAGGATTTCATCGACAGGATAGATTACCTTGAGATAGGCTCGGCGGGACTGGAACGCACTGTGCGGCGCATTGAGCAGCTCCCGTTGTCGGTGGGGAAGCGCGTGAAGCTGAAAACCTACAAGCAAGTTGAGGGCTTGGGTGCAAAAAACGTGCGCTGCGTTATCGATGGCTTTGACGGCGAAAAATTAACGATTAAAGGAGATTTCGGAACGGCGGAAATTCCCGTTTCCGAGGTTTCTGCAATAAATTTCGACGATTTTGACGACTTTGATAAACTGATGGAGGGATAGGAAAATGGCTAAAAGAAAGACAACAAAAGGGGAAGATTACGGCGATTTCTACGAAAATCTCGCCCTGCTTGCCGAGGAAAAGGGGATAGACGGCGAGATACTGGCGGAGAAAATAAAATATGCGATAGAGAAAAGTCTCAAGTCCAATCTTCATTTTGACGATGAGGAAGAGGATTTCGTACAGGTCGATATCGACATTGTAAACCGCAGGTTCGACGTTTCGATAATGAAAGAGGTCATCGAGGTCGTGGATACGCTTTACGAGCCTGAAAAGGAGATAGTTCTCGAGGAAGCGAGGAAGATAGACCCGTCACTTCAGGTCGGCGACAGAGTGCGCTGCCCGATAGATACCAAAACGTTCAAGCGCATTGCCGCCAAGAACGCAAAGGATCTTATTAAACAGGGCTTCTCCAACGCAGAACGTCAGCACCTCAGCGAGATATGGGGTCAGTACGAGAACGAGGCGGTTTCCGCGACGGTTACGAGAATAGAGCCGAAAACGGGTCACGCGACCGTCGAGATCAACCGCAACGAGGTTATGCTCCCTAGAAGCGAGCAGATACCCGGGGAGACGCTAGAGGTCGGTCAGGTGATAAAGGTTTACATTTCGGGAGTTTCCAAGGAGTACAAGGAGGGCGACAAAAACCAGTACCTCAAGGTCTCACGTATCGACAAGTGGCTGATAAAGCGCTTGTTTGAGCTGGAATGCCCAGAAATATACGACGGCACGGTCGAGATAAAGGCGGTCAGCCGCGCGCCCGGAAGCCGCAGCAAGATCGCGGTCATCAGCAACGATCCGAACGTTGACGCGGTGGGCGCGTGCATAGGCCCGCAGAAGAGCCGTATCAACGCGGTCACTAAGGAGATTAAGGGCGAAAAGGTGGACGTTGTGCTGTACAGCGACGTTCCCGAGGAGTTCATTCAGCAGGCGCTGAAGCCTGCGGATGTGCTTAAGGTCGTCGTTACAAATCCCAATCCTGACAAGCGTTCCTGCAAGGTGGTAGTTCCCGACAATCAGCTTTCGCTGGCGATCGGCAACAAGGGGCAGAACGCATGGCTCGCGGCTAAGCTCACGGGCTATAAGATCGACATCAAGTCGGAGAGTACGGTAACTCCTGAGGATTTTGTCGTGGTGCCGCTTGAGGTGCGTCCCGAGCCGGAGGAAACCGAGGAGACTGCCGAAACCGAAACAGCTCAGCCCGCAGAAGAGACCGCGTCGGAAAGCGCGGCTGCGGAGTAAGGAGCCGCCATGCAGAATAAGCCCGAAAAGCGTGTTCCGCTGCGCAAATGCGTGGGGTGCGGTGAAATGATCGGAAAAAAGGGTGCGGTCCGTGTGGTTCGCGACAAGGACGGAAACGTCTCCGTTGACCCGACAGGAAAAAAATCGGGGAGAGGTGCGTACATCTGCAAAGACACGAAGTGTCTGGAGCTTGCGAAAAAAGGCAGAAAGCTCGAGCGTTCGTTCAAGTGCCAAATCTCCGCTGAAATATACGATATTATTGCAAAGGAGCTGACCGAAGATCAATAATAACGCGTTATCCACAATTTGCCTTTGCAGACGTGCGGGAAAACTCGTTATCGGGTTCGATGCCGTTGTCGGTGAACTGAAAGCCAAGGGCTTCGGCGGAGTTGTTTTAGCCGCCGATGTTTCCGCGAAGACGGAAAAGGAAGTCCGCTTTCACGCCGATGCGGAGGGCAAAGAGGTCGTAAAAGCCGCGTTCGTTATGGACGAGGTAAAGGACGCGGTCGGCAAAAGAGCCGGAGTTCTGCTCGTGAACGACGAGGGGCTGTACGGCTCAATCAAAAAACAGTTGACATAATTGATTTGATTTGGAGGAATTTTACATTGCCAAGTAAACAGATAAAATATAAACTTCAGGACGTTGCCAAGGATCTGGGCGTTGATAAATCCGAGCTTATCGAAGTGCTCGATAAGGCGTTCCCGAGCGATACGCAGAGGAAAGGACAAAGCTCTCTCACCTCGGACGAGGTAGGCTACGTTCTCGAAAAATACACCGCAAAGCACGCGGTAGACGACGTAATGAAAGCGTTCGCCACCACAAAGGATATCAAGACGGAGAAACCCGCGGAGCCGGAGAAGAAGTCCGCCAAGAAAAAGCCCGCAGCTAAAAAGGACGATACTGCTCCCGTTAAGGAAGAAAAGACGGTTTCCGAGACCGCTGAAAAGCCCGTTAAGGCCGCAAAGACAACAAAGCCCGAGGTTAAGGAAGAGGTAAAGCCCGAACCCGTAAAGATCGAAGTTAAGCAGGAGAGCAAGCCTGAGGTCAAGGCTGAGACGAAGCCCGAGCCTGTTAAAGCGGAAGTCAAACCGACTGTTAAGTCCGAGGTCAAGCCCGACGCGGTACCCGAGTATAAGAAACCGCAGGAGAATAACGATCCCAAGCAGAACGTCCGCTCCGAAAATCGTGATAACAGAGACAAGAAGGACAACCGTCCCAACCGCGACAATCGCGATAACAGGGACAACCGTGACAACAAGAACGGCTTCAACCGTGATAACCGCGACGGCAAGCCGCGTGATAATCGCGACAACAGGGATAACCGCGATAACCGTCAGCGTGACAACAACCGCGGCGAGCGTAATAATAACGCAAGTACTCCCAAGCCCCAGCAGAAGCCCGCGGCGGCAAAGGCGGTAATAGATTCGAGCAAGATAAAGGTGAACACTCCGCCCATGCAGAAGCACAAGGGCGAGGCTGTTCAGCGCGGCGAGCAGGTGAGAAAGACCGTCGATACGCGCGGCAGCTATGTTGAGCTTGATAAGTACAACGAGCGCTACGAGACTATTGCGCCCGCGTCAAAGATGAACAACGACAACTTCCGTTCAAAGCAGAAGATCAATCAGAAGTCGCAGCAGAAGGGCAAGCCCTACGGCAAACAGCGCGAGACCGAGGCGCAGAAGCTCAAGCGGCTTGAGCTGGAGCGCGCGAGAAAGCAGCAGCTTAAGGTGCAGATACCCGACGAGATCGTTGTCGGGGAGCTTGCGACGCGCCTTAAGGTCACGGCGACCGAGGTCATTAAAAAGCTGTTCAACCTTGGTGTTATGGCGAATATCAACGAGACCATCGACTTTGATACCGCATCTGTCGTTGCCGAGGAGCTGGGCGCTAAGGTCGAAAAGGAAGTTATCATCACAATCGAGGAGCGCCTGTTCGAGGACGCGGAGGACGCGCCCGAGAGCCTGAAGCCGCGTTCGCCTGTCGTTGTCGTAATGGGTCACGTCGACCACGGCAAGACCTCTATCCTCGACTATATCCGTCACGCGAACGTTCAGTCGGGAGAAGCGGGCGGCATTACGCAGCATATCGGCGCATACCGTGTTAATATCGGCGACCGTGATATTACGTTCCTCGATACGCCTGGTCATGAGGCATTCACATCTATGAGAGCGCGCGGCGCTATGATAACCGATATAGCAATTCTGGTCGTAGCGGCGGACGACGGCATTATGCCGCAGACCGTCGAGGCTATCAACCACGCAAAAGCGGCGGGCATTCAGATAATCGTCGCTATGAACAAAATGGATAAAGAGGGCGCTAATCCCGAAAAGGTCAAGGAAGAGCTTACCAAGTACGATCTCGTCTGCGAGGACTGGGGCGGCAATATTATCTGCGTTCCCGTTTCCGCAAAGACGGGTATGGGTATGGATACGCTGCTTGAAATGGTCGGCTTGACAGCGGATGTTATGGAGCTTAAGGCTAATCCCGACCGCCTTGCAAAGGGCGCGGTTATCGAGGCTCGCCTTGATAAGAGCAGAGGACCTATCGCGACGCTGCTCGTCCAGAACGGTACGCTGCATACGGGCGATATCCTTATTGCGGGTACTTCCGTGGGGCGCGTGCGCGTAATGCGCGACGACAAGGGCAAGACCGTCACTGAGGCGGGTCCGGCAGTTCCCGTGGAGATCATGGGTCTGTCCGAGGTTCCGTCCGCAGGAGATACGTTCGCGGCGGTCGAGGATGAAAAGCTCGCCCGTGAACTCGTTGAAAAGCGTAAGCACGAGGCGAAGGAGGAGCAGTTCAAATCCTACCAGAAGGTTACGCTCGACAACCTGTTCTCGTCTATCGAGCAGGGCGAGGTCAAGGAGCTGCCGATTATCGTCAAGGGCGACGTTCAGGGCTCTGTTGAGGCTGTTAAGCAGTCGCTTGAGAAGATCACCAACGACGAGGTTCGTGTGCGCGTTATTCACGGCGGCGTAGGCGCGGTAAGCGAGAGTGACGTTATGCTCGCAATGGCTTCGGGCGCAATCATAGTCGGCTTTAACGTAAGACCGCACCCGTCCGCAGAGGAGAGCGCCAAGGAAAACGGCGTTGAGGTGCGTTTGTACCGCGTTATCTACGACGCGATAGAGGATATTACCGCGGCGATGAAGGGTATGCTTGCGCCGAAATTCCGCGAGGTTCAGCTCGGGCGCGTGGAAGTTCGCCAGGTTTACAATATTACGGGTGTCGGAAAGGTTGCGGGTTCGTATGTGCTTGACGGTAAGGTTTCCAGAAGCGGTCAGGTGCGTATCGTGCGTGACGGCATTATCGTCGGCGACGACCATATTGCGGGCTTGCAGCGCTTTAAGGACTCCGTTAAGGAAGTCGCGGCGGGCTACGAGTGCGGCATCAGTCTTGAAAAGTTCACGGATATCAAGGAGGGTGACATTTTCGAGGCGTATGTAATGGAAGAATATCAAGAGTAAGGCTGCCAATACGGTAAATTGCGCATGCAAAAGTCGCCTAAGTTTCGGCTTTGCCGAAACCCTCTGCGTTTTTGCTCGAATTGCCCTAAAAGCAATTAGGTTTTGCTTCGCAAAACACCGCAAAAGCCGCGCGGTGCGAGCTTTTGCCTTTAAGATAGGAGATTTATGGCTAATTTTAATATAAAACGGCTCAGCGAGGATATCCGTCGGGAGCTTTCGGCGGCGGTGAGCGGCGTAAAAGATCCGCGTGTTGCCGATGGGTTTGTGACGGTGACGCGCTGCGAGGTCACGAACGATATGAGCTACTGCAAGGTATGGGTGGCTTGTATGGGCGGCGAGGAGCGCACCGCAAAGGCTGTCGAGGGTATGAAAGCTGCGGCGGGATATTTTAAGAAACAGATCGCCGCGCGTATCCGTATGCGCAAGATACCCGAACTGATTTTTCAGGCGGACAATTCGCTTGAATACAGCGAGCATATCGAGGATATAATCGCGCATTTGCCGAAGCCCGTTGAGGACAACGGGGAAAGCGGAGGAGAAGCCGATGAGGATTGACGTTGAACAGGCGGCGGGCTTTTTGAGGGAGAACGACGATTTTCTGATACTCATGCACGCAAGCCCCGACGGCGATACGCTCGGGTGCGGTCACGCGCTCTGCGGAGCGTTACAGCGTATGGGAAAGCGTGCGCGTGCGGTCTGCCCCGAGGAGATACCTCACCGTTTCGATTACCTGTTTAAGGTGGTCGCGGAGCAGGAGTTTGATCCGACAACTATCGTCTGCGTGGACGTTGCGGACACGAAACTGCTCGGCGAGATGAAAGAGCTTGGCGACAGGGCGGAGTTGTGTATCGACCACCACGTCTCGAATACCGAATACGCGAAGCGGACGCTCGTCCGCCCCGAATACGCAGCGGCTTGCGAGCTGGTGTACGAGGTGATAAAGGCGCTTGGCGTGCCGTTCGACAGGGATCTTGCGAACTGTATCTACACGGGAACGGCGACCGATACGGGGTGCTTTAAATACTCGAATACAACCGTGCAGACGCATATTATCGCCGCCGAGATGATAGGCTGCGGCGCGGAGTTCGCGATGATAAACTATGTGAACTTTGACCTCAAAACACAAGGGCGCATTCGGCTCGAGCAGGAGGTACTGAAGAATATCCGCTACTTCGCAGAGGGGCATGTGGCGCTTGTTTCCGTGCCGCTGGCGTTGGTGGAGAGCATTCCCGACATCGACAGCGACGACGTGGGCGCTCTCTCGAATATACCCAGGCAGATCGAGGGCGTGGATATCGGCATTTGCGTGAAAGAGAAGAAAAAGGGCGTGTTCAAGGCGAGTATGCGTTCGAGCGAGCGCATAAACGTCGCGGAAATATGCGCGGAGTTCGGCGGCGGCGGTCACGAAAGGGCCGCGGGCTGCTCGTTCTATGGCGGCACTATCGAAGAAGCCGAGGAAAAGATTGCCGAGGCGGCGAGCCGCGCTGTAAAAAGGGCGGGCATTATATGAACGGTGTTATTGTAGTGAATAAGCCGCAGGACTTCACCTCGTTTGACGTTGTAGCCGTCATGCGCGGCTGCTGTCACACGAAAAAGATCGGTCACGGCGGAACGCTCGACCCCATGGCGACGGGCGTGCTGCCCGTGTTTATCGGTTCGGCGACCAAGGCAGTGTCAATACTGCCCGACAGCGGCAAGAGCTACCGCGCGGGTTTTCGTCTGGGGCTTACCTCGGACACTTTGGATATCCGGGGGAAATGCTCGGAGCAGCGGGCGGTGAACATTTCCGAAAGCGCTTTACGGGGCGTTCTGGAGCGCTTCCGCGGCGAGATAGAACAAGTGCCGCCTATGTATTCCGCGCTCAAGGTGAACGGTCAGAAGCTCTGCGACCTTGCACGGCGGGGTATCGAGGTGGAGCGCCAGCCCAGGAAAATCACGATTTCGCGGTTGGAGTTGCTCGATTTTGATGGCGCGGACGGTGTTATCGACGTGGACTGCTCGTCGGGAACGTATATACGCGCTCTGGTGGACGATATCGGCGCGGCGCTCGGCACTGGCGCGGTCATGACGAGCCTTGTGCGGACGCGCGCGTGCGGCTACGGTATCGACGAAGCGTATCCGCTCGCGGAGCTTAGGGAAAAGCCGCTTGACGGGCTGGAAAGGCTGCTGCTGCCGACCGAGAGCATATTCGTGGATTATCCCGAAATTCACCTTGACGGGGAGCAGAAGCGGCTGTATCTGAACGGCGTGCGGCTCGACGCAAACAGGCTGCGCGGCGTTCCCGAGGGGGATTTTTTCCGTGTGTATGCGGGGGAGTTCCTCGGGATAGCGAAAATAACTGCCGATGAGCTTATATCGGTAAAACGATTTTGACGGTGGTAAGTAACATTGATTGATATAACATACGGCGCGCCGCCTGCCGAAAGGACGGCGGCTGCGCTGGGGTATTTTGACGGACTGCACTTGGGACATATCGGCGTTATCGGCGCGGCGTTGGCGCAGCGTGAGCTGAAGCCCGCCGTGTTTACGTTCAACTGCGATACGACGCTGCCTAAATTCCGCAGCCCCGAAGACATCATCTCGTTCGAGAACAAGTGCGAGCTGCTGGAGAAAATTGGCGTGGAGTATATCTGTGCGCCCGATTTCGCCGAGGTCTGTACGCTCACCGACGAGGATTTTGTCCGCGAGCTGCTGTACAAGCGGCTTAACGCGGGGTTCGCGTGCTGCGGACGGAATTTCCGCTTCGGATTGGGCGGCTACGGCACTCCCGAACGGTTGACGGAGATCGGCGCGAAATACGGTATTGCCGTGCAGATAGTCGAAGACGTGTGCCTTGACGGCGAGATGATAAGCTCCACGCATATCCGAGAGCTTATCAGGAACGGCGCTATCGAACAGGCGAACAGGCTGCTCGGCTACGAGCTGCAATTCAGGCTGCCCGTCGTTTCGGGGAACAGGATAGCGCGGACGCTGTCGTTCCCGACCATTAACCAGATAATACCCAAAACCAACGTAATACCGCGATTCGGTGTGTACGCAAGCTATGTAAGCATACGCGGCAGAAACTATCGCGGCATTACGAATATCGGTATCCGACCGACCGTTGCAGATGGCGGCGAAACCGTTATGGAAACACATATTTTGAATTTCAGCGGAGAACTGTACGGTGAAAAGATCGCCGTCTCGCTGGTGAAATTTCTGCGCCCCGAGCGCAAATTCGCGGGTCTTGACGAGCTGAAAGAACAGATCGCAAGAGACATCGCGGAAATAAATAAGATCGAGAGGAATGGAAAATAATGGAAGTTAGAACACGATTTGCGCCCAGTCCTACGGGCTATATGCATATCGGCAACCTCAGAACGGCACTGTATACGTATCTTATCGCCAAGAAGAGCGGCGGAAAGTTTATCCTGCGTATCGAGGACACCGACCGGGAGCGCTATGTTGAGGGCGCTGTGGACGTTATCTACAAGACTCTGCGCGACTGCGGGCTGAACTGGGACGAGGGTCCCGATGTGGGCGGCGACTACGGTCCTTACGTTCAGAGCGAGCGTATGGGTATGTTCAAGGACTACGCCGAGGAACTGGTGAAAAAGGGCAAGGCGTACTACTGCTTCTGCACTAAGGAGCGTCTTGAGGAGCTTGCGGCGGTGCAGAAGGCGAGCAATATAATGCCGATGTACGACCGCCACTGCCGTCACCTTTCACAAGAGGAGATCGACAAGAACCTCGCGGAGGGCGTGCCCTACGTTATCCGTCAGGCTATCCCCGAGGAGGGCTCGATGACGTTCCACGACGAGATCTACGGCGATATCACCGTTGAAAACTCCATTCTGGACGATCAGATACTGCTGAAAACGGACGGTATGCCAACCTACAACTTCGCGAACGTCGTGGACGACCACACGATGAAGATAACGCACGTCGTGCGCGGAAACGAGTATCTTTCCTCCACGCCCAAGTACAATCTGTTGTACGAGGCGTTCGGGTGGGAGCCGCCGATGTATATCCACGTCGAGCATATCATGAAGGACGCGCAGCACAAGCTCGCAAAGCGCGACGGCGACGCTTCGTTCCAAGACCTCATGGAAAAGGGCTATATGACCGAGGCGGTGCTGAACTACATTCTGCTGCTCGGGTGGGCGCCCAAGGGCGAGAACGAGATATTTTCGCTCGACGAGATGATAGAGAATTTCGATATTTCGGGTATTTCCAAGTCGCCCTCGATTTTCGATCCGCTGAAGCTCAAGGCGATAAACGCGCATTATGTACGCAATCTGCCGCCGGAGAAGTTCGCGGAGATTGCAAAGCCGTATATCCGTCAGACCTGCAAGCGCGGCGACGTTGACCTCGACCTGCTGTGCAGCGTATTGCAGCCGCGCGCGGAGCTGTTTACGGATATCCCCGAGCAGGTGGACTTTATTGATAAACTGCCCGACTATTCGCTCGAGCTGTACAACAACAAGAAGATGAAAACCAACGCGGAGACCTCGCTCGACGCGCTGAAAAAGATACTGCCCGTGCTGGAGAGCGTGGAGGATTTCACACAGGAGAACGTTCACGATGCGCTGTTCAAGCTGATTGAGGCGGAGGGCGTGAAGAACGGCGTTATACTGTTCCCGCTGCGCGTGGCGCTGTCGGGCAAGCAGTTTACACCCGGCGGAGGAATCGAGCTTGCCGTTATTCTCGGCAAGGAGGATTCTCTCGCGCGTATCGGAAAAGGTATTGAGCTTTTGTCCTCGCAATAATTTTCATACGCAGTTCACTTAACTTTCACGGTGACGGTTTATAATGTTATAGTGGGTGTTTTAATCACGCAGCAAAGGCGCGCCCGACAATTATCGACAAACAGGGGATAAAACAAAAGCCAAAGTCAACAAAAAGGGGTGAAGTGGTCAAAAGTCGCAAGCAACGGTGACGACGAAGAGAGCGAAGCGAACGGAGGAGTTGCCGTTGGCTAGGGTGCGCGCAGCGCGACCGGTGCGAGCTTTTGACTTTTAAATCATGATTGAAGTAAAAAATCTCAGTAAAAGCTACGGCAGTAAACTCGCCGTAGATAATATCAGTTTCACCGCCAACGAGAGCGAAATTCTGGGCTTTCTGGGTCCGAACGGCGCGGGAAAGTCGACGACAATGAATATGCTGACTGGGTATCTGTCGTCGTCGGGCGGAGAGGCACTGATAAACGGTATCGATGTGCTGGAGGATCCCGTCGGCGCAAAGAAGAATATCGGGTATCTTCCCGAGCAGCCGCCGCTGTATCTGGATATGACGGTCAGCGAGTACCTGAATTTCGTGTACGAGCTGAAAAAGTGCAGACTGCCGCGGCGTTCGCATCTTAACGAAATTTGCTCGCTGGTGAAGATAACGGACGTGCAGAAGCGCGTTATCCGCAACCTGTCAAAGGGTTATCGGCAGAGAGTGGGCGTGGCGCAGGCACTGGTCGGAAATCCGAGCACGCTTATTCTCGATGAGCCGACGGTCGGACTTGACCCGAAGCAGATAATCGAGATACGCACGCTGATAAAGAAGCTCGGCAAGAACCACACGGTTATACTGTCGTCGCATATTCTGTCGGAGGTACAGGCGGTGTGCGACCGAATTATCGTTATTGATAAGGGAAAGCTCGTCGCTAATGATACGACCGAGAACCTCTCGCACAATCTCTCCGCCGACCACAAGCTGACGGTACAGATCGAGGGCGCAAACAAGGAGGTTCAGGCGCTGTTAAAGCAAATTCCCGATATGGTTGAGGTGCACATGAACCGTGAGGTCGAGAAAAACGTGTTCGAGTATGAGCTGAACGCAAAAGAGGGCGCGGACGTGCGCCGCGAGGTTTTTAAGCGTATGGCGGCGAGAAATTACCCGATACTGCTTATGAGGAGCAGCGAGTTGACGCTCGAGGAGATATTCCTTAAGCTCACGACCGGCGACTTTTACGGGAATGTTGAAAATATCGGAACGGGAGGTGCGAAATAATGCCCGCAATAATGAAACGCGAAATTTCGTCGTATTTTACGTCGCCGCTCGGATATGTGTTTCTGGCGGTGTTCTACGGCTTTTCGGGGCTGTTTTTGTGGATCAACTGTCTGGCAACCGGCTCGGCGGAGGTATCGGGCGTGTTTACGCTGATGTTCTTTATAATGATGATACTTATCCCCGTGCTCACCATGCGTACAATGGCGGACGATAAGCGTCAGAAAACCGATCAGCTCACGCTGACAAGTCCCGTAAGCCTGTTCGGATTGGTAATGGGCAAGTTTCTTGCGGCGTTCTTTGTGTTCTTCTGCGCGGTGCTGATACTGCTGATCTACGCGGTCTTTATGTCCGCGGCGGTCGCAAACTCGGGCAGCGAGTTCGCGTGGGCGACGTTCTGGGGGAATTTCGTGGGAATAATCCTTATGGGCGGAGTGTTTATTTCGGTCGGCATATTCATCTCCAACCTCACCGAGAACCAGATGATAGCCGCGATCGGCAGCATTGGCGCGAATATCGTGCTGTGTCTTTTCGACATAATCTCGAATTACATTCCCAATGAGACCGTGCGCGGCGTGATAAATTCGCTCTCGGTGTTCTATAAGTACAGCGAGTTCACATACGGGATATTCAGCTTGAAGAACGTTTTGTTTTTCGTAAGCCTTATCGTTATATTTAATTTTCTGACAATGCGGTTTATTGAGCGCCGCCGTTGGAGCTGAGGGAGGTGCTTTGATTGAGTAAGAAGAAAACTCCCGAAAATGACGTTTCCGAGGAAATAACCGAGACCGTAAAGGAAACAGCCGAAACGGCAGTCAATGAAACCGACGAAAAAAAGGACGGGAACAAGACGGTCAAGCCCGAAAAGCGCAAACGCAAATTCAACGTGCGCAGTTTTAAGCACGGTTCGCTTTCCATTGTGCTGACCGTCGTGTTTATTGCGGCGGTTGTTGTGGTAAACGTTATCGTCGGGCTTGTCGCGGAGCGCTTTGACACCGCCGCCGACCTTACGGGTTCGGGGCTGTACACGCTTGACGAAACGACTGAGAAGTATCTTTCGGATACGCTGAACACCGACATTACGCTTACCGTTCTTCGCACCGAAAAGGCGTTTGAGGAGCAAAGCTCGCCGTACAAGCAGGTCAACGAGATATTGAAGAGAATGGAAATGACGGGCGGTCATGTCAAGGTGAACTATCTTGACATCGACCAGAACCCGACCTATACCTCGCAGTTCAAGGGCGAGACGCTCGCGGCGAACTATATTGTCGTCGAATGCGAAAAGACGGGACGGCACAAGGTTTTGTCGCCGTATGAGTATTTTAATTTCAACCAGAGTTATTTGCAGACCTACGGACAGTACGTTGTTGAAAGCTCAAACATTGAGCAGGAGGCGGTTTCGGCAATGCTCGCTGTCGCGAACGAGGACGTCGTGAGAGTGGCGTTTACCGAGGGCTACAACGAGAGCGACAGCACCGCGCTGCAAAATCTGCTTTCCAAGAACGGCTATGATATCGAGACGCTGAACCTCACGACCACCGACGCCATCGATCCCGATATCGACTTTGTAATTATGTACGCGCCCTCTATCGACCCCGACGCTTCGCAGATCGCAAAGCTCGACAAGTATCTCGACAACGGCGGCGCATTCGGCAAAAACGTATTCTACTTTGCGTCGATATCCCAGCCAGAGACACCCAATATCGAGAGCTTTTTGAACGACTGGGGCGTTTCGGTAGGGTATGACGAGGTCGGGCAGACAAACGCGAATTACCTTATAAGCAGCATGACTTTGTTTGCGCATTTGCAGCAGATAAGCGATACCGATTACACCAAGGACGTTCTCAATTCGACGCTGTATACGCTCGGCGCGGATCTGCGCCCCGTATACGTTCTCGACAGAAGCTCCAACGAGCGCGAGGTGCTTATGACGACCTACGACAAGGCGTTTTTGTATCCGCTTGACAGTGGAGAGGACGAGCAGTTCAGCATGGAGACCGCCGAGAGCGGAACGTACAACGAGGTGGTTATGTCGTCGCGCGTCCACACGGACGGAATGCGGAGCAGACTTTGCGTAGTCGGCTCGGATCAGCTTTCAGGCGCGAGCTTTTTGTCCTATAACAACGCGAATAATCCCGAGTTTTTCCTCGGAATTTTCAATACGATCAGCGGCAAGGACGACGGCATCACAATCAAGGCAAAAACGTTCTCAAACGTGACGTTCGAGATGAACGCCGCGACCGCGAACGTACTTGCGATAGTGCTTTGTATCGTTATTCCCGTGCTGGTCATCGTGCTCGGAATAGTTATCTGGGTGCGCAGGAGGCATAGATAATGAAGCTATCAAAATCGGTAATATCCGTTATTATTGCGGCGGGAGTGCTTCTGGTGCTCGGTGTTGTGATGATGACCTTAATGCTCACCGCTCCCGGTGATAACGCGGCAAGCTCCCCGTCCGATTCCTCGGTAACGTCCGAGGAAACTATCGACATTACGGGGCAGCACACCGACAGCGTTCTCAAATTGACGGTGAACAATGAAAACGGCACGTTCACGTTTGAGCGGCAAAAGCGCGTTGTCTCGTCGACCGACAGTGAGGGCAAGGTCACCTCAAAGGACGAATACTACTGGACGAGCGCCGATCTTAAGGACGTTCCGCAAAGCGACACTAACGTCCGCAATCTGATGAATAACCTGTCCAATCTCCCCGCAAGAAGCATTGTCGAAGAAAACGCCGAGGACATGGGCAAGTACGGTCTGGAAAGTCCCTTGGCTACTGCGGAGGTGAGTTTTGAGGACGGCAGCGTTATCAAGCTGAATTTCGGCATACAAAACCCCGCAAACACCTCGACGGCGTACTGCCGCACCGAGGGGAGCAATACAGTTTACCTCGTAAACTATTACAGCGTTTCGGGGGCGTATACCGCTGTCAACCGTTACGCGAACCTGATAATGACGGACGGCTACAGAACCGACGGCTCAAACGAGCTTGATTATCTCAAAATACAGCGCAAGGATCTTGACGAAGAGGTTGAGATACGCTTTATGTTTGACGTTGCCGAGGATGCGGAGAAAGAGGACAGCGTTATCTCCACGTTCAACACACACCGTTTTATAAAACCAATGACTGCCGAGATTGACGTGACGACGGGCAAGAGCGTCTGCAACGCGATGTACGGTCTGACGATGAGCGCGTGTGAATATCTTGAGCAAACCGAGGAAAATATGAAAGCCTGCGGTCTTGACGACCCGTTCCTGCGTATGACGTTCAAGTATGACGGACAACTGTACACGCTTCTGCTTGGTAACGAGATAGTTGAGGAAACGGACGAAAGCGGCACGGAGAGCGCTCCGACGCTTGCCAACGTTACGGGTTATTACGCGGTCATTGAGGGAGTTCCCGGTATTTATTCGCTTGCAAAAGAGAGCGCGCCGTGGTATACGTTCAACGTTTCGGATATTATTTCCAAGCGTCCGATCTCGCCGTATATTTACACGGTCGAGAGCATTACGGTAACCACTCCCGACGGCGAGTTCAGGTTTGACATTGACGGCGAAAACAAGAAGTTCTATCACGGCTCGGACGAGGTGAACGGCTCGGAGTTCAAGAAGCTATATCAGCAGCTTATAAGCTCCATTGGCGAAGAAATGTACACCGAGCAGACGGACAAAGCGCCGGAGGTGACGGTCAAGTTCCGATACATGGATCAATACGTCGATACCTATGGAACGAAAGAGGATGTGCTGGAGTTTATTCCCGACGACGGCAGAAAATATATCATCAACCTTAACGGCATGACCGTATTCAAAATACGCGAAATCTTCATTTCGAGACTCACCGAAAACGTTAATTCGCTGCTGAACGGCGGTACGGTCAATTACGATTGGTAAGCCGAAAAAATGCGCTTAAGCGGCCTGTGGCTTGGCGCGGTTCCCCGATACAGGCTATTGAACGGAGGTATACAATGGCAGATAACAAGCTTTTATTTTACAGAGGATTTCCCCTTATCCGCAGCGGAAACACTATATTCTACGGCAGCGCGGGCGACGCTTTCGCGGCAAGGCTCACTATCAAGGATACGAAGAAGATTGCGGATGAGGAGGTACCCAACAAGATCATGGTTCAGCTCCTCCCGAAAAATCCCGCGGACGTTGCAAAGGCTCGCAAGGGCGATTATATAGGCTTTTACGAGGCACTGGACACCGCTCATGTGTGGCTTATGGACGTGCTGTTCGGTTAAAAATACAGGGCGGTTTCCTTAACGGAGAAATCAAAAAATCGAATAGGACAACAAATCGGCGCATATTACATGATGCGCCGATTTAGAGTCTATCCAAAAATAAAGATTTTCAAATATCAGCCGATAAATATAAAGGGTGATAAAAATGGAGAAAAGCTATAAATCATGGACAATAACAGATGAGTTCCGATAAACGATAAAGGACAATATACCGGTATATGAGCGCGACTCGAACAAGGAGTACAAAAGGAAACACGGAGGCGGAAGGAAACCGCCGGATACGAGAAGGATATTTGAGGGCATATTTTACGTTCTGAGAACAGGGCGCCAATGGAAAGCAGTACCGAGAGAATACGGAAACGCAAGCAATATCCACCGGTATTTTCAAATCCTCACATTGGAAAAACGGCTCTGCTCCATCATCAGATATAGTAGTTAAGTTGGCGGAATTTTTAGGTGTTTCAAGATTACTTGCTAAGTTGAGGAGGCTGGATTATTATTAGAGCGTGTTCACATTAACCGAAATGTCCGGATTTCGAAGCGAATTTTGCGCATTTCGAGGCGAAAATTCGCAGACGTACTGTATGTACTTCAAGAATTTTTAACGAAGAAAGGCGCAAAATTCGCCGAAAGACGGGCGTTGAGCGTTAATGTGAACACGCTCTAAATTGCAGATTGTTAGAGAAGAAGATAAAGAACTTTTTTGGAATATAAATCAAAAATATTTATATGAAATGACATCATACTATCCAGATGAAATGGATAATCAAGGTAATTACCACTATGGGTATTTTAATGCTTACTTTACTGAACCCGAGAGAAAAGTATATTTCACTTTGAATGATGAGAAAATGATTGGTTTTGTAATACTCAATCCTTACTCAGTAATCGGAAATAACTAGAGCGTGTTCACATTAACGCTCTAATTTCCGCAAAATACGATCAAGCAGACTGATCCCTTCATTATCGGGTTTTGTCCATTTGTAGTAGTGATAGTGTATATTCTGCCAATTGGGATAATCGTGTGGAATTGCTCTTCATGTACAGTATAGCACAATATGTCGTATGTATCATACTTCTTTGGACGCGTTTGCTTGGTCGCTCCCTCAATGTCTTCCCGTATTTTCTCAAACTGTTCTCTTTTTATATCGCTTGGATAATTCTTTCTCATTTTTCACCGCCTTCTCTGCTTACACTATACTCCTTTTTGGCAATATTGTAAAGATACTAAACAGGCTCTTAATCTGCTCTTTCAGTTTTTAAGTCTCTCGCTTCACGGCTTTGTCGGACATATGCAACCTTACAACAAACTTACCCCATTCCAAACTGCTTTTAATTTAAACCCTAAAAATTCTGAATACTGCTTTTTGAGATTAACAACCTTTAATTTTTTCCTCGCTGATTTCCAGCGATAACCTGTTTTTCAGCCATTGCTTGACCGCAATGAAAGTCTTGTCTGCGTCACTCCGTTTCCGACATAATATTTTAAAATCATCTGCATATCTCACAATAAATATCTCTTTCAATCCGCTTGTTCGTAAGGCTCTATAAATATGACCTACGTTTGGCGTACCGCTATAATTTACACGCTGACAATATCTATTGTATGTCGGCATTGTTTCCCATTAGCTGCTTATCCACCAATCCAACTCATTAAGCACGATATTCGCCAGTAACGGCGATAGGATACCTCCTAATGTACAGTCCTTAAAAATGCACAGTGAAGAGAAAAAACACCGCAAGGAAAGGAGCCTTGCGGTGAAAAGACTAAGCATAATAAATTGAAAAAATTACAAGCTATTCAAAAACTCAAGCAAATTTTCATCACGATTCCACTCTGGCAGATCACTTGGAGTGATATCCGGAAAAGCACGCTCCATTTCCTTTCGTTTTGACTCGGTATCGGCACGAGCGTATATGTCCGTAGTAGAAATATCAACATGACCGAGAATATCACGTATATATACAAGATTGACTCCGGTCTGATACAGATGCATTGCTTTTGAATGTCTGATCATGTGTGGCGTAACCGAATCCGGCATATCCGGACATTTTTTTGAAGCCAATGCGGCATATTTTTGAAGGATATGACTGACACCGCCGCTAGTAAGTTTTGTGTGTCTTTGGTTAAAAAAAACGGAGCATTTGGGTTTGCGTTAAAAAATAATTTGTGCTCCCGCATATAAAGGCGCAGAAGCTCTACTGTGTTTCCAAAAAGCAGCACATGTCGTGTTTTGCGCCCCTTTCCGGTTAAAGTAACGATCGCTGGATGTTTAAGCCGTATATCCCTGATGCATAAATCGCATAGTTCCTTTGCCTCGTCCGCCGTGAGAGATACCAGCATCAACTGACAAAACCGACATTGGTCGGTCTGCGTAAATATCCGTTTCAATTCGTAATTTGAGTAAATATGAGGTATATACCTCGGAATTCGCGGCGTAAATCCTTTTGGTAATATAAACGCTTCCTGCCCCAGTCTGATCATGTATTTTGCCAGTTCCTTGACCGGAGTAATTCGCTGCTGCAAAGTACCGGGATGTTCGCCCGGACGTTTAGCTGCCCAATCCAATACAATTTCACGTGATAAAATATCTTCATCAGGATAACGTTCCGAGCAAAACGAGTCAAAACGGCGAAGTATATTAGGTTGAGAATCGTACTTGTAACCCAATGACCGTTTTTCCTCTATTAACCCGATAATATACGGCGCAAACAGAGATGTATACTTCATTTACTCCACCTCCGGATCAAGTGCGCATTCGCTCAGCAGCTTAAGGCTGCTTTTTAGGTATATCGGTGTTGATTCCGTGTTTTGGTGACCCAAAACATTCGCAATCTCCTGAATTGGTGTTTGCTGCTCCATTAAGAATGTTGCCAGTGTATAGGCAATTAAAGAATCTTGTTCTTAAAACGGCGAACATCACCAATTTCGGCAATAATGCGTGGTGCAAGAGTGTCACTAATACCGGTCATAACGATCGAGGTTGCGAACGACAGCGGCGATCCCGATTGGCACGTTAGCGACGCGGCACTTGAAGCGACAATAAAACTTTGCGTTGACATCTGCAAGCGAAACGGCATTGATAAGCTGAATTTCACGGGCGATAAAAGCGGCAATTTAACAATGCACAAATATTTTGCCGCCACGGGTTGCCCGGGGCCGTATCTTTCAAGCAAATTCCCCTATATTGCGAGCGAGGTAAACAAGCGGCTTGGGGTTGGCATAACCTCCGCCGTTACCTATTCAAAGTTAAGTGACTTGGTAGGAACAAAGAACGCTTCAATTACAGCGGTTTTCAAGGAAAAGGGCAATTTGTGGAGCAGTGGTTGGCACAATGGCGTTGATATTGCGGCGGCGGCAAATACGCCGATTTACGCCGCCGCGGACGGGGTTGTAATCAACACGGATTCCGTGGCAAAGAACAATGACGGGTTCGGAAATCGCGTCATATTGCGCCACGCAGACGGCAAAGCAACGGTTTACGCGCATATGATAGCGCCCGCGCCTGTCAAAGTAGGGCAGAGCGTCAAAAAGGGGCAGTTGATCGGCAACGTTGGTAGCACAGGACATTCAACGGGCGCACATCTGCATTTTACACTTATTGACAATTACGACAAAAAACCCGATATTTATTATAAGGGTGATTTGCTTGACCCCGTGGCGGTTCTCGGGCTTGGAACGCTGAAATATAACGGTACAGCCCCTGCCGCACCCGAGCAGGACGTAAACACTTCGGGCAATATCCGAATCGGCGACATTGTGCAGTTTAAGGGCGGAAGCGTTTATGTAAGCTCCACGGCAAAGAACGCAACCGCGACAAAGGGCGCGAGCCGTTGCAAGGTAAGCAACATATACAACAAGGGAACACACAAATATCACCTTATCAGCAAGGACGGCAAAGGCGTTTACGGTTGGGTGAACGCTTCAGACATTGAGGGCGCAGGAATAACGCCCGCAGTAAGCGGAGCGGCAAGCGCAATTAAAGTCGGTGATATTGTGCAATTTAAGGGCGGCAGCGTGTACGCGTCCGCGAGTGCGGCAAAAGCAAGCGCCACACGAAACGCGAGCCGTTGCAAAGTAACGGTAACAAGCAGCGGAGCAAAACACCCGCTCCACCTCATAAGCGAGGACGGCAAGGGCGTTTATGGTTGGGTTGATTCCGCTAATGTGACAAAGTAAGAGGTGCTACAATGAATATTATTAAATTC
>CAJTTH010000016.1:41027-65517 GCA_910579125.1 uncultured Oscillospiraceae bacterium | reverse complement strand
AGCAATAACGTCGACCGTCCAACCGTTCCCGAGGCACTTGTAACGCTGAGTGTTTCCCACATAATTCTCATTTTCCGCTTCCGTCCCTGCCGATAAAACCGTAGATTGCACCCTGCGGAACGGTCATATTAAGGCGATCGACTGCGTAAAGCCCGCAAAAGGATTTTGAACTATCACTTATTTCGATCGCGTTCATAATTGTCCTCCGTGTTTTATATTTTTGAATTCTTCAAGATTACTGCAAGAATAGTTGCGGCAATCGCAAGCACTCCTCCTATAATGCTTAAAATAACGACAGGTTTTTTCATCGTGATTCCCCCCTTTTTATTCAAATATAGCAGACCGATGTTAAAAAGGTTTTTAAACAGCTTAATAATGCGGTGTGCAAATTTCTGATAAGAAAGTGCTTTGAAATGACGGGCTGCCTTAGCGCCGACGACGCTTACGATAAACTGTATGAAGAAAAAGTTTGATCTGATAGTTTCCGATATAATGATGGAAGAGGTGGACGGGTTTGAATTTGCCGAAAACGTCCGCAGCACAAACAAAGAGATCCCGATCTTATTTATGACAGGGCTTGACGATATGGAGTCCAAGTCGCGCGGTTTTAGAGCAGGTGTTGACGATTATCTTGTAAAGCCCTTTGAATTCGAGGAATTATATCTGCGCATAAACGCTTTGCTGCGGCGGGCAAAAATATCAATGACCAAAATGCTGACGGATGGAAACGTCATAATGGACGCGGAAGCTCACGCTGTAAAAGAGAAGCTTTGGGCGGCAATTAAAAAAATACTGTTTTTGCCGCCTGTTCCGACAATAATTATTTTCGTTATTTCGATGACGTTTGTGGCATTCGCACTCAGTTCGGAAAATATGCCGGACGCGCTTAAATACGCTGCTTACGGTTTATCGGCGTATGGTCTTGCTATTTTTGTGTTGAGAGTAAAACCCGCGTTTCATGCTGTAAAAAAAGCAGTTTACGGCAGCAAAATTTATAAATTTCTGCAAAGCAATAAATTTACGCAAATGTTCCTTAATGATATGATGTTCAAAGGAACCGTGTCATTATCAAGGGCTTGCAATGAGCACGCTGTACGCTGTTTTCAAGACAATTACCGCGATTTATTACAACTCTGCGTGGCTGTATTCCGTGTCGGCGTATTATTTCTTTTTCGGCATTGTAAGGCTGATTTTGGTGCATAGAAGCAGAAAATTAAAAAACATTG
The DNA here is from genome assembly GCA_910579125.1 of uncultured Oscillospiraceae bacterium. Taxonomy (GTDB): domain Bacteria; phylum Bacillota; class Clostridia; order Oscillospirales; family Ruminococcaceae; genus CAG-115. The sequence continues at coordinate 64,291 of CAJTTH010000016.1, read as the reverse complement.
GCGAGAACGACAAATTATTTCTTGAATACCGAAGATACCGCATATGCGGAATTTTAACGTTTCTGATAAATATAGCGATGACGGGAATGACTTTTCTGATGATACGTGATAACGAACACTCGGAATATCCGGGCTTTATCATTTACCTGTCGGCGATTTACACGTTCTACGCGTTCATTATTGCGGTAAGAAACCTTGTAAAATTTCACAAAATTAAAAGTCCGATCTTGTCCGCGTCAAAGGCGCTGAATTTCGAGGCGGCAATGATGTCGCTGTTCTCACTGCAAACCTCTATGATAGCTGAGTTTGGCGGCGAGAACGAAGCGGAATTCCGACAAATCGCAAACACTATTACGGGCGCAGCCGTATGCGCGGCGACTTTTGGCATTGCGGTGTTTATGATAATAAATTCCTGCGTTAAGCTGAAAAAATTACAGGACAATAAAAGCGAGGTTAATTAAAATGGGAGAAAAATTTACTTACAGGTACTCGGCAGAGGAAGCAAAGGAAGCGGAATAAATCCTCAAAAAGTATATTCCGCAAGAGGAATCGACGCTTGAAAAGCTGCGCAGACTTGACCGAAGCGTTACCAAAAAAGGACGTGCCGTGTCGATCTCCGTCGGCATTATCGGCACGCTGATGTTGGGCGGCGGAATGTCACTGATCATGGAATTCAAGGGGTATTTTGTTATCAGGATCATTCTCGGCGTTATCGGGCTTATCGTTGCGGGGATTGCTTATCCGTTGTTCAAAATTATTACCGAAAAGGAAAAGAAACGCATTGCTCCGCAAATTATTGAGCTGTCAAATGAGCTGCGCGGAATAGGTACGGATAAAAAATAAAGGATATTTGAAAATTTAATTTTTTTAATAAAACTTAAACAACTTTTTAACATCCGGTAGTTATAATATACACAACAAAGGCAAACCACCCAAAAGTTTTAAGGAGGAATTTATTATGGCACAGGAATTCAATTACACTTATTCGGCAAAGGACAGCAATGAGGCGGAGAAAATCTTGAAGAGATACACACCTCAGACCGTACAGGAAAGCAATATGGAAAGACTTCGCAAGCTCGACGCAAGCGCTGCAACGGCGGGACGCGGCATTGCGATCACGATCGGCACTATCTCTGCGCTTCTGCTCGGCGTGGGAATGTGCTGCACAATGCTCTGGGCTGACAATTATTTCGTAATCGGAATAGTCGCCGGACTGCTGGGAATCTTCGGCTGCTGCATAACATTCCCGATTTACAAGTCGATAACCAAAAAACAGCGCGAGAAGATCGCTCCCGAAATCAGACGTTTAAGCAGTGAGATCATGGGAAAGAAATAATTGAGCATGAGAGTACTCTCGTTTCGCCGCTTTTGCTTCTTCACTTAGTGCCATTTTGTACCACTCCTTTCCGTTTTTTATTACATCACAAGCGAGGCAACTTGTCAATTTGTTCAAAATTTTAAAACCGCATTGCTATGCGGTTTTATAGCATATTTGTGTACAAACGATGCGTAATATCTTTGCAAATATCGCGTTTTTGTGCAAAATGATTATTGTGTAGAAAATTGTGTTCTTTGTGCATTGTTAATGGAAATAACTTTTTTGCAGTTTTTTTCTGCGCTTGCTTTTTTTGGCAAAATGTGATATAATATACCTAAACCAATTAGAGAGGGTAGTACCTATTATGTTTAAGTCCGGCAGGGAAGACTGCCTGACTAATGTTGTTAAAGGTGGTTCCCAATCCGATGCTCATACTCCGGCAGCGCGCCTGGGCCGCTCACGGGAAATTCAGATACGGGCGGTGTATTCTGAAGGGAGAAAAATTATGACAAATCAATGTCCGCAGTGCGGAAGAATAATTCGGTATAACGGGCTGTGCGCTAAATGCCGAACGGAAAACGAGGAAAAGGAGATACTCGCGCTGAGCGGCGAGGAGCTCGCGGCAAAGACTGCCGAGGTCATATCGAACGGATTTGACGAGGATATGTGCTGTAAGCTCATACGGCTTCGCGGCATAAACACAGAGCAATTGGCAAAAGCGGCCTGGGAGAAAAGGCGGCTCAACTTCGCGCCCGTGTATAAGGACGCTTCAGAAAGCGTAACATCCGAGATGATAGCGGAGCTTCTCCGCGACGATACGGACAGCCGGACGGCAAACAATCTGCTTGTGTGTCTTGCGCACAGGGGCGGAGATACCGTGCTTAAGGCGTTCCGCGAGCTTGAGGAAAATCCGCGCGAGTGGAGAAAAAAGCTGTACGTCGACCCGCACGTTTACGCGAACGAGGGCGGCTGGACGTTCGACGGGAACGGCAAGGTCACCGAGACGGTGTTCCGCAAGTGTTATCCCGTTGTCCGCAAAACCGCCGAGGAACGCGAAAAAAGTCCCGTTAAACTCATAACGCCTACCGAGGGAACGTGCACAGGCTGCGGAACAAATCTTGTAAATCTGATCGAACTTGACGGACGCAACGAACGGCTTAAATTTCTCGGAATAGACGGAAAAATCGCGCTGAAAGGCTGCCTGAACTGTATTCCGTATAACGAGGACGGCTTTGTGCGTTTCGATCTCAACGGTTGGAGCGAGATAGTTCCGGAAAAGTGTTACGCCGAGGAAGCGGACGAGCCGAATTGGACGGACGAGCTCACCGAGAATACGTTCGCGCTCGCGGACAGCCCCATGCCCGAGTACTTCCCGTTTAGCTGGGATACGGGCTCGGCGGTAGGCGGTTTCCCGTTCTGGATAAACGACTGCATTATCAAGGATTGCCCCGACTGCGGAAAGCCGATGATATGTCTGGCGCAGCTCGGCGAGGACGCTCACGGCTACGACGCGAACGTAATAATTGAAGTCTGCCGCGAATGCAAGGTGGCGGCGGTGTTGTATCAGCAGACTTAAACGCGGCATTTTTTCTTAACGCAAGGAGAAATATAATGAAACACAAAATAATTTTATTGACAGCAATAGCGTTGGCAGCCGTATTATCAAGCGCTTGTTCGCTTTACAGATATACGGACAAATCCGAGACGTCATCTGAAACGCACTCCGAAAGCTCAAGCTCGACGTATTCGGAGCCTATCCCCGTAGGCGGCATTATCATTCCGACCGAATTTGACAGCGACGATCTGTTTTTGCAGGATATTCTTATACAAAAAGCGCCGTCCGCCGTTGAATGCGCGGTAACGTGGTTCAAAGGTATGACCGTCGACTATATCGGCGAATGTGAGCTTATGGATTTCATTTTCGAGGAAAGTACCGCGCCCGCTCCCTACTATTGTCTTGCGGAGACGTTTCCGCAAACTGCCGAAGAAATGGAAAAGCATCTGAAACAATTTTTCACGTCCGAGGTTACGGCGCGGTTTATGAAAAACGTTAGCCGCGGCACAATGACGGAAAATGCCGACGGCACGTATGCCGTTAAGATCGACGTCGGAGAAAGCCCCGCACGGTTTATCGAGATAGACGGAAAGATGTATTGCTCCGAAAGCACCGCCGGCAGCGGACTGACCGCCGGCTATTGGAACACAGCCAAGGTCACTTCCCGCACGAACGATACGATCACCTTTACGTACATTTACGCCTATTACGGGGAACTGACCGAGGGCAAGGGAACATTAAAAAAAGAAGACGGCGATTGGAAATTCGAGCGCTGCGAATGCTGGCTGACGGACTAAATCCCGACTTAAAATTATAACAAAACCTCCCGAGCCGCGGCACGGGAGGTAATTTTATTTAATGCTCATACACCGCATAGCGTTAAGTATCGCGATGACCGAAACGCCCACGTCCGCGAAAACCGCCGCCCACATATTGCTGAAGCCGAATACCGTAAGCACGAGCACCGCGAGCTTAACGCCGAGCGCGAACACAATATTCTCGGTCACGATATGGCGCGTCTTTCGCGCAATGCGCACGGCAAGCGGAAGATTTTCGATGTTGTCGTTCATCAGCACGATATCCGCTGCCTCTATCGCCGCGTCCGAGCCGAGACCGCCCATTGCGATGCCGACGTCCGCTCGGGCGAGCGACGGCGCGTCGTTCATTCCGTCGCCGACATACGCAAGCGTCGAACCCGCAAGCTTATCGCGGTAAAGCTCCTCGACCGCCTTGACCTTGCCGTCCGGCAGAAGCTGCGACTGCACCTCGTCAACGCCGACCGCCTTTGCAACGGCGTTCGCGGTGATGTCTCGGTCACCCGTCAGCATAACTGTGCGCTCTGCTCCGAGACGCTTCAGCTCAGCGAGCGCGGGCTTGGCGTTTTCTTTTATCTCGTCCGAGACCGTGATATAGCCGCAGTATTTCCCGCCAACAGCGCAGTGAACTATTGTTCCCGCGCTTTTTTGTTCGGTGATCTTTGCGCCGATCTTCTCCATTAACCGCGCGTTGCCGACCGCAATCTCTTTGCCGTCTATGACCGCTCTCACGCCGAAACCCGCGATCTCCTCCGCGTTATCCGCTTTGGGAACGTCGCCGAGAGCTTTTGCGGCATTGACGATCGAAACGGCGATAGGGTGATTGGAGATCTGCTCCGCCGCCGCGCAGTATGACAGAAGCTCGTTCTCCGAAATGCCCTGCGGACACTTTTCCGATACCGCGAAGCTGCCCTTTGTGAGCGTTCCCGTTTTGTCGAAAACAAACGTCTGCGCTTTCGCGAGAGCCTCCAGATAATTCGCGCCCTTTATCATAATTCCATGCCGCGACGCTCCGCCGATGCCGCCGAAATATGACAGCGGCACAGAGATCACCAGCGCGCACGGGCAGCTCACAACAAGGAACGTCAGCGCCTTGTATATCCAGTCGTTCCACAACCCGCCGTTCATTCCGCTCGAAAGTCCGATAACGAGCGGCGGAACAACAGCCAGCAACAGCGCCGAGATAACCACGATAGGCGTGTACACTCTTGCGAAACGCGTAATGAAGTTTTCCGTTTTCGCCTTGTTGTCAGAGGAATTTTCGACAAGCTCCAGTATCTTCGAGACCGTGGAATCGGAGTACGGCTTGGAAACGCGTATCTTCAGCAGACCGTTCGTGTTGACGCTTCCGCTTATCACCTCGTCGCCGACCGCGACCCCGCGCAGCGCGCTCTCGCCCGTCAGCGCGGCGGTATTCAATTCGCTTGCGCCGAAGATCACCTCGCCGTCCAGCGGAACACGCTCGCCCGGCTTGATAACAACTGTTTCGCCTACCTTCACCTCGTCCGGTTCGACTTCGGTGATTTCGCCGTCACGCTCGACGTTCGCGTACTCGGGATTGATGTCCATCATGTCCGAAATGTTTTTGCGCGATCTGCCGACCGCCACAGACTGGAACAGTTCGCCGACCTGATAGAAGATCATTACCGCGACGCCCTCGGAATATTCGCCGATTATCATTGCGCCTATCGAAGCTATCGCCATAAGGAAGTTTTCGTCAAAAACCTGTCCGTGCGCGATGTTGCGGACGGCTTTCCAGAGGATATCCCAGCCCGCCGCAAAATACGCGCCAAGGAACACCGCAAGCCGCACGATCCACAACGCCGAAAATGTTTCTTCCGTTTCGGGAATAAACAATCCCGCCGCGAAAACGACTGCCGCGATTATTATACGGACAAGCATTTTCTTTTGTTTTCTGCTCATAAATTACCTCCAAACAGCGTGGATCACTTCACAACGATCTCACAATCGGGCTCGACCTTTTTGCAGACCTTGACCGCCTCACTGACTATATCGTCGAAGCGCGCGTCGTCCGCCTCGATAGTCATTTTCTGGCTCATAAAGCTCACCGACGCGTCGGTAACGCCGTCGATCTTTTTGATCGCAGCCTCCATTTTTGCGGCGCAGTTTGCGCAGTCCAGATCAATCAGTTTAAAAGTCTTTTTCATATCGGTACCCCTTTCAATCTTTTATAATTACCGCGTAACAACACGGCACAGTGCCTTTTATCAGCTTGCTTTTGACCTCGCCGGCATTGCAGTTTTTCAGCATTTCGACGTATTCCCCGGGAGAGTACTCCGTGTTCGGACTGAACCCCAGCTTGCCGTACACCCTTAACAGCGTCTCCGAAATCGCCGCCTTATCCTTTGTCATAAAGGTCGGCAGCAGAATTTTCCCACCGCACTTGGTTACGCGGCAAAGCTCACAGACCGCCCTTTTGGGGTCATTCAGCAAATGCAGAACGTTCCCCGCGATGACGATGTCGAATGTTTCTTCCGCATAGTCAAGGTGGAAAATATTAGCGCGCTCAAACTCTACATTAACAAATCCGCGTTTATTTGCCTTTTTCCGCGCGACGTTCAACATCTCTTCCGAATAGTCGGTGCAGACGACGCTTTTTGCTTTTCTCGCGGCGGCAAGCGAAAGCTCGCCCGTACCCGCCGCGCAGTCAAGAACAGCCGCTCCGTGCGGAACGAGCCGCAGCGTAACGCTCACCATTTCACGGTAGACCTTGCCGTTCAGCGCTTCGGCAACGTCGTAAAATCTCGCAAACGTACTCCAGAAATCCATAACTACTCCTCGTTTATATGCTCAAAGCCCTGCTCCAGAATGGTGTTGACATGACCGTCCGCAAGCGAATAAAACACCGTTTTTCCCTCGCGGCGGAAGCTCACAAGCTCCGCGTTTTTCAGAATTTTCAGTTGGTGCGAAACAGCGCTGCTCGTCATTCCGACCGCCGTTGAGATATCGCACACACACAGCTCTCCGCCCGAAAGCGCGCTCAATATCTTAATGCGCGTCGAGTCGCCAAACACCTTGAACAGCTCCGCAACATCAATAAGCGTGTCGTCGTCGGGCATATTCGCCGTGATCTTTTCAATTGTATCAGGGTGCGCGTGCATAAATTCGCAATGCGGGATATCGTTTATCATAAAAACTCCTTTCATTCGTTTTTTCGGTCAATCAATTGAACAACTGTTCAATTGATTGATTGTATTATACACCATTTACGAAATTTTGTCAAGGGGGTTTTGAAATTTTTTTCAATTATCTCCGAAAGTTTTCAGTACTAAGAGCATGTGTTCATAGACGTTTTAAGAGGGAGAAGGCATGAAAAATAATAACCATGCACTCGGCAGAACATGAAGAAACTTCATAATCTTTGGATAACCTGCTTAAAAAGTTCAGCCAAGCAAAAGTTCATTAAAGCCCCGGGCACTCCGGAGAAATTTGTATAAAAGCAAGTCCGATCAGGCAACAGACACTATGGGAAATATTCTTTCCGTGTATGTACACGCTGCAAATATCCATGATACCAAAGGCGGAATATACACTTTTGAAAAGGCTCTTTACAGGTATTACGGCATAATTGTCAAATGCTGTTAAAAAAGCTGTTATTGCAGAGATTTGTCATTTTATTACATTTACGCCTATTCAAATTCAATCCGTCGCGAAATTGCCGAAATACGTTAAATAATTAAATCGGTTAACGATAACGACTTCACCACCCCACACCCGCGCCGCATATAAAATAACAAAAGCTCCCCGTCACGGGGAGCTTTCCGTCTGTAAAATCCGATTTAATCCACCGCGACGACATGATACCTGTCCGTGCGAACACCGTCGATCGCGTTGATAAAGTCGGAGAACCGCGCGTAACCGTACTCCGCGAAATCAAAGCCCTCGAAGTTCTTCTTGATCTGCGCGCTGAGCGCCTTTATACTGTGGCTGCCCTCGCCGCGCGCAAAGTCGTTGACGAACTGCTCTATTCGCTCTGTGCGCTCGAGGAAATCACCGTCGATAACAACGACGTTGTTCTTCACGCTCACACCGATAACAGACGCGATCAGTTTTTTCATCGTCGTGAACCCAAGCTCTTTCAGATAACCTCTGCCGTACTTTTTCGTGAAATACCCTCCCAGAACGGCAAGCGAACCTTTGTTCTCGTTCTGCACCGCGAACGCGTGAACCTCGCGGATAATGGAGCATATATCGGGTTTTTGCGGCGCGGAAGGTTCTTCGGGCTGTTCGGTTTCAACAACCTCAACAGGAGCTTCAACGGGCTTTTCCTCGGTTTTCGCGGACTGCTCAACGTTCTTGGGCTTTCTGCCGCGCTTTTTGGGCTGATTTTCGGAGCTCTCGATCTTTTCCGTCTTTTCAGTATTTTCGGCGATCACGGGTTTGTCGGCGATTTTCGCCTTTTCGGGCTTTTCAACTTTAGCCGAGTACACGAGATTTTTCTTCGCGGTCACTCCCGAAACGGACGCTACCGCCGCCGCGAAATCGGCAAATCCAAGCTCCGCGATGTAATTCTTCCCGTACTTGTCGAGCAGCATATTGTTAAGCTGACCGAGATTTCCGCCGTTCGGCATATTCTCCGCAGCGTACTTCTGCACCTCCATGGTGAATATCTGCGGATTGATGTGGATCGTCTTAACGGAAGCGCTCGGGGTGGCTGTAACGGGCTTGGGCTGCCTCTTCGCGATCTTCTCGACGATCTCCTCGATAGGCTTGCCCGATATTTTCTCAACAAGCTCGACAGGCTTCTCGGGGGCTTTCTCCGCCATTTCGGGAACGCTCTCTGCGGCATTCAGCATTACCGTGTTGTTCTCGCGCTTCAGCACGGACTGCTTGTCGATAAATTTCGCGAAACGCTTAGAGCCGAACTTCGAAAAGTCGATCTTCCCGAAGCTGCGCGTAACATGCTCCGCAACGCGCGAGATATCGTCCTTACCGCCGTTTTGCCGTCCGAGGTATTCAACGATAACGTTGGTGATGTCCTTTTCCGAGGGAATGTTCTCGGCGGCAGCGGGTTTCGCCTTGACCGCCGTACCCTTGCGGAGCGTGACGTAGTTGCTGTTGCGGCGAAGCTCGGGAAAGCTGCTGATGAACATGGACAGCCGATTGTAGCCGAGTGCCGCGTAGTCGATGTTCCCGTAGCGCGATGTGAGGTAGGAGTCGATCTTCATAAGGTCGAGCCGTCCGTCGTCGTTCTCGCGGACAAAATCCAACACCGCCCTGCGGAGTGTTTTCTCGTCGTATTCGTCGCCGACATTCGCGCAAATACGGTTGAGGTAGCTGAACTTATGGCAGCTCGACGTAAACGCGAGCGGCGTTTTCACCTCGCCGATACCGATAACCAGCTTGCCCGCCTCGCGCAAGCGGATAGCGAGCCGCGTAAAATCGCTGTCGCTCGTCACCAGCACAAAGCCGTCGACGCTGTAGGTATACAGAATATCCATAGCGTCGATTATCATCGAGAAATCCGTAGCGTTCTTACCCGCAATATAGCTGTTCTGCTGAACGGGCATAATGGAGTTGTTCATGGCGGGTATTCTCCAGCCCGTGTTGTTTTTTTCCCAGTCTCCGTAAATGCGCTTTATCGTCAGCTCGCCGTATTTCGACGCCTCCTGAACGATAAACTGCGCGTACTTAGCGGAAACGTTATCGCTGTCTATAAGCAGCGCTAATTTTTTTTCTTCCGACATAATGTCCTCTTTTCCCGTAATCGTGTTCTTTCCCAATGCTGCCTTTAAACAGTCCTTGAACGGCATCAAATTGCGACGGGAATAGTCTCGTCAAACTCATGATACCGATAGTTCTCCGCCGTAAAACTGTACCGCGTGAACTTGTAAAAATCCGTGATATCCTCCACTCTCATTTCGGGGGCGGGAAACGGCTCTTTTTCGATAAGCCGTTTTATAATATCGACGTGACGGTCGTAAATATGCGCGTCGGCGATAACGTGCACCAACTCGCCCGCCTCCAGTCCGCTTGACTTCGCGAACATTATCAGCAGCGCGGCGTACTGACAGACGTTCCAGTTATTCGCCGCAAGCATATCCTGCGAGCGCTGATTAAGTATCGCGTTGAGCCTGCCGCCGCTCACGTTCAGCGTGAACGAATACGCGCACGGAGCAAGCGCCATTTCGTTCAGGTCGGCGTAATTGTACATATTCAGCATTATCCGCCTTGAAGCGGGGTCGTTTTTCAGGTCGTGAAGCACCTTGTCGACCTGATCCATTTCGCCCTCGAGAAACTTATGCTTAACGCTCATCTGATAGCCGTAAGCCTTGCCGATAGAGCCGTTTTCGTCCGCCCAAGCGTCCCAGATATGCGTCGTCAGCTCGCGTACGTTGTTGGACTTCTTCTGATATATCCACAACACCTCGTCTATCGCCGAGCGGTAGTAAACGCGCCGCAGGGTCATAAGCGGAAATTCCTCGCCGACGTTGTACCTGTTCACCACGCCGAATTTCTTTATCGTATGCGCGGGCGTGCCGTCCTCCCAGTGCGGGCGGACGTGCATATCCGCGTCGGATACGCCGTTCTCCAGAATATCACGGCAATTCTGTATAAAAACGTCGTCTGCTCTGCTCATAAGGTCTCCTTTCGGCGTTAGTCGAAAATTATCCGTCTTTCCTTTTCCATTTTGTCGAAATACCTTTGCAGCTTTTTTGCTGTTCGCGTATCTCCCGCGCGCTCCGCAGCGGCAAGCAGCACATCGCGGTTTGCAAGAGCTGCCATGCCGTTCTTCATATCGTCATTTATATAAGGAAGAATTTCCGCCCATATCCTTTCGGGAGCGTTCGCGCCGCCCGCGATAAGTCGCGCGCCGAGCTTGTAAAAGCCGCGCCTGCTCCAACCGAACCGCTCCTTATGCTCATTGAAAACCGAAAGCGCTTCTGCTGTTTCACCCTTTTCAAGCAGCGTTTCCGCGTAGTCGTATACCGCGTAAAACGCGTCCTGTTCGTCAAACATTTCCGGCGATTTTTGAAATAATTCGTATATTTTTGTTGCGGCAAATTCCTTATCGTCCAAACGTTTTGTGTTCCATTTCGCGATAGACTTCAATTGCTTTAGCCCTTTAAGTTCGAGCTCCATGCTTTTGAATTCGTCGGTCAGCCTGCACACGCACTCGGTCTCCCCGAGATCGGACAGAGTGCATATACATTCGTAGGGCGTAAATTCGTCAAACGGAATCGGCTTGATAACGCGCGGCTCGTAACCGCACGCGCAGTCGAAATTCGCGTCTTTGGCGCGCTTGAAAAGATCGCTTTTGAGCGGCTCGCCAAGCTCCACGAGCATACTCGTCAGTATTTCGAGATTATCCCCGATACCCTGAAACGAGTTTGTTTCGCGATCCTTCAGCTCTTCCTCGAACAGCTCGCGCACGAGCGCCGCCTTGTCGGGAACCTCGCATACATTATAATATAGCGCGTAGCAAAGCCGCATACGGCGTGCGTAATTTTTGTCGAACGTGCCCCATTCCTTGGAATGCTGTTCGCAGTAAACGTAGTCCGCCTTATCGCCCGACAGATATCTTCGCACGTCGTCGGCGTATCCGAAAATAACGCGCTTAAATTCTTCAACAAACATCATTTCTCCGCCTGTTCGCTCAGTATGAACATATCGTAAATGACGCGGATAGCCTTTTCAAAGTCCTTTTCGTCAATGCCGACAATGATGTTCAGCTCGCTTGAACCTTGGTCTATCATTCTGATGTTGATATCCGCGTGAGAGAGCGCCGCGAAAACTCTTGTCGCCGTGCCCTTTGCGGACTTCATTCCGCGACCAACGACCGCTATCAGCGCCAGTCCGTCGATTATCTCAAAATGGTCGGGACGCGCCACCTCTTTCAGCCGCTGAGCGAGCTTCTCGCGCTGCCCGTCAAGCTCGTGCGAATTTACGACAACAGAAACCGTGTCAATACCCGTCGGCATATGCTCGGGGAAAATGCCGTGGTTCTCGAGGACCTGCAGCATTCTGCGCATAAAGCCCTTTTCGGAGTTCATTCTGTCCTTTTCGATTGAGATTACCGAAAAGTCCTTTTTGCCCGCGATACCCGTTATCAGATACTTTGCGGGAGCGTTCTTCGCGCTCGGAACAATCAGCGTTCCCGCGTCATCGGGAGCGTTGGTGTTCTTGATGTTGATCGGGATATTCGCGCTTCTTACGGGGAATATAGCGTCCTCGTGGAGCACGCCCGCGCCCATGTACGACAGCTCGCGCAGCTCCGAGTATGTGATGACCTCGATGCCCTCGGGCTTGTCGACGATCCTCGGATCGGCAACCAGAAAGCCGCTTACGTCCGTCCAGTTTTCGTACAGCGAAGCCCCCGCCGCCTTAGCGACTACCGAGCCCGTGAAATCGCTGCCGCCGCGCGAAAACGTCTTGATCGAACCGTCGGGCATTGCGCCGTAAAATCCCGGAATGACCGCTTTGGGAGTTTTCTCGAGGATAGCACCGAGACAAGCGTTTGTGATATCGCTGTCGAAATTGCCCTTGTTGTCGAAGAAAATGCCCTTAGCCGCGTCGACAAACTTGTAGCCGAGGTAATCCGCGAGGATAATACCGTTGAGGTACTCGCCGCGCGAAGCCGCGTAATCTCGGTTTGCGCCGTTGCGGAAGTCCGTGCCGATCTTGACGTACTCCTCCTCAAGCGAGAGCGACAGACCGAGTTCTCCGATAATGCCGTCAAAACGTTCGCGGACGGGCTGAAACGCCTTTGCGAAATCCTCTCCCGTGAGTGTGCGCTCATAGCACTGATACAGCAGGTCGGTGACTTTGGTATCGTCGGAGAAGCGCTTTCCGGGCGCGCTCGGCACGACGTAAACGCGCTCGGCGTCGGCGCGGATAATGTCCGCGACTTTCTTGAACTGCTTTGCGTCGGCAAGCGAGCTGCCGCCGAACTTAACTACTTTACCCATAAAACCATACCTTTCAGATAATATATACATCTTATTGTACCATAAATCGCGTTAAAATGCAATAGGTTAAAGAAAAAAAGCGCCCGTGAGCGCTTTCGGTGTTCGATGACAATTTCCGACAAATGCGGTATAATAAAAATGCCGCTATACGGGCGCTGATTTGCCTGTGTGAGCATCGACTGAGCTGCCCGCTTCCGAATGTTGCACTTTATGCAGCTCATTATCTCGCTTGCCATATCGGTGCCGCAGATGTTGCACTTTCAGTGCATTATAAGTTGTGTTGTACTTGCGGCATAACTGAAAATAATACAAAAATTACTATCTCTAAACCGTTGGGTAGATGCACATTTCTTTGCTTTTTGTGATTTTTTAAAATTAAAACAAAGCTATATTATAATAGGAAACAATGAGAAAACTCAAAAAATCCGAAAAATTTTCAGAAAAAAGCTAAAGTTTCTGAAAAATGAGCCGATATAATATTTGTGACAGCTGAAAAGCTGAAATTCCTTAAGTCGACAACAAGGAAAAAAACCATTAAAATTGCCCCTCGGAATGATTCCGTAATACGGGGCAACCAAATTCAAGGAGGATTTTTACTATGGGAATGGTAGTACAACACAACCTTAACGCGTTGACCGCGTACAACAAACTGAACACCAACGTTGCAGGTCTTAAGAAGAGCTCCGAAAAGCTCGCTTCCGGCTACAGAATTAACCGTGCAGGCGACGACGCTGCAGGTCTGGCTATTTCCGAGAAGATGAGATCTCAGATCCGCGGTTTGAACCAGGCAGTTCGTAACTCTCAGGACGGTATCAACATGATCCAGACCTACGAGGGTGCTGCTCAGGAGACCCAGAACATTCTTCAGAGAATGAAGGAGCTTGCTTCCGAGTCCGCTAACGGTACTTATGATAACACCACCGACCGTGACGCTATCCAGCTCGAGTTCGATCAGCTCAACGATGAGTTGAACCAGATTGCTGACACCGACTTCAACGGTCGTCTTGCTCTGAACGGCGGTACTATGGCTGACGGTTCTGTTGCTGCAAACAATAAGACTATTGCAGGCAAACCCGCTGTTGCTACAAATGCTGTTGACGATCCCGCTTCCGCTGTATCCTATAAGGGCGGCGTAAACGGCTTTGTTGACTGGGGCGGAAACGGTACCATCAACGTTGACGGCGTTTCGATTACTGTTAAGGGCGGTCAGTTCCAGACAGTTACCAACGGTACGCTGACAAACGGCACTGTTTCGGTTGGTGATACAACTTATTCGGCTACAACAGCTATTTCTGCTACCGGCAGCACACTCGCTCAGGGTGGCGTTATCTGGGCTGGTGCAATTACAGCAACCACGAGACTGGCTATCAATGAAGACACTTCTGAAATCACAATTTATGGTCAGAAGTTCAACGTTCAATGGAAGAACGATGGTACAATAAGTGCTATTGTTAATGGAACCGGTAGTGCTATGACAACTATGGACACCGGTGCTAAGATTACATTTGGCGGTACTGCAACCGGCGGATTTAGCGTTGTTGTTGCTCAGACATATCATCTGGGTACCGGCGGCGTTGTAACTGCCGGCGGTATTACAGCGACTGCTCCGGTTGTTGGTCATATCAACCTTAAGAAGGGCGTTTCTGTTTCCGATGCATTTGAGCACGGCAGACGTAACCTCACCTACTCCGACAGCATTACGCTCCAGACGGGCGCTCGCTCCAAGGACGCTGTTGACTTTACGTTTGAGTATGTTACTTCCGGTATCGGCGATCTGAACGCTGACCTCGATATCTCCGCTCGCGGTCTTGGTACTGCACAGCTTTCTCTTGTAACTGCTGAAAAGTCTAACGAGGCTATTGACCACATTGATAACGCTATCAATAAGGTTTCTATGGTTCGTGCAACATTCGGTGCTATGCAGAACAGACTTGAGCACAAGATCGACAACCTGACCACGACTTCCACCAACCTGCAGGAAGCAGAGTCCAACATCCGCGATACCGATATGGCATCCGAGATGATGAACTACACCAAGTACAACATTCTGCAGCAGGCTGCACAGTCTATGCTCGCACAGGCAAATCAGCAGCCGCAGAGCATTCTTCAGCTCTTGGGTTAATCAAATTGAATTGCTACGCAATTCAAACCTCGCGTTTTGTTTTGCAAAATGCGGTTATCATAGCTGCATAGCGGCGTGATAGTTTGACAATTGCGCCCTCTCCTGCGGGGGAGGGCGTTTTTGTGAAATTATCATACTAAATTATCATATTTTCAGGGAGGATATTATGGTACTGTCGATAGGAATGATTGTCAAAAATGAGGAGAAGTATCTGGAGCAGTGTCTGACTGCTTTACAGCCGCTTCTTGACGCTGTTGACAGCGAACTTATTATCGCCGATACCGGCTCGACCGACAGAACTGTTGAGATAGCAAAAAAATTCACGGATAATGTTTTTCATTTTGAGTGGATAAATGATTTTGCTGCCGCGCGCAATTCCACATTTGACAGAGCGCAGGGCGAATGGTATATGTTTATCGATGCGGACGAGATCGCGCAGGATTGCTCAGGCATTATCAAGTTTTTCAAAAACGGAGAATATATGCGGTATCAATCGGCCACCTACCTTATCCGTTCTTTGGGAACCGAGGGAGCAGATAACGCATACTTGGATTTTCACGCCAATCGGCTCACAAGACGTAATGGCGTGACCAGATTTGTTCATGCTATCCATGAAGGTCTTTACCCGTTTATGGAACCCGTAAAAAAGCTTGACTTCTCTGTTGTGCACTACGGATATGTGTATGCAAAGCAGGACGGCACTCCAACGGATTTGGCGCATAAAAAGGTTCAAAGAAACCTTGAAATGCTGTTTGACGAATTGGATAATCCTCCTTCAACGGGCGTAAATCAGCTTGTTTATGATCAGATTGCTGACTGTTATGACGTTATAGGCGAAATTGACAATTCTTTGAAATATTTGAATATAGGGCTAAAAGAAATATCTCACGAAAGCTATCCGATTATTGCATATTACACGCATAAGCTTAAAATTCTGGTTTTAAAAGAGGATTTTAACGGTATAATAGATCTGGCGCATGAATATTTTGACAAAACTGTCAATCCGTTTCACACAAAAGATTTTGCTAACGACTGTTATATCAGGGCTTGGGAGGGATACTCGCAATATAAAAAACATCTATATGCCGATGCTGTTGACACTTTAGCGGAATTTATCAGACTGTACAGCAGATATAAAAATGGCCGTTTGGAAACTTACGATTTAACATTAGGTCCATTCAGATTAGAGCAAACAACTATTCAAGCGGATTATGACATTTTCTTCCGCTGCTGTTACCATGAGAAAAAGTTCGGATTAGCAAATGAATACGCGCGAGCAATTCACCTCAAAGACTATTTTGGCAATGAAAGTTTTATGAGAAATCATATAAATATCCGCATGGAAATCATGGAAAATATCGGATACAATGGTTGGAATTCTCTTTACAAAGAGCTGGATGATTTTGGAAAGGGTCATCTCCTTTCGCGAACCCGCAGCAAACTTTTCACCACCTCTCCTGAAAAACGAACATTTCTATTGAAGAAGATGGACTCAGTTGGTGGAATCGGAGCAGAACTTGCGGAATTTTATACGGGATATTTTAACGGCAAAACAGATTTTGAGATGATTACAGCATTACTGGAAAAATACGGTTCGGAAAACAGTGAGGACATGCTGTACATTCTGCTTGAAAAACAAGCTGATATCACACCTTTTTTGCTGACACACGACTTTTTCGCAGACAGAGCCGTGCAAATGCTGCTCGGAAATTATCCGGGAGCGGACGATTTGTTGGAACGTTATAATATAAATGTTATTTCAAACGAGGGATTGCTGAATGCGGTAAGTGTTTACGGGTGGGTTATGCTGAGATTTGCCGAACATAACCGAACAGTTTCTAAGGTGTTTGAAATGTACGGACAACTTGGTATGATGTGGCGAAAAGCATTCTCGGATGAATCGGATATCCCCGGGGATATCCGCGCGGCAACTATGGTTTACAACGTAGCGGTTGAAAGGGCAAAAGGCGATTATGCTTTGTTCAAAGCAGCAATTAAAAAGCTTACAAATAATGTGAGGGATATATCACTTGTTGCCGAAACGTATGAAAGAGAAAACAGAAGCAAATTTAAGGCGCGGTACCTCAATCCGGAAATGCAGATGCTTGCCGATCAGGCGAAACAAAACATCCGCAATTTAATTAGCGATGGGCATTTGGTTGCTGCTCAGTCTCTTGTGGACGAACTTGAGGGCATAAGCCCCTGTGATCCTGAAATTTCAGAACTTCATGAAGAAATTGAAAAGCAAAGCGCTCTTTAATAAAACGTACCTGTACGAACAGACCTACCCGATATCAAAGCGGTTGACTATAACTACTTGGAGGCTTTTATGCATGAGATATATGAAATAAATATTGATACAAACACTTACTCCGGCGAGGCCGCCTCGTTATATAAAGAACGCATAAAAGTTTCCGAGTTAGTTGCGTCCTCCAAGAAATATTCATCGGAAGTTTCAATTGTGGTAACGGCTTATAACCGGCTTGACAAAACAAAAGAATGTGTAGAAAGCGTTTTGAAATACTCGCAAAATGTGGATTTTGACCTTATTCTTGTAGATAACGGGTCAAGCGATGACACATTTGAATACTTTAAATCCGTACCGCATAATAAAGTCAGAATTGTCAGAATTACCAAAAATGTTGATCAGCGTTTTGCATTATGCTGCATTGAACTAAACTGGATCTCACAATATGTCGTGCTTGTTCCAAACGATATTATCGTTACCGAAAATTGGCTTTATAATTTGCTTGCCGTTGCGAAGTCTGACCCGAAAATCGGAATGGTAAATCCGGTTTGTTCTAATGTCAGCAACTTACAGCAGGTAGATTTGGATTTCCAAAGCCGGGAAGAAATGCAAAAAAAGGCTGCTGCGTACAATAAGACCGATCCGGCAAAATGGCACGAGCGACTGCGGCTTATTACCCTTGGAACGCTGTTTAAAACAGCTTGCCTGTATGCTGTCGGAATGCCGCTTTTTGACGTAGGATTTGTTCATGATTTTGCAGACGACGACATAACATTTCGGGTTAGACGAGCAGGCTACAAGGCTGTTCTTGCGGGGGATACATGGATTCACCATAACCATGATTTCAGAAATATGGAGGATAAAGATCCTCAAAAATTTATGGAAACGCTTCAAGCGGGAAGAAGTTATTTCAAGGAAAAGTACTACGGAATTGACGCTTGGGATGATGTAAATGACTACATTTGCAACTATTTGAGTGACAGTATTACACCTCCCGTTAAAAAAGAAAACGTTAAAATTCTGGGAATTGAAACGAAATGCGGAACGCCTGCTCTTGACATAAAGAATGTTATCAGAAGATATGGCATTTACAATGCTCAAATTTCCGCGTTTACGAGTGACGCGAAATATTACACTGATCTAAAGACGATCTGTGAGGGAAACGTGGTCTGCGCCAATATTGAATTGCTGCGCAGCAGTTTTCAGCCGGATCATTTTGATTATATAATTATACATAAAAATATAAATGAGTTTAATAATTATGAGGAGGTTATCGAGACCGCCTTATCGTTGCTGAAAAAAGGAGGTCAACTCTTTTTACCGCTCAAAAACGTGTATGACGTTAACGCCCTTCTTTTAATGTTCGGGTATAATGACCAAACATCGGCAAACGCGTTTGCTCTAAGCGAGGAACAATTTGTTCAGCAGGTCAAAAAACTCGGAGCTAAAGCTGCTCATAAGGTTGCCGTTATTCCTTATCAGGTTCCGGAAGATGTTATGGAATTTATAAACTTGCTGGTCGATTCTTCAAAAGAGGCCAGCATATCGACACAAAAACTTGTCGGTAATCTTTTGACCGAAAAATCATTTTTTAAAATTATTAAATAAGACGGCAAATCTGCTAAGGCATTTTTAATTATTACAATGTATATCTCAATGTGGGAGCGATTTGACCGATTGATTTTGGTTGGAACTTCTCGAAATGAGGCTGGAAATGAAAAGAATTATTATAACAGGCGCAAACGGATTTATCGGACGTTGGTTGGTGAAGAGCTTTGCATCGGACGGATATGAAGTTATTGCGGTTGTCCGCAATAAATCATCTGATGTTTCTGCCATTGAAAATATAAGCGGCGTAAAAATTTGTTATTGTGAACTAAATAATATCGAAATGCTTCCGGAAATAATTTCGGAAAAATGTGATTTGTTTTTACATTTTGCATGGAAAGCGACAGTCGGTGCGGATCTAAGCAACTTTGATGTTCAAACAGAAAATTATTCAGCAGCTTGTGCGGCGGTCAAAGCGGCAAAAAAAATCGGTTGTCAACGATTTGTCACCGCAAACAGTATTAAATCATACGAAGCAAAAGAGTATGTGCTGAATGATAAAGCAGTACCTTCCCCTGCATATTGTTACAGTATTACAAAACTCATGGTTTCAATGATGACAAAAACGTTGGCAGCATCATTGGGCATTGAACATATTGATGCCGTAATATCCAACTGTTACGGTACAGGAAAGAGTGCTCCCTTTTTCATGAATCGCCTGGCGCGCTCTATAATCAACAACGAACATCTGAAACTCACAACCTGTGAACAACTTTATGATTTCATATTCGTTTCAGATGTTGCAGAAGCCGTGAAAATCGCCGCTATAAAAGGCGAACCATTCTGTATGTATTATATTGGCAATGAGGAGCAATATCCGTTAAAGCAGTTTGTGTTGGAAGCAGCCGAAATTCTTAATCCTGATGTTAAGATTGATTTTGGAGCTGTTCCGTTTAACGGCATTTATTATAATTACCACAGTCTGTTTGATACATATAAGCTTTCGAAACTCGGCTTTCAACCGAAAGTTAGTTTTCGCGAGGGAATTAAAATGCTTGCAGATGAGATACGGGGGAGTAAAAAATGAAAGTCGTATTGCTTGCCGGCGGATACGGAACGCGGATTTCCGAAGAATCAAGTATAAAGCCGAAACCAATGATTGAAATCGGCGGAATGCCGATTTTATGGCACATTATGAAAGAATATTCCTATTACGGGTTTAACGAATTTATTATATGTGCGGGTTATCGGCAACATATGATAAAAGAATGGTTTGCAGATTATTTTCTGTATACTTCTGATGTTACCTTTGATTTTACAGAGGAAAACCGTTTAGAAATTCATGACAGACGTACCGAGCCGTGGCGTGTAACAATCGTTGATACCGGACTTGAAACAATGACTGGCGGGCGTATTAAGCGAATACAAAAATACACGGGAAACGAGCCATTTATGATGACCTATGGTGACGGTGTTTGCGACGTAAATATTGCGGAACTTGTTAAGTTTCACAAAAGCCATGGGAAAATTGCTACCTTGACATCCGTTATTCCCAAGCAAGAAAAGGGTATTTTGGAAATAAGCGCGGACAATTCCGTGCACTCCTTCCGTGAGAAAAATGCGACAGACAGTGCGCCGATAAACGCGGGATATATGGTGCTTAACCCTGAAGTTTTTGATTATATCAGCGATGATAAAACAATTTTTGAGCGCGCTCCGCTTGAAAAGCTGGCAGAGGAAGGCGAACTTATGTCTTACGCGCACAACGGCTTTTGGCAATGTATGGACACAAAGCGCGAAATGGAAATGCTGGAGCGACTTTATTCATCGGGTCAAGCGCCATGGAAAAAGTGGAAGGATTAAAAAGATGAATTTGACAGAATTCTATAAAGGAAAAAATGTTCTTATAACAGGACACACCGGGTTTAAAGGTGCTTGGTTGTGTGAAATTTTAAAGTTGCTTGGTGCGGCTGTCACGGGTTATTCGCTTGAAACCCCGACTGAGCCGTCTATGTTTAACCTTTGCGAAATCGAAAAAGGTATGACTTCTGTAATCGGCGATATTCGCGACTTAAACAAGTTGGGATTTGTTTTTGAACAATATAAACCGGAGATCATTTTTCATCTTGCTGCACAGCCGATCGTTCGTGAGGGCTACAAAAATCCCGTGCAGACTTTTGAAACAAACATTATGGGTACGGTAAACGTGCTTGAATGCGTTCGGCAAACAGAATGCGTAAAATCATTATTAAACATCACTACTGATAAGGTTTACCGTAATAACGAATGGACTTGGGGGTACCGCGAAAACGACGAATTGTGCGGCAGCGACCCATATTCAAATTCAAAATCCTGCTCGGAATTGGTGACCTTTTCATATATGAAAAGTTTTTTGTCAAACGATAAAAAAGCAGTTTCAACAGCACGCGCAGGAAACGTTATCGGCGGAGGAGATTTTGCAGCTGACAGAATCATCCCGGACTGCGTGAGAGCTGCACAAAACCGCAAAGATATAATTGTACGAAATCCACAATCCACAAGACCGTACCAACACGTTTTGGACGCGCTTTTCGGGTATCTTTTGATCGCTCAGAAACAATTTGAGGATATTTCATTTGCCGATAACTATAACATAGGTCCCGACAACGACGGGTGTTGCGAAACAGGGAAATTGGTCGATTTGTTTTCGGAAAAATGGGGTGGTTTAAAACGAGTCGACAAGTCTGACAATGGGTGTCACGAAGCTAATTTCCTTAAACTCGACTGCTCAAAGATCAAAGCGAGATTAGGCTGGAAACCCGTGTGGAACCTGGAAACTGCGATTACAAAAACGGTTGAGTGGAGCAAGCTGTTCGTAGACGGCAGTTCAACTGATAAATTAAAGGTTTGCACCGACAAACAAATTAACGAATTTATTTTGGCGGGAGGGTATTGAAATGCAAAATTTCTCTTTTGAAGAAAATCCGCAAATCGAGGGACTTAAAATTATTGCTCCATTCATTTTTAACGATGAACGCGGTTGCTTCCGCAAGACTTACGAGCATAATATTTTTAAAGCAAACGGCTTGGATCTGGAAATATCGGAGATTGACGAGTCGGTTTCCCAAAAAGGCGTTTTACGCGGAATGCATATGCAGCACACCGCACCGCAGCACAAGCTGATACGATGCATAAGCGGCGAAATTTTTGATGTAGCGGTGGATGCACGAAAAGGTTCTCCTACATTCGGAAAGTACGCGTCGGTCAACCTAAGCGCGGAAAATCAAAAAATGTTCTACATTCCCGCAGGCTTTTTTCACGGTTTTCTGGCGCTTCAAGATAATACCGTTGTGAATTACGTATGTTCGGGAGATTATATAAAAGAATTCGACAGCGGCATTTGCTATAATGATAAAGATATTGATATAGCTTGGCCTTTGGACAAGGTCGACAAGTTAATTATCTCTGATAAGGACAAAAAAGCACTATCACTTAGGGATTTTTGTGAAAAATATTTGTAATAACAGGAGGTTGTTATGAAGTCATTTGAGGTAGAGCCTATAATTTATGAACGTGCGTACGACGATGAACTGCAGCCCATAAATTCAACCAACAGAACTTATGTGGCACATGAAGTATACATGGCTTCAAAACCGAAAGGTGCGCCAAAGCTCAGCATTTGCGTACTTGCTTATCATCATCTCGATCAAACCAAACGCTGTGTTGACAGCATTTTGCGTTATATTGACGACGTAGATTATGAAATGATTTTGGTGGACAACGCTTCCAACGATGATAACGCAACACTTGATTTTTTTCAGTCGGTACCCGTATCACGCAAAAAAATTATACAAGTCGCAAAACCGATTGGCAGATATTATGGAGCTATATTTGGTTCTCAGCTGATGTTTCATTATGCTTCGGGAGATATCTTTCTGATGGTAATGAATGATGAAATATTCACCAAAAATGCAATTCAGAATTTGATTGCGTGCCTGGATTCAAGTCCGGACATTGGCTCTGCAACTCCTATGGCGTCAAATACTTGGATGCTGCAAAATCCCGGAATCCCATATAACAGCTATGAAGAAATCTTTGAGATAGGAGAAAAAGTAAATCATCACGACCCGCGAAAATGGGAAGAACGAATGATCGTTACACTGATAGGCACTGCATTCAAACGAGAAGCGTTGCTGTCCTTTGGTTATTACGACTATTTCTGGGGAGGCGATGAATGCGTTTCAAACCGTCTGCGGTTAAGCGGCTATCGAAATATGTTTTTGGGTGATACTTGGATCTGCCACGACCATATTACCGGAGAGAAAAAAGACAATCACGGATTACACGATCAGACCGATATAGGGCGTATGATGAAAAAAAATCGCACAGCTATGCTTGAAGAGACGCTCGGCGGGATGGATCAGTTTGGCGATGTTTTGCACTTTGAAAAAGAATTGACAGGTATGCTTGCCGAAAATCTATCATCAAAAGAGAATCCGGATATTCTTGCCGTTGATGTAAGATGTGGACAAGGACTGTTGGATGTGAGAAACAGACTGCGTAATTTTGGAATTTTCACAACCAATTCCACGGCGTTTACCTCAAAGTTCAAATATGTCAAACACCTGGATTCTGTTGCAGATGAGGTTTTTTGCGACAGAATCGAATTTATAGACGATAGCCTTGCAGGACGCCAGTTTGACTACATTATTGTCGGAGAACCGATAAATATGTATATGGAACCCATAA
>CAJTTH010000016.1:0-40999 GCA_910579125.1 uncultured Oscillospiraceae bacterium | reverse complement strand
TGGAAAGACTTTTATCATATCTTTCTCCTAAAGGACAAATGTTATTTAAAATCCGCAACACCACAGATTTGCAGGCTCTGAGAAAAATGTTTGGGCAAGATCATAATGTTGATCCGGAGATGCCGGTGCATATCAGTGTTTACAGTGTTCTTGATTGCCTTAAGTTAATGGGAATAACAAACGTCAACGTGGTAAAAGTGATCAATCAGTTGCCTCCTGAAACCGAGCAGCTTCTCTTATCAACCATTAAATCACTGGGAATGACACAAAATATCAACGAAACAGCCACAGACATTTTAACGCAAGATTATCTGGTGCATATAATAAACGGGTGAAACCAAATAATATAAGTGGTTGTGTTCATAAGATTAACACATGATCTTTCAAACACATTTTATGCACATCTTTTCAAATTGACGTGTACAATTCCCTAGAGCGTGTTCACATTAACGCTCAACGCCCGTATTTCGGTTAATGTAAACACGCTCTAAAACTTATGCGTTTAAAATGTTCCCTCTATTCTGATATGTGGAAAAATCTCTCAGGAAGCATTATCGGCAGCACGCAAAGGAGAAATTATGTCAAACACTGTTTTACGTCAATTGATAAAATCGTGGGAAACCGTATTTACAGATTCTGAACGCCAAAAAGTTCTTGAATGGATCTCAGAAAAAAATCAAAGCATAAAAACTGTTATAAAGAAAATACCTTTATCAAAAAGCGGCTTTTGGTTTTATGACGAAGAACGGGGCGAGATCCGAAATAAAAACAATTCCTTTTTCCAGATCACAGGTCTGCAAAAATATAACGGTGAGGAGATAGTTGCCGAGCAGCCGATCATAATTCAAAAGGAAATTGGTTTCTTGGGAATATTATGCAAAGAGATTGACGGCGTTTTGAAATTTCTCGTGCAGGCGAAAATTGAACCGGGAAATGTTAATAAAATTCAAATTTCCCCCACCATTCAAGCGACAAAAAGCAACTTTCTTCAAAAGCACGGCGGGTCTAAACCTGCATATTTGAACTTTTTTCTAAATGCAGAAAACAGCACCGTCATTGTCGATCAAATTCAATCCGAGCAGTCCTCGCGTTTTTTGGGTAAACGCAACCGCAACATCATTATAAAGACCGATGATGATATCGAAGTACTGCCCAGTCACATGTGGCTTACATTGGGACAACTGAAAGAGCTCCTGAAAATTGATAACCTTGTAAACATGGACACACGAACGGTTATTTCATGTTTGCCGTTTTCAATGTTTAATCTTGACGAATCCGAAAAGGCGGAACTTCAGAAATCGTTCCGTGACAAAACTCTGTTTCATTCAATATTTGACGAACCCGAATACAATGATTTTGTCTGTGCATATCAATACGTAAATGATTACAAGATGTTTCAATGCTGCGAAAACCGATTGGTTCCGCTTAAAGAGTTAAAATCATGGCACTTTACGGATGAGGAAATCTCACATCAAGAACAAAAGAACTTTTGCGTGATATTCTGCGATATTCAAATAGAGGGGCGGGAGGTATCACATTGGTCGCAGCCGATGTTTGAGGCTCTTGGCAGCGCAGTTTTCGGACTGATAACCACTGAGATAGACGGCAAAAAAAAGTTCCTGGTTCACGCGCTGCCGGAGTCGGGATGTTTTGACCAGATCGAATTCGCGCCAACTGTTCAAATTGAACCCGGTGAGATGCCAAAGCATTTTGACCTGATAGCAAAACTGTTTTTTAAACTTCTTGAAAATAAATCTTACGTTAAAGCAGATATAATCCTTTCGGAAGAGGGCGGGCGCTTTTACTGCGAGCAAAACCGCAACATAATTCTTGACGTTCCGAAACAAGCAGTCGAAGAACTTCCCGCAGGTTATTTCTGGTTGGATTTCAAAACGTTGAATCGTATGGTGCAATTTAATAATTGTTTGAATATTCAATTGCGAAATCTAATATCATTATTGGAGATATGATTATGGAGAGAATTAAAATAGGCGTGCTTTGCCCGTCAGAAATTGCATTCCGCAGATTTATGCCGGCACTAAAAAAGCTCAACGAATTTGAATATGTTGGTATTGCTGTTGCATCTAAAAACGAGTGGAATGGAGATATATCCGACGACATGGTTTCGAGGGAACATGAAAAAGCCGAAAAATTCGTTTTGGAATACGGAGGAAAAATATTCAACAGTTATACGGAACTAATAACTTCTGACGAGGTAACTTCGGTTTATATTCCCCTGCCGCCCGCACTGCACTATGAATGGGGAAACCTTGCACTGAAAAACGGAAAACACATTTTGCTTGAAAAGCCCTTTACAACCAATTTAAACGATACAAAAACGTTAATTGAGACCGCCGCAAGTAATGATCTTGCGGTTCACGAAAATTATATGTTTGTTTTTCATTCTCAGTTGGATTTTATCCGAAAGCAAATCGATAGTGGTATAATCGGAGACGTTCGGCTCATACGATCAGATTTCGGATTTCCTTTTCGCGGTGCAGATGATTTTCGCTATGACAAAAATCTAGGCGGCGGGGCGTTGCTGGACTGCGGCGGATACACGCTTAAACTTGCGTCGTTATTGCTCGGAAAAACGGCAAGAGTAACAACATCACAGCTTAATTTTCTGGGAAACTTTGAAACGGATATTTACGGAAGCGCAACACTTGTAAATGACAGCGGATCAACCATGCAAGTCTCATTCGGTATGGATAACAGCTATCGATGCAGTCTTGATATTTGGGGCAGCAGAGGATCAATTTACACCAATAGAATATTAACTGCTCCGGAGGGATATGAGCCGATCATCGAAGTAAAAAACGCAGACGGCGAAAGACATATAAGCGTCCCTCCTGATGATACGTTCAGAAAATCTCTTGAAAAATTCGAGCGTTGCATTGCGGATAAACACGAGAGAAATAGCAACTACAGTGATATTTTGCGGCAAAGTGAATTACTTGATGAATTTGAAAGGAGATCGTAAGAATGCCGTTGCCTAAGGTAACAGAATTGGAACTGAATGAAATCAAAATAATTGAACCGAAAGTTTTTTGTGACGCAAGGGGCTATAGCTGTGAAATGTTTTCAAGCGCAGATTTGAAAGCTGTCGGAATTGATTGTAAATTCGTTTTGGACTATCAATCATACAGCAAAAAAAAGGGAACTTTGCGTGGAATACATTTTCAGAACGCACCAAGTGCACAAGCGAAAATAATGCGCGTTCTTACCGGCAGCCTGCGTGATGTGGTGGTGGATCTGAGGAAAAATTCACCTAATTACGGAAAATGGACAAGCATCGTTCTTTCTGCTTCGGATTTTAAACAGATCTTTATCCCGCGCGGTTTTGGTCATGGCTTCGTAACACTTGAGGATAACACGACCGTACTTTATAAGCTTGATGACTATTATAATTCGGAGACGGCGCGTACGATCAGATGGAACGATCCGGAAATTGCAATAGACTGGCAGATTGATAAGCCCATAATTTCTGAAAGAGATGCTAATGCCGTCTCTCTAAATGAGTGCGACATTTGTTTTTGAAAGGAGAATTATCATGAATAGAAAATGCAGATTTTGCGGAAAAGAATTGGAAACAGATTTCGCTGATTTGGGTCTGTCTCCTGTTTCAACAGAATACCTTTCCGTTGAAAACAGCCTTAAGGGCGAGATGTTTTATCCGCTTCATGTTAGAGTATGTTCGGAGTGTTTTTTAGTTCAGGCTGATGTGTATTCGTCACCGGAAAAGATATTTAACGACTACAAATATCTCAGCTCAAACTCGCAGGCGTGGCTTAAACACGCGGAAATGTACGTTGATATGATAGCCGAAAAACTGGAGCTTAATGAAAATTCCCTGATAACCGAAATTGCCTGCAACGACGGATATCTTTTGCAGTACTTTAACAAACGCGGTTTGAAGAACTATGGCGTGGAACCTGCGGAAAATGTTGCTGATATTGCAAGAGAAAAAGGCATCGATGTCGAATGTGAATTTTTTGGAGCCGACTTTGCCAAAGAACTTGTTCAAAAGCGCGGCAAATCCGACCTGATCCTGGGAAACAATGTGCTTGCTCATGTTCCCGATATAAACAGCTTTGTTGAGGGAATGCAAATTCTTTTAAAGAAATCCGGCACTGTCACAATGGAATTTCCGCACTTGTTGAATTTAATCAAACAAATGCAATTTGACACGATTTATCACGAGCATTTTTCGTATTTTTCGTTATATACGGTTATAAACATTTTTAAAAGTCACAATCTGAAAATTTACGACGTCGAAAAGCTGAATACTCACGGAGGCTCACTGCGTATTTACGCGGCGCATTCGGATAACAGCGAGTTAAGCATAAGTTCCCGTGTGACAGATCTGATTGAAGAGGAAAAGGCGTTTGGAATTTCTGACATTAAAACATACGAAGGCTTTCAAAGAAAGATACGTGCAATTAAATACAACACGCTCAAAACGTTGTCGGAGTTGGTTCTTGACGGGAAAAAAATAATAGCTTACGGTGCGGCGGCAAAAGGAAACACATTTCTGAACTATTGCGGTTTGGGAAAAGAATTTTTTGAATGTATTGTTGACGTTACTCCGGAAAAGCAAGGTTTAAAGCTTCCCGGAACATTGATTGACATTGTGGGCGAGGAAGTCATTGAGAAAATACGTCCGGATTATATCGCCGTTTTGCCATGGAACTGGAAAGATGAGATAACCAAAAGGCTGGAATTTACAAGAAAATGGGGCTGCAAACTGATTACGTTCATTCCTGAGATAAATATATTCTGATATTGGGAGTTGATTATGAAAAAAGCAATAATCACCGGTGCAGGCGGATTTATCGGTAAGGCTCTTGCCCAAAGACTGCTCAAAGAAAACTACGAGGTCTGGGGAATTGATGTTAACCCCAACTTATTTAAGGAACAGGACTGCCCGGCAAACTTTCATTACTTGAACACCGCTATGCCAAATTACATGGATGTTTTGGAAGAACTTCCGCACGGCACGGATCTTTTTTATCATTTTGCATGGGAGGGAATTTCCTCAAGAAAATACGACGAAATGGATCTGCAGCGGCGCAACTTTTTGGCGGCAACAAGCGCCGCCGAAATGGCTGTTAAAATTGAATGTAAAAAGTTTATTTTCATTGGAAGCAGCCATGAAAATCTTGTTGGTATAAACACGGTTGACGGCAATGAAACAAACGGAAACATATATGGAGTTGCAAAAAAATGCGCGCGCATTTTCTGCGAATTTATATGTAAAGATAAAATCGCATTTAATTCAACAGCATTTACAAATGTTTTCGGTGAGGGTGATTATTCCAAACGAACAACAAACACGTTTATTCATAAGATGCTTTTAGGCGAGACGATAGATCTCATTGAAGGCGACAATTTGTACGATTGGGTTTATATTGACGACGCGGTTGAGGGTTTGTATCTGGTAGGAATTAAGGGTGTTGGTTCGAAGCAGTATTATATAGGAAGCAAACAACCACGCACGTTCAAATGCATAATATCGCAGGTCAGAGATATCGTAAACCCAAACGTAGAATTGCGTTTCGGAGCATATTCCGATAATACGTATATTGATTACACTAAATTTGATCTGGACGCTTTGCGAAAAGATACCGGATTTGAGTTAAGGTGCGATTTCAAGGGAAGCATCCTTAAAACGGCAGAGTGGACTGAAACTCTCAATTGGTGAGGTGAATTTATGAAAGGCATAATTCTGGCAGGAGGGCGCGGCACAAGGCTCTATCCGAGCACAATAGCTGTCAGCAAGCAGCTTCTTCCGATATACGACAAACCGCTGATATATTATCCGCTTTCGGTGTTGCTTCTGGCGGGAATATATGATATAATGATAATATCAACGCCCGATGATACACCAATATATGAAAAACTGCTTGGCGACGGCAGCCGCATAGGAATACATATCGAATATAAAGTTCAGGATAAGCCTCGCGGTCTTGCAGACGCGTTTATTCTGGGAGAGGATTTCATAGGCAGCGACAGCGTTTGTCTGGCGTTGGGCGATAATATTTTTTACGGACAAAATTTCAGCGAGGTTTTGCAAAACGCACAAAAACGTGTTAAAAACGGAGGAGCGGCAATTTTCGGTTATCCTGTAAAAAATCCGACGGAATTCGGAGTTGTTGAATTTGACGAAAATAACCGCGTAATTTCTATTGAGGAAAAACCGCATAAACCAAAATCAAACTATGCGGTGCCCGGACTCTATTTTTATGACAATGAGGTCGTCACGATCGCAAAAAACGTTGAGCCGTCCGCACGAGGAGAAATAGAGATAACGTCAATAAATAACGATTATCTGAAACGCGGAAAATTGTCCGTAAGTCTTATGGGGCGCGGCATGGCATGGCTTGACACGGGTTCGCCGCGCGGAATGTTAAAAGCATCGGAATTTGTTCATACTGTTCAGGATATGCAGGGCTTTTACATATCTTGCATTGAGGAATTGGCTTGGCGGCGCGGTTTTATAACTACGAAGCAACTGAGAGAATTGGGCGAAGAATTAAAAATGACAGATTACGGTAAATATATTATTTCGCTTGCGGAGGATACAAAATGAAAATAATCGTAACAGGCGGCGCGGGGTTTATAGGCGGAAATTTTGTGCATTATATGTTAAAGAAGTATCCCGATTACAGGATAATTTGCGTTGACTGCCTTACTTACGCAGGTAATCTGGAAACATTGAAGACGGTTATAGATAATCGGAATTTCCGCTTCTGCAAAATAGATATAACAGACCGTGAAAGCATTTACGGGTTATTTGAGGAAGAACGCCCCGATATAGTTGTAAATTTTGCGGCGGAAAGCCATGTTGACCGCTCGATAGATGATCCGGAAATATTTTTAAAAACGAACGTAATCGGTACGGGAGTTTTAATGGATGCCTGCAGAAAATACGGAACAGCACGTTTTCATCAAGTGTCAACTGACGAGGTATATGGCGATTTACCGCTTGACAGACCCGATCTTTTTTTCACGGAAACAACTCCCGTGCACACAAGTTCACCGTATTCCGCTTCAAAGGCAGGCGCCGATCTTTTGACGCTGGCATACCACAGAACGTATAACTTACCCGTTACGATCTCTAGATGTTCAAATAATTACGGAGCGTATCAATTCCCCGAGAAGCTGATCCCGCTGATGATTTCAAACGCTCTGAACAACAAGCCGCTGCCTGTTTACGGCAAAGGAGAGAATGTACGGGATTGGCTTTATGTCGATGACCATTGCCGTGCAATTGACTTGATTATTCATAAGGGAACGATCGGAGAGATATATAATATCGGCGGTCATAACGAGATGAGAAATATTGATATCGTGAAAATAATCTGTCAAAAGCTGGGCAAACCCGAAAGCCTGATAACTTTTGTCACCGATCGAAAGGGGCACGATATGCGTTACGCAATTGACCCGTCAAAAATACATAACGAACTCGGATGGCTGCCCGAAACAAAATTCGCGGAAGGGATTGAAAAAACAATAAATTGGTATCTTGACAACAGCTTATGGCTTGAAGCAATAAAAAGCGACAAGAATAAAAAGGAGAACTTATAATGTACTTTAATCTTGTTGTTCCCGCTTATCAGAACAATACCACAACAAATTACAAAATTAACATCGGCAACAAAGAATTTAAGACCCTAACAATCGGCAAAGACAGTTATATTGTAGGTGCAAACGTCGAAACAGGATTAGGCATTGACGGCGAACTGTATCGGAACTATGGATGCTATAATCTTCAAATAGGAAAGTACTGTGCTCTTGCCGAGGATATTTTGTTTATGATAAACATGAACCACGATTTTAATTCGGTTGCGCAGGGCTGCTTTGCAGAGTTTAAAGAAAAGCCTATACCAACAAAAATTAAACGCAAGGGGCAGGTTATCATTGAAAACGATGTGTGGATCGGTCACGGCGCAACGATTATGAACGGCGTAACAATACACAACGGCGCTGTTGTCGCGGCAAATTCGGTTGTAACAAAGGAAGTGCCGCCTTACGCGATAGTTGGTGGAAATCCCGCAAAAGTAATACGGTACAGATTTCCTGCGGATATAGTCGAAAAGCTGCTGAAGATATCGTGGTGGAATTGGACCAGTGAAGAAATTTCCTCTCGGTATGAAGATTTTGCAGGTGATACGGTCGCTTTTACCGAAAAATACTTTCCTGCTGCCGAAGAAGATTTTCTGCGCGCAAAATCGGCGCCGACACCGGTAGAAATGAAAAGCGGAGAAAACTTTCTTTTTGCCATTGACTATGACGATGAATTTCCGCTTTATAAAAAGATTATTCGTGAGTTCTGCAACATGAACAACAAAACACAAAACCAACTAATACTGATGTTAAACGGCGATGAAATTACGGTAAAAGAAATGTTTAATGAAATAAGCAAAGAACTTGATAAATATAACGAAAAAGACGTTTTTATTTATATTTACACCGGCTTGCCCGAAAATCTGGTGCCGCATATCGATACTTATATAACAGGGCGAATAAACACGAATATTTATCTTATGGAACTTGCAGAGAAATTCGGCAAGAGAATTATATCCGGTGTAGATCTGCCGCTATTTAATTAAAGCGCCGTTAAACAAAAAGCTTGAAGCTCCCTCTTTCAGGGAGCTTCCTCATTTAAAATAAGCCTAAAATTCCAAAGCCTCGCCGCCGCCCAGATACAGTATTCTGTCGCCGAGCATTTCGTCCATGATATCGAAACCGCGCAGTCCCGTGCAGTGGCAGGTGTAGACCTTTTCCGCGCCCGAGAGCTTTATCGCGCGCGACTGCGCGGTAATATACTCGGCGGAACAGTTGATCGACTTGGGATTGCTCCCCGCGAAATGAAATCCTCCGATGACCGCGAGTATCGGAATATCATGCCAGCGCCGCTGAACCGTTTCGAGCATATTCGCCGCGCCGCAGTGGAAGCAGCCGCCGATAAGCACCAGCCCGTCCGCCTTGCGCTTTTTCGGGAAGATGACCGCAAAGCTCTCGTCCGAAAAGTCAAACGGCTGCGGCTTTTTCTCCTCCTCGGAATTTACAAAATAGCTGCGGTCGGGATTGACGCTCTTTTCGTCGAAATCCTCGCAGCTCGCCAGATAAAAGCCCTCGCATACCTCGGAAAAGCTGTTGAATAAGATCAGGTTGTCGGCGTACTTTTTAAAGAAGCCCTTGCCCTGCCCCACAGGCGATTTAAACAGGCCGTTCTTCTTGAACACCTCGCGCTTCGCCCCCGCGCGCAGATAGATCTCCGCCTGTGGATTGAGCTTCATGACCTGGTCGATGCCGCCCGTATGCGCCAAGTGGCTGTGCGTGAGCACCACCGCGTCTATCTCGTTTATCGGCAGCCGCATACGCTTCGCGTTCTCGACCGCCTTTCCCGTAAGCCCGGTATCGATAAGGTAATTTCTGCCGCCGTATTCGACAAACAGCGACAAACCCTCCTCAAAAAACAGCTTGTCGTTAGCTGCCGTGTTTTCGATAAGACAAATTATCTTCAAAAAGCATTCCCCCGATTTTATGGATTTGTGACCTTGCCTAAAAATACTATCTGATTTTCCGTACTGTCGTAGATCATAAACGCGAACGGACGGTCGAGCGTGACTTCCTTCTTCTCGCGCTCCTCGGGCATTGCGCACAGCGCGTCCATTACCACTGCGGTGACCGCCGCCGCCTTTGTTCCGTTTTCGTCAAGCTCCAGCTTGGTCTTTTGCAGAACGTCCGAAACGAACATCGGTACGTCCGAGATACCCGAAAGATCCGCTTTATCACAGTCAAAAATATCCGACAGCCCGAACGCTTTCAGCGCGTCGGTAAGCGGAATATCCGTCTCAAAATTCAACTTCGGCATACTCGCGCTCACGTCGTATTGATAGCACTCGCTCTCGAGCAGCGACGGAATATCTAAGCTCTCGATAGTAAAATCGCCCGTCTCCTTCGGCAGTATACCGATAAACTCCAGCCCGTTCAGATAACCGCACCCGAAAGCCGTCGCCGCATCGTTTTCGTAGTAATTATTGACGACATTATGCATAAGCGGTATTTCCTTAGTCGAGCCGTCGGGCAGCGTAAACGGCTGCGTCATGTTCTCGTATATCGACCACTCGTCGCGCCACGCCGATTCAAAGTATATTGTGTTGATGAGCACCGCCGCGATATCGTCCGAATAGTCATCAAGTACCTTCGGTATCATCTTGTGCGTTTTGTCGCTCACCCAGCCGTTTATCTCGCCGAGCGCCTTTTCCTTGTCCGCAAAGTCGAGATTGCGCACCTCCGCCTTGAACTTCTCCGCCAGAGTGTTCCCATAATCTTCCTTGAACGGCAAATTCTTATTCGCCCAGAACGAGTTGGCAATCTCGAAAACGTTCTTCCAACCGCCGCCATAATCCGAAACGTAGTTGTAGCGGCTCTCGACTATCTGCATATAGCCGTTCGCGAAGTCCGAATAATTGTCTGTGCCGAGGTACTTGTCGAGCGCCTCTTTTGAAGTGCCGCCCGCGCCCTCGGCAAGCAGCCCGAGCGCCATATTCAGCGACAGCGGACTGAACATACTGTTCTCCTTGCTCCCGCTGATAACGTCGAACAGCTTCACAGAGGTCAGCATATTATCGGCGGTTATCTCAACGGGAGGAATATCAACATTTTCAACGCTGCTGCCCACCTCGACGGTTGACTGTGAACTGCTCTCCGTTGAGGACAAGCTTTCGGGTTCTGAGCCGCTCTGCAAACCGGTCGAATCGGTTAAGTTGGTTGAACTTGTGGAACTGTCGGACGATTGTTCGCCGTTAGCCGCCGAGCCGCCGTTCTCCGAGCACCCCGTCAGCATTGCGAACGCAAGTAAAAACGCAAACGCGGAAATAATTCTTTTTTTCATCACTATACCCCCTTAAAGCTCTGTTACCTTGCCCAGAAATACTATCTGATTTTCCTCGCTGTCGTAGATCATAAACGCGAACGGACGATTGAGAACGACCGTTCTCTTCTCGCGCGGCATACCCGCCCCCGCAGCGACTTCAGCCGTTACAGCCGAGGCTCTTGTTCCATATTCGTCAAGCTCCAGACTTGTTTTTTGCAGAACGTCCGAAATATAAAGAGGAAAAGACGGAACGTTGGTAATACCCGTAAGGTCGGCTTTATCGCTCTCGAATATCTCCGACAATCCCGCCGCCGAAAGCGCTTCCGTAAGCGGCAGATTTGTGTCAAATTTCAATCTCGGCATACGTGCGTAAACATCGTAATCGTATGTCTCGCTCTCCAGCAGCGACGGAATATCAAGGCTTTCTACCGAAAAATCTCCCGTTTCTTTCGGCAGTATCCCGATAAAGTCCAGCCCGTTTTGGTATCCGTATCTGAACGCGGTAGCCGCGTTATTCTCATAGTAACTGTAAACGTGCTGCCGCATAAGCGGGAGCTCCCTTGTCGAGCCATCAAGCATAGTAAACGTTTCATTGTCGTTTTCAACGACTGTCCACTCGCAGCCCCAACGCGATTCAAAAAATATCGTGTTGATAAGCACCGCCGCAAGAATTTTTTCGTCATAGTCGCTGATTATCGACGGTATCATATTATGCGTTTTTTCTTTGACCCAACCGTTTATTTCTTTGAGCGTACCGTTTTTGTCGGCGAAGTCAACATTGCGCACCTCCGCGCCGAATTTCTGTGTTATATCGCTCTTGTAGCTTTCGTTGAACGGGATATTCTTACTCGCCCAGAACGAGTTGGCAAGCTCGAAGACGTTCTTGTATTTGTCCTCGTATCCCGAGGGAGCGTTGTAATCGCCGATAACTTTCATATAGCTCTCGGCGAACGCACCGTAGTCGTCCGTGCCGAGGTACTTGTCGAGCGCCTCCTTTGAAGTGCCTCCCGCGCCCTCGGCGAGCATTCCGAGCGCCATATTCAGCGACAGCGGACTGAACATACTGTTCGCCTTGTCCGCGCACACCGCGTCAAACAGCCGAACGGAATTAAGCACGTTGTCCTCCGTCACCTCGATAGGCGACAGCATATTCTGCTCGTGAACACCCGCTACCATTCCGCCGCTCCCGGTGTTTTCTCCGCAATCGGTACTGCAAGCCGTAAGCGACAGCAACGAAAGCAACTCCGTCATTGCCGCAATAATTCTCTTTTTCATTCGGTATACCCCCTTCTTATATGGGAATACCGACAGTAAAAGCTATTTCGGCATTCCCTCTCCGTGCTTGTGCACGTACTTCTTTATCGCCGCATAGCTCTCCGCGCTGAGACAGTGCTCAATCCGACACGCGTCCTCGGCAGCTATATCCTCGGGAACCCCCATTGAGGTAAGCCAGCTCGTAAACAGCAAATGCCGTTCGTAAACGCGCTCCGCGATCTCACGTCCCGTTTTCGTAAGCGTGATATACCCGTTTTTATCAACGGAGATGCACCCCTCCTCGCGGAGGTTTTTCATTGCGACGCTCACAGACGGCTTGGAAAATTCCATTTCCGCGGCAATATCAACCGAGCGCACCTCGCCGTTGCGATTAAGCAAAATCAAAATCGTCTCAAGATAATCTTCCTTGGATTCAAAAATTCTGTCTTTCATAGTTCCGCCTTTTCATAAAAAACTGTTGCTTAAATTTATTTTACCACTTTTCGGCGAATTAGTCAAGTGTTGCCGGAATCGTTGTATGAAATCGGCGAATTGCGCTCTTAGTACTAAAACCCGACGACTTCAGAAAATGCTGCAAAAATATGCAGTTTTTTAAAAAATTATGCGCCGCTTTCTCTAATTCACGGAAAGCGGCGCTTAAAATTATTCCACCGACTTCAAGGATTCAACCATGCTTATTTTTTTCAGAACCCTTGTCATTATCAGATTAACGATCAGCGAAAACGCCACGGTCACGAGCAGTGCCCAGATGTAGCTCGGAAAATGGATACTCCGCCCGAACATGACCTCGTCTATCTCCGCCGTCTGAATAACGAACATACAAAGCGCGTACCCGAGGAACAGCCCCACAAAACCGCCCATTACCGACAAAACGATATTTTCACGGAACACATAGCTCGAGACCTCCGCGTCATAAAAGCCGAGAACCTTAAGCGTCGCGATCTCCCGAATGCGTTCGGTAATGTTTACGTTCGTGAGATTATACAGCACCACAAACGCCAGCGCCGCAGCCGAGACGATAAGCACCACCGTCACAAGATCCATAATTTGCAGCGTATCGTTCACGCTTGACAGAGAACTTGCGTTCATGATGACGGCAAGAACGTTGTCATTTTTAAGGACGTGCTCCGTAAATCCGTTCTGTACGTCCTTGTCGCGGGAAATTCCGTTGTCGAAATACAGCATATTGTAGTACGGTTCGCCGCCGAAAACCTCCTTGTACAGATCCTCGGCAATGTACAGATAGTGGCTTGTGTACTGCTCGGTAATGCCCGCTATCTTCACCTTTTTGTTTACGCCGTCGCTTACCTGAACCGTTATCTCGTCGCCCACGCCGGCGTTCAGCAGCTTTGCCGCTTTTTCGGTGATTACCGCGCCGCTGTTCAGCGTCAGCTTTTCACGCGAAACGCGCTCATGCAGATCGACAAACGTTTCAAACAGCTCCGCGTTCTCCACGGCGGTAACATACACCTGAACGCTGTTTCCGGAAAATTCAGTGCCGTATTGCTTTATCAGCGCGCGGGTATATTTTGTGTTCCCGTCATAATCGAGAAGAGTATCGTAAATGCTGTTCAGCTCGGAGGGCTTTATTTCGTCGTCGAACGCGAGATAGCCGCTGTATTTGTATATCTGATTATATTGCAGGTCAACTATATCGGTAATCGAATTTTTCAGTCCGAAGCCCGTCAGTGAAAGCGCCGTGCAGCCCGCAATGCCGACAATCGTCATAAACATTCTGCGCTTGTAGCGGAACAGATTACGTCCGCTCACCTTTGCAAAGAAATTCATATTGTTCCAGAGGAACGGTATCCGCTCGATAAGCACGCGCTTTCCCGCTTTGGGAGCCTTTGGTCTCATAAGCGACGCGGGAGTTTCCTGCAAAGCCTTGTTGCAGCTGAAGAACACCGTCGCCGCAATCGCAAGAACCATAGAGCCTATCGACACTATCATATTTTCGGGAGTAAACAGGTAGTGTATATCGGTGATTATGTACATCATCGAATACGCGTACACGATAACGCTCGGGAAAAGGAAGCAGCCGCCGATCGCGCCGATAATTCCTCCTGCCGCCGCGCCCGATACCGCGTACGTCATATAGTGCCGCATGATCGCGCCGTTCGAGTAGCCGAGAGCCTTCAGCGTTCCGACCTGAGTGCGCTGTTCCTCGACCATTCTTGACATGGTCGTAAGGCAGACCAATCCCGCAACCAGCAAAAAGAACACCGGAAAGATCGCCGCTATCTTGTTGATACGCTCGGAATTGGAGTCGTATTCCGCGTAGCCCGTGTTGTCGTCACGCTTGAAGATATACCACTCTGCGTTGCCGATGTCGGATATCTTCTCTTTCGCGTCGGCGATTTTTTTCTCCGCGTCCGCTATCTCCCTGTTAAACGTATATACGCCGTCTTCGTAGTCACGCAGACCCTCCTCGTATTTCCTCTTCGCGTCCTCGATCTCGATAAGCCCTTGCTCGTACTGATCGACGCCGTCATCGAGTTCTCCTCGCTTTTCGTTGAGCGTAAGCATACCCTCGTAGTATTGCTTCTCGCCGTCCTCTATCTTGGCGAGACCGTCGGTGTACTGCTCCAGACCTTCCAGATATTCCCGCAGACCCTTGTCATATTCACGTCTGCCGTCCGCGAGCAGCTCCGCGTTTTTTATGTATTCCGCGAGACCGTCCTCGTACTGCGCCTTACCCTCCTCGAGTTTTTTTCTGCCCTCGTTGAGCTGCTGCTGTCCGTCTTCAAGCTGTTTTTCGCCGTCCGCAAGCTGTTTCAGACCGTCGTCGATCTGCTTCTGCGCCTCCTCAAGCTGTGCCTCTCCGTCCGCGATCTTCTCCTCGTTTACGGCGATCTCCCGTTCGCCCGCCTCCAGTTGAGCCAGCGCGCTGTCAAGCTGCGCTTTGCCCTCGTCAATCTGAGTTTTCATCTGCTCCAGCGTTTCGCGTGAAGCCTGTATTGCCTGCTGCATAACGGTCAGCCATTCGCTGTCGGGATTTTCCGCCGCAAATTTCTCGTACTCCTCCTCCGCTCTGTTGAACAGTTCGACCGCCTGTTCATACTGCTCCAGACCTGTTTGGTATTCCTCCAGACCGCTGCGGTATTGCTCCCAACCGTTTGCAAGCTCAATTTTCGCAAGCTCTATTTGATTTTTTCCGTCCTCAAGCTCCGCCTTGTTTTTGTTTATTTCCGCTTGACCGTCCTCAAGCAGCTTACGGTTTTTTTCGATCTCCGTGCGGGAATCGTCCAGCAGCTTTTGCGAATCTTCGATCTCCTTTTGCGACTCGTCAATCTGAACCTTGGCTTCATCTAGCGTTTTCTTTCCGTCCGCGAGCTGCCGTTCGCCATCCTCTATCTCCTTTAACGCGTCCTCTAACTGTTTCTTCGCGTCGTCGAGCGTCGGTTTGTTTTCGGCAAGCTCGCGCTTACCGTCCTCTATCTCTTTTTTTGCGTCGGCAAGTTCCTTTTCCGCATCAGTAAGCTGAATCTTTCCGTCCGCGATATCGTCCTTTGCTTCTTGAAGTTCGCGTTCGCCGTCCTCAATCTGCTGCTTTGCGTCGTCAAGCTGCTTCTTCGCATCGTCAAGCTCTTTTTGCCCGTCCGCTTTTGCCTCGGCGAGCTCTTTTTCTCCCTTGTCTATCTCCGCCTGCGCGTCGCCGATAACCTCGTTATAACGAATGACGCTCCTGTCTTTTCCAAGACTTTCCAGCTTGTCAGAAATTTCGTCGCGGAGTGTTTTATATTCGTTGGAGTAGCTTTGCATATTTTTCAGTTTGTCCGACTTTATGTATATCTCGGTGTAGACCTCTTGTGTAAAATGCTCCTCGGGAACTATCATAAACGCGTCCAACGCGCCGTCGCCGATATTGGTG
This sequence comes from uncultured Oscillospiraceae bacterium, assembly GCA_910579125.1. GTDB lineage: Bacteria > Bacillota > Clostridia > Oscillospirales > Ruminococcaceae > CAG-115. The sequence continues at coordinate 24,965 of CAJTTH010000016.1, read as the reverse complement.
CTGCCGCGCTGCGTTTTGGAAATGTACATCGGGGTGTTGTATATACCGACGACCTTGTACTCCGTCCGCTTTAACGGGAACTCCTCCGCTTCCGTAAGATCCGTAAGCGTTACCGTATCGCCGACGCTTATTCCTCCTCCGAGAATATTGTAGCTGACGATACATTCATCGTCTGCGGACGGAGCTTCACCATCGAAAATGTCAACGGTATTGATCTCATCGGACGTTTTCGAGTATACGCGTGTTAAATATTCCTTTTCGTTATCATGCATGGCAAGGTCGGTATACTTCGACGTATACACTCCGTCAACGCCGTCCGTTTCCGCAATAGCCTTTGCGTCGTCGTCCGTCAACCCGAAAGTCGACAGCACACGCAGGTCGAACAGATTATTCGCATCGTAATAATCGTCCGCCGTGACCTTCATTATTTCACAGGTCGCGCGTACTCCGCTGAAAAATCCCACACCGATCGCGCATATCAGAAATATCGACAGGAAACGGTTCCTCGACTTGGATATTTCGCGGATCGTATTTTTATTGACAGCTCTCATATCCCCTCCGTTACCATTCGATATCTTCCACAGGCGTCGGAGTATCGTTCAGTGTCATTTCGGCGACCTTACTGTTTTTTATCTTGATGACCCTGTCCGCCATGGGCGTTATCGCCGTGTTGTGCGTAACGAGAATGACCGTCATCCCCTCTGTGCGGCAGGTGTCTTGAAGCAGCTTTAATATCATCTTGCCCGTGTTGTAGTCGAGCGCACCCGTAGGCTCATCGCACAGCAGCAGCTTCGGCTTTTTCGAGAGCGCCCTCGCGATAGAAACGCGCTGCTGCTCGCCACCCGAAAGCTGCGCGGGGAAGTTGTTGATACGCTCCCCAAGCCCGACTTTAGCGAGAATTTCCTCAGCGGGTATGTAGTCCTTTTTCGTCTGCGCGGCGATCTCAACGTTCTCCTTTGCCGTTAAATTCGGCAGCAGATTGTAAAACTGAAAAATAAACCCGATGTCGAAGCGGCGGTACAGTGTAAGCTGTTTGCGGTTATACCCGTCCACCCTCGCGCCGTCAACGGAGATAATACCCTCGTCGCACGTGTCCATGCCGCCGAGCATATTCAGCACGGTCGTTTTCCCCGAACCCGACGGTCCGACGATAACGCACAGCTCGCCCTTTTCAATATCGAACGTCATTCCGTCGGCGGCATTTATAGTCACCTCTCCGACATGATAACGCTTGTAAACGTCTTTCAGAGTAACAAAAGCCATAATCTGCTCCTCACTTAAAACAAGACTTTTCGCAGCTGATACTTCCGCAAGAGCACTCGCCGGCAGCACATGGAACGTGCCGAAAGCGGAGGGCGTTTCGTCGGCTGCTCCTACGGAGCGACCTCCGAAACGCCGCGGCTTGCCCGCCTTTTCCGCTGACGCGGAAAAGCGCCGTTCGCTGCGCTCGCGGCGAATTTGCTCACTACGTTCGCGAATTGCGGGCAAGCCGCAATCCTTACAGCAATACGGCTGCATCTAACGAAACGGAAACGGCACCGCACAGCTGTACGGTGCCGAATGGATTATTTCAGCTACATATAATTATTGTACATTTTCACACCGAAAATTATGTGTTACTTTGTTGAATAATGTGTGAAAATGAAATTATCCGCCGATTTTGTCCTTGCCGCCCATATACGGACGGAGCACCTCGGGAATGTTGACAGTGCCGTCCGCGTTGAGGTTGTTCTCGAGGAACGCGATTAGCATTCTCGGCGGCGCGACAACGGTATTGTTGAGAGTGTGCGCGAAGTACTTGCCGTCCTTGCCGTTCACTCGTATTTTCAGACGGCGTGCTTGAGCGTCACCGAGGTTGGAGCACGAGCCTACCTCGAAGTACTTCTTCTGGCGAGGCGACCATGCCTCGACATCGTAGCTTTTAACCTTAAGGTCTGCGAGGTCTCCCGAGCAGCACTCAATAGTGCGCACGGGAATATCCATGCTGCGGAACAGATCAACGGTGTTCTGCCAGAGCTTGTCAAACCACATTGGCGACTCCTCAGGCTTGCAGACCACGATCATCTCTTGCTTTTCAAACTGGTGAATGCGGTACACGCCGCGCTCCTCGATACCATGCGCGCCCTTTTCCTTGCGGAAGCACGGAGAGTAGCTCGTAAGCGTTCTCGGTAAAGTATTTTCATCTAAGATCGTATCAATGAACTTGCCTATCATCGAATGCTCGGAGGTACCGATAAGATACAGATCCTCACCCTCAATTTTGTACATCATAGCGTCCATTTCCGCAAAGCTCATAACACCCGTAACGACATTGGAGCGAATCATAAACGGTGGTATGCAGTAAGTGAACCCTCTGTCAATCATAAAATCGCGCGCATACGAAATTACTGCGGAGTGCAGCCGAGCGATATCGCCCATAAGGTAGTAAAATCCGTTGCCCGCAACCTTGCGCGCCGAATCCAGATCAATACCGTTCAGTTTTTCCATAATATCGCTGTGGTACGGAACTTCAAAATCGGGCACATTAGGCTCGCCGTAACGCTTTATCTCGACGTTCTCGCTGTCGTCCCTGCCGATAGGCACGGACGGGTCGATGATGTTCGGTATCGTCATCATAATTTTGTTGATCTTTTCATCGATTATCGGCTCTTGTTTTTCAAGCTCCGCAAGCTCCTTGGCGAACTCCGCGACCTGTGCCTTTGCCTTTTCCGCGTCGTCCTTTTGACCGTTCGCCATAAACTTGCCTATCTCCTTGGAAATACGGTTTTTGTCCGCGCGGAGAGCCTCAGCGCGCTGCAAGGTCTTGCGACGCTCGAGGTCAAGCTCAATCACCTCGTCGACCAGCGGCAGCTTGCTGTCCTGAAACTTCTTTTTAATGTTCTCTTTTACCGCGTCGGGATTTTCCCTTAAAAATTTAATATCAATCATTGTCCGTCTCCTTAATTCTCTTGAAAATGCTTGAGAATACCCTCAAGCTGTTCCTTATCGCCGAAGCTGATTTGAAGTGTGTTTCCGCTCTTGCCCTCGGAGATCTTGACCTTTGTTCCGAGCTGCTCGGCAAGGCTCACCTCGACCTCGGTGTAGTAGGTCATACGCGGCCTTATCTCGCGTGGTTTGTTTTCAAGCTCCTCCTGTAAGCGCTTTGTTTCGCGTTTTGCTATTGCCTCCACCTGGCGCACCGAAAGCTCGCCTTCGGCGGTCTTGTGGGCAAGCTCTATCATCAGAGCCTCGTCCTTTATCTTTTTAAGCGCCTTGCAGTGCCCCGCTGACAGACTGCCGTTCCTCAAAAGCTCTTGTACGCCGTTCGGCATCGCCAACAAGCCGAGACTGTTCGCAATTGACGAACGCGCTTTGCCGAGCGCCTTTGCCAGCTTGTCCTGCGTCATATCGTACTTGTCGATAAGTTCCTTGTAGCCGAGCGCTTCTTCAATCGGATTGAGGTTTTCGCGCTGCAAATTTTCGATCATCGCGATCTGCATTGCCTGTTCCTCGGAAATATCGTCGCGCACAACAACGGGTATTTCGGAAAGCCCCGCCATTTTTGCCGCTCTCCAGCGGCGCTCCCCCGCAATTATCTGATAATTTCCGCTCGACAGTGAGCGCACGATAAGCGGTTGTATAACTCCGTGCTCGGTTATCGACTCGGCGAGCTGTTTAAGACCTTCGTTGTCAAAGCTCTTGCGCGGCTGATCCTTGTTCGGCTCAATCTCGCTTAACCGCAGCGTTGTGCCGTTTTCCGCGCTTTCAACGCTGTTGTCAAAGAACAGATCGTTAAAGCTGCTTTCAGTTTTTCTTGACATTTACTTTCTCCATTTCACGGCATTTTGTTAATACTTCCTTTGACAATTTCGCGTAGGTCTCCGCGCCTTTTGAGTTTTTATCGTAAAAGATCACGGGTTCACCGTGGCTCTGCGCCTCGGAGATGCGGACGTTGCGCGGTATCTCCGTCTTGAAAATTGCTTTTTTGTCGAACGCCGATTTAATATCGTCCTTTATCTCGCTTGAAGAAAGAAGGCGTTTATCCACCATTGTGAACACAATTCCCATTATCGTCAGATCGCGGTTGTACTTCTGCTTGACGTTTTTTATCGTGTACATAAGCTGAGCCAGACCCTCGCGCGCGAAATGCTCGCAAACCATAGGCACGATAATCGTATCGCACGCCACCAGAGTGTTCACCGCCAATACGCCGAGCGACGGCAGACTGTCGACAATAATTATGTCGTACTCGCTGCGTATCTGCAAGACCGCCTTACGAAGCTGCATATTTTTCTGCTCCATATTTGTCAGCGCGGGCTCCGCGTCGCTGAGTTTAGGATTAGCAGGCATTATCCAGATATTCTTGTAGCGCGTTGGAATTATCGCCTCGGCGGGACGGCAATTTCCCGTAACGACGTCGTATGTAGTGTAATCAAGCGTTTTCTTTTTAATTCCGAACCCCGTTGTCGAATTTCCCTGCGGATCAAAGTCGATCAGCAGAACCTTTTTTCCGAGCGCCCCCAGACCTGCGGCAATGTTCACGGCGGTTGTCGTCTTGCCGACGCCTCCCTTTTGATTTACAACTCCAATTACTATTCCCAAGTTTTTTCCCCCTCATTCAGAAAATTAACCTGTTTTTATTATATCACACTTATTTATAAAATAAAAGCCCTTTTTAAAAAAATGTTCCACGTGGAACATTTTTTCGGCAAATTGACCGAAAAATGTTCCACGTGGAACATTTGATAATTAAAATTGTATAATCTTCAAATATTTATGGGGAATTTTATCGTATACTCATAGAACATTTCCGACTTTTCCGTTGTAAGTTCGCACGGAACCTTGTCTTCTTTAATGCGCTTAAGCAAAGCGTTCAGCGAGTTCATATACAGTCTGGGCGGCGCGGTTATCGGCAGCTTTTTGCGCCGTATTTTCTCACGCTTTAAAGTTCCTTTAAGCACCTGTTCAACAAGCTCTTCCGTCTGCTTCAGGTCCAGATTTTTTGTAACTACGCTTTCGATCGTGTTTAACCGCAGCTGCATGTTCTCTATGCGGACAAGCGCACGTGCCTGACGCTCATTAAGATTACCCATGAGCAGCATACGCCGCTCCGTGTCGGTAAATCTTAAAAGCCGCAGCTTATTCGCAATAGTGGATTGTGCCTTTCCAAGCCGAGCGGCGGCGCTCTCCTGAGTTAATCCATAGTACGTAATCAACTTTTCAATAGCCAAAGCCTCCTCAAAGTAGCTCAGGTCTTTGCGCTGAATATTCTCAATGAGCGCAAGCACCGCCGATTGCTCGTCATCAACCGTCATTACAATACACGGCACCTCATTCAATCCCGCAAGCCGCGCCGCACGTGTTCTTCGCTCGCCGCTGATTATCTCGTAAACAGCTCCTTTCTTCCGCACGCATATCGGCTGGATTATACCGTTCTCCTTGATACTTTGCGAGAGCGATAAAAGCTGCTCCTCGCTGAACTCCCGGCGCGGCTGCGACTTATTCGGGGTAAGCTCGTTCAGTTCAAGCATGATTATCTGCCCCGCGACCTTCTCCTTTTGTTTAAAAAAACCTGTCATAATTTTCACCTCCTGTAAACCTATTGTAACACAATCGGGAAATTATTTCCACAAAAACTTATCGCATTTTCCGACACCAATCACTTCGTAGAAACAAAAAAAGCCCCATCAAAGAGGCTTTTTTGTAATATTGGCGTAGCTGCGCGGATATTTTGTCGGGGTCTGCGATATTTTTTTTACAACGACCAGCCGCCTGTCATCTCCGTTTGGGAGCTTATAATCGAGCGATATTTTTTGTTTGCCACCTAGCAGCTTAACCGCATTCTGCGCCGCGGAAGTGTCCTCGTTCACGGATTTCAGTGCGACAAACTCCCCGCCGACCTTAACAAACGGCAGACAAAGCTCCGCTAGAACGGGGAGCGCCGCGACAGCCCGCGCCGTTGCAAGGTCGTACTGTCCACGCCGTTTGCGCCCAAGCTCCTCGCCGCGAGCATGAATTATCTCGGCACTTACTCCGATTTTGCCGCACGCAAGCTCCAGATAGGTACACCGCTTTCCGAGACTGTCACAAAGTGTCCCTTTAAGCTTTGGGAACATGATCAGCAGCGGTAGTGAGGGAAAACCCGCACCCGTTCCCACATCAATAAAGCTCGCGGTCTCATCCAATTCAAGCATAGTAAACGGAAGAACACTGTCAACAAAGTGCTTCATCACAACGTCGTCAAATTCAGTGATAGATGTCAAATTCACGTTTCTGTTATACTCGATCATAAACTCATACAGCGCACGAAATTGCTCCGCCTGCCGCTCCGAGATCCCTATCTCCGCGGACTTGAAAGCCTCGATTATCTTAGTTTCCATTGCGCTCCCCCTTCCCCGCAAGCCAGATCAGCAGTACCTGAATGTCTGCGGGATTTACTCCCGAAATGCGCCCTGCCTGTCCGACATTCAACGGCTTGTGCTTGTTGAGCTTCTCCTGAGCCTCCAGCCGAAGGCCTTTTATCGTCTTGTAGTCAATGTCCGTCGGGAGCTTTTTCTCCTCAAGACGACGCATTTTCTCGATCTGTTCAAGCTGAATTTTAATATACCCCGAGTACTTCATCTCGATCTCCAGCTTATTTATCAGCGAGAATTTCAACTTAGGACGTTCCGTGTCAAACTCCGCGAAGTCCGAATAATTGAGCTGCGGACGTTTCAGTAATTCATAAAGGCGAATTCCCGCAGTGATTGGCGAAGTACCCTTTGCGGTAAGCAGCGCGTTGACTTCCTTGGTCGGGTGAACAGTAACTCCTTTGATACGCGTCAACTCATCATTTATGGCTTTGCAATCCTCCTTAAAACGTTCAAAACGCTTGTCGGAAACAAGACCAACCTCATGGCCAATTGGCAAAAGCCTTTCGGGCGCATTATCCTGCCGAAGAACCAACCGATACTCGCTGCGCGAGGTCATCATACGGTACGGCTCGGAACAGCCTTTAGTCACCAGATCGTCAATAAGCGTGCCGATATAGCTCGTTGCGCGGTCAAGAATTATCGGCTCTTTGCCTATGATTTTTCGCGCGGCGTTTATCCCCGCGATAATTCCCTGCGCCGCCGCTTCCTCGTAACCCGAGGTACAGTTGAATTGCCCCGCGCCGTACAATCCCGAGATTTCCTTGAACTCCAGCGTCGGCAAAAGCTCCAGCGGATCGCAGCAATCGTATTCGATAGCGTATGCCGGGCGCATTATCTCCACTTTTTCCAAACCCTTTATAGTCCTCAGAAATTCTATCTGAACGTCCTCGGGCAAACTGCTGCTCATTCCCTGCAAATAATACTCATCAGTATCCAGACCCATAGGCTCGACAAAGAGCTGATGCCGCTCCTTGTCCTTAAAACGCACGATCTTATCCTCAATACTCGGACAATAACGCGGACCAACGCCCTCAATTCTCCCGGAATATAACGGCGAGCGGTCGAGATTTTCCAGAATAACGCGGTGAGTTTCCTCGTTCGTATAAGTAACGTAGCACTCGACAACATTCCGCATTTCGCACGTATTGTCGAACGAAAACGGGATAATATCCGCGTCACCCTCCTGCTTCTCCATAACCGAAAAATCTATCGAGCGCTTATGAACGCGCGCAGGAGTACCGGTCTTGAACCGCCGCATTGAAATCCCGAGAGCTCTTAAGCACTCGGTTAGCTCCGTGCTTGGCAGTACATTATCGGGACCCGCCGCATAATTCAGCTCACCGATATGAATTTTTCCGTTAAGATAGGTTCCCGTTGTGATTATCACCGCCCTGCACGAATAAACCGCGCCCGGCTTTGTCCGAACAGCGGTTACTCTCCCGTCCTCAACGTCAACAGCCGTCACCTCGGCTTGCTTGATAAATAAATTCGGCGTATTTTCCAACGTCTGTTTCATATATGTGTGATATTTCACGCGGTCACTCTGCACGCGCAGACTGTGGACAGCGGGACCCTTTCCGCGGTTTAATATCCGCGATTGAATAAAAGTCGCGTCGGCTGCTCTGCCCATTTCGCCGCCGAGTGCGTCAATCTCACAGACAATCTGCCCCTTAGCCGAGCCGCCTATACACGGATTGCACGGCATATTCGCAATACAATCCAGCGAAAGCGTAAACACCGCGGTTTTCAGCCCCAGCCGAGCCGCCGCCAAAGCCGCTTCGCACCCCGCATGACCCGCGCCGATCACACAAACGTCATATTCTTCAAGATAATAATTCATAGCTTAACTCCACTCCGCCTTATTGCTCCCCGTCTCATAACTAAGCGGAGAGATATGCGGATAATTATCCTCGTCGTCATTGTGCTTCAACGCCCAAGCTCTTGCGGGAACATACAAGATCGCCTCAAACTCGTAATTCCAGATATCCTTATCGGCTTTGCCCTTAAGCGCTTTTTTATAAAATCCCTCGCCGTTTATCAACGCAACACATCTCGAATACAAAAAAGAATCATCTGAGCAGTACTTTTCGTATTTTGAAGCGACATCAAAATTTCTCTTTGTATCAAGAGAATATAAAAGCTCTGCCATAATATCGTCGAAAGCGAATATTTCCTCGTCCGACAATTTCGACAAATACTTTATCAAAGGCGCAAGCACCTTTTCATCATTTCCCTGCTTGTTCCAATCGCATATATCCATAATACAATCAAAAAATTTCTGTCTGTCCATAAAAACCTCCATAGAAATATTAAGAATGCTCCACGTGTAAATTTACTTTGTAAATGTTCCACGTGGAACATTTTCCAATACGCAAAAAATTTTTCCCGAACCACAGCTCGGGAAAAATTACAGTCGGATCACTCTCCCTCGTTGTTGGCGTTGTTCTCGCCGCCGTCCTCGGGTTCATCATCAGCGGGCTCGTCATCCGGAATAACCTCGGCAGCCTCCCCCTTGAGCGAAGCCTCGACCTCCTCCTCGGAAACCGTCTCAACCTCCTCGGTCTTTTCCTCGTCGTCATGCTGAGTGCGCGAGAACGTCACAACTCTGTCCTCCGCGCCCAATCTCATAACGCGAACGCCCGAAGCGGTACGTCCCATAACACGCAGATCGTTCGCACGGATACGGATAATAACGCCGTCCGCGCTTATCAAAATAACGTCGTCGTCCGGACCGAGCGTGCGGATACCGATAACCGCGCCCTTTTCCTCGGAAACGGGATAATTCTTCAGGCCCATGCCGCCGCGCCGCTGCAAACGATAGCTTGCCGCCGCGCACCGTCTGCCCATTCCGCGCTCGGTAACGGTAAGTATCGTCGCGTTCTCGTCAAAGATCTTGGTAGCGCCGACAATATAGTCATCGCCGCGGAATTTTATCGCACGAACTCCGCGCGCCGTTCTTCCCATAACACGGATATCGTTCTCGTCGAAACGGATAGCCGCGCCGTTCCGTGTCGCCGCCATAACCGTGCAGTCGCCCTCGGTAAGGAAACCGCCAGCGATTTCGTCGCCGTCCACAAGCGTAATAGCGCGCAAGCCACCCTTGCGTATATTTTTGAACTCCGAGAGCTTAGTGCGCTTTACAAGACCGTTCTTGGTAAGGCAGATAAAGTATTTGTTCTCGGCGAAGTCGACAGTCGTCATCATCGCCGCGACCTTTTCCTCCTCGGCAAGCTGTAACAAATTAACAATATTCATTCCGCGCGACTGCTTGCTGCCCTCAGGTATCTGATAGCACTTCAAGCGGAACATATTGCCCTTATTCGTGATAAACAGTATATTCTCATGCGAGCTTGCAATAAACATACTGTCCACAAAATCCTCGTCACGCTGCTTCATTCCAGAAACTCCGCGTCCGCCGCGTTTCTGGATATTGTAGACCTCGGCGGGCTGGCGTTTGATGTAGCCCATATTCGTGAACGTTACAACGCAGTCCTCCTCGGGAATAAGATCCTCGATATCAACCTCACCGCTAACAGGCTCGATAGCCGTGCGGCGCTCGTCGCCAAATTTCTTCTTGACAACGGAAAGCTCCTCGCCAATAAGGTGCAGCAGCTTGCTTCTGTCCGCGAGCAGCTCCTCCATGGATTTTATAAGCTCGCGCTTCTCCATAAGCTCATCGAGAACCTTACTCTTCTCCATACCCGTCAAAGCACCCAGCGTCATCTTGACGATAGCGTCAGCCTGAACTTCGGTAAGCGAATACGTTGCCGCAGGGAAAATTCCCGCTGAAGAAACATCAACGTCCTTAAAACGCTCAATAAGCCGTTCTTTACCCTCGGGAATATTTTTGCTTGAACGCAGAATAGCGATAACCTCGTCAATAAAGTCTATCGCGATCATCAGACCCTCGAGAATATGCTCGCGTTCCTTTGCCTTATCGAGATCGTACTGCGTGCGGCGCGTAACCACTTCAATCTGGTGATCGAGGTAGTATTTGAGCATATCCATAAGCGTAAGCGTCTTGGGTTGTCCGTCAACAAGCGCTATCATAATAACGCCGACCGTATCCTGCAATTGAGTATAGGTAAACAGCTTGTTCAGCACCACGTTCGCGTTTGCGTCGCGCTTAAGCTCGACAACTATGCGCATACCGTTTCTGTCCGACTCGTCGCGGACAAACGAAATGCCGTCAATGCGCTTGTCGCGGATAAGGTCGCCTATATTCGCGAGCATACGCGCCTTGTTCACCATATACGGAATTTCGCTTATGATGATGCGCGTGTGGTTGTTTTCCTCAACTATCTCGGTACGACCGCGCAGAATTATCTTCCCGCGCCCCGTATAATACGCCGAGCGAATACCGCTGTAGCCCATAATAATGCCGCCCGTCGGGAAATCGGGTCCCTTGATGCAGCCCATTACCTCCTCGATAGTCACCTCGGGGTTATCTATCATAAGCAAAAGCGCGTCGATAACCTCGTTGAGATTATGCGGCGGAATATTCGTTGCCATGCCGACAGCGATACCGTTCGAACCGTTCACAAGCAAATTCGGGAAACGCGACGGCAGAACCTTAGGCTCAAGCAGTTTATCGTCGTAGTTCGTCTGGAAATCAACAACCTTTTTGTTGATGTCCGATGTCATTTCATTGGCGATCCTGGCAAGCCGAGCCTCCGTGTAACGGTAAGCCGCGGGCGGGTCGCCGTCGATAGAACCGAAGTTTCCGTGACCGTCAATAAGCGGATAGCGCATTGAGAACGTCTGCGCCAGACGCACCAGCGCGTCATAAACGGACGCGTCACCGTGCGGGTGGTATTTACCGAGAACCTCTCCGACCGTATACGCGCACTTGCGGAACGGCTTGTCCGAGGTATTCCCCGCCTCGTTCATCGTGTAAACGATACGGCGGTGAACGGGTTTAAAGCCGTCGCGCACGTCGGGGAGCGCTCTCGAGGTGATTACCGCCATCGAGTACTCAATAAACGATTTTTTCATCGTTTCCTCAAGACCGATATCATGAAGCTTTTCCAAACTGAAATCTATATCCAATATTTACCTCCGTTTTAACTCTCGTCGCTTTCCAGCTTCTTGTAAAGGAAATCGCGTACAGTGTCCTCTTGCTCCTTGGTCAGACAGCGTTTCGGAAAACAATAGAACTGTCTGCGGTTAAAGATCAGCAAAAGCGAATCCTCGTTCTCCGAAAAATTGAGCAGATCGTCGCCGAACCTGAAAACTGTTTTCAGCGGCGTGATTATTTCTTCGTCCTTCTCCTCGTCGATCTTCACGTCGACCTCGTTTTCCTTCGGCTTGATTATCGTTTCCAGCTCTATTTTTTCGGGATAGATCGTGCAGTGATATTCCTCGGGATTCATATCCTTTAACGTGTTGATTATCTTTTTACGGGTACGTTTTTTATCCGTAAGAGTATACGCCATTCCCAGAATGCCGAAAACCAGCGCTATATATAACGGCACGGCGGTCGGGTTCATAACGATACCGATAGCCACCGCCAGAAGCAGCAGCGAATAAGCCGCGACCGACAGCCCGCTCCTTTTCTTCGCGAAACGCTGCTGAAAGCTCTTCATTGCTCCGTCGGTCTCGTCAAGGGTGTTGTCGTAGCTGAAGCTCGCCAAAGGCTCTCCCTTTTTTGCCGTCTGTTCCTTATTAAGATCGGGTAATAAACTGCTTGAAATAACTATCCCCCCTCAGATATCAAGATTTTCGGCGAGCTTGGCGTTCGCCTCGATAAACTCGCGGCGCGGCTCAACCTTGTCGCCCATAAGAATTGTCATAATTTCGTCAGCCTTTGCCGCGTCCTCAACCGAAACACGCAGCATAGTGCGGGTCTCGGGGTTCATCGTTGTCTCCCAGAGCTGAATGGGATCCATCTCACCAAGACCTTTGTAGCGCTGAACGACGACCTTTCCGCCGTCTCCGCCAAGCTCGGCGATGTACGTGTCGCGCTCCTCATCGGAGAACGCGTAGCGCACCTGCTTGCCCTTCGCCACCTTAAAAAGCGGCGGCTGAGCGCAGTAAACGTGTCCTTGCTCTATCAGCGGTCTCATAAAGCGGAAGAAGAACGTCAGCATAAGCGTGCGGATATGCAGACCGTCAACATCGGCATCCGCCATTATTATAACGCGCCCGTAGCGCAGCTTGGATATGTCAAATTCGTCCGCTATACCCGTGCCCAGAGCTTTAACGACGGGCAGCAGCTTTTCATTATTGTAGACCTTGTCGACGCGCGCCTTTTCAACGTTCAGCATTTTGCCCCAAAGTGCAAGAATAGCCTGAAAACGTCTGTCGCGCCCCTCTTTCGCCGAACCGCCCGCCGAGTCTCCCTCGACGATGTAGATCTCGGTGTGGGTGGGATCGCTCTCCGAGCAGTCCGCGAGCTTTCCGGGCAAGCCGTTGCTGTCCATTATGGACTTGCGCTTTGCCTCCATCGCCTTTTTGGCAGCGTCGCGCGCCGCCTGAGAATTTGCCGCCTTATTGACGATTATCTGCGCGGTCTCGGGGTGCTCCTCAAAATAGTAGGTGAGCTGCTCTGTCGCGATTTTGTAGACTGCGGGCTGAACCTCGGGATTTCCCAGCTTGCCCTTTGTTTGCCCCTCAAACTCGCATTTGTGGAGCTTCACGGCGATCACCGCGTTTATCGCCTCGCGGATAGCCTCGCCGCTGTAACCCGTAAAAGGCTTTTCCTCCTCGCCCTTTTTGCCGGGCTTTTTCTTTGACTTGGACTTATCGTTTTCCTTATAAGTCTTTGCAAAATCATTAACTACCTTGCTCAGAGCGCGCTTAAATCCAAGCTCGTGCGAACCTCCCTCGCCTGTGTGGATATCGTTCGCGAACGAACGGAAAACCTCGCTGTTGAAATCGGTGGTGTACTGAAACGCGACCTCCACCATAATATCGTCCGCTTTTCCGCTGATATAAATAATATCGGGGTGCAGAACCTCCGCGCCGCGCTTTTTATTGAGCCACGAAATATACTCGCGTATACCGCCCTCGTAGCACATTGTTTCCTCTTGAACGTTATTTTCATCGCGCAGATCGTGCAGCGTTATCTTCAGTCCCGCGTTCAGAAACGCCTTTTCGCGCATACGTTCATTCAGTGTTTCATAGCTGAATACCGTAGAATGGAATATCTCACCGTCGGGCTTGAATGTGACCTGCGTTCCCGTGTGGTCGGTCTCGCGTATTATCTTGATAGGCTCTTTATACTCGCCGCGTTCAAAGTGCTGAAAATGCACGTTTTTGCCGTCGTGTATCTCGACCTCCAGCCACTCGGACAGCGCGTTTACAACGGACGCTCCGACGCCGTGCAGACCGCCCGAGACCTTATAACCGCCGCCCCCGAATTTTCCGCCCGCATGGAGTATGGTGAAAACCATTGTCGCGGCGGAAATTCCCTCCGCGCGGTTTATTCCCGTAGGAATACCGCGTCCGTTGTCGATAACGCGGATAACGTCTCCGGGAAGTATAGACACGTCTATTGCGGTACAGTACCCCGCCAGCGCCTCGTCGACGGCGTTATCCACTATTTCGTAAACGAGATGATGAAGTCCGCCCTCACCCGTAGAACCTATATACATACCGGGGGTCTGCCGCACAGGTGCCAGACCCTTAAGAGCTTGTATATCGTCCGCGCCGTAATTGCCGTGCTGAACCTTTTCTTCTTCTGCCATTTTTTTCCTCCAATAACACATATATCTCAAATCACATATATTATATATAGTATACCACAAATTGGCGAAAATTTCAAGCATTTTACGGGTTTTTTAAAAGTTTTTAGGTTAACTTTTGCCTTTTGTCAAGCCGAATTCCGAGCTTTTTCGGGTGGATTTTTCAGCTTGAAATTTCTTGAAAATCAAAGGCACTTGACTTTTGACATTCAAATATGCTATAATTATGTAGGACAAAAGTGAGGTGGAACAAATGAGCCCGAAAGTTGGCAGACCAACGGATAATCCCAAGCCGTTCAGAGTGAATGTTCGCATTGACGAAAAGTGCGAAAAAATCCTTGAAAAATATTGTAAACAAGAAGACATTTCAAAAATGGAAGCAGTCAGACGAGGTATTAAAAAACTTGAAAAAGACTTAACAGAATAAAAAAGTGCTTTAAAAATCTAAAGCACTTTTTTTATGTCACGGTTATTAAAAAGACACTTGACTTTTGGTGTTCATATATGTTATAATTAAGGTGTTCAAAAGTAAAAAAATGATCTTGAAAGGAAGTTTTATTATGACAGTCTGGAGTATGATCTACAACCGCTACTGCGAGGGAGACCTTGAGATAAAGCCGCCCTTGCATTCGGTATTCAACGATATGCGGCTGAGAAGGCTCGAAAACGAAATAGGCGTATGCGGCGGCAAGGCTCACGAAAAGCTCGAAAACGAAGTCGCAAATATGTGTATCGACGCGGAAAGACGAGGGTTCTACGCCGCCGTAAAGATAATGCTGCGGCTTATTTCAGAATAACAAAGTGCCGTCCAAAATGGACGGCACTTAAAATTTTCAACATTCAACAGTTAAAAATGTTAAATATCTGCTTTTGCAGGCTTTGCGGGAACGGACTTGCCGCCGGACTTGCGCTCCTGCCACCAGATCCACAGCGGACCCGCGAGACAAAGCGACGAATAGAAACCTATCAGCATACCGATAGCAAGCGGTATCGCAAAGGACAAAATCGACGTTACTCCCATAATCGAGCATACGATCGCGATAGATATCATCGCGGTGACGGTGGTCGCCGTTGTGATTATCGAACGCGAGAGCGTCTGATTTATCGAGAGATTTACCAGCTCGCGGTCGCCCATTTTGCCGCCGTGCTTCGCGCGGTTTTCGCGGAGACGGTCGTAAATGATAATCGTGTTGTTGATAGAGTAGCCGAGCAGCGTCAATATTACCGCCATAAAGTTGGAGTCGAGCGCCATTCCCGTAAATACGTACACCGCATAGGTGAGTATTACGTCGTGGAGCAGACAGCATATCGCGATAATACCCGCGCTCCAGCCGCCTATCTTCTTAAAGCGGAACGCAATATAAATTACGAGCAGCACAAACGCGATAACAACCGCGATAAGACAGGATACAAAGAACTGCGAACCCGAGGACGCGGATACGTTGGTGGTGTCAACGCTCTTGATATCGTTGTCGGGATAAGTCTCGATAAGCTTGTCCGTTACCTTTTGCAGAACCTCGTCGTTCATCTTTTCGTCTTGAGCGAACGAAACGCTTATCGTATTAAGTCCGCCCGTGAAACTCGTACCCGTGGTTACGGTCGCGATAGGCGTGCCAACGGATTCCACCGTCGACTTGATATCGTTCGTGCTTACCTCTCCCGTGTACGAATAGGTAAGGATTGTACCGCCCTTAAAGCGGATATCAACATTTACTCCGATAATGAACGTGCACAGAACCGTAACCGCGATAAGCGCCGCGGAGATGATAACAAACACCTTTCTTCTGCCCACGAAATCAAAGTTGGTCTTAGCCTTGACCTCAATATTCTGAACGGTATCCTTGCCCTTTTCGGTGTCGCCGATGATCTCAGCCTTGGAAACACCAAACAGCGAGGGTTTTCTGAAGCACTTGAATTTCGAGAGCGAAACCGTCATAAGACGCGTCGCCCAGCAAGCCATAACGAAGTTCATGATAACGCCCGCCAGCAGGGTGTAGCCGAACGAATAAACGGTACCCTCGGTGCTCGCGCCGAACCATGTGCCGAATACCGCCATAAGGATAAGCGCAACGATGATTACCGTAAGGTTTGAATCGAGTATCGCGGTAAAGCCGCGCTGGAAGCCGTTCTTTACAGCGCCGTCTATGGTGCGCCCCGCTTTAAGCTCCTCTTTGATACGCTCGGCGGAAATTACGTTCGCGTCAACGCCCATGCCTATCGACAGGATAATACCCGCGATACCGGGCAGCGTAAGCGACGAGGCGTTGTTGAAACCGAAAAATCCCGTAATAGCCGCGAACATTCCCGCAACCTGACCCATAAGCGCGATAACCGCGACAAATCCGGGCAGACGGTAGTAAGCTATCATAAATATCGCGATAAGAATAAACGCGATAAGTCCCGCGAGCGCCATTGCGTTGCGCGCACCAGTACCCAGAATTGGCGATATAGTGGACAGAGTGTCAATCTCCAGCTTGAACGGAAGCGCGCCGCCGTTTATCTTATTGGCGAGGTCGTTCGCCTCCTCCGCCGTGAAAGAGCCCTCAATCTGGGCGCTGCTGTCGTTTATCTTCTTGCTGACGGTCGGGTGGCTTATGCACACGTCGTCCATCCAGATAGAGAGAACGTTGTCCGTGCCGTTGACGTTCTGAGACAGCTTTTCGGTCGCCTCTGCAAACTTGTCCTTACCCGAGTCCTTGAAGTTAAGCTGAACTATATACTGTCCGGATGAGGAACCATTGCCTGTGATATATCCCGCCTTGGCGCTCTCAACGTCCGCGCCCGTGAGGACTATGTTCTCCTTGGTAACGCCCTTCGGAAGTCCGTTTTCGTCGATCTCGTACTTCTCGCGGAAGGTAAGCATCGCAGTCTCGCCTATCTCTCGGACAGCCTGCTCCGGATCAAACGACGTATCGTCGCTCTGCCACGGGAACTGCACGATAATCGAGTTTGTAGCCGAGTCAACATACACGTCGTAGTCGTTGATGTTTTTGTTGACGAGACGCTGCTCTATCATTGATTTCGCGCCGTTGAGGTCGTCCTCGGTGATCGTGTTTTCCTTTTCGTAATCTGCGGGCGGTTTGAACGTAACGTTCACGCCGCCGCGGATATCGATACCCCATCTGATGTCGTCAATTCCCCATATCCATGAAGTTTTGATATCGCCGTAATACGTGCGTATTCCCACAGTGGACAATAACGTAAATACTACGATCAGGAAAAAGACGATAAAAAACACGGGCTTTGTAATTTTGCTTTTCAAATGTTTTTCACTCCGTTCCTTTTTGTGAATTGTGAATGGCATACACTGCCATTTTATAATCTACATCTATTTATTATAATACAAATCGGTAAAATAGTCAAGAGCTATTTGCGTTTTTAATATGTATTTTTTCTGAAAAAATATTTTTTGCTTGAATTATACGGTATTGTATGATATAATTAAAGTGTAAAGATATGCGTTTTCAAAGGAAAAGGAGTTTATATGAACGATCCCAATAATCACAGCAGTCAAGGATATCCTCAATATCAGCAACAATATCCGCAGCCGACTCAACCCGTTTCTCAGAAAAAAGGCGCGGTTTCGGGCGGGGAGATGTTTGTCGGAATAAATCTTCTCAGCAAGATCGGCGTTATATTTATAATTATCGGCGTTATCGCGTTTTCCGCGGCATCGGAGGGATTTATACACATCGGGATACGGATGACCATGGTCATACTGCTCGGCTTTATCATGCTGGCGGCGGGCGAGCTGTTTTACCGTAAAGGCTCAATAGTATTTGCAAACGCGCTTATCTTCGGAGGGGTCGCCGAGCTGTTCATCTGTTCGCTTATCGGATATCACGGCTTCGGATTGTTGAGAAGCATCGACTCTATCGGCATAGGACTTGGAGCGGCTGCGGTCGGAATGCTGCTCTCGGCGCGCTATAAATCGCAGGGACTGCTTATCGTCACAACGCTTTTTTCCGTGCTGCCGATATTCGTCGGAATGGAGATGACCTCGCTTTGCGCCGCAGCCGTATACTTTACCGTCGTCCACTGTGCCGCGGCGATAATCGCGCGTAAAAACAGCTATAATGCCGCATACGTTATCGGCATAATAACGGCGGTCATCGAAACGCTGCTACTCGACGCGGTCTCGGGAAGTCTGAATACGGTCTTCAGCTGGGCGAAAGCATTCGTTATCGTTCTGTTTATTATATGCTGTTCAATGTGCTATGTCGGAGGTCTGATACTCAACGCGGCTCAAGAAAACGGAAAGCTCACTGCCGCCGAGACCGTGCTTATCTGCATTATGCTCGGCTTTACCATACTTTTCGGGAACTCGTGCTTAAGCATTAACGCGTCGGAGCTTACCGCAGGTATCGCCATGCTCACCTTAGGCGTTATCTTCACGATAATCGTTATCGGCATATCTCTGCGCTTCGGCGACGACTGCGCGGCGGCGAACGTTTTGTTCAACTTTATATTTATAACAGTATTTTTCTCGCTGTTCGGTTTCTTCGGTGAACTTGTAATACGATACGCGGCTATGCATATTTTCGGAGCGGCGGCGCTTATCGCAGGACTTATATATAACCGCAGACTTTTCATCGGCTGGGGAGCCGCTATCGCCGCTTTCGCGGAGCTTGTGTTCCTCGGAGTGCTGTTCACAGTCGAACTTTCTGGCGGCGGACTGTTCGCAATAATCGTAAATCTTATACTGTGGTTTGGGATTATGGCTGTGTATATCGCAAAAAAGAAGCACGACACCTCGTTTTTCCGCGCATACACATTCGCAGTACTGCTTAATACGGGAATAGTCTGTTCAAATCTGATAACTCGTTACATCACCAATCTTATTATAGCGAGAGAATTATGGAATAACGCGGCTGAACGCATTGCATTTTCCTCGCTGCTGTGTACAGTGCCTTGGCTCATTCTCGGATTTGTCGCGGGCAAGCTGAAATATATGAAAAAGCTCGCAATGATATCGTCGTTTATTTTTTACGGAATAGGCTTTATTTGCCTTTTAACCGCAAACAACGTAAATTATATCAACGGAATGATCGGCAAATACGAGCTTGGACTTGCCGCTGTTATCGCAACAATCGCTGTAAACGCCGCTTCGGTGCTGCCGGTACTGGATATGGCGCTTCAAATTCAGAAAAGGGCTCCGAAATTCACAAAGGCGGTCGGACTTATCGTTTCGGGATACGCGCTTTTGTCGCTCACCACTATACTCGGTACTAATGATTTTGTAACGTTCACCAGCTTTATAATCAGCATAATTTATATTGTTACCGCGGCGATCTGGATAGTTATCGGCTTTAAGCGGCTGAACGCACTGCTGCGTTACTTCGGTCTGGCGCTCGCGCTTCTCTCCTCGGCTAAGCTGTTTCTGTTCGACTTCTCCAATATCAACGATATGGGCAGAACGCTGCTGTTTATCGGCTTCGGTATAACGCTGCTTTGTATCGCGTTCGGTTACGGTATTGCGGAAAAGAAGCTGAAAGAAAACAACAAATAACAAAATCCCGAAAGGCATTCACCTTTCGGGAATTTTTATACCGTAATATAATCATGGATAGCCTCAAATATTATCTCGTCTATCCCGCTGACACGTTTTATGTCATGAATGTTGACAAAATCGCCGTAACGCTCGCGGTATTCGATTATCGCCGCGGATTTGTCCTCGCCTATTCCCCAGAGCGTTTGCAGCTCCTCCGAGGACGCCGTGTTTATGTTGACAATATCGGGCTCGTCCGGTTCGGTAAGCGACGCGTCATCGGTTGACACGTCGGTCGACTGTACGGGCGGCGGCTCGGACGCTGACGAAGATAAGGGTGCGCTTGTTGAAGTTGAGGATACGGTTGAACTTGACGAAGATATTGAAGAACTTACCGTACTTGTTACAACACTTGACGGGGGATTGGGCATACCTGTCGAGGTTGAGGATTTGCTTGAACTTGACGAAGATGCAGAAGAACTTGTCGTACTTGTCACAATACTTGACGAGGATTCTGTCGTACTTGTTGAGGTTGAGGATTTTTCAGAACCTGATGAAGATACCGAAGAATGTGCCGTACTCGGTTCAAAAATTGATGAGGATTCGGGTGCGCTTGATTCGGAGGTTGACGATACAATTTGACTTGACGGAGATACGGACGTATTTGTCGAGGTCGTTGAAATGTTTGCGGAAACAATGCTTGTCCGTTCGCCAAAGCAAGTTGACAAGCTTGCCGACTTGCTCTCGGACGATAATTGCGAAGAGTACGAAGGTTCTGTTTCGGAGGACGTCGGAGGTTCGGCTCTCATTTCCGTCGACACGGAACAGCTCGACTGCACCGAACTTTGATCTGGATATACTGCCGAAGTTTTGTTATCGCTTTCCGACGGGATATCTGAGGTACTCTCCGAGACTGCGGCGCTTGTATTCGGAACAGAACCCGCAAAAGTCTCGGCACTTTTCTCCAAGTACAAATTTTCCGCCGCAACCAATACCACAGCCAAGCCGCCGACAACAAAAACACCCGCTTTGACTATTGAGCTTATCACCTTTAATTTCATTTATCCACCAAACATACTATTCTTTTTTGTTCCGCTTTACTATTGTACTGTGCGAAACATTAGAAATATAAGTTTTATTTTCCGTTACAATAAAACTTTTCGGCATATCCTCCGAAACGTTGACTATTCGTCCGTTTTTCTGACAAGTGTTAAGGAAGTCGGCGGTTATTCGGCTGACCGAACATTCCTCAATATCGAATATCCCGACAATCTCGTTGGAGCGCACCGAAATATCCCCGCCCAAAAAAAGAAACATATCGTCATCTCACTTCCGTAAACGTACCCTTGTCGGCAGTCCAGACCTTTCCTCCGTCCAATGACGAGAGGTCATCTATATTACAACAAGTAATAAAAACCTGTGATTTTTCAATATTGTGAATTACAAAATCCCGTCTTACACAATCCAGCTCGCTTAAAATATCGTCCAGAATAATGACCGGATAGGTCTTGTTTTTGCGGCGGATTATTTCAGCCTCGGATAATTTCAGCGCCAGCGCAATACTCCTCACCTGCCCTTGTGACGCGAAATCCCGCGCCGCCATTCCGTTAATAAAAAAGTTCACATCGTCGCGGTGAACTCCCGAAAGTGTATAGTGCAGCTTCATTTCCGCTTCGAGATTGTTTTCAAGAGCAGAGATATATTGCTTATACAATTCATCTATATCATCAAAATTTATACTGTCCGTTTTAAAAACAGAACTTATATACTCCATTGTGAGCTTTTCCAAACCGTTTGAAAGCTCCGAATATATTCCCGCAGCACATTTTTTCAGAAACGAAAAGTACTTCAGCCGTCCGTAGGTCACGTTAATTCCCTCTGCGGCAAGCACCTCGTTCCATGCCGCAAGCTGCTCCAAAACGCTTTGCTTATCGCCGCTGTTGAACGACAGTATATTGTTACGCTGCTTTAATCCCTTATTATAACGCGACAGTTTTTTCAAGTGCGTTTTCGTCTGCATAAGCGCAACGTCGTCGAGATAATCGCGCCGCAATTCGGGAGAGCCCTTTATCAGATTAAGATGTTCCGGTATAAAAACCACATATTTTAACACTCCGTATAATTCCGCAGCGTCCTTCATTTTAATACCGTTGTACTTTACCAATACATTATTTTTACTGATAGTATAATCAATAACATTTTCGCGATCTGTAATATCATCACGGAAAAACAGCTTTACCGCGACTTCGGCTTTCGGATCGTCGGCGGGAATATACTGTGAAAAACGAACGCGCCGGAAGCTGCCGCCCAGACAAACCGAAACAGCCTCGCAGAGGTTGGTTTTGCCTTGGGCATTGCGTCCGACGAAAATATTCAGATTTTTGTCAAGATCAAGCTCGGCTTCCTTTATATTGCGGAAATTGCGTATATACAGCTTTGTGATATACATTATTCCTTGTCGGCGTCTGCCGCTTTTTCCGCTTCGAGCGCCGCGGCAGTTTCCTCATCAAATACTACCTTGTACTTTTTGTTTTTAAATTCGATAACGTCTCCCGGCTTAATCTTTTTGCCGCGCTTTGTGCAGCATTCGCCGTTTACGCTGAACTCGCCGAGATCTATCAGAATTTTAGCTTTTGCTCCCGTCTCGGTAAATCCCGAAAACTTCACGAGCTGATCCAGCTTTATCGAGGGTGTAGTTATCTTTAATTCTTCCATAATTATCTCCTATCCTTAATATAGTTATTGACAAAATTATGTTACTTTAAACGCATGGGGAGCAGTAGGAACGTAAATTCCTTGCCCTCCATGGGAGCGATTATTACAGGCGACACAGCCGAACCTGTAAGTATCAGCTTTACGCTGTCCGAATCGGAAGCCTTGAAAGCGTCCAGAAGAAACTTAGCGTTAAAGCCGATCGTAATCGGTTCTCCGTTATACTTAATGTTTATTTTATCGTTTATTTTACCAAGAGACGTAGAGCAGCTTACGGTAAGCGAATCGCCGTTGAACTCACAGCGAACAGGTGACTTATTCTTCTCGTTGATGAACAGCATCGTGCGGTCGAGAACCTCAATTATCTCGCGGCACTTGACCTCCGCAAAAACGCTCTCCTCACACTGAAAATGCTTTTTGTACTCCATAAACTCGCCGTTAATAAGACGCGAGATCATAGTATAGCTGCCTATCTCAAAGGATATCTGATTTTTCTCTATGCTTACGGTAACGTTTTTGTCGTTATCGTCCGAAAGCAGGTGAACCAACTCGTCAAGCGTTCTCGCGGGAACAATAAACTTTGTATCCTCATAAGTCATAGGCTCGCGGCGGAGCGCTATTCTGATGCCGTCTACCGCGACAACATTCAGAACGTTCTCCGCGATTTCAAACAGACAACCCGTAAGCGCAGGTTTTGTATCGGTCACGGCGCACGCGTATTTTGTCTGGGTTATCATGCTCTTGAGCGTTTTCTGCGGCATAGTAAAGCCCTGTTCCACATTCGCCTGCGGAACGGGCGGATATTCGTCCGCTCTCATACACATAACAGAAAGTTCCGACGCTCCGTTTACAATAGTTGCCATATTGTTTTCGCTGATATCAAAATTGAGAGTACCCGACGGCATTCTTCTTATAATATCGGAGAGCATTCTGGCGTTGATGACGGTGCTGCCGTTTTCGCCGTTCTCGACCGTTATCTCCGTTCTTATACCTATTTCAAGGTTATAACCCGTAATTGACAGAACGTTATTGTCAAGCTCCATTAAAACGCCCTCAAGCGCCGCAATCGTCGATTTTGACGACGCTGCCTTTGAAGTAGTCGTTACAGCTTCAAGAATAACATCTTTAGCGCAGCTGAATTTCATAATTGAAATTCTCCTTTCCTTTTGCAGGCAATAATACAGACCGCGTATCCGTAGTCCGTCGGTAAACGTCAAATGGCAAACGGCAAGTCGCGCTTTCGTTCGGCATTGACGGCTCTTTCCGGACGACGGCACTTCGCCGCCTTTTTTATCGCAGAAAAAAAACAAAAAAGTTTTTTTTATATTTTAATAATAATAATAAGGGCGGTTGAAACAGTGGAAAATATCCCGAGTCCTTGTCCCGTAAGCCCTCGGGTATTCAAAATTTTTAACGCGGCTTTGTAGAGAATTTCTTAAAAAGTTTAAATCTTTTTCTCTGTTGTTAAGTCTGTTAAATAACGTTGAATACTCCGTTAAAAAGCTATTGGTTTGTCTTGATATTTTTAATGATATCTTCGACTATCGAGCGGAAACCGCTGTCGCGTTCCATTTCCTCTTTGACGGACTTTATGGCGTATACGACGGTGGAATGGTCTCGTCCGTTAAACTCCTGACCTATCGCTTCATATGGCAGACCGGTGACCTCCTGTATCACATAGATAGCGACCTTGCGCGCCTGCGATATATTTGCGGTGCGGCGCTGGGAGCGCATTTCATCCGGTTCAACGTTGTATATTTTGGCGACCTCTCCGATTATCTTGTCAACGGTCACGGGGATAGGCTGGTGATCGGTGACTATATCCTTAATGACGTTCTGCGCAACCGCGATCGTCGGCTTGACTTGAGAAACCGTATACAAAGCGTTCAGCTTTGTTACCACTCCCTCTATCTGACGGATATTGGATTTGAGCTTTGTCGCAATGTAATCAATAACGTCCTCTGAGATATTGAAATGCAGCAGCTCCGCCTTTCGCTGAATGATTGCGAGCCTTGTTTCGTACTCCGGAGGCTTTACGTCGGCGGCAAGACCGCTCGAGAAGCGTGTCCTCAATCTGTCCGAAATGGACTTTATCTCCTTTGCGGGTCTATCCGAGGTGAGCACGATGACCTTATTCTGATTATACAGCTCGTTGAATATGTGGAAGAATTTCTCCTCGGTCTGTTCTTTACCCGCGATAAATTGTATATCGTCAATAAGCAGAGCGTCCGCGCTTCTGTATTTCTCGTCGAATACCTCCACGTTGTTTGCGGAAATGGAATGCAGAAACTCGTTTGTAAAGGTCTCGGCGGGGATATATATAATGTTGATCCCGGGGAAGTTGGACTTCATCTCGCTTTCGATAGCCGAGAGCAGATGTGTCTTTCCAAGTCCCGAATCGCCGTAGATAAACAGCGGATTATACTTTTCGTGCTGCTTTTTTGAGACAGCCTTTGCCGCGGCGAACGCCAGATTATTCGACGGACCGACAATAAAGTTGTCGAACGTATAAGTCATTTTTTTGTCGATAATGCTTACAGGTTCGGAATTAGATATGATAGTATCGGGTATCGTAGGCTTTTGAACCGATAAACTTTCGTCAATTATGATCTCGACGTTCATTGGTACACCGAGAATGACTTTCAGCTGCTCTTCAATATGTGTCGAAAAGAGGGAATTGAAAGTTTC
>CAJTTH010000015.1 GCA_910579125.1 uncultured Oscillospiraceae bacterium | reverse complement strand
GAGGTAAAATCACAAAATAGAGTATTTTGCACAAAACACCAGTGTTAAATTTATACAAAATTTTTCAAAAAAACTATTGACAAATTGTTAAAGGTGTGATAAAATACATTCAAGAACAAAAACTATCATAACTTTTACAACATAATGGTTATTATGTTGCTTTACAGCCCCTCTGCGACAGAGGGGCTGAATTTATTCCGTGCCGAGCACCAGATCAAGGGCGTTTATCTGTTCGGCACAGGTCTCCTTGTCCTCGCGGATATAAATGCGCGTAGTCGCGAGGTTGGAGTGTCCGAGAATGTCCGCGAGCCGCACGATGTCCTTTTGCGCGGAATAGTAAGTTCGCGCGAACAAGTGCCGCAGATTATGCGGAAAAAGTTTCTCGGGCGCTATCCCCGCCGCCCTGCCGAGTTTCTGCATACTTTTGTAGATGTTGGAGCGGTCGAGCGGCTTGTTGTTTTTCGTCACAAACACCGCGCCTGTGGTTATTCCGAGAGTGTTTATGTAGGGGATAAGCCTTGCACGGAGCTTTTCGGGGAGGTAGACCGTGCGGCATTTTCCCTTGCATGATACCCAAGCGCTGCCCGCGCGGACGGCTTCGGCGGTTATGAACGGCAGCTCGGAGACGCGTATTCCCGTTGAGCAGATCGTCTGCATAAGCAGCGAGGTCTGCCTGTCGCCGAGCGCGTCGGCGGTCTCGATAAGACGGTGGTACTCGTTGAGGGTGAGTTCGCGTTCTCCGCTGTGAGACTGCTGTATTTTCACGCTTTTCAGCTTTAACGCAGGGTTCTGAACGAAATCGAGGTAGCTGTTCACTGCGGCGATGACGGTGTTGACGCTCGCGGGGGAGAGCTTTAGGGAAAGCTCAGACTTGAACCCGATAAGCGTCTCTTTGGTGAGCGGCGAGCCGCCCGCGTAATCGAGCAGCCGGAGCACGTCGCGGGAGTATTTACTTACGGTGCATGGACGGTGTTCGGTGGCGGTCAGCAGAGCGGCAAAGCGCTCTATGCTGCGTGTGGTTATGGTGATTGACATTATAATTATCCTCCGAGATTTTAATTTTTTCTCTTAATTAAAGAGCATAAAAATTATAGCAGATTTCCAAATTACCACTTGACAATAACATTAAATCGTGGTATAATTTGAATAATGACTGTGAATATGTGTAAGTAACGTTTCGGGAAACCGATCTCAGAGAATGAGCGTCTATGGGCTGAAAGCGCTCTGTCGGTCGGAACGCGAATTTCAGCATTGGAGTTGCCTGTGAGAAACTAAACAGAGCCGTATTTACCGCGTTAAGGTTTTAAGGTGCGGAGCGTTTGCTCCGAATTTGGGTGGTACCGCGGATAAATTCCGTCCCGAAGTCATTTGGCTTTGGGATTTTTTGTTTGCGGGAACACAAAATAACAGCAAATCGTCAGCATTTTAAAGGTGCACTTTAAAATAACAGCCAAGAGCAACAAACAAAATACGCAGCGGCAAAAGTCGCAAGCGAGCAGTATTGCCGCAGTGCAGCGAGCAAAGCGAGCGGAGCGGAGGCAATGCTGCTCGGCTGGGGCGGCGAAAGCCGCCCGGTGCGAGCTTTTGCCTTTTAAATCAGGAGGATATGATGAAAGATTTCAGTGAGATCAAAGAGCAAGTAAAATCGAGGATCGCCGAGGTCAAGGACGGCGCGCAGCTCTCGGAGTTCTGGCAGAATTATCTCGGCAAAACGGGCGTAATTTCGGGGCTGATGAAAGAGATGAAAACCGTGCCGCCCGAGGAAAAGCCGCTGTTCGGCAAGGCGGTGAATGACGTGCGTGTGTGGGCGCAGGAGATGTATCAGACGAAGCAGGCGGAAATAAAGGCGCGCGAGCTTGAACGCCGCTATGAGCGTGAGACCGTGGACGTTACCATGCCGGCGCTGAAACGCGCTCCGGGCAATCTGCACCCGATAACGCTCATCAAGCAGGAGATGATCGAGGTGTTCGCGGGAATGGGGTTCGAGATCGCCGAATACCCCGAGATAGAGGATGACGACCATAACTTCACGCGGCTGAACGTGCTTAAGGATCACCCCTCGCGCGATATGCAGGACACGTTCTGGCTCACCGAGGATCTGCTTTTGAGAACGCATACCTCCCCCGGACAGATCCGCACTATGGACGCGGAAAGACCGCCGATAAAGGTGCTTGTTCCGGGCAAGGTTTTCCGCTCGGACAGCGACGCAACGCATTCTCCGATGTTTATGCAGATGGAGGGTCTGGTCGTGGATAAGGGTATTACGTTGTGCGATTTGCAGGGAATGCTCGACAAGTTCGTGCAGCAGATGTTTGGCAGCGGCACGAAAACGCGTTTGCGCCCGTCTTACTTCCCGTTCACAGAGCCGTCGGTCGAGGTCGACGTGAGCTGCTTTGAATGCGGCGGCAAGGGTTGTCCGCTCTGCAAGGGAACAGGCTGGATAGAGGTTCTCGGCGGCGGCGTCGTCAACAAAAAGGTTCTCGAAAACTGCAATATCGACCCCGAGGTGTATTCGGGGTTGGCGTTCGGAATAGGCGTGGAGCGCATTACCATGCTGAAATACGGTATTTCCAACATGGGGCTTTTCTTTGAGAATAATCTCGATATGCTGCGGCAGTTTAAGGCGTAAGGGGGAGCGAAAATGAAGATTTTATTCAGTTGGTTAAAGGATTATGTGGATATAACGGAGCAGCCCTCCGAGCTTGTTGACAAGCTGTTCGGTAGCGGTTTCGAGGTCGAGGAGACTGTTTATCTGGGCAAGGACATTGAAAAGGTAGTCGTCGGCGAGGTCATTTCTATTGAGAAGTACGAGGGAACTCATTTGTACATTTGTCATGTCAACTGCGGAGAATACGGCGCGGACAACGTTATCTTAACGGGCGCGGACAATGTGTTCAAGGGCGCGAAGGTGCCCGCCGCCGTAGTCGGCGCGAAGCTGCCGGGCGGTATCGAGATTGCGCCGCGAAAAATGGCGGATATGATGAGCTACGGTATGCTGTGCTCGGGCGGAGAGCTCGGCGTTGATGAAAACCGGATAAAGGGCGCGGACGTTCACGGTATACTGATACTCCCCGAGGACGCAAAGGTCGGCGAGGACATCAAAACGACGCTCGGTCTGGACGATTATGTTTTCGATATTTCGATAACCGCGAACCGCCCCGACTGCCAGAGCGTTCTGGGAATTGCGCGCGAGGTCGCGGCGTTCCTCGGCAGACCGCTTAAAGAGCCTGATTACAGCTACGAATGCACCGACAAGACCGCTTCAGAGACGACGATAACCGTTGAAGCGCCCGACCTTTGTCCGCGCTATCTCGGTCACTATATCTATAATGTGCGGCATTTCGAGAGCCCGCAGCTGATGAAGCGCAGACTTTCCGTGTGTGGTTTTTCATCGATAGACGCGATAGTTGACGTTACTAACTACGTGCTGCTGGAGATAGGGCAGCCCATGCACGCGTTCGATATGGACACGCTCGACGGCAGGTCGATAATCGTGCGCCGCGCAAAGGACGGCGAGAAGCTCACCACGCTCGACGAGAAAGAACGTGTGCTCACATCCGACAATCTGCTGATTTGCGACAAGGCAAAGGCAGTAGGTCTGGCGGGAGTAATGGGCGGTCTCAACTCCGAGATAAAGCCGACCACCTCCGAGGTGCTGTTTGAGTGCGCGAAATTCCGCCGCGACAACGTCCGCAAGACCGCGCGTGCACTCGGTATGCATACCGATGCTGCCGCGCGTTACGAAAAGGGCGTCGACGAGTACGGCGTGGAGCGCGGAATGGCGAGGGCGCTCCATCTCGTGCAGAAGCTCGGTATTGCGGATATAGGCGCAACGCATATCGATGTGAACGCGGGCGAGGACAAGGGAAACAGCGTGTTCGACGTTACCGTGAGCAAGATAAATTCCGTGCTCGGAATTGAAGTTCCCCAAGCCGAGATAGTCCGCATACTGAAATCGCTGCAATTCGGCGTTGCGGAGAACGGCGAAACGCTTACCGTTACCGTGCCGCGCTGGAGAACCGATGTTGAGCATTATCAGGACATCGCCGAAGAGGTTATCCGCGAGTACGGCTATTCACACGTCGTGCCGACGTTCCTCGACAGCGCAAAAGTAACGAACGGCGGGCTTTCGTTCCTCCAGAGCAAGGAGCTTGCCGCGAAGAAATTCCTCTGCGGCGAGGGCTATTACGAGGTGCAGACGCTCGCAATGTACTCAAAACGCGAGCTGGATATGATAATGCTCCCTGAGAACGACCAAAGGCGCACCGTTATCGAGCTGCTGAACCCGATAACCGACAATCTCTCGATAATGCGCACGGTCATGTCGCCGTGCATGATAAACGTTATCGCGGACAATGTTAAGACCGACCACGCAGCGGGGCGTTTCTTCGAGCTTGCGAACGTTTATTTGCCGAAGTCGCTGCCGCTCACCGAGCAGCCCGAGGAGCGAAAAACGCTCTGCATAGGCGCTTACGGTGCGGACGAGAGCTTCTTCACCGTTAAGGAAACACTGGAAAGCTTCGCGGCGGCGAACGGCTTGAGGTTCCGCTTTGAGCGCGGCAGCGAGGCTTGGCTGCACCCCGGTATCTGCACGGATATCTTCTGCAATGGTGTGAAAATAGGCACTCTCGGCAAGCTGCGCTATGAGATAGTCGAGGGGCTGAATGTCGCCGAGGGCAAGAAAAACGACCTCAACATTATTCTCGCGGAGCTGAATTACTCGGCTGTCGAGGAGTTGTACAAGCGCGAGATACGTTTCACGCCGGACAACGGAAAGACAACGGTAAAGCGCGATCTGTCGCTAGTCTGCGACAGGAATACGCTCTGTGTGGAGATCGAGGACGAGATTGCAATGGCGAGCGAGCTTGCAAAAGAGGTTCGTCTGTTCGACCATTTCGAGAGCGAAAAACTCGGCTTCGGCAAGAAGTCGCTCACGTTCGCGATAACGTTCGCGGGCAGTGACGACGTTACCGACAAGACTGCCGACAAGGAAATGGAAAATATCATTGCGGCGCTCGGCGAAAAGCTGGGAGCGGCGAGAAGATAAAAAATACCGCGCGGGCTGTTCGGCTCGCGCGGTTTATGTTATCGGGTCAAAGCGGATTTTAAAATTTCCACTCTTTTTTCAATATAGCATACTGATATGTGTTTTCGTAGCGCGGCGTTTCGTCGGGATTGTTGACAAAAGAAACGAATTCGACAAACAATCCCTCTCTGCGCATACCGAGTTTTTCGCAAAGGTGCTGACTTGGGGTGTTGTAATCCTCGGTGTACGCGTAGATCCGCCTTGCGCCTTTTTCCCTGAACAGATAGTCAAAGAAAGCATACGCCGCTTCATAAGCATAGCCTTTGCCCTGATATGCTTTATTCAACATCCAGCATGGGCTGAAAGTATCGCGCGGTGAAGTGTTTTCGTCCTCGTGCGGCTCGGCGGTTTCGGGATATGCGTCAATTTCACCGATAACTTTGCCTGTTGCCTTTTCCACAATAGCAAAATAGTATTCTGTTTCTCCGACGCGCTTTTCCATTTCCGCTTCGGCTTCTTCGACGGAGTTCAACTTCATACAGGCAAAGCAATTCACCGCCGGCTCTTGCAGATATTCAAACGTGTCTGCTGCGTCGCTTATTTGAAACGGACGCAAAATCAATCTTTCTGTTTCTATAACCATAACTGCACATCCTTAAAAAAAAATCGTGTATGTAATGAAAATATTCTTAGAGCCTGTTTAGTATCTCGAAATGCACGCATTATGCCGCTACACGGCAAAACGCGGGTGCAGGCGGCGTGTTGAGGGATACTAAACGGACTCTTATAGGATCTAATGATTTACAATGTCTGTATCGAAAATCATTTTTTTGCATTTGGGCAATAATCCGCTTCAATCGTGAAGCTTGACAATGTACATTTGGTGGCTGTTATTAAATCTCTGCCTATCGGTTTATCCAAAAAATCTTTTTTTGTGCCTTTTTCGATCCACAGTACGTTGCTTCTACCGTCGCCCGTTATGCAGCCCGATTGCATTTCTCCGTTGTAAAATGTCTCATGCTAATTATATTGTATAACAAAATATCTCAAATGTCAAGCCCGTAAGCATATTTTCCCGAAAATGTGAAATACTACCACCGAATAAATTTTTCGGAGGTAGCTATGTATTATACGGGAATTGAAAAGGTAGTCGGGCGTGAAATTCTGGATTCGCGCGGAAACCCCACGGTCGAAGCGGAGGTTCACCTCGCGGACGGCACGGTCGCGTTCGGGGCTGCTCCGAGCGGCGCGTCCACGGGCGAATTTGAGGCGCTCGAGCTGCGCGACCAAGACAATGGGCGCTACGGCGGCAAGGGAACTTCAAAGGCGGCAACAAATATCTCGGACGCGCTCTGCAAGGCGGTGAGCGGTCTGGACGCGCGCGACACCTACGCGGTGGACGCGGCTATGCTCAAGGCGGACGGCACAAAGGACAAGTCAAATCTCGGCGCGAATGCGATGCTCGCAGTGTCTATCGCGGCGGCGAGGGCGGCGGCTTGTTCGGTTGATGTGCCTCTGTACCGTTTTCTCGGCGGTGTGAGCGGCAACCGTCTGCCTGTGCCTATGATGAATATCCTTAACGGCGGCGCTCACGCGGCGAACACGGTGGACGTTCAGGAGTTTATGATAATGCCCGTCGGCGCGTGCTGCTTCAAGGAGGCGCTGCGGAAGTGCTCAGAGGTGTTCCACGCGCTGGCGGCGCTGCTCAAGTCAAAGGGTCTGACGACCTCGGTCGGCGACGAGGGCGGCTTTGCGCCGAATTTGCAGAGTGACGAGGAGACGATCGAGTGTATTCTCAGCGCGGTCGAAAAGGCGGGCTACAAGGCGGGCGAGGACTTTATGATAGCCATAGATGCGGCGGCGAGCGAGTGGAAAGGCAGCAAAAAGGGCGAGTACGTTCTCCCTAAGGCGGGCACGAAATTCACGTCCGAGGAGCTTATCGCGTACTGGGAAAACCTGGTCAACAAGTATCCCATTATTTCGATTGAGGACGCGTTGGACGAGGAGGACTGGGACGGCTGGAAAACGCTCACGGAGCGGCTCGGAAAGCGCGTTCAGCTTGTCGGCGACGACCTGTTCGTCACGAATACCGAGCGTATCGCAAAGGGTATTACAAGCGGCTGCGGAAATTCCGTACTGATAAAGCTCAATCAGATTGGCACGGTCTCTGAGACGCTCGAAGCTGTTAAAATGGCGCACAAGGCGCATTACACCGCCATTTCGTCGCACCGCTCGGGTGAAACCGCCGACACGACTATCGCCGACCTCGCCGTTGCGCTGAACACCTGCCAGATAAAGACGGGCGCGCCGTCGCGTTCGGAGCGCGTCGAGAAGTACAACCGTCTGCTTCGTATCGAGGAAGAGCTCGGCTGCGCGGCAGTTTATCCGAAAATGGGCGCGTTCAACGTCGTGAGATAAAATTTTTATTTTTTTCGGAAAACCCCTTGACAAATGAAAATGAATGGTGTATAATATTATGGTAAAGCAGAGCCACCACACTCTCACCCGCCGACGGGGTGCGTTGTTTTGAGACCGCTTGTGCGGTGAACGGCGCATTGTTACAGTCAGGCGCGGTTGTTTAATGTGAATATACCGTACAGGTTTTTTATGTTAAGCGTGAGTTGTGTGCTCACGCTTAATTTATTTCTTTCAGATAAAAGGTAATTACGGAAAGGCGGTGCTTCAAAATCGGCACGAAAGAACAGCTCATCAATGAGGATATTCGCGAAAAGGAAATTCGAGTCATCGGTACGGACGGCGAGCAGTTGGGCATTATGTCCTCGGCGGATGCTTTGCAAAAGGCGTTTGACGCAGATCTCGATCTCGTAATGATCTCTCCGACCGCAAAACCTCCGGTATGCCGTATCATGGACTACGGAAAATACCGTTTCGAGCAGACAAAACGGGAAAAGGAAGCCAAGAAAAACCAGAAAACCGCAGACGTTAAGGAGATCAAGATGTCCCTTAACATCGACACCAACGACTTCAACATCAAGGTGAAGAACGCCATAAAGTTCTTGCAGAACGGTGATAAGGTAAAGGTTACGGTGCGTTTCCGCCGTATGCGCGAGCTGACGCACGTCAATCTCGGCGAGGAATTGATGAAAAAGTTCATGGACGCCGTTTCGGAGTACGGCAGCTCGGATAAGCCCTCAAAGCTCGAGGGCAGGAATTACGCGGTAGTTTTAAGTCCGAAGAAGTAATTTTAAGCGTTATAGGCGCACTTTAAGAGTATTAAGGAGGAATTTGAAATGCCTAAGATCAAAACACACAGCGGCGCGAAAAAGCGCTTTAAGCTGACAGGAACCGGCAAGGTAAAGATGCAGCACTGCAACAAGCGTCACATACTTACCAAGAAGTCCACCAAGCGTAAAAGAGGTCTCCGTATGGGTGCATACGCGGACGATACAAATATCGCTCAGGTAAAGAGCCTTATTCCGTACAAATAATGGAGAACGCTAAGAAGATATAGGAGGAAACTGAAATGGCAAGAATTAAGGGCGCGCTTGCTACACGCAAGAGAAGAAATAAAACCTTAAAGCTCGCAAAGGGCTATTGGGGCGGCAAGAGCAGACTGTTCAAGACCGCTAAGGAAGCGGTAATGAAGTCCGGTCAGTACGCATACGTTGGCAGAAAGCTCAAGAAGAGAGATTTCAGACGTCTTTGGATTACAAGAATTTCCGCTGCCTGCAAGGCAAACGGTATGAATTATTCCACGTTTATGAACGGTTTGAAGAAAGCGAATGTTACGCTTAACAGAAAGATGCTTTCCGAGATCGCTATCAATGACGCGGCAGGCTTTACCGCTCTTACCGAAAAGGCTAAGGCGGCGCTGTAATGATTTGTTTCTCACGCCTTGAGTTTCAGGGCGTGAGATTTTCGCTATTATTGGCGGTTGAGCAAAACGGATAAGGAACGGAAATATGGAGATAGTATCGTCGAGAAAGAACGAGAACGTTCGGATAATCAGAAGTCTAATCAGAGAAAAAAATATGCGTGACGAGCGCGGCGCTTTTGCAGTCGAGGGCGATCATCTCTGTGGTGAACTGTTCCGCTCAGGGCTGAAAGCGATGCTTGCCGCGTACACGCAAAAGGCTGCCGCAAAATATCCCCGAACATTCGGGCTGCTTATTGAAGCGGCGGATTTATCAATTTGCATAACCAATGAATTAGCCGAATATATATCCGATACGAAGTCGCCGCAGGGATTGTTTGCGATCGCGGAGAAACGCGCGGAGGGTCTGGCGGAGGACGCGCGGAGAATTGTCGTTCTGGACGGAGTTCAGGATCCCGGCAATGTCGGCACGGTTATACGCACGGCAGAGGCTTTCGGAATTGACGGCGCGGTGCTGCTTTCGGGTTGTGCGGACATCTGGTCGCCGAAATCGCTTCGGGCGTCAATGGGGAGCGCATTCCGGCTGCCGTTCATAAATTGCGCGGCGGCGGAGCTTCGGGGGCTGCTGAACGGTTTCACGGTGTACGGGGCGATGCTTGACGATACCGCAAAACGGCTCGGCGAGGTGAAATTCCCCGAAAAGACCGCAATAGTAATCGGCAGCGAGGGCGGGGGGATATCGCCCGATGTTGTTGAAATATGCGATGAAAAGATCTACATTCCCATAAAGGGCGCGGAATCGCTCAACGCCGCTGTGGCTGCGTCCGTGCTGCTTTGGGAGTTATCAAAATAATTGGCAGTTCAAAACCATAAGAAAACTTTCGGTTTTGCAGTACCAAATAAAATATAAATTGGAGGAGATACCTTTGGCAAATCTGGTTATTCTCGAGTCGCCGTCAAAGGCGAAAACCGTTAAAAAATACCTGGGCGCGGGTTATGAAGTAATGGCGTCCACAGGGCATATAATCGATCTCCCGAAGTCGAAATTCGGTGTAGACGTGGACAATAATTTCGAGCCGCAATACGTCAATATGAAGGACAAGTCGGACGTTATCAAGGAGCTGAAAAAGCGCGCTAAGGAGAGCGACATTATCTATCTCGCGACCGACCCGGACCGTGAGGGAGAGGCAATCGCGTGGCATTTGTCGCATTTGCTGAATATCGACGAAAAGGCGAAAATACGAGTTACGTTCAACGAGATAACGAAAACCGGTGTACAGTACGGTATGAGCCACCCGCGCACTATTGACACGGACGTTGTGAACGCGCAGCAGACGCGCCGTATTCTTGACAGAATTGTTGGCTATAAGCTCTCGCCGTTTTTGTGGAAGAAGGTGCGCAGAGGGCTTTCGGCGGGGCGCGTGCAGTCAGTCGCGGTTAGGATTATCGTCGACCGTGAGGAGGAAATACGCGCGTTCAAGTCCACAGAATACTGGAGCATTGACGCAAAGCTCTCGGCGGCATCGTCGAAGAAGCTGTTCGCGGCGAAGCTCACGGAGATAAACGGACAAAAGGCGCAGATCGACAACAAGGAGCAGGCCGACAAGATACTTGACGACCTCAAGGGCGCTGATTTTATCGTTACGAACCTGAAAAAATCGCAGCGCAAAAAGCAGCCCGCGCCTCCGTTTACGACCTCGACGTTACAGCAGGAGGCTAGCCGCAAGCTGTCGTTTCAGGCACGGAGAACGATGAAAACCGCGCAGGAACTGTACGAGGGCGTTGACGTTGAGGGAATGGGCGCTGTCGGTCTTATCACCTATATGAGAACGGACAGCCTGCGTATTTCGGACGAGGCGAAAACCGCCGCCGCCGAGGTCATCAAGAACGAATACGGCGCGGAATATCTTCCCGAAAAGCCGCGCACGTACAAGTCAAAGAGCAACGCGCAGGATGCGCATGAGGCTATACGCCCAACAAACGTCGAGCTTACGCCGTCAAAGGTGAAGAAGTCGCTCACGAACGACCAGTATAAGCTGTATAAGCTCATCTGGGAGCGCTTTATGGCGAGCCAGATGGCGAACGCGATCATGGATACGGTGTCGGTCGATATTTCGGCGAAGTCTTATCTGTTCAAGTCGAGCGGGTATTCCGTGAGGTTTGACGGTTTTACCAAGCTTTACGAGGAGTCCAAGGACAACGAGGAGCAGGGCGGCGCGCTGCCGAAGATTGAAAAGGGCGAGAAGCTGAACGCAAAAGAGGTTCTTGGTAATCAGCACTTTACGCAGCCTCCCGCGAGGTACAACGAGGCGTCGCTGATAAAGGCGCTCGAGGAGAACGGGATAGGTCGTCCGTCCACCTACGCGCCGACGATATCGACTATCCTCGACAGGCATTATGTTGAGCGCGAAAATGGAAATCAGCTCAAGCCCACGCCGCTTGGCGAAGTAATTACGGGGCTGCTTAAGGAGAAGTTCAACAATATCGTCGATGTGAAGTTCACCGCGAAAATGGAGACCAGCCTTGACAACATCGAAAAGGGCACAAAGAATTGGGTGGAGACGCTCGACGGCTTCTACAAGGGCTTCGCGAAGTCGCTCGAAAAAGCGGAGCAGGACATGGAGGGCAAGCACCTGAAAGTGCCCGACGAGCCTACCGATATTATCTGTGAGCAGTGCGGAAAAAATATGGTCATCAAGATCGGTCCTTACGGAAAATTCCTCGGGTGCTCGGGCTTCCCCGAGTGCAAGTTCACGAAGAAGATAGTCACTGAGACAAAGGGCTTGTGCCCGAAGTGCGGCGCGAAAATGCTGCTGAAAAAGTCCAAGAAAGGCAAGCCGTTCTACGGCTGCGAGAATTTCAAGGACTGTAACTTTATGACATGGGATATGCCGCTTGAGGAAAAATGTCCGCAGTGCGGATCGAGCTTGTTCAAGAAAACGGGCAGGCTCGGCAAGATATATTGCCAGAAGGACGGCTGCGGATACGAGCGTCCTTTGGACAACGCAAAGGATAACAATGAAGGTTAAGGTTATAGGCGCGGGGCTTGCGGGCTGCGAGGCGGCAATGCAGCTTGCACAACGCGGTTTTTCGGTTGAACTGTACGAGATGAAACCGAATAAATATTCACCCGCGCATAAATATGAGGGCTTCGCGGAGCTGGTCTGCTCCAATTCGCTGAAATCTGCGAGAGTGGACAGCGCGTGCGGTCTGCTGAAAGAGGAAATGCGGCGGCTCGGCTCGGTGATCTGCGCAGCTGCCGAAAAAACTTCCGTGCCGGCCGGCGGTGCGCTCGCGGTGAACCGCACAGCATTTTCGGACGAGGTGACGCGCGTCGTGAGATCTCACCCGAAGATTACGGTAAAGTATGAGGAAGTCACGGAATTTCCCGATAAAAATGCGATAATTTGCACGGGACCGCTCACGAGCGACGGCTTGGCCGACAAGATACGCGGGCGCTGCGGCGACTATCTCAGCTTTTACGACGCGGCTGCGCCTATCGTGACCGCCGAGAGCATTGATTTTTCGATAGCGTTCGAGCAGTCACGGTACGACCATGGCGGCGCGGATTACGTCAACTGCCCTATGAACCGCGAGGAGTACGAGATATTTTACAACTCGCTTGTAAACGCGGAGACCGCGCCTCTTCACGAGTTTGACGTGCCGTCCGAGGCTAAGGGATTAAAGGTTTACGAGGGCTGTATGCCCGTTGAGGTGCTTGCGAAGCGCGGTTACGACAGTGTTCGCTACGGCTGTATGAAGCCTGTCGGACTTACCGACCCGCGCACGGGAACGCGTCCGTTCGCGGCGGTGCAGCTCCGCAAGGAGAACGCCGAGGGAACGCTGTACAATATCGTGGGATTTCAGACAAATCTCAAATTCGGCGAGCAGAAACGGGTGTTTTCGCTCATCCCGGGGCTTGCGAACGCGGAGTTCGCGCGGTACGGCGTTATGCACCGCAACACGTTTTTGAACAGTCCGCGTCTGCTGGACGAGCATTTTATGCTGAAAGGCTCGGAGAACGTGTTCTTCGGCGGACAGATAACGGGCGTGGAGGGCTACGTTGAGAGCGCGGCAAGCGGCATTATGGCGGGCAGAGCGCTCGCGGATATCCTGGACGGAAAAGAGCCGCTGACGTTCCCCGGAACGACCATGCTCGGTGCGCTGAGCGATTATGTGGCGCACGCTTGGGAGTGCAATTTTCAGCCTATGGGCAGCAATATGGGAATACTGCCGCCGCTTGACGAGGAATTCCGAGGTAAGGACGGCAAACAGAGAAAGTACGCGGCGCTTGCCGAAAGAGCGCTCGGCGATCTGGACAAGGCTCTGAAGCGATAAATCGCTTTTTCAACAGATGCAGCGGCAAAAGTTCCTGCAAAAAAATGCAGCAAATAAATTGTTGCAGCGGCAAAAATCGCAAGCGAGCAGTATTGCCGCAGAGAAGCGAGCAAAGCGAGCGGAGCGGAGACAATACTGCTCGGCTAGGACGGCGAAGCCGTCCGGTGCGAGTTTTTGCCTTTCAAATAAGGAGTAATTATGAAGATAGTAATAGACGGTTTCGGCGGTGACAACGCTCCCGACGAAATTTTAAAGGGCGCGGCTCTCGCGGTCAAGGGGCTGGGGATCGATGTTGCCGTAACGGGCGAGGTAGATGTGCTTAAAAGCCGTATGGCGGCGCTGAAGATTTCAGAAAACGGTATTGAATTAGTGCCCGCAGAGGGCGTTATCACGACCGAGGACAACCCCATGTCCGTCGCAAAGCAGAAGAGCGGCACGTCAATGGGAGTGGCGTTCAAAATGCTCGCGGACGGAGAAGCGGACGCGTTCATATCGGCGGGCAGCACGGCGGCTATCGTGGTCGGCGGGCGCACCTACGCGAAACGGATAAACGGCGTAAAAAAGGCGGCGCTCGTGCCGCTCATGCCGTGTTCGGGAGGAAAGCGCTTCTGTGTTCTCGACGGCGGCGCGAACATCAACTGCACGCCCGAAATGCTGCGTCTTTTCGCGATACTCGGCAGCTGCTTCATGAAAACGACCATGAGCGTTGAAAATCCGCGCGTGGGCTTGCTCAACAACGGCACGGAGGAGGAAAAGGGACGCGAGCTGGAGCACGAAACAAAGGCGCTGCTTGAGAAAACGCCCGTCAACTTCGTGGGATACGTTGAGGCGCGCGAGGTGCCGCTCGGTGCGGTGGACGTACTGATAACGGACGGTTTTACGGGGAACGTTTTCCTCAAGGCCTGCGAGGGCATGGGCGTACTTATGAAGGACGCGCTGAAGTCGATGTTCTTCGCGAATATCCTTACCAAGCTCGGCGCGTTGTGCGTGAAGTCGAGACTGACCGAGTTCACCAAGCAAATGGACTACAAGGAGATAGGCGGCTCGCCGCTGCTCGGCACGGCAAAGCCCGTTTTCAAGGCGCACGGCAGCAGCGACGCAAAGGCGTTTTTCGGAGCGTTCAGACAGGCGAAAATGTTTGTTGAGAACAACGCTATCGAGGAAATGACCAAGGCGGTCTCGGCACTGGAGGAGGTTGCGGAAAATGGCTGATATCAGCGCGCTTGACGAGCTTGAAGAGAAGATCGGCTACAAGTTCAGCGAACGCAGCTATCTGAAACGCGCGCTGACACATTCCAGCTACTCGGGCGGAAAAAACAACGGCAGCAACGAGCGGTTGGAGTTTCTGGGCGACGCGGTGCTGCAGATAACCGTTTCTCAGTATCTGTTCACGAATATGACGACCGTTCCCGAGGGCGGTCTGACAAGGCTCCGCGCGTCTATCGTCTGCGAAAATTCGCTGTACAATTTCGCGAAGCGCATCGACCTCGGAAAGTACATTTATCTCGGCAAGGGCGAGGAAATGACGGGCGGCCGCGATAGGCGCTCGATACTCGCGGACGCGTTTGAGGCGCTTATCGCGGCGGTCTACCTTGACGGCGGTTCGGAGGAGTCAACGAAAATGATAATGTCGTTCGTGCCGAGCGTCGAAGCGCTGAAGTCGGGAAAGGTGCGGCTCGGCGACTACAAGACTATTTTACAGGAGATAATCCAGCAGAACCCCGAGGAGCATATTTCCTACAACGTCACGGAAAATGAGGAGCAGTCGCACCACAAAACGTTTTTCGCGGACGTTTTGCTCAACGGACAAACTATCGGCAGCGGCAGCGGGCAGTCCAAAAAGGAGGCCGAGCAAGCCGCCGCAAAGGAAGCTGTAAAGCTGATGGGCTATGAAACAGACTAATATTTCAATTTTTATTCCGCATATCGGCTGTCCGCATAAATGCAGTTTCTGCGACCAGCGGAGCATTACGGGGGAGCTTTCCGCGCCGACCGCGGAGCAGGTCCGCACGGTTCTCGAGGAGCAGGCGGAGCATCTCGCGGAGCGCGGAATGGCGGCGGAGATCGCGTTTTTCGGCGGCAGCTTTACGGCTGTTCCGCGCGGTTATATGCTGGAGCTCCTCGATACCGCAATGGCGGCTGTGAAGCGGTTTCCGTGCTATACGGGAATTCGCTGCTCAACGCGCCCGGACTGCGTTGACGGGGAGATCGCCGATATTCTCAGGTGTTACGGCGTAACGTCGGTCGAGCTTGGCGCGCAGTCGATGAACGACGAGGTTCTGCTCGCGAACGAACGCGGACATACCGCCGAGGACGTCCGCAGAGCCGCCGCGCTGATAAAGCAGAGCGGCATTGAATTGGGCTTGCAGATGATGACGGGGCTGTACAAGGATACGCCCGAGCGCTGCCTTGAAACGGCGGACGAGTTTATAAAGCTCGCGCCGAAAATCGTGCGTGTCTACCCGACCGTGATATTGAAAAATACCCGTCTCGGGGAGCTTTTCGAGAGCGGTGAATACAGGTCGTTTCCATTTGACGAAACGGTGGACTTGTGCGTGGAGCTGCTGAAAAAATTTGAGCGTAACAATATCCGCGTGATACGTCTCGGACTGCACGCAAGTTCTGACGTTGAGCGCGAAATGCTCGGCGGCGTTTATCACCCAGCACTGCGCGCGATAGTTGAAAGCAGGATAGTGCTTTCGGAGCTTACGGAACGCCTGAACGCGTTTCCGCAAGGCGATTACACGATTTTTACGGATAAGAAAAACATCAGCCGCACGATAGGACAGAAGCGCGAAAACGTCCGCAGATTGTCCGCGTTCGGATATAATATAGAGGTACGGGAGCGTGAGGGCGCGGTGCTCGAGATCGTTCCGAAAAAGGAGAGTTAATGCTTTTTAAAACTCTGGAAATTCAAGGCTTCAAGTCGTTTGCCGACAAGACTGTGCTGACGTTCGACACGAAAACCACGGCGGTCGTCGGCTCGAACGGCAACGGAAAAAGTAATATTTCGGACGCGCTGCGGTGGGTCATGGGCGAGCAGGGCGCTAAAACTCTGCGCGGTGAGAAAATGGAGGACGTTATCTTCCACGGCACTGTCGAGCGTAAGCCCATGGGCTTCGCGAGGGTGGCGCTTACTATCGACAACTCCGACAGAGCGCTGTCCGTTGCCGAGGACGAGGTCGTCATTTCGCGAAAGCTGTACCGTTCGGGCGAGAGCGAGTATCTTATAAACGGCAAAAAATCGCGTCTGCGCGATATTCAGGAGCTGCTTATGGGCACGGGTCTCGGGCGCGACGGCTACTCGATAATCGGACAGGGCAGAGTTGCCGAGATAATCAACGCGCGCGACACTCAGCGCCGCGAAATTTTCGAGGAGGCTGCGGGAGTTTCGTTGTTCCTCCACAAGAAAGCCGACGCGGAAAAGCAGCTCGCCCAAGCGGAGGAGAATATTATCCGCCAGCGCGATCTGATACGCGTTGACGAGGAGCGTCTGCCGATACTGAAAAAGCAGTCGGAAAAGGCAATACTCGCGTCGGAGCTGCTGGCACAGAAAAAGGAACTTGAAATATCAGTCTCCGTCGCGCGACTTAACGAAAAGCGCGGTGAACTCGCCAAACTGAATGACGACTTGCTGCTCAACAAGGGCGAGTGCGAGCATTTTGAGAGAGACATCGAAAAGGCGGAGGAGCAGATAGAAAAATTCGGCGACGATAAGCTGTCCGCACAGGGACGGCTTGAGCGCGTGCGTTCGAGTATTCAGAGCGCTAACGACGAGCTTGCTGAGAAGCGCTCGGCTATCTCGGTCGCGGAGAACGACCTCAAGCACAACGTTCAGCGCCGCGAGGAGCTTACGGAGCAATTGAAGAACGCCGAGCAGAACAGCCGCACGTTCGATACGCAGATAGAGCGGATAAACGCGGAAATCTCCGAAAAGCAGTCAAGCGCGGACGAATTTGAAAGGCAGTCGCGCGAATTGCAGGATAAGCTGGACGAGATTTCCAAGCAGAACACCGAGGCAGGTGCAGAGTATTCGGCGCTTGAAAGCGAAATAGCCGCGGCGCGTGCCGAGCAGACAAAACAGGAGCTTGCCGCGTCGCAGGCAAGACGCACCTCGGAGGGCATAACCGAACAGAAAAATAACTTTCTCGCGGATCTGTCCGAGGGCGAGAATAAGATAAACGGCTACAAAAACGAGCTTGCCGAGGTTCGGAAAAACGCCGAAAAAAATGCCGAGGAAAAGGCGGCGGCGCAGAACAGAGCCTCGGGTATGGAACGCCTTGCCGAGGGTAAGCGAAAGCGTCTTAACGAGGCGCGGACGGCTCTCGATGAGGCTAATTCCAAGCTCAGCGAGAAGCAGCAGCGCTACAAGGTGCTCTCCGATATCGAGAAGAGCAAGGAGGGCTATTCCCGCGCCGTAAAGGAGATAATCACGGCGGGTGAACAGGGCAGACTTACGGGTATTCACGGCATAGTGGCGGACGTTATTACAGTTCCCGAAAAGTACGTTGTCGCGATAGAAACGGCTTTGCAGTCGGTCATGCAGAACGTTATCGTTGACAACGAGGAGACCGCGAACCGCTGTATCCGCTTTTTAAAGGAAACGAACGCGGGGCGCGCGACGTTTTATCCGCTTACCTCGATGAAGGGCAGACGTCTTAATGAGCCGCGTTTGCAGAACGAGGCGGGTTTCGAGGGCATTGCCAGTGAACTTGTGGAGTGCGGAGACGAATACGCGCAGATTATCGGTAATCTTCTCGGGCTTACGGCGGTCGTTGACGATATCGACACAGCGACCGTTATCGGCAAGAAGTACGGCTACAAATTCCGTATCGTTACGCTGGACGGTCAGATAGTCAACGCGGGCGGTTCGTTTACGGGCGGTTCTCGCGTGAACAAGAACAGCATTATTTCGCGCAAGCAGGAGCTTGACGCGCTTTACGGCGAGATAACAAAGCTCCGCGAGAGCGCAAAGGAGAAAAACGAGGAGTTTGAGCGCTACAGAGCCGAGGTCGCGAAGTTCACTATCGAGACTGAGGGAATGGCGGACAGGATACGCGAGCTGGAGCAGGAGGATATACGCACGAGCGCGGATATTTCCAGATTGACGAGCCTGATCGATCAGCTTGAAAATCAGGGTGAAAGCTCGCGCCAGACGCTGCTGCGCTTCGACGCTCAGCTGAAGCAGCAGACCGATATAATCGCCGCTGCCGAAAAGGAAATTTCGGCGCTGTCGGTGAAAATAGACGAACTCGAAAAGAAGCACGAGGAGCAGAGCGGCGAGCGCACCGAGGCGGAAAACAAGATCGCCGAAATATCCGAAAAAATACTGAAATTCAACAACGACAGGCTGGACGCGCTTCACGAGATAGACCTTATGCGCCAGCAGATAAAGAATATCGAGGACAACCGCAGAACGCTCATCGAAAGCAGCGGCGGCTATCAGCAGGCGATGAAAGAGCTTGACGAGAGCGACCGCGTTATCCGCGAGAAGATAGAGCGCGTTAAGCGCGAGATCGAAGCGGGTAGCGGTGAGATCTCCGAGAAAAGCG
This sequence comes from uncultured Oscillospiraceae bacterium, assembly GCA_910579125.1. Taxonomy (GTDB): domain Bacteria; phylum Bacillota; class Clostridia; order Oscillospirales; family Ruminococcaceae; genus CAG-115. The sequence goes on along the minus strand of CAJTTH010000015.1, from coordinate 47,573 downwards.
AAGAGATCACGGCGCTCACAGGCGAGATAAACGCGTTCGACAAGCGTATCAACGAGCTGCATCAGGAGATCGCCGAAGCTAACCGCAATAAGGAAAAATTTACGCGCGAGGTCGCAAGGCTTGACGAACGTCAAGTGGCGCTGCAAAAGGAATACGACAAGATTGTCGCGCTGCTTTTCGACAGCTACGAGCTTACCGTTTCGCAGGCTGCGGAGCAGGCGGAGCTTCCGGAAAATCTGCTCGCCGCCGAGAACGAGCTTACAGAGCTTTCCAAGCGCATAAGCGCCATGGGTATCGTCAATATGGAGAGTATCGAGGAGTATGAGATAGTTTCGCAGCGGTACGAGTTCCAGTCGGCGCAGCTGCGCGATATCGAGGACGCTAAGCGCGAGCTTGAAAAGCTGATAGAGCAGCTTACAAGCGACATTAAAAAGCAGTTTCTGGAGAGCTTTTACGATATCAACAAGCACTTCAAGGAGATATTTGTGCAGATTTTCGGTCCGGGCGCGCACGCGGAGCTGGAGCTTACCAACCCCGACGACGTGCTCAGTTCGGGTATCGAAATAAACGCCGCGCCTCCGGGAAAGGTCATAAAGAACCTTATTTCTCTGTCGGGCGGCGAGCAGACTATGGTCGCTATCACGATCTATTTCGCGATACTTATGCACCGTCCCACTCCGTTCTGCATGCTCGACGAGGTTGACGCGGCGCTTGACGTTGTGAACGTCGAGAAGTACATCGGCTATCTGAACCGCTTCAGCCGCCGCACGCAGCTTATGATAATCTCGCACCGCCGCGGCACTATCGAGGGCTGCTCGGTGCTGTACGGCGTATTTATGCAGGAAAAGGGCGTGTCGCGGCTGTTGAGACAGGAGCTTACCGACGAGCTGGACGGAGTTACGAATTAAGGAGTACCGATAATGGGATTATTTGATAAATTCAAGAGAAAAAAGATAGTTGATGTTCCCGAGGAGGAGAACGTTCAAAGCGCAGAAAACACGGAAAGCGCGGACAACGGCGGGCGTTCGTCGCTGCTGGAGCGCTTGCAGGGCGGTGCTCCCATATTCACCGACCATGAGTCGGATATCGAGTATATGGAGGAGTATGAGGCTCAGCAAAAGGAAGAGAGTCTGTACAGGCTGCGCGAGGGCTTGAAAAAGACCAAGGACGGCTTTGTCAATAAGGTCGAGCTGCTGATAAATTCGTTCACGAAGATAGACGAGGACTTCTTCGACGAGCTGGAGGAAACGCTGATACTTTCCGATATCGGCGCGGAAACGAGCGCGGATATATGCGGCAAGCTCCGCGCCGAGGTAAAGCGCACGGGAACGACCGAGCCCGCGGACGTAAAGCAGATGCTGAAGAACATTATTTCGGAGATACTCACGGGCGGCAACGAGATGAAGCTCGAGACCAAGCCGTCGGTGATAATGGTCATCGGAGTGAACGGCGCGGGAAAAACCACGACTATCGGCAAAATGGCGGCGCGTTTCAAGGCGGGCGGCAACAAGGTAATCGTGGCGGCGGCTGACACGTTTCGCGCGGCGGCTATCGACCAGCTCAACGTCTGGACGGAGCGCGCGGGCGTGGAGATCGTCAAGCACGGCGAGGGCAGCGACCCTGCGGCAGTCGTGTTCGACGCTATCTCGGCGGCAAAGGCGCGCGGCGCGGATATCGTGTTGTGCGATACGGCGGGGCGTCTGCACAACAAGAAAAATCTCATGGAGGAGCTGAAAAAGATTGCGAGGATTATTTCGCGCGAGCTCCCCGAGGCGAGCGTGGAAACGCTGCTCGTTCTCGACGCGACGACTGGGCAGAACGCGGTAAATCAGGCGCGTTTGTTCAACGAGACCGCCGACATCACGGGGATAGTTCTCACGAAGCTCGACGGCACGGCAAAGGGCGGCATAATTATACCTATCAAGAACGAGCTTGGTCTGCCCGTGAAGCTGGTCGGCGTGGGCGAGAAGATAGAGGATTTGCAGGAGTTTATCCCCGAAGATTACGTAAACGCGCTGTTCGATTAAATCAAAGCGAAAAATCGTAAATATCTGTAGGCTCTCTTTCACCTACTGTTAACTGGAAAACTCTGAAAGAGCCGGAGTTTGATATTCCTTCGTTGGAGCAGCAGAGAGAAAGCGCTAAAATCTTGAAAGCTGCAAACGAGCTCAAAGAGTCCCACCAGGCTCTGCTTTTGAAAACAGATGACTTGGTTAAATCGCAATTTATCGCTCAGTCCAAGCAAACGATCAAGGTATTGACATATTGAAAAAAATGTGTTATAATAAAAGATAACAATTTTTGCGAAAGGAACAATTTTATGGAACATCAACGATCGAGTGAAGAACAAGGTACGGTTCCCGAACGAAAACGATTGATAATCGCTTCCAATAACGCGGGGAAAATACGCGAATTCAAGGAGCTTCTGTCGCCGTTCGGGTTCGAGGTCGTGTCTATGCGCGACGCGGGCTTTGACGGTGATATCGTCGAGGACGGCGATACGTTCGAGGAGAACGCGCATATCAAGGCGCGCGCGGTTTGGGAGGCGACGAAAACGCCGACTATCGCGGACGACAGCGGTCTGGAGATAGACTTTCTGGACGGCGCTCCGGGAGTGTATTCGGCGCGTTACGCGGGCGAGGGCGCAAGCGACAGGGAGCGCTGCCAAAAGGTTCTGGACGAGATGCACGGCGTTGCGAGGGAGCTTCGCGACGCAAGATTTGTATGCTCGATTTATTTCATATACGCGGAGGACGACGAGTATTCCGTAAGGGGCGAGGTCGGCGGCTACATAGGCGAAAAACCCAAGGGCAAGAACGGTTTCGGCTACGATCCGATCTTCATGCTGAACGACGACGAGAGCATGGCGACTATCGGCGAGGAGGAAAAGAACAAGATCTCTCACCGCGCAAACGCGTTCGGACAGCTTTCCAAGATACTGGAGGAGAAATTTTCATAAATGCTTACAAGTAAACAACGGGCGCATTTGCGCTCGATCGCGCAGAGCTATAATCCGATATTTTATATCGGAAAGCTCGGCATTACCGACGAGATAATAAATCAGCTCGAACACGCGATAAACGCGCGCGAGCTTATCAAAATAGGGGTTCAGGAGAGCTGCGAGTACAACGCGCGCGAGGCGGCGGATATTATCGCGCCGCAGCTCGGTGCGGATACAGTCGCGGTCATCGGGCGGAAGTTCGTGCTCTGGCGCAGAAGCCGCGACCCCAAGAAGCGGGTGATCGAGCTTGATTAAGACGGGAATTTTCGGCGGAGCGTTCAATCCCGTGCATAACGGGCATGTTCATCTCGCCAAGGAAGCGATAGAGCAGCTTAAATTGCGAAAGCTGTTGGTTATCCCGACGTTTGAGCCGCCGCATAAGGCTACAAAGCTGCTGCCGTTCGATACTCGCATGGATATGTGCGTACAGGCGTTCAATGGTATCTCGGACAAGTGCGAGATCACGATAAGCGATATAGAGCGGAAAATGGGCGGCGTGAGCTACACGATAAACACGATACGCGAGCTTGCGCGGCAGTTCCCCGGGGAGCAGTTTTATCTGCTTATCGGCGGTGATATGCTGTTTTCGTTCAAGGAGTGGTTCAAGTACGAGAGCATACTCAAGGAGAGCAAGGTTTGCGCGGTCGCGCGCGGCGGCGATAATTTCACGGATATGCTTGAATTCGCGGCGGAAATGGGCAGGGTAAAGGTTCTGCCGACGAGCATTGTGGATGTTTCGTCAACGGAAATACGCCGAAGAATAGCCGACGGCGGTGATATTTCGGAGCTTGTTCCGCCGAAAGTCGCGGAATACATTGCGGCAAACGATTTGTACAGAGGTTGAGAAGTTGAGTAAGTATGTGGATTACGACCGCTACGAGGAGCTGTTAAGGGAGCGCTTGTCGAAAAAGCGCTTTCAGCACAGCATGAACGTCGCGGAGGAGTGCTTCAAGCTAGCGGAGAGGTTCGGCGCGGACAAACAGCGCTGCTACCTTGCGGGAATGCTGCACGACATAATGAAAGAGGATCTGCCCGAGCGGCAGAAGCAGTATACGGTCGACAGCTGTCTTTCGCCCGACCCCGCCGAGCTTGCCGCAAAGGCGCTCTGGCACGGTGTTGCGGGCGGGTATTACGTTCGCGAGGAGCTTAAGATCGACGACGCGGAGGTCATTCGCGCGATACGCTATCACACGGTCGGCTGCGCGAGAATGAGCACGCTTGAGAAGATCGTCTATCTCGGCGATATGATCTCGGAGGAGCGCAGCTACAAGGGCGTTGAAAAAATGCGCGAGTACTGCTACAAGGATCTTGATCTGGCAATGTCCGTGGCGCTCATCTATCAGATAAGCTGCGTGTGCAATAAATGCGGTATGCTGCCGCTTTCAACATTTGAAGCGTATAACTATTATCTGCAATTCAATAAAAACAAGGAGAGTTTATGACCGACAGAGAAGAACTTGAAATAGCCGTAAAGGCGCTTGACAGCAAGAAGGCGACAAAGATCACCGCGCTTAAAGTGGGCGATCTGACGATACTCGGCAACTATTTCGTGATAGCGTCCGCGTCCTCTACCACGCAGGTCAAGGCGCTCGCCGACGAGGTGGAATACCGAATGGAGCAGGCGGGAGTTACCCCCAAGAGCGTTGAGGGCGTACAAAGCCGTAATTGGATAGTGCTGGATTATATCGACGTTATCGTACACGTTTTCTTAGAGGAAACGCGCGAGTTTTATCAGCTCGAGCACCTTTGGGCGGACGGCGAACCTGTTGATATTTCGGGGATAATCACCGAGTAATGTTGATAGTTTTTGGCTATAATTGCCAAAAAAACAAAAGCGTATAATTTTCCCACAATAAGCACTTGACAAATTGAGGGGAATGTTGTATAATAACTCATATACTCTATGTATATCTACTAATTTGTAGGAAACCTATGCCCGATGGCAAAGGGAGGGAAATATAAATGGCAGAAATTCGTCTTGGTAAAAATGAATCTCTTGATACTGCTCTTAAGCGTTTCAAGCGTTCATGCGCAAGGGACGGCGTTCTTGCTGAAGTTCGTAAAAGAGAGCATTACGAAAAGCCTTCGGTAAAACGTAAAAAGAAGTCCGAAGCTGCTCGCAAGCGCAAGTTCTGATTTGCGCTTATTAACAGAAAAACGGTTGAAGCGGGCAGTTTTTGTCCGCTTTAATTGCTGTTAAGCCCTTTTTCACCACCAATTATACAGAGCTGCCTGAGGGAGGAAGTATGGCTTTAAAAAACTTTAAGCTTGACTTCGGTTGGGAGATCGCCGTGCCGGAGAACTGGATAATGGAAAAGAGAGAAACCGGAAGCTACATTTTTTATCCGGAGGATCCCGAGGACGAAACTACGCTGTACGCGTCCGTGTTCCATTCCGAGACCGATCTGGAGCTTACGCCCGAGCGCATAATGAAGGAGACGTTCGAGAAGAGCATTCCCGAAAACGCGCAGGAGATAAACGTTATCACGGACTTGCACTACAAGGCGTTCTCCTTGTCGGGTGCGGACGGCGTCTACCGTATCGGCGCGGGTTTTTTCACCGGCGGAGAGCTTTTGTCGCTCAATGTATACACAAAGGACGAGGAAAATGCCCGCGAGGCGGTTTTGGGTTTCTCGCAGATAAAGTTTACTCGCAGGAGGAAAAATGCTTTTTAAACCGACGTTCTGGCTGAAAAACGTTTTGCAGATAGACGAGAACTTTCTTTACGAGAACAACGTTTCGGCAATGGTTCTCGATATGGACAACACGCTTTCCATGCATGGAAACCCCGCCGCTGAGGACGGCGTTATGGAGTGGCTGGAGAAAATGCGCGGTCTGGGAATTAAAATGCGCGTTGTGTCAAATAATACCAACAAGCGTGTAGAACCGCTCGCCGCCGTTCTCAGACTGGAATATACCGCTAACGGCGCAAAGCCCTTACCGTTTGGCGTGAACCGCGCGATAAAGGCAATGGGCGCGAAAAAGTCCGAGACGCTGGTGGTGGGCGATCAGATATTCACCGACGTTATGGCGGGCAATCTGGCGGGCGTACGGACGGTTCTTGTTGAGCCGTTTCATCTGGAAAAGACATGGACGTTCCGTCTGAAAAGGCGGATAGAGAGCCTTGTGTTCCACAGAAATTACGATGATCTGGAGTTGAAATAATGATTACATTCGGACCGGGCGGAAATTCCGTCAGCTGGGGAAAGCGGAAATTCCCCGCGGATCTGCCGCAATATTTAAAGGAATTCGGGCTTAACGGCTACGAGATCGAATGCGGGCGGGGCGTTCGCGTAAGCGAGGCGGCGGTGCGCGATCTTCCGAAGCTCGCCGGGGAAAACGAAATTTACGTTACGCTCCACGCGCCGTATTTTATTTCGCTGTCGTCCGTTGAGGAGGAGAAGCGCCTGAACAGCGTGAACTACATACTCGAGTCGGCAAAGGCGGCGAAATCCGTCGGCGCGAGGAAGATAGTGGTTCACTCCGGTTCGTGCTCGAAAATGACGAGAGCCGAGGCGACCTATCTCGCAAAGCAGACGCTGGCGCTCGCGCAGAAAACGCTGGACGAGAACGGGCTTTCGGACATTATCATCTGTCCCGAGACAATGGGCAAGATAAATCAGCTTGGCACCCTCGAGGAGGTTCTGGAGTTGTGCGGCGTGGATGAAAGATTTTTGCCGACAGTGGATTTCGGGCATCTGAACGCGCGGACTCTCGGCGGAATAAAAACGCGGGAGGATTACGCGAAAATGCTCGATCTCATTGAAAACGAGCTTGGGCATGAGCGACTGTCGGATATGCACGTTCATTTCAGCAAGATCGAGTACACCGCAGGCGGCGAGAAACGGCATTTAACATTCGCGGACGAGCAGTACGGTCCCGCGTATGAGCCGCTTATGGAGGAAATTCACAAGCGTAAATTGCAGCCCTCGATAATCTGCGAGAGCGACGGCACTCAAGCCGAGGACGCCGCCGAGATGAAAAAGTATTATGAGAGCTTATAGATAAAAAATAAACGGAGGAAATTATGAAAATTCTGGTGATCAACGGTCCGAACTTAAATCTTCTGGGCGAGCGCGAGCCTGCCGTTTACGGGGGGGATTCGCTGCAGGCGATAAACGACGAGCTTTTCACAAAGGCTAAAGGCATGGGCTACGATATGTCCTTTTTCCAGAGCAGCAACGAGGGCAGCATTATCGACCGTCTGCACGACGCGCGGCTGGACTGTGTCGGCGTTATTCTCAACGCGGGCGCGTATACTCATTACAGCTACGCTATCCGAGACGCTATCGCGGCAATAAAAATTCCCGTTATCGAGGTTCACCTCAGCAACATCAACAACCGCGACGAGTTCCGCAAGACCAGCGTTATCGCGCCCGTTTGCCGCGGGAGTATCGCGGGCTTGGGCAAGGTGAGTTATCTTCTTGCGCTCCATGCACTGGATTATCTTCTCGGTGAACAAAAATGAACAACGTAGACAGGATCGCGGAATGGCTGCCGGATTATAACGGCGCGGCGCTGATAACCTCGCCGCTGTCGCTGCGGTATATGTGCGGGTTTCCCGTGGAGAACGGCATTCTGCTGATATGCGGCGAACACAGCATACTGTTCGTGACGGGCAGGGATTTCGAGTACGCGAACGAAAAGGCGGAGGGCTTTGCGGTGCAGGTGCTAAGCTCCGGACGGCAAATGCTCGATCTGCTGATAAAGTATGGCATCAAGCACATCTACACCGAGGCTGACAAGATCACTGTCGCAGAGTTCAACACCTATAAGGAGCAGCTTCATTACGCCGAGGTGCTCGCCTCGGAGGAGCTTTCCGAAAAGCTGGTGCAGATGCGCACGGTGAAGTCTGATGGGGAGATCGCCGCCATTTACAACGCGCAGAAGATATGCGACAAGGCGTATGAGCGCATTCTCGGCACTGTCCGCAAGGGAATGACCGAGCGGCAGATAGCGGCGCTGCTGAGCTTTTATATTATGGATTTCGGCGCGGAGGAGACGGCGTTCCCGACTAGGGCGCTTTCGGGCGAGAATACAGCCGACCAGCGCGCAAAACCGTCCGACAGGCAGATACGCGACGGGGATATGCTTATTCTGGAGTTCGGCGCGAGGTGGGGCGGCTACTGCTCTTCAATGTGCAGAACGGTCGCGGTAGGCTCGGTCGACTCCACGCGCGAAAACGCCTACAACGCGGTCTCGTGCGCGTTGCAGGACGGCTTGAGGACACTGCGCGCGGGAATAGGCGGCAAGGTCGCTGACAGCGTCGCAAAGGCAACGCTGAACGCTTGGGGCGTGGATAAGTACTGCTCGGTGAATTTCGCGCACGGGATAGGTCTTGAGGCTGTAGAGCCGCCGTTTCTGCGTCAAGGCAGCGGCGCGACGCTTAAAGCCAAGACCGCGCTTTCGACCGTGTGCGGTGTGAGTATGGGCAAATTCGGCGTAAAGACGGGCGATATCGCGGTGCTGACCGACGAGGGCTGCGCCGATCTCACCGCCGCTACGAAAAATCTGGTTCACATTTAGAGCGTTAATGCGAACACGCTCTAGTATGCCGAATTATTGTATCTGACCGATAATTCCCCGAAAAATAAAGAAATTAAATATTTTTTTAAAAAAGTGGTTGAAATATTGTTGGAAATTTGGTACAATATAGATTGAGATTTGTATTTCCCGAGTTTTGTTTTCGGGTCAATGAATTATTTTTAAAAACTATTTGGAGGTTCGCTATGATTACAGCGGGAGATTTCAGAAACGGAATGACATTTGAAGAGGACGGAAACGTAATGCAGATAATCGAGTTCCAGCACGTTAAGCCGGGCAAGGGCGCGGCGTTCGTCCGTACAAAGGTCAAGAACGTAATTACCGGTTCGGTGGTTGAAAAGACCTACAACCCGTCCGCAAAGTTCCCCACGGCTTTTGTTGAGAGAAAGGATATGCAGTATTCCTACTCCGACGGTGAGCTGTACCACTTTATGGATCAGGAGACCTACGAGGACGTTCCCGTAAACGCAAGCGAGGTCGGCGACAACTTTAAGTTCGTTAAGGAAGAGATGATGTGCAAGGTGTTGTCATACAAGGGCAAGGTTTTCGGCGTTGAGCCGCCCAACTTTGTAGAGCTTCAGGTTACGCAGACCGATCCCGGTTTTGCAGGAAATACCGCTACAAACGCTACCAAGCCCGCTACTCTCGAAACGGGCGCTGAAATTCGCGTTCCGCTGTTCATTAACGAGGGCGAGATCATCAGGATCGATACCCGCACGGGCGAGTATATGGAAAGAGTAAAGTGAGGTCTTGACTATGACTATTGGTGAAAAAGTATCTTATCTGAAAGGGCTCGCAGAGGGCTTGAATACCGACGACAAGATAGTGAACGGCATTCTGGATGTTCTCGCGGACATCGCGGAGAACCTCGCGGAGGTTGACGAGGAGCTTGACGACGTTGCTTCGGTAATGACCGACGTCGAGGAGAGTCTTGCGGATCTCGAGGACGAGGTTTACGGCGGGGACGATGACGACGATTATTATGACGATATCGACGACGAGCTTGCCGATATGTACGAGACCGTCTGCCCGAACTGCGGAAACGCTATCCGCTTCGATTACGAGCAGGCGAACGCGGGCGGCATGGACTGCCCCAACTGTGGAAAGCACCTTGTTTTCGAGCTCGACGAGGACGAGTCGGAAGAGCTGTAATTGGTTGATGGCGCGGCATTGCTGCGCGCAAATTGACATAAAACCTGCTCTTGCGTGGAACAGGTTTTATTTTTTGGAGGACATAATGTGGCAGGATAATCTGATAAAAATTGAGCCGTACATTGCGGGGGAGCAGCCGAAAAAGACGGATTTTATCAAGCTGAACGCGAACGAAAACCCTTATCCGCCGTCGCCGAAAGCGGCAGCCGCAATTCGTGAGTTTAACGCGGAAAATCTCAAAAAGTACCCGAGCGCGAACGCCGTGCCGCTTGTGAACGCTATCGCCGAGCGCGAGGGTCTGCTCCCCGAAAACGTTTTAGCGGGCAACGGCACGGACGACGTGCTGTCGCTTTGTTTCCGCGCGTTCTTCAACTCGGACAAGCCGATAATTTTTCCCGATATTACGTACTCGTTCAACACGGTGTGGTGCGATATTTTGAATATCCCTTACGATACTGTTCCCGTTGACGATAATTTCAATATAAATCCTGCCGATTACGCGCGCCCGAACGGCGGCGTAGTCATCGCCAACCCCAACGCGCCGACCTCAATCGGGCGCGGACTTGACTTTATCCACGAGATAATGCGCAATAACCGCGAAAGTGTGGTTATAATAGACGAGGCGTATGTGGATTTCGGCGGAACGACCGCAGTGCCGCTGCTCAAAGAGTTCGACAATCTGGTGATAACGCGGACGTTCTCGAAGTCGCGGAGCATGGCGGGAATGCGGCTCGGCTGGGCAATAGGCAGCAAGGAGGCGGTCGCGGCGATTTACGCGGCAAAGGACAGCATGAACAGCTATCCCGTCGACAGCATAGCGCAGGCGGCGGGCGTCGCGTCTATCAAGGACGAGGAGTACTTCCAAGCGACGCTGAAAAAGGTTATCGCAACGCGCGAAAGGCTCACGGCGGAGTTGCGCTCAATGGGCTTTTCGCTACCCGACAGTCAGACGAATTTTCTGTTCGCGACGCACCCGAAGTTCTCCGCAAAGGAGATATTCGAGTATCTGAAAACGCGCGACATCTATGTGCGGTGGTTCAACAAGCCGCGCATTGACAATTATTTGCGTATTACCGTTGGAACCGATGAGGAAACTGACAAGCTGATAAACGAGCTCCGCGAACTGATTTCCGAGGTGGAATGGTCGAAGAAAGAACGTGCCTTGAACAGCGGCTGGGCGGACGACTGAGCGGAGGTCGGCGCAATGAATGTACTTCTTGAAACGGAACGTCTGTTTCTTCGCGAATTGACAGCGGACGATTTCGACGATCTTTGCGGGATTTTGCGCGATGATCGGGTCATGTACGCTTACGAGGGAGCGTTTTCCGAGGAAGAAGCGCGAGAGTGGCTTGAAAGGCAGCTCGGACGTTACCGTAAATACGGCTTTGGACTGTGGGCGGTCATTCTTAAAGAAACAGGCGGGTTTATCGGGCAGTGCGGACTTACTATGCAGCCTTGGAAAGACGGCGAGGTCTTGGAGATAGGATATCTATTTCGCTTTGATATGTGGCATAACGGCTATGCGACAGAGGCGGCTGCCGCTTGCAAACGTTACGCGTTCGAGATACTAAACGCTGATGAGGTATGCTCGATAATACGTGACACGAACTCGGCTTCTAAAAAGGTCGCGCTAAGGAACGGAATGGTGAGGACGGACGGTTGTGTGAAACATTACAGGGGCGTGGATATGCCGCATTTCCGTTATATCACACGAAAACAGCCAACGGAAAAAATGTAATTTATTTATTTTAAGGAGATAAAAAATGAAAATCGAAACCAAATGCTTACACGAGGGCTACACGCCAAAAAACGGCGAACCGCGCGTTATGCCGATAGTTCAAAGCACGACCTATGTTTACGACAGCACCGACGACGTTGCGGCGGTGTTCGACGACCCTACAAAGTCGCTTATCTACTCGCGCTTTGAGAACCCGACCACCGACTGCGTGGAAAAGAAGATCGCGGCTCTTGAGGGCGGCGTGGCGGCTATGTGCACGTCGAGCGGACAGGCGGCTTCGCTGCTGTCGATACTGAACATCTGTGAGGCGGGCGACAGCTTTATCGCAAGCTCGTCGATCTACGGCGGCACTATCAACCTGTTCGGCGTAACGCTGAAAAGAATGGGCATAGAGTGTATCTGGGTCGACCACGACGCGACCGAGGAGCAGCTCAACGCAGCGTTCAAGACGAACACCAAGGCTGTTTTCGGTGAAACGCTCGCGAACCCTGCGCTCACCGTGCTGGATATCGAGATGTGGGCTAAGGCGGCTCATGCGCACGGAGTTCCGCTGATAATCGACAATACGTTCGCGACGCCGATACTCTGCCGTCCGATAGAGTGGGGCGCGGATATTGTAATACACTCGACCTCGAAGTATATGGACGGTCACGCGGTACAGGTGGGCGGCGTTATCGTCGACAGCGGCAAGTTCGACTGGACTAACGGAAAATTCCCGTGCATGACCGAGCCGGACGAGAGTTATCACGGTATCGTCTACACGGAGAAGTACGCGTTCGCGCCGTATATCGTCAAGGCGAGAATGCAGCTTATGCGCGATTTCGGCTGCTATCCAGCGGCTAATTCGTCGTTCCTGCTTAATCTCGGACTTGAAACGCTCCCCGTGAGAATGAAGCAGTACTGCGAGAACGCGCTCACGGTCGCGAAATATATCCAAGGCACGGGCAAGGCGGAGTTTGTGACCTATCCCGCACTCGAGGGCAGCAAGGGTCACGAGCTTGCGAAGAAGTACCTTCCGAACGGAACGAGCGGCGTTATTTCGTTTTCGATAAAGGGCGGACGTTCGGCGGCTGTCAGGTTTATGGACAGCCTGAAACTCGCGAGCAACGAGGTTCACGTCGCGGATATCAGAACGTGCGTGCTGCACCCCGCGAGCGCTACTCACCGCCAGCTCACCGACGAGCAGCTTGTCGCGGCGGGTATCGACGGCGGTCTTATCCGTTTGTCAGTTGGTCTGGAGAACGTCGAGGACATTATTGCCGATCTGGGGAGCGCGTTCGCGAATATCTGATGTAAGGTGTTAAAGCATGGAAAGACGAATTGAAACGGAGCGCCTTATTCTCCGACCACTGACGGCAGATGACGCGGACGACGTATTTGAATGGGTCGGCGATCCCGTTGTCAACCGCTATATGCCGTATAAGCTGTATGATAATGTTGAACAGGTAAAAGACTGGATAAGTACGATCAAGGAAGAATATAATCATTTCGGATTTCAACTGAGATCGTCGGGAAAGGTGATCGGCTCGGGCGACGTTGGTTTTGACTCGGAACGTGGTGCTTACGGGCTTGGATACAATCTCAATCGGGCGTTTTGGGGAGCGGGTTATGCGACCGAAGCCTCAAAGGCAATGATACAATGGGCGCATGAAACGCTCGGGGCGTGTAACTTTACTGCGGGTCATGCGCTCGCTAACCCCGCTTCGGGCAGAGTAATACAAAAGTGCGGCTTTAAATTTGAGAATTACGGGCAGTATTCACGGCTTGACGGAAGCGAAACGTTTGATGCGGCGTATTACTCGCTGCATTTGGATAATGTTAAGTGACGAAACGTCAGCTTTGGCAGAAAATATGAAAGCGTGACTTGATCGCGGAGGTGAAGAGCATGGCTGTTACGATAAACATTTATTACAGCGGTGTGAACGGCAGCGCGAGGAAATTCGCGGAGGAAATGGTTTCAAGCGGTATCGTTGACGAAATCCGCGCGGAGGACGGCAACCTCGGGTACGAATACTTCTTTCCGATGTCGGACGGGGAAACGGTGCTTTTGATTGACAGTTGGAAAGACCAGCATTCAATAGACGTTCATCATGCTTCGGATATGATGAAACGCATAGCCGAGCTGCGGGAGAAATACGACCTGCACATGAGGGTAGAGAGGTATGTATCCGATGACGGGATCCCCGAATCGGATAAGGCGTTCATAAAAGAATAAAGCAGTTTGCGGCACAATAACAGGAAAAGGATAGGAGACTAAATGATTACAGTAAGCGATGTAAACGTCAGCTTCGGCGGACAGGTATTGTTCAAGGACGTGGATTTAAAGTTCACCAGCGGCAACTGCTACGGCGTTATCGGCGCGAACGGCGCGGGTAAATCGACATTTTTAAAGGTGCTGTGCGGCGAGCTTGAGCCGACAAAGGGCACGGTAACGCGCCCGCCCGAAATGCGTATGAGCGTTCTGAGGCAAGACCATTACGCGTTTGACGAGTTCACCGTGCAGGATACGGTAATAATGGGCAACAAAAGGCTCTACGACATTATGAAGGAAAAGGACGAGCTGTACGCGAAGGAGGACTTTTCGGACGAGGACGGCGAGCGCGCTTCCGTACTTGAAGCGGAATTTGCCGAGCTTAACGGCTGGGAGACGGAAAGCGACGCGTCCAAGCTGATACAGGGCTTGGGACTGCCCGAGGAGCTCTTGTATAATCAAATGTCGAGCCTTACGGGTAACGAAAAGGTAAAGGTGCTGCTTGCGCAGTGCCTGTTCGGCAACCCCGAAATTATCCTTATGGACGAGCCGACCAACCACCTTGACGTTGAGGCGGTGAGCTGGCTGGAGGACTTCCTCGCGGACTATTTCGGCACGGTCATCGTGGTTTCGCACGACCGGCACTTTCTGAACAACGTCTGCACGCATATCGTTGATATCGACTACGGCAAGATAAAAATGTATGTCGGCAACTACGAGTTCTGGTACGAGAGCTCGCAGCTCGTTCAGCGCATGATAAAGAACCAGAACAAGAAAGCCGAGGAGAAGATAAAGGAGCTGCAAAGCTTTATCGCACGCTTTTCCGCGAACAAGTCCAAGTCCAAGCAGGCGACTTCGCGCCGCAAGCTGCTCGACAAGCTGACCGTCGAAGAAATGCCCGCAAGCTCGCGCAAATACCCGTACATCGGCTTCGATATGGAGCGCGAGGCGGGCAAGGATATTCTTCAGGTCACGGGGCTGTCGAAAACGGTGGACGGCATTAAGGTGCTGAACAACGTGGGCTTTACCGTCGCAAAGGGCGACAAGATAGCGTTTGTCGGCGCGAACGAGATCGCCGTGACGACGCTGTTCCGCATACTCACTGAGGAGCTTGAACCCGACGAGGGCGCGTTCAAGTGGGGCGGCACGATCACGACAAGCTACTTCCCGAATGATAACAGCGCGTTCTTTAACGACTGCGAGTTGTCGATAATCGACTGGATGCGGCAGTATTCGACTGACGAGACCGAGAGCTTTCTGCGCGGATTTCTCGGGCGTATGCTGTTCAGTGGCGACGACGTGTACAAGCCCGTAAAGGTGCTGTCGGGCGGCGAAAAGGTGCGGTGTATGTTCTCGCGTATGATGCTGTTCCACTCAAACTGTCTGATACTCGACCGACCGACGAATCACCTCGATCTGGAGAGCATTACGGCGGTCAACAACGGACTTTCCGAGTTCAAGGGGAACGTGCTGTTTGCGTCGCACGACCACGAAATTCTGGATACCGTGCCCAACCGCATAATCGAGATAACCGAGAACGGCTGCTACGACCGTCAAGGCAACTACGATGAGTACGTTGAATGGCGCAGGGAGAATGTCGGCGGTTCGCTTTCCATTTGACAAGTTAGAGAGGTTTCCGAAATGCGTTTTAACGGAACAATTAAGTTTATGTTCGATTATAATTGCCCGCCTTTATGGCTTTATGGCGGTAATTGCGGGCCTTGGCTTGTAAACAGCGGCGGATATTTTGACGGAGATGTATACAGCCTTGACGGAAAAAAACTTGATTGTAAAGAGTTTGACGAGCGGTTAAATGGTGAAACGGAGCTTGAACAAAAGTTGCAATTGATTTACGATATATATTGCCGTATTTGGGATATAAACGAGTTTCCCGCTGGAGAGCCGTATATCGGCTTTGAGGACGAACAGGAGAAAGCCGAGTTTTTCGACGCTTGCGACTATGTTATAAAACGAATGAGCGAGCTTTTCGGCGCAGATTTTTCGGTAGATGAATACGATGAACGGATAATTAGGGAACGGTCTTTGGATTGCCGAAAACCGTAAAAAGAAAGAATGATTTTATGAACTACATTATAATGGACTTGGAATGGAACCAAGCGCTTAACTCCTCAAAGCTGGTGCGCACGCCGCTGCTGCTGCACGGCGAGATCATACAGATCGGTGCGATAAAGACGGACGATAAATTCAACCTTATCGACAAAATAAAGATAAACGTCCGCCCGAAGTACTACAAAAAGATGAACCCCCATGTCGCCCAGATCACGGGTATCACCGATATGCAGCTCACGGCGGGGGAGACGTTCCCGCAGGCATTCAGGCGCTTTAGAGAGTGGTGCGGCGGAGAGTTCCGCTTTATCACATGGGGCTTCGACGACCTGAGTATGCTCGCCGACAACCTCACGCTGCACGGACTTGATCCGAGCTTCGGCAGCGACTACATAAATCTGCAGCTCATCTATAACCGTCAGGTTAAGAGCGAGCATTTGCAGTGCGCTCTCTCGACTGCTGCGGAGAGCCTTGAGATACCGCTTGACGTTCAGGTGCACGATGCGTTCAACGACGCGTTTCTCACTTACGAGGTCTGCCGCAGGCTGGATATGGTTCTGGGGCTTGCGGAATACTCCGGATATACCGCCGCGGTGCCTCAGCCGCTCTTCAAGGACGCCGTGAACGACGTTAATGACTTGAAGAAGATGGTGTCCGACAAGCGTATTGTGGAGCTGAAATGTCCGAAGTGCGGTGAAATGCTCGCGCTTCGTCAGTGGCTTTTCAGCAACGCCAAGTCCTGCAGAACGATCGCCGACTGCACGGGCTGTAAGGAGACGTTTCTCGTTAAACTGAAAGCCTGTGCGATAACCGAGCATAATTACACCGTGCTGAGGACGGTTTTTGCGGCAGGCAGCGAGGAAATAACGTCATACGAGACCAAGCTCAAAAAGCGCGAGGAGCGCCGAAAGCTGAATGCGGAGAAAAAGAAAGCGGAGGGAAAAGATGATAAAAACGGTAATGTTTGATCTGGACGGCACGCTGCTGCCGTTCGTTCAGGACGAGTTCATAAAATACTATTTCGGCGGCTTGTGCAAAAAGCTCGCGCCGCACGGCTACGACGACCCCGACAGCGTTGTAAAAAACGTCTGGAAGGGCACCGGCGCAATGATCAAGAACGACGGCTCGCGTCCGAACAGCGAGGCTTTTTGGGAGGTCTTTCACGGCGCGTTTCCCGATAAGCCCGATGCCCGCGAGTTCTGCGACGACTTTTACACCAAGGAGTTCGACGCGGTGAAGCAGTGTCTGAAACGCGTTCCCGACCATAAGCCGATGATAGAGCGGCTGAAAAGCGCGGGAGCGGAGCTTGTGCTCGCCACAAACCCGATTTTTCCCGAATGCGCGGTCGCAACAAGGCTCGCGTGGGTGGGATTGTCACCGAGCGACTTCGCGTACATAACCCACTACGACAACAGCGGCTGCTGCAAGCCCAACCCGAAGTACTTCGCCGAGCTGCTGAAAAAATTCGGCAGACAGCCCGGGGAGTGCCTGATGATCGGCAACAGCGTGGAGGAGGATATATTGCCGGCCAAATCGCTCGGCATTGAGAGCTTCCTGGTGACGGATTTCATCGAGAATCCCGAAAACGCCGATATTTCCGCGTTTAACTGCGGAACGATAGAGGACGCGGAAAAATTCGCCGCCGAGCGCTTGGGATAATTATGGACTACTCGATAAAACAGATAAACGACGAGCGCACGCTCCGCGCGGTGCTGGAAATGTGCTATTCGATACTTGGCGAGCATTACGAGGGCTTGTATTCCTACGAGGCGTGGGCAAGGCGGCTTGACAGGGGCTATCTTATGCTGTACGCGGAGTGCGGCGGCGAGCCGATAGCGGCGGTGCTCGGAAGAGCGGAAAGCCCTGACAGCGTTGTGATAGGCTTTGCCGCATGTGTTGAGGAGTATCGGGGGCGGGGAATTACAAGGTCGCTTATGCGGTCGTTCGAGCGCAGCGCACGAATGCACGATTACTGCAAGATAACGCTTTCGAGCTTCAACGGCGCGTGGGGGTTCTACGAGAAGTGCGGCTATGAGGTGATCGAGGAGAAATTCGGGAAGCGGATATACTGTAAATATACAGGGTAAAATTGCCGAATAAACGCTTATGATTTCACATAAAATTCATCAAGACAAGAATGTGAGGTCATATTATGGTTTACAGCTTTAACGACTTGAAGTGCAAAGAGATAATCAACGTCAAAACAGGCGCAAGGCTGGGCTTTCCCGATGATATAGAGTTTGACAACTGCACCGCGAAAATATGCCGTCTGATCGTTTTCGGCCGAGCGAAGTTTTTCGGGCTGTTCGGGCGCGAGGACGATTTATTCATCAAGTGGTGCGACATTGAGGTTATCGGCGAGGATACCATACTCGTTTCCTGTGATGTTCCGTCAAGCTGCACAAATCGACGCGGCAAAGGTTTCGGAAGTTTGTTTAAATAATCAAACACAATGTACTTGAAAATAATGGCTGAATGTGGTATAATATTAAGGTAAATGTGCAGAATAGAGCGTGTATAGGCACGTCCGATGCGCAAATACACACACGGCGACAACTCGTTAAGGTGCGCGGCAACGCGTTTGATGAGCGGTTCGGCGTGGCGGAACGCGGCAATTACGCCGTAAAACAACCAAAATCAGGAGGAAACAATTATGGCAGTAGTATCTATGAAGCAGCTTCTGGAGGCGGGCGTACACTTCGGACACCAGACAAGACGTTGGAACCCTAAAATGGCTCCCTACATCTTCACCGAGAGAAACGGCATCTACATCATCGACCTTCAGAAGACCGTAAAGAAGTTGGACGAGGCGTACAATTTCATTCACGAGACCGCGGCAAACGGCGGAGAGATCCTGTTCGTCGGCACAAAGAAGCAGGCGGCGGATTCCATTAAGGAAGAGGCAACCCGCGCGGGCGCTCACTTTGTAAACGCACGTTGGCTCGGCGGTATGATGACCAACTTCAAGACCATTCAGAGAAGAATTGCCCGTCTGGAGCAGCTCCACACCATGGAGACGGACGGCACGTTCGATCTGCTCCCCAAAAAGGAAGTTATCAAGCTCAACCTCGAAATCGAGAAGCTCGAAAAGTTCCTCGGCGGTATCAAAAATATGAAGAAGCTCCCCGGCGCGCTGTTTGTTGTTGACCCGCGCAAGGAGAAGATCGCGGTTGCCGAGGCTAAAAAGCTCGGTATCCCCGTTGTCGCTATCGTTGACACCAACTGCGATCCCGACGAGATTGACTACGTTATCCCCGGAAACGATGACGCTATCCGCGCCGTTAAGCTGATCGCGGGCGCAATGGCAGACGCCGTTATTTCCGCTAATCAAGGAACCGCAGAGGCGGCAGCGGACGAAACTCCCGCAGAGGACGCCGAGTAATTAAAATATACAAGGCAAGATCCGCGGCAGGCGGGAATGACGGAGCAAAGCGTGGGAATTACCGCCGCAACAGAGCAAATGAGGTTTGCCGGTGCGGATCATGCAAATTTAGATAAGGAGATAAAACAATGGCTAATATAACTGCACAGGACGTTAAAGAGCTGCGCGATATGACAGGCTGCGGCATGATGGACTGCAAGAGAGCGCTCGAGGAGGCTGACGGCAACCGCGATGAGGCTGTCAAGATACTTCGTGAAAAGGGACAGGCAAAGGCTGTAAAGAAGGCGGGCAGAATTGCCGCCGAGGGCGTTGTCAAGACCAAGGTAAACGGCGATAAGGGCGTTATCGTTGAGATCAACTGCGAGACAGACTTCGCGGCTAAGTCCGACAGATTTCTGGAGCTTGTTGAGGTTATCGCCGACACTCTGCTGAACAACGACGTTGCAGACGTTGAGGCACTCAAGAGCGTTACCGCTGCGGGTACTTCTATGACCGTTTCCGAGTACCTTACAGATAAAATCGCGACTATCGGCGAGAATATCCAGATCCGCCGTTTCCAGATGCTTGAGGGTACTCTTATCCACTATATGCATGATGGCGGCAGACTCGGTACTATCGTAAAGATCGCGTCCGATAAGCCCGACAATGCGGATGTTATCGCTTGCGGCAAGAACATAGCTCTCCAGGCTACCGCTATGGGCGCGGAGTATATCAGCAGAGATGATGTTCCCGCTGACGTTCTCGCAAACGAGAAAGATGTTCAGACCAAGCTCGTTGAGCAGGAGGGCAAACCCGCGAATGTTGCAGAGAAGATCGTTGAGGGTCGTATCAGAAAGTTCTACGAGGAGAAGTGCCTGCTCGATCAGGAGTACTTCAAGGATCCTTCAATGAAGATTGGCAAGTATATTGAGTCCGTTGCAAAGGCACAGGGCTGCACGATCACCGTTGAGCAGTTCGTTCGTTATGAGCGCGGCGAGGGTATTGAGAAGAAAGAGGACAACTTCGCTGACGAGGTTGCGTCGATGATCAAGTAATTTACAGAGTATTCAAAGCTGTTCAGACGGCTGCGCGGGAGACTGTGCAGCCGTTTTACAACGGCATTTTTTCGCTCATTTTGTTAATTCCACTTGACAAAAAGCAAAAAATGTGATATAATTAAAAAGTTGATGGGTATCGCTTGCTATTACCTGTGACATTTCGGGTTCGTACCCGCAAATCATCAATATGACGAATACTCGATCAAAACTGTTTATATGCGCCCGTAGCTCAGCTGGATAGAGCAATAGCCTCCGACGCTATGTGTCATGCGTTCGAATCGCATCGGGCGTACCAGCGGCAAGCCGCTGCTTATATCGGGAGAGGTCGTTCGGCTTCTCCCGTTTTTCTCGGAACAAAGGAAATCTTTTTGTTGTTACATATTGCCTTTACAACGCGTTTTTGCGGTCTGTAAAGGTTTTTTGATTTAGGGGATATTCGGCATTTCGCAAGCGCGGACAGTGCTCAAGTCTGCGCGGTTTATTGAGGTGAATATATGAGTGATAAAAATCTTCACGCGGGACACAGACAGCGTATGCTGAAGAAATACCTCGAACACGGCATTGAGTGCTTTGAGGAGCACGAGGTCTTGGAGATGCTGCTGTTTCTGGTGTTTTCGCGGTGCAACACCAACAATATCAGCCACGCGCTGATAGAACGGTTCGGTTCTGTAAACGGAGTGCTTTCGGCAGACCGAAACGAGCTTATGGAGGTCGATAATATAGGCGAAACCGCGTCAACATATCTCAGCTTTATAGGTGATTTTTTCAGATGGCTGCCCGAGCGTGAGGAAAAGAGAATTCAACTCAACACACCGCAAAAGATCATTGAATATTGTTCGCCGATATTTGCGCATTCCACAAAGGAAATGACGTACATATTGATACTCGATTCGCGCCAGAATATGATAAGCCGGACGCGCCTGAACCTCGGCGGTCCCGATTCGACAACTGTACGAGCAAAGGATATAATCAGAAACGCCGTTATCGCAAACAGCTCCAATGTCGTGCTGGTACATAACCACACAACGGGCTCTCCGTCGCCGTCGGTTGCCGATATCAACGCAACAAGAGATATGTACAACGCGCTGCGAACGGCAGGCATTACCTTGGTGGACCATATTATTATCGGTTTCGGCGGCGAGGGGTATTCTATGCGGAGTTCGGAAATTCTCAGGGATATCTGGAGTTAAATTTTAAAATCCTCTTGACAAATATATTGTTCACGTGTATAATATATTTGTGAATATGTTTTTATATAAGGAGCATTATGGATACGGAAAAGAAATTTGAGCTTCATTCCGAATACAAGCCTACGGGAGACCAGCCCGAGGCTATTGCTATGCTGTCCGAGGGCGTTCTGCGCGGCGATAAGGAGCAGACGCTGCTCGGCGTTACGGGGTCGGGTAAGACGTTCACCATGGCGAATATTATCGCGAACGTGAATAAGCCAACGCTTGTCCTCGCGCACAACAAGACCCTCGCGGCGCAGCTCTGCTCGGAATTCCGCGAGTTCTTCCCGAATAACGCGGTGGAGTTTTTTGTAAGCTATTACGACTATTACCAACCCGAAGCCTATATTCCTTCTACCGACGCTTACATCGAAAAGGACAGCGCTATCAACGACGAGATAGACCGTCTGCGCCACTCGGCGACCGCCTCGCTTGCGGAGCGCCGCGACGTTATCATCGTGTCGTCGGTGTCGTGTATTTACTCGCTCGGCAGCCCCGAGGATTACCGCTCGAATACGCTCTCGCTGCGGCAAGGACAGGAGATATCGCGCGAGGAGGTCATCGCGCGACTCGTCGATATGCAGTATGAACGCAACGAGCTGAATTTTATACGCAACAAGTTCCGCGTCAAGGGAGATACGCTCGAGATCTTCCCCGCGGGCAGCACCAACGAAACGGCGGTGCGCGTGGAGTTCTTCGGTGACGAGATAGACAGGCTCAGCGAGTTTGAGGTCGTTACGGGCAATACGCGCGCGACTATTCTGCATACGATGATATTCCCCGCGTCGCACTATATTATCGGTAGGGAGAAAATGGAGGAAGCGCTTGCGGAGCTTGAAGCCGAAATGGAGGAGCGCGTCAAGTTCTTCAAGGACAGCAACAAGCTTGTCGAGGCACAGAGAATTGAGCAGCGCACGCGCTACGATATGGAAATGCTCCGCGAGATCGGCACCTGCAAGGGCGTTGAGAACTACTCGCGCGTGCTTGCGCGCAGACCGCCCGGGAGCACGCCGATTACGCTTATCGACCACTTTCCCGAGGATTTTCTGCTTATGGTGGACGAGAGCCACGTCACGCTGCCGCAGGTTCGCGGAATGTACGGCGGCGACGTCGCGCGAAAGAAAAATCTCGTCGACTACGGATTCAGACTGCCGTGCGCTTACGACAACAGACCGCTCAATTTCGACGAGTTTTACGAGAAGATACCGCAGGCGGTTTTCGTTTCGGCGACCCCCGGCGATTTCGAGCGCGACCGCTCAACGCAGATAGTCGAGCAGATAATCCGTCCGACGGGACTGCTCGACCCCGAAATTATTGTCAAGCCGACCGAGGGGCAGATAGAGGACCTTATCTCGGAGATAAACACGCGAGTTGAGAAAAAGCAGCGCGTTCTCGTAACCACGCTAACCAAAAAAATGGCGGAGGACTTGACGGAATATCTCGACAAGGCGGGCATACAAGTACGATATATGCACCACGACATCGACACTATCGAGCGTATGGAGATAATCCGCGATCTGCGCTCGGGCGAGTTCGACGTGCTGGTCGGGATAAATCTGCTCCGCGAGGGGCTGGATATTCCCGAGGTCTCGCTGGTCGCAATTCTGGACGCGGACAAGGAGGGCTTTCTGCGCTCGGAAACGTCGCTCGTGCAGACGATAGGACGCGCCGCGCGAAACGCGGAGGGCACGGTCATAATGTACGCGGACGAGGTCACGCGGTCAATGGAGCTGGCAATTACCGAAACGCAGCGCCGCCGTGAGATACAAAAGCGCTATAATACCGAAAACGGAATTATTCCGAAAACCATTATCAAGGACGTTCGCGATGTTCTGGAGATAACTAAGAGGGACGACAAGAGGCATAAGGGCAAAAAGTCCGACCTTAAGAAGCTCCCGCGCCGCGAGCGCGAAAAGCTGATAGCACAGTACACCGTCGAAATGAAAAAGGCGGCGAAGCTGCTTGATTTCGAGCACGCGGCTTATTTGCGCGACAGGATAAAGGAGTTGCAGGAATAATGTATATAGCCGACAACATAATCAGAGACAGACTGAAGAAGGTGTACTTTATCCGGGGACGGTGAAGGAATAATTCCCGAATGGGTCGTCAAAAACGGCGTTAAGAATATTATGTGGGATGATAGTACAACTATTGAACAGACCGTTTCTGAGGTCGAGAAGTATTTTGAGTTTCAGCTTTAACGCAATGTCCGAGGCGTGAAAAGTTAGATAGCAAGGGTTATATCAGACGAAATTCTTTCGCTGATGATCGATCCCGTCTTCGAGTGGTTTGACTGTAATATGATAGCAATGAAAGTAATTCCCGAAGCAGGGGGAGAGAATATGTGCGCTTGAAAATCACGGCTTCGCAGTGTCGTTTGAAAAGCTCGCCGGAGCGCATAATAAAGTATACGATAATTATTTGTGTTGAAAAACAGGAGATAAAAACAAATGGCTAACGATAAAATAATTATAAAAGGCGCGAGGGAACACAACCTCAACAATATCGACGTGACAATACCGCGCGACAAGCTGGTTGTGCTGACGGGAGTTTCGGGTTCGGGAAAGTCCTCGCTTGCGTTCGACACGATCTTCGCGGACGGACAGCGGCGCTACATGGAGAGCCTGTCCTCGTATGCGAGAATGTTCCTCGGACAAATGGAAAAGCCCGATGTTGACAGCATTGACGGACTTTCCCCCGCCATCTCGATTGACCAGAAAACCACCTCGAAAAATCCGCGCTCCACGGTTGGAACGGTCACGGAGATATACGACTATCTGCGACTTATGTACGCGCGTATCGGCATTCCCCACTGCCCCGTCTGCGGTCGCGAGATAAAGCAGCAGACCGTTGACGAGATAGTTGACAGGGTGCTTGAGCTGCCCGAAAAGACGAAATTTCAGGTGCTCGCGCCCGTTGTACGCGGTCGCAAGGGCGAGCACAAGAAGGAGTTCGAGGCGGCGCGGAAGTCGGGTTTTTCGCGTGTGCGCGTCGACGGCATAACCTACGACCTCTCCGAGAAAATCTCGCTCGAAAAGAATATCAAGCACAACATTGAGATAATCGTTGACCGTCTCGTTATCAAGGACGGACTGAAAACGCGGCTTTCCGAAAGTATTGAAACAGCGGGTTCTTTGACAGGCGGACTTATATACATTGATGTAACGGACGGCGATGAATTACATTTCTCGCAGAGCTACTCCTGCCCCGAGCACGGCGTTTCGGTGGACGAGCTGGTGCCGCGTATGTTCTCGTTCAACAACCCGTTCGGAGCTTGTCCCGAGTGTACGGGTCTCGGCAGCTATCGGCGCATCGATCCCGACCTTATCCTGCCGAATATGGACCTGTCGATAAAGGACGGCGGTATAAAGGCTTACGGGTGGACGTACAACGAGGGTACTATCGCGGCAATGTACTTTGACGCGCTTGCCGAGCGGCATAATTTCTCGGTAGAGCAGCCGCTTTCCGAGCTGCCGAAAAAAGCTGTCGACGAGATACTCTATGGTACAAAGGGTGAGAAAATTCTTGTAAAGCGTCCGAGAACGCAGGGCGGCGGGCAGTACTATACTGAATTTGAAGGCGTTGCCAACAATTTGCAGCGCCGTTACAATGAGAGCAACGCCGCAATGTACGCGCATGACGCGCTCGAGGACTTTATGAGCGACGCGGTCTGCCCGAAATGTCACGGCGAACGTCTGAACGACGCGGCTTTGGCGGTCACGGTGGGCGGCTTGAATATCAGCGACTTCTGCAAGATGTCCGTGGTGAACGCTCTGGAGTTTATCGAGAATTTGCAGCTTTCGGAGCGCGACAAGATGATCGCGGAGCAGCTCCTTAAAGAGATAAAGTCGCGGCTCGGGTTCTTGCGGAGCGTGGGACTGGAATATTTGACACTGTCGCGGTCGGCGGGAACGCTCTCGGGCGGCGAGAGCCAGCGTATCCGTCTGGCAACGCAGATCGGCAGCGCACTGACGGGCGTGCTGTATATTCTGGACGAGCCGTCTATCGGGCTTCATCAGCGTGACAACGATAAGCTGATTGCGACGCTGAAAAACCTCCGCGACCTCGGAAACACGCTGATAGTCGTCGAACACGACGAGGACACAATGCGCGCGGCGGACTGGATAGTCGATATCGGTCCCGAGGCGGGCGTGCATGGCGGAAACGTTGTGTACAGCGGCAATGTGGACGGCATTCTGAAGTGCGGAAAATCCATTACGGGGCAGTATCTCAGCGGCAAGAAGAAAATTCCCGTGCCGAAAAAGCGGCGCGCTCCCGACGACAGGCGGCTGCAGGTAATCGGTGCGGAGGAGAACAACCTCAAAAAGATAAACGTTGATATCCCTATCGGCGTGTTCACTTGCGTTACGGGCGTTTCGGGCAGCGGAAAAAGCTCGCTCGTCAACGAGATAGTCTACAAGCACCTGTTCGGAAAGCTGAACAGGGGACGCGTCCGCGCGGGTAAATTCAAGAATATGAAAGGTCTGGAGCACCTCGACAAGGTCATTATGATCGACCAGTCGCCTATCGGAAGAACGCCGCGCTCCAATCCCGCGACGTATACGGGTGTGTTTACGGATATACGCGATCTGTTCGCCAA
The DNA here is from genome assembly GCA_910579125.1 of uncultured Oscillospiraceae bacterium. GTDB lineage: Bacteria > Bacillota > Clostridia > Oscillospirales > Ruminococcaceae > CAG-115. Next base: position 21,572 of record CAJTTH010000015.1, on the reverse strand, counting down.
GACCAACGACGCGAAAACGCGCGGCTACACGGCGGGGCGGTTTTCGTTCAACGTAAAGGGCGGTCGCTGCGAGGCTTGCGAGGGCGACGGAATACTCAAGATCGAGATGCACTTTCTGCCCGATATCTTTGTACCGTGCGAGGTCTGCAAAGGTCACCGCTACAACCGTGAGACGCTGGAGGTCAAATACAAGGGCAAAAATATCTATGATGTTCTGGAGATGACGGTTTCCGAGGGTGTGGAATTTTTTGCTAATATTCCCAGAATTTACAATAAACTTAAAACCTTAGATGAGGTAGGGCTCGGGTATATTAAAATCGGACAGTCGTCAACTACACTTTCGGGCGGCGAAGCGCAGCGCATTAAGCTCGCGACTGAGCTGTCAAAGCGCTCCACGGGAAAAACGATCTACATTCTTGATGAGCCGACGACGGGACTGCATTCCGCTGATGTGAAAAAGCTGATCGACATTTTGCAGCGTCTCACCGATTCGGGGAACACCGTGCTTGTTATCGAGCATAATCTGGACGTTATCAAGACCGCCGACTATATTATTGATATGGGTCCCGAGGGCGGCGACAAGGGCGGCACGGTGATAGCAAAGGGCACTCCCGAGGAGATCGCCAAAAACAAAAAATCATATACAGGCGAATATCTCAAAAGAATGTTATAAAAAAGGTTGACAAATACCGAAATTTATGGTAAAATCTGTATTGTAATACTTTTTGAAAGGAAGATGCTCAAATGGCGGAAGAACAGAAACCTCAGGCTGAAAAAAAGCCCAGCGCATTCATGAAGATACTTAAGGAATTCCAGACCTTTATTTCCAGAGGCAACGTGTTGGATATGGCGGTCGGCGTTATTATAGGCGGCGCGTTTACCGCGATAGTAAACTCGCTTGTAAACGATATCATTATGCCCATTATCGGCATAATAATGGCGGGTATCAATCTTCAGGCACTCGAGATCGTATTGCCGTGGTCGTTTTTTAACCAGCCGCCGGTACATATTCCGGTAGGCAGTTTTTTTCAGGCGATACTTACGTTCCTGCTGACGGCTATATGCGTGTTCGCTATCGTTAAGATAATGAACGTTATCAAGGAAAAGGCGAGCAAGAAGAAAAAGGAGGAGGCTCCCTCTGCGCCGCCCGCTCCAGATCCTCAGCTTGTACTGCTCACCGAGATACGCGATCTGCTCAAGGCTCAGGCGGGGCTTGACACTGCGGAAGAAGCAGAAAACTCGGAGGAATAATTTGTGCTGCCCGGCTTATGTCGGGCAGATTTTCTTGGGAGGGAATTATGATACGCGAAATAAACAACGGAGATTATCGGCAGCTTATGGAGCTGTATCTTCATCTGCACGAAACGGATATCCCCGAATACGAAGCGGCGGCGGAAACGTGGGAGAAGATACTCTCGGACGGGAACTATCACATTATCGTTGCCGAGGAGGACGGAAAAATCGTGTCCTTGTGCACGGTTGTCGTCGTTCCTAATCTGACGCGCGGAGTGCGACCTTACGCGCGCGTTGAGAACGTCGTCACTCACGCGGATTACCGCGGCAGGGGGCTTGCAACCGCCTGTCTGAACCGCGCAAGGGAGATCGCCGCCGAGGCGGGCTGCTACAATATCGCGCTGCTTACAGGCTCGAAATCGGAGAGCACGCTCAAATTCTACGAAAACGCGGGTTATAAGCGCGGCGAGAAAACGGGGTTCATTCAATGGCTGTAAAGGGTAATTACCGTGTTTTTTACGACGATTGGCAATTGCAGTGCTGCGGTGAACCGTTTAAGGTCGGCGGCTGCGTGGAGTGGCTCGTTCGTATGCCGATGAAAATGTCCGTTGATGTAGGGCATATCGACTATCGCTATGAAGCCCACGACTCTGAGGCAGAGCTGTTCCGCCTGAAAGGGCGTGTCGTTAAAATACAAGGACTGTACGAGAAATTCACGCCTCCGTACAGGCTCCCCGACGGAACACTTACGTCGGAGGGGTTCGGCGGCGTACTCTCCGAGCTGTTTGCGGTCAATCCGAGAAACGAGTTTTTACATTCGGCGGTAGGCTGGGGGCGGCGGGATGACGATTATGAAATAAGCGCGTATGTCGTTGAGCTTGACGATTGTTCGGTTGAACCGCTGAATGGAGAATAATACAAAACCGCCTTGACAAAGCGGCGGCAAAATGCTATAATTTAAATGGAAATAAGAACCTGAAAGGATAATAAATTCAATGAAAATAAAAAGTGTAAAGGGAACGCGCGACTATCTTCCGCAGGAGGCGGAGCTGCGCGAAAGCATACAGCGCACTATCGCCGACGTCTACCGCGAGAACGGCTTCTCGCGCGTGAATACACCCGCGATCGAGGATATTGAGAACCTCGACAAGAGCGACGGCGGCGACAATCTCAACCTGATATTCAAGATACTCAAGCGCGGCGACAAGCTGCAAAAGGCGCTTTCGGACGGCGACGAAAATGCGCTGTGCGATATGGGCTTACGGTACGATCTCACCCTGCCGCTGACAAGGTATTTCGCGTCGAACAGGCAGAGCCTGCCGATGCCGTTCAAGGCTATACAAATGGATAAGGCGTACCGCGCCGAGAACCCTCAAAAGGGGCGTTTGCGCGAGTTTATGCAGTGCGACATTGACGTTATCGGCGACAGTGAGCCCGAATGCGAGATCGAACTTATCGCCGTTACCGCGAAAGCTCTGAAGGCACTCGATATCGGCGGCTTTACCGTTCGCGTGAACGACCGCACTGTGCTGAACGGAATGCTGGCGGCGCTCGGGTTTCCCGAGGAGGAGTTGGCGACCGTGTGCGTGAGCTTTGATAAGCTCGACAAAATAGGCGCGGAGGGTGTTGCCGCCGAGCTTACCGAAAAGGGCTTTGACAAGTCCGCGGTGGACAAGCTTTCGGACGTGCTCTCGCAGCTCCCGTTGACGTTGGAAAAGGTGTCGGAGATAGTCGGCGGGGAAAAGACCGCGCGGCTCTCGAAGATAATCACGGACAGCAAGGCGATCGCGGACGGCGGCTACGGCGTGGAATTCGACGTTTCGCTGGTGCGCGGACAGGGCTATTACACGGGCACGGTGTTCGAGGTGCGCTCGGAGAACTTCGGAAGCTCGGTCGCGGGCGGCGGACGCTACGACAAGCTGATTGGCAAGTTTATAGGCGAGGATATCCCTGCATGCGGCTTCTCGATAGGCTTTGAGCGTATTTTCAGCATACTCGCGGAGCAGAACCGCGCCGCTTCGGCGAAGCAAAAACTGGCGGCGTTCTATGAGGACAATTTTATGGAGGTCTACGCGAGAGCGGAGGAGCTGCGTAAGGAGTACGACGTTTCGATTTACAAAAAACCGAAAAAGCTCGGCGCGTTCCTGAACAAATTACAGGCGGGCGGTTTTGTCGGATTTGCGTATCCCGACGGGAATGTGAAGATGTTTGACTGATAAGGGGTGACCGTTTTATGGGTTTGGTTCTGGAGTATGCGGGTTCGCGGGAATACAGCATTTTACAGGGCTTGGAGCGGCTCGGTATCGCCGCCGCTGCCGCGCCCTCGGACAGCGCCGATATAGCGGCGGTGTTTATTACCGGAGAATTTGCGGCGCGGTCGGAGGAGAACGCGGCTGTCGCGCGCGAGGTATGCGGACGGTTCGGGGCGGCGGAGATACCCGTGGTGTTCGATCCCGATCTGAGCGGCGTGAGCGCGGACAAATACGCGCTGATAAACGAGATCGCGGCGTTGTGCGAAATCTTTATTCCTAGCGATGAGGACGCAAATGCGCTGTGCGGTCTTGACGATCCCGAAAAGATTGCCGAGCATTATCTTGCGCTCGGAGTGCCGAAAATCGTGATAACTCTCGACAAGAAAGGCGCGTACTACCGCAGCGCAAAGGAAAGCGGTATAACGCCGACGTTCCGCGCGGACAAGGTCGTCGATACGCACGGCGCGGGCAAGGCATTCGCGGCGGGTCTGATAAGCGGCGTTCTAAACGAGCTGCCTCTCGGCGAGGCTGTGATACGCGCGAACGCGTGCGGCTGTATGTCGATACAGAAGCAGGGCGGTTATTTTCCCGACGCGGCGGAACTGCGCGAATATATGCTGAACCATAGGTTTGCAGTGGACGGGTGTAAGGAGTACTGATATGACTTTGTATGTTACCGACCTTGACGGAACGCTTCTGCGTTCGGACACCTCAATCTCCGAATATTCGGTGAACGCGCTGAATTCGCTTATCGAACGCGGCGTAACGTTCACTTATGCCACGGCGCGTTCGTTCGCGAGCGCGTCGCCGCTTGTGGAAAAATTGCGGATATCGTGCCCCGCTGTTATCTTCAACGGGGTTTTTGTTATTGACCCGAAAACGGGAAAACATCTGATAGAGAACATTTATTCCGAGGAATGTCAGCGAATGGCGCGGGAGCTGTTCATAAGCGAAAATATCGCGCCGCTGGTATATTCGTATATCGACGGCAAGGAAAGGGTCTCCTACATAGAAAGCCGTCTTGACGAAGTGAAAAGCTACGTTCATTCGCGGCGCGGCGACAAGCGTCTGCGCCCCGTGAGCGGCTATAAGGAGCTTTTCGAGGGGGAAATTTTTTATTTTACGGTGATCGACCCGCGCGATACCGTGCTGCTGGACAAGACGTTCACGGAGGAGAACGGTTTTTCGAGGAACGTCCAGAAGGACACCTACGACGATATGATATGGTACGAGATCTACGACAGGAGCGCGTCAAAGGCGAACGCCGTTCGGCAGCTCGCGGAGCTTATCGGCGCGGACGAGCTGGTTTGCTTCGGGGATAATTTCAACGATATTTCGATGATAGAGGCGGCGGATATCGGGGTCGCCGTGGAGAACGCGGCGGACGCGCTTAAAAACGCCGCCGATATAATTATCGGGAGCAATAATAACGACGGGGTGGCGAGGTTTATTGAAAAGCGCGGGCGATAAGGAAAGATTTTCGGCGGCTCTGGGAGCGGCGATGATGAACGACAGCAAGGGCTTTCACGGTTCGGTCGGAACGCAGAATGAAAAGCTGATACACGCGTCGCTGAAGAACTACTATGCGCCGTTTTCCGACGAGCAGGAGATAAAGATCGGCAGCTTTTTCGCGGACGCGGTGAGCGAGGACGGAATATTCGAGATACAGACGAGGGCGCTTTATCGGCTTAAAGAAAAGCTGCGGACGTTTTTGGAATACTCGCGGGTAACGGTCGTGCACCCCGTTGTCGGCGAGTACCGCACGCTGTTCATAAACAAGGATTCGGGGGAGATAGTCGACGAAACGCCGCCGCGAAAGCAATACTCGAAGCTGAAAATTTTCGAGGAGCTGTACTCGATACGCGAGTTTCTGAACGACGAGAATTTGTCGGTGATACTGGTGCGGCTGAAAACCGAAAAGCGCGTGTATTTTCACGGGGAAAAGGTTCCCGATATGCGCAGCAAGGCAGCTCGGAAAAAATGCCTGATAAAGACGGTGCCGCTTGAGATAACCGAGGAGCTGCGGTTGGATATTCCGCGCGACTACGCGGTTTTTCTGCCGGACGGTCTGTCTGGGAAATTCACGAAAAAGCAGCTCTGCAAAGCTGCAAGGGAAAGCCGTTCGTCGCTGCGGACGGAGGTCTTGCGGACGGCGGGGATAATCGAAAAGGTCGGCGAGGTCGGCAGGGAGTTTTTATATGAGGTCAGCGAAAAGGAGCGTGCGAATTGGTAAAGTTCATTGCCGCAAAGGCGAAGTACGACGTTTCGGGGCGGGTAAGGAGCGAGCTTGTTTCGCTGCTTGAGAACGGCGGCTGCAAAATAATTTACATAGTTCCCGAGCAGTTTGAATACGAGACCGAAAAAGCGATATACAGAATACTTGACGAAAAGCGTCTGATGCGGCGGTTCGACGAGGTGAAGATAACAACGTTTTCGGCGTTCTCGCGGGAAATTCTCGAAAAGAGCGGCGAGAACCGTCAGCCCGCGGACGATATTGTCAAGAATATCGTTATGCATAAGGTCGTTAACGACAACAAGTCCTCGCTTTCGGTGCTCGGGAAAATCGCGTCGAGATCGGGCTTCTGCGAGAAAATGGTGCAGACCGTCTCAATGTTCAAGACGGCGGGGCTTAACGCGCGCGATCTGGAGGAGAGTTTACCCGCTTTCGAGCTTGACGAAAGGCTCGGCGCTGATATGCCCGTTGTGAAAAAGCTCGCCGAGGTCAGCGTTCTGTACGGACAGTACGACGTGCTGATGTCGGAATATATCGACAGGCTTGACGTGACGAAGCTCGCGGCGGAAATAACCGCGAGAGCCGACTATAAGGACTATGACGGCGCGAATATTTTTGTGGATTGCTTCAATGATTTCACGAGCGATCAGCTGCTGTTTTTGCGGCGGGCTATCGGTAAGGCGGAGAACGTCACGTTCGGGTTCGCGGTCGACTATGAGAGCGGCTCGGACGTTTTCAGAACGCCGAAAACGCAGATCGAGCGCCTTAAACGGCAAGCCGAGGAGGACGGCTGCGAGGTTCGGTTCATAAGCGAAAATATCCCCGAGCGAATGACGGAGGACTGCCCTCTGCGCGAGCTGCCCGAGCTTATCTTCGGCGGCGGGAGAAGCTCCGTTCCGCTTGGCGCAAGCGCGGAGCTTGTAAGTGCGGCGGACGTTTACGGGGAGCTGGACTATGTTGCGGCGAAAATTCGGCAGCTTATAAGCGAAAAGGGTATGCGCTGCCGTGAAATCGCCGTGCTGTGCACCGACATGGGCGCGTACTCGAAATACATTGAAAGCGCGTTTGCCAGATACGATATACCGATATTCACCGACGTTCCCGAGCCGATACTTTATCAGCCGCTTATAAACGCGGTCATTGCGGCGCTGAACGCTCTGCGCGATTTCAGTGTCGATACGGTTCTGGGATGCGTGAAAACGGGATTTTTCAGCAAATTTGACGAGCAGAAGAACGAACGCGTCGGCTTGTCGGCAAAGGATATCGACGTGTTCGAGAATTACGTTTACGAATGGGCGCTGGAGACCTCGCACATCAAGAAGCCGTTTACTTTCGTGAACCGCCGCCTTGAAAAGGACCTTGATATGGAGCAGGCGGAGGAGGTGCGCAGGGGCGTTGTCGAGCCGCTGCTGAAGCTGCGGAGGAAGCTGCCCTCGGGTAAGGGAATGATGAACGGCGCGGAATTGACCGAACTGCTGTACAAATTTCTGACGGACGATGTCGGCGTGCACAGGGCGCTGTTCTCGCGCTGCATGAACGAGGAGGGAACGGAGCTAAGCGGTGAAATGGTGGCGCTCTATCAGCGGCTGTGGAACTCTCTTATCGGGATATTCAACTCGCTGCACAATGAGCTTGCCGACATTTCGATAACGCTTGACGACTATTATCGGCTGTTCCGCGATATATGCTCGACGACCTCGCTCGCCAAGCCGCCGCAATTTGTGGACTGTGTGCTGGTCGGCGATATCGACAGAACGCGCGCGGAAAACATTCGCGCGGCGTTCATAGTCGGCGCGTCTTACGAGAGCTTCCCGACGCCCGCGCCGAAAAGCGGGATATTCTCGCAGTATGAAACGGAGATACTGTGCGACAAGATAACTCATCTCGGCGAGAAGTGTCTTAAGGACGTTAAGGAGCAGTATTGTTTGTCAATTTACCGCGCGTACAGAGCGCTCTCGCTGCCGACGGAGTTTCTTTGCGTGAGCTGTCCCGATTGCGATATTTCGGGCGAACCGCTCCAACGCTCGGAAATTATGGGCAATATCCGCGCGGCATTCCCCGAAACGGAGATCGTCGACGCTGCAAGGCTCGGCAACAAATTCTACTGCCGCACCGAAAAGGCGGCTAAGAACCGCTATGCGCTCGGGCTTAACTGCGGCGGGCGCGAAAACGCCGTGCTGAAACGCGCGCTTATCGAAAACGGCAGCGCGGATTTCACCGAAATGCTGGACGAGATACGCGGCTCGCGCGCCGTAAGGACGCTTGGCGACGAGAACTTTTCGGGCAGACATCACATTCACCCCAAGACCGCGCGGCGGCTGTTTTCGAGCTATATCGGCGCGACCGCCGTCGAGAAGCTGAGCGAGTGCAAGTTCAGCTACTTCTGCCGCTACGGTCTGGGAGTGAACGAACGCGGTCAGCGCAGCTTTAACAACAGCAAACGCGGCGACGCTATCCATTTCGTTCTGGAGAGCGTTGTGGGCAAATACAGCGGCGATATGGACAGCTTTTTCAGACTTACGCGCGCGGAGCTTTACCGCCTGTCGCGCGGTTATCTGGAGGAATACTGCCGCCGCGAGACCACCAATGAGTTCGCCGACGACAAGCGCACCGAATTTTTATTCAACAATATCGCCAACTCGGCGACCGACGTGCTTATCACAATGCAGGCGGAATTTTTCGCGCGGAGATACCGTCCGAAATTTTTCGAGCTGGATATTTCCGAATGCGCCGAGCCGCTGCCCTTTATCGACAACGAACAGCCTTGCGCCGCCGGGATACCTCCCGCGCAGCTTTATTCCGAGAACGACTGCGAAAACGCCGCCGAACCGAAAGCTCCCGAGACAAGCGAAAAGTACCTTGAAGTCAAGCCGCTTGTGATACGGCTTGAGGACGGTCTCGAGGTGACGGTGGTCGGACGTATCGACCGCGTCGACACGTTTTCGGCGGGGAGCGGCGGGGACGGCAGAGAAAAGGTTTACGTCCGTGTGGTGGACTACAAAAGCTCCGTCCGCGAATTTGACCTCAACAACGCGCTCAACGGCTCAAATCTTCAGATGCTGTTGTATCTGTTCGCGTTGTGCGGCGCTAACGCGGACAATCCTGCTATCGAGCTTTGCCCGGGCGGCGTGAGCTATGCGCCGTCGAGGAATACTGGCGCGGTCGAGGACGAGATGTCGCCGTACCGTATGCTCGCGATGAACTATCACCCGAACGAGCTGCTTATCAAGGACGAGGTCACGAGCGGCGATCTTCGGAAATACGTCGATACGGTAATGGAAAAGATCGCGTCGGAGGGAGAACTCGACGATAAGACCGCCGAGAAGCTGCGGCAGGCGTTCGAGCCGACCGTGCTTAACCAAGCGGACGCGGACAGCTTTGAACAGCTTCGCGGAGATCTGCTGGATACGGTCGGGGGATATCTTTCCGCGCTGTTCGGCGGCAATGTGAGCGCTCTTCCGCTCGTCTGCACGGAAACTCACCGCAAGGTGGACGGCGGCAGCGAGAGCAAGGTCAAGGATCCGTGCGAATACTGTAACTTAAAAAATATCTGCGGAAACGCGGGGAACAATCCCATTAAAGTGGAAAAGGCGCGCGCGAAAGCGACGAAAAGCGCTCCCGAGTGGGATAATCCGTATCTGAAAGGAGATGAGGGCGGCAGTGAGTGAGATCAAGTTAAATCCCGAGCAGCAAAGGGCTGTTGATTTTCCGCACGACAGACCCGCTGTCGTTACGGCGGCGGCGGGCAGCGGAAAGACCACGCTTCTGGTCGACCGCGTCGTCCGTCTGCTTTCGGACAGAGCGCTCGGGATAAGAGCGGACAGGCTGGGTATTATGACGTTCACGAGGAACGCTACGAAAAGTCTGCGCGAAAAACTCAACCGCAAGCTCGCGGAGAGGGCAGAGGAGCTTTCCGATAAAAACTCCGCGGAGACCGTCGAAGAACGCGCCTATCTGAACGAGCAGATTTTCGCGCTGCGGCAAGCGTCCATTTCAACTATCGACGCGTTCTGCCTTAAAATTATCCGCGAAAATCCCGAGGCGTTCGATCTGCCGATAAACTTCACGATATCCGATCCCGCGAAGAAAACCGCGCTTCAGTCGCGTGCGCTTAAGCTCGCCATGCAGGACTTCTACAACGACGGACTGTCGGGAGAGAGCGCGTTCTCCGAGGACGAGCGCCGAACGCTGTTTTACACGTTCGGCTTTGAGGACGACAACGCGCTTGAAAAAGGGATTGTCGATACTGCCGAGGAGCTTTCGTCATACGCGGACGCGGAGAAGTGGCTCAGCGGCGCGGAGAGCGCTTACGGCAGCGTTGACAGCCTTATGCTGAAGTATCTTCCGTTCGCGGCGGAAAAGGTCGGCGCTCTGATAGAAAACGCGCGGAGCATTGTTGACGTGTACGAGGACGTCCGCGAAAACCTCATTCCCGAATCGCGGAGAATTATCGCGAACACCAAAACAAAGTCCACGATAGACAATCACAACGCGCTGATTGAAAAAACCGCGCCGCTGATATTCGCGTATATCGACGGGGACAAGCGCCGGCTTGAGGCGCTTGAAAAGAGCTTCGCGGAGTTAAGGCTTGATCTTGAGTCGGCGGAGAAATTTGTTAATGCCGTTAAAGCGGTTCAGATTAACGGCGCTGCCGCGGAAACCTCGGGCGGCGCGAGAAACCCTTACAAAACCGCGTTCAACACGGCGAAAAAGGCGTTTCAGGGGATTATCGACAGCATTGCAGAGAGTATTGCCGACAGAGCCGCCGAGGAGGAAACGTTTTCGGGGCAGCAGACCGCCGCGCTTTCGTTTATTAAACTGCTGCGTATCTACCGCGGATATCTGGAGCAGGTGAAGAAAAATTCGGGCTGCGTGGATTTTTCGGACTGCGAGCTTTTTCTGCTTGAAAAGCTCCGCGGGGACGAGAGCTTTCGCAGACAGCTTTCCGAGCGATTTTGCTGTATTATCGTCGACGAGTTTCAGGATTCCAACGATATACAGGCGGAGATCTTCAGGCTGCTCGGCTGCGGGAGACTGTTTTATGTCGGCGACGTCAAGCAGTCGATCTACGCATTTCGCGGAGGAAACCCCTCCATTATGGCAAATCTCGCGGCAAAGGAGGGCTTTGAGGAGCTGCCGCTGAACACAAACTACCGCAGCAGAAGCTCCGTTATCGACACGGTGAACGCGGCGTTCTCGGGGCTTATGACCCCCGAATACGGCGGCGTGGACTACGCGAAAGGGCACGAGTTAAGGCTCGGCGCGAAATATCCCGATATTCCCGAGGAACACCGCAGAAAGTACAGCTCCGAGGTAATTCTGCTGAACGTCAAGGAATGCTCCGACGACGACAAGGATATGACGGGCGCGAGATTTGCCGCGAAAAAAATAAAGGAACTTCACGACGACGAAAATTTCCTGATAACCGAGAACGGAGAGCGCAGAAGATGCAGATATTCCGATTTTGCGGTTCTGCTGCGTAACAGGGGCAAGATAAGCAATTACCGCGCCGCGCTCGAGGAGCTGGGGATTTCCTCGGTTGCTCCCAAGGGCAGGAATTTCTTGGAAACGGAGGAGATCGCGCTTGTTATCGATTATCTGAAGATAGTCGACGATCCTTTAAAAGACGAGGAAATGCTGCGCGTGCTGATGTCGCCTATCTACCGTTTTACCGCGGAGGAAATTGCGCAGTTGCGGCTCGGAACGCTCGGCGTCGACGAGAGAGCGCTCACGGAACAGCAGCTTCGCAAGATCGCAAAGACGTGTAAGGGCTACTCGCTGTACAATTGTCTGCGCCTGTGTGCAAAACCGTTGGAGCTCGGCGAACTGACCGAGGACGAAACGGGCAGCGTTCCGCGCGCGGTAAACAAAAAGCTCGCGCGGTTCAGCGGCGATCTCGCGTCGTTCCGCTACCGCATGAGCTCCTGCTCGACAGACGATCTCATACGCAGGATATACGAGGACACGGACATAACGGCGGTGGTCGCGGCGTTCGAGGACAGCGCTCAGCGCGTTTCAAACGTCCGTGCGCTGCAAAGGCTCGCGTCCGATTTTTCGGCGAGAGACGGCGGCGATCTGAGCGATTTCCTGCGCTTTCTCGACAGAGCGAGGGAGAACGCCGAAAAGGGAATAGAGGAGGCGTCCCGCGCCGAAAGCTCCGAGGAAGCGGTGCAGATAATGACGTTCCACGGCAGCAAGGGGCTTGAAGTGCCCGTGTGCATTCTGGCGGAGCTTCAGACGCAGCTTAACAAATCCGACTACACGGGAACGCTGCTGGTCAGCCGCGAGCATTTTCTGGCAATGAAGCACGTCGATTTCAAAAACCGCCTGAAAACCGCGTCGTTCGCGTATTCCGCGCTGAGCGTACTGAACCGCCGCAAGCTGATAGGCGAGGAACTGCGGCTGCTGTATGTCGCAATGACGCGCGCACAGGAGAAGCTGATAATGGTGGGGAATATTTCGGGCGGCAAGCTAAAGGATGAGCAATTCGACCCGAGTATGTCCGACGCGCTTTTCGAGAAGTCGATACCGTTCAAGTGGATACTCGGCAAGCTGTCGACGCTCGCTCCCGACGACGCGTTTTCGGGGAAAGCTCCCGTCAACACGTATCTTGAGGGTGTTGACTGCCGCATTTACGAGACGCTTGCGGACGGCAAGGCTCCCGAGCTAAATAATAAAGAAACCGACGCTTACGGCGATATTACCGGCGATGAAACGGCGGAGCTCGTTTCGCTTATGAACGAGCGTTATCCCTACGCCGAGGAAGCGCGGCAGCAAGCGAAATTCACTGTGACCGAGCTTGCGCATAAAAAATCCGTGCGGCCCGTAAATCTGATAAAGCCCGATTTCGCAAACAACGGCAAGCCTACGGGCGCGGAAAAGGGCAACGCCTATCATCATACGATGCAGTATTTTCCGCTCGAACGGCTGGGTGACGGCGATATTCTTGAAACAGTGAAGTCCGCGATAGCCGAGCTTGCGGAAAGCGGAAAGATAACCCGCCGCGAAGCGGAGATCGTCGAAGCGGAGCATATTGCCAAGTTCTTCCAAAGCGGTATAGGACAACGTATGCTGAAAAGCTCCGAGATCGTCCGCGAAAGAGCGTTTTACTCCGAGATCGCGGGCACGGAAATCGGTCAGGAATACGGCGGCAAAATAAGCGTTCAGGGGCAGATAGACTTGTATTTCGTCGAGGACGGCGGCATTGTCGTGGTCGACTACAAGAGCGACACCGCCGCCAATCTCGAGGAGGAGCGCGAAAACTACGCACAGCAGGTGAAGATATACAGCCGTTTGCTCCCCGAGCGCACGGGAAAACCAATTAAGGAGATGTACCTTTACGCGTTCCTCGCGGATAAGGCGATTGAGATATGAGAAATTTTTTTAAAATAATTATGTGTATTACAGCGTCGGCGCTTATGCTTGCGGGTATAACCGCTTACGCGGACAGCGCGGGCTTTGCCGTCGAGGACGAGGCGGCGATCTCCGCGAAAACCCCCGTTGCCAAGGACTATGTGCAGATACTCTGGAACACCTCCGAAACGGAAACGGCGGGAGTTCCGATATCGGACGGGGAGTTTGTTCTTATTCCCGCTTTGAACAAGGTGAACAGGTTCGCCGAAAGAGACGGCAGGCTCGTCGGCTCGGCGGAGCTTTCCGAAAAGGTCTCGGAAAACTGCGGCGGAGCAGTGCTGAACGGCGTTCTTGTGCAGCCGGCGCGCACTTCCGTTTACGTTATTAACGTTGAGGATATGAGCGTTATCTGCTCGGCGGAGTTCGGCGAGATCGTCACCGACGCCGCAATTCTCGACGGAGCGGCGTATTTCGGCGTGAAAACCGACAGCGGCTTCAAATTTGTCTGCGCGGATATTGACGACGGCTTGAAAACCGTTTGGGAATACGCGTTGAGCGCGCAGCCGACCTCGCCGTCGCTGTTCGGCGGTTACGTTCTTTTCGGCGCGGGGGATACGCTTGTCGCTCACAGTGCCGTCAACGATGATTATGTCGAAAATCTCGTCGGCGCGGAGATAACCTCGGTGTTCGCGGGGAAATACGCGGTGTTTATGTCGGGTGCGGACGGTCGGTTGTACAAGCTGCGCCTTACCGAGGACGGCAAGACCGAACCCGAAACGCTCACGAGCCTTGAACTCGGCGGCACGCTCACCGCGCCCGCGGAGCTTAATAACCGCGTTTATGTCGGCTCGACAGAGGGCTTTTTTGTGGTGGACGGATTGAATATGGACGTTGTCAGGGCGTTCCCCGAGATGAAGAACTCCTCCGCGCCGTTTATCGTCTACGGAAACGCGCAGCGCGCTTACACCGCCGCTCCGCACGCCGACAAGGACGGTGAACGCTGGTATCTCTATGCGGTTCTCGACAACGACGACGAACAGACTGTTTCGGAGATCGCGAAAATAATCGGCTACACGGCGGACGGCAGATCGGACGTTTCGGCGGGCGGCGTGATGTTTTTCCGCAATTCGAGCGGACAGGTCTGGGCGATCGCCGAGCGTGAGAACGACCTGTTCACCATTATCCTCAAGATCGTTCTTATGCTGGCGATAGTCGTTATGCTTATGCTTATTCTCCGCGCGTGGAGCAAAAAGCGCGGCGAAAAAAAGCCGCCGCAATATTGAGAAATATATTGACTTCGGTCGAATAATCATTTATAATATTAGAGCGTGTTCACATTAACGCTCTGGTAATATTTCTGGGAGGAAAAAAATATGGCAAGATATGAATTTACCCCGAATCTGGAAACGGGCAGCGCAATTATCGACAAGGAGCACCGCGAGCTTATAGACGCGGTAAACAAACTGCTGGACGCTTGCAGCGCAGGCAAAGGACGGGAGAACGTCAATCAAACGATTACGTTTCTGAACAACTATGTCGACCGTCATTTCGCGCATGAGGAGCAGCTTCAGCAGAAAAGCGGATATCCGAACTATACCGCTCACAAGGCGTTCCATGAGAATTTCAAGAAAACGCTGAAGGAAATAACGGCTGAGGTCTCCTCGTCGAACGCTTCAATCAGCTCGCTGATGAAGCTGAATAACCATATCGGCGTGCTGATCTCGCATATCCGCACCGAGGATAAAAAGCTCGGCGCGTTTTTAAACAAGTGATCGGAGGATAATTATGGAAATCCGGCTTAAAAACGACAACTGCGCCGCGAAGATAATCTCAAAGGGCGCGGAGCTTAAATCGCTCACCGTTGACAGACGGGAGCTTATGTGGAGTGCCGACCCCGCGTTCTGGGGAAAGACCTCTCCGCTGCTGTTCCCGATGATCGGCACTCTGCGCGGCGGAAAAACGCTTATCAACGGCAAGGAGTACGCGATAACAAAGCATGGTTTCGCGCGCGATCTGGAGCTTACTCCCGTGACCGTAAGCGGAACGTCCGTTACGTTCGCGCTCGAGCAGAACGACTACACGCGCGGAATGTTCCCGTTTGATTTCCGTTTTACTGTGACATACACGCTCAAATCGGACGGAATCGCTGTGACATACCGCGTTAAGAACAACTCCGGCGAGCCTATGCCGTTCTGTATCGGAGCGCACCCCGCGTTCGCGTGCGGCGGCGAGTTCACGGACTACCGTCTCGAATTCGACAAGCCCGAGACCGCCGCAGTGCCGAATTACAACCTCGAAACGGGTCTGCACGAGGAGAACAACCGCCGTCCGCTGCTTAACGGCGAGACAGTCCTGCCGCTGAAGCACGAGCTGTTCTACGGGGACGTGTGCTATTTTGATAAAATAGTCTCGCGCTCGGTTATGCTGCTTGACAAGGACAACAAGGGCGTTCGCGTGGACTATCCCGACTTTACAAGTCTTGGCGTATGGCAGGCAAAGGACGCGCCGTTCTTGTGTATTGAGCCGTGGTGCGGTTCGGCGGATTTTGACGACTGCACGGGTGTGTTCGCCGAAAAGCGCGGCGCGGTAACGCTGCAAAGCGGCGAGGAGAGAGCGTTCACCTACTCGATATCCGCGGTCGGCAAGTAGAAATTCAAGAAAGGAAGGATATTATATGGGTATAATTGTTCGCGATTATCACAAGGATTACAAAAGGTGGGCATGGCAGATAAACGACAACATCGGTTTTGCCGAGGATATTAAAATGTTTCAGCTTGACGCAAAGGATACAAGCTACGTTTTCGGCGTTATCGACGAGGGGTATCTTATACATGGCTATTTCGGGAAGAAGTTAAGCGGTGACGATCTCACTTATCTTCTGCGTTTGGAGGAAAACCCGTGGGTTCCCAAGACCAATATGCGCGACATGGGGACGTTTATGGATCAGACCGCGTTTGAATACCCGTGCCACGGAACGGGCGACTACCGCGAACCGTGCCTTATGGTAATGGACGGCGAGGGTATGACGACCTGCGATCTGCGGTATGTTTCTCATAAGGTTTACAAGGGAAAGCCCGCTTTGGAGGGGCTGCCCGCGACGTTCGCAAACGAGGACGAGGCGGAGACCCTCGAGATCACTTGTACAGATAAGCACACGGGGCTCGAGGCGGTCCTGCTTTATACGGTATTCAACGAGCTGAACGTTATTACGAGGAGCGTTCGCCTGAAAAACACGGGCAAAGCGCCGCTTAACGTGAAGCGGGTGTTGTCGGCGTGCGTGGACTTTGACAACGACGGCTACGATTTGATAACTCTTAACGGCAGTTGGGCAAGAGAGCGTGTTTTGGAGCGCTCCAAGCTCCACCACGGCAAACAGGGGATAGATTCCGTAAGGGGCGAATCCTCGCACCAGAACAATCCGTTTATGGCGCTTGTTTCGCATAACGCGGACGAGGATACAGGCGAGGCTTACGGCTTTAATTTCGTGTACAGCGGAAACTTTTTCGCGCAGGCGGAGGTGACGCAGAACAAGTGCACAAGGGCGGTCATGGGCATAAACCATTTTGACTTTAACTGGCTGCTGGAGGAGGGCGGAGAATTTACCGCGCCCGAGGTAGTCATGGTCTACTCGGACGGGGGAATAGGCAAGATGTCGCGCACATTCCACGACCTGTACAGAGAACACCTTATCCGCGGCGAGTACAAGGACAAGCGCCGTCCGATACTCATCAACAACTGGGAGGCTACCTATTTCGGATTTGACGCCGACAAGCTCATCGACATCGCGCGTGAAGCGTCAAAGCTCGGCATTGAAATGCTTGTTATGGACGACGGCTGGTTTGGTCACAGAGACGCGGACAACAGCTCGCTCGGCGACTGGTTCGTCTATGAAAAGAAGCTCAAGGGCGGTTTGAAGCACCTTGTCGACGAGGTGAACAAGCTGGGTATGAAGTTCGGTATATGGTTTGAGCCCGAGATGATCTCGCCCGACAGCGAGCTGTACAAAAAGCACCCCGACTGGGCGATACAGGTTCGCGGCAGAGATATGACGATGTCGCGCGAGCAGTATGTTCTCGACTACTCAAACAAGGAAGTACGCGACTGCGTTTACGGTATGATGAAGAACGTTCTCGACAGTGCAAATATCGAGTATATCAAGTGGGATATGAACCGACAGCTTACTGAGGTCGGCTCGACCTCGCTGCCTAAGGAGCGTCAGCGCGAGCTCTGGCACAGGTACGTGCTCGGAGTTTACGATCTTATGAACAGGCTTACGACCGATTATCCGCACATTCTTCTGGAGAACTGCTCGGGCGGCGGCGCGCGCTTCGACCCGGGAATGCTCTACTACTCGCCGCAGATATGGTGCTCCGACGACACCGACGCGATAGAGCGGCTGAAGATACAGCACGGCACGTCGATATGCTACCCAGCATCCGCAATGGGAGCGCACGTTTCCGACTGCCCCAATCACACGGTAGGGAGAACAACTCCGTTTTCCACAAGAGGGAACGTCGCAATGGTGGGAACGTTCGGCTACGAGCTTGACGTGACGAGAATACCGCAGGCGGACAGAGACGCTATCCCCGCGCAGATCGCGGAGTTCAACAAGTACAACCCGATTATCCGCACCGGAGACCAATACCGCATAGGCAATGTTTTCGAGGACAATATGTGGGACGCGTGGATATTCGTTTCAAAGGATAAGTCCGAGGCGGTTTTCACGTTTGTACAGGTATTGGGCAGACCCAATTACCGCAGCAGACGTATCAGGCTGAAGGGTCTCGACCCCGACGCTTGCTACAAAAATTCGGAAACGGGGGAGATGCTCAGCGGAAGCGCGCTTATGAACGCGGGAATTTTTGTAAAGCTCGACGGGGATTTCACGTCGAAGGTCGTTCATTTTGTAAGGCAGTAATATTCAAGAAACCGCAAGCAATGCCTGCGGTTTCTTTTTTGAATCAATTAGTCGGGGAAAACGACCTCAACGCTTACGCACTTGTGTCCGCTGAGACGTTCGCTTATCGGGTCGGGTTGGTGAGTTCCCGCGTACAGTGTAAATCTGCTGCCGAAGCGCCGCCTTTCGCCGTTGTTGTCGACAGCGGTGAACGCTCTCTCGGGGACGGGAATTTCAACCGAGAGCTTTTCTCCCGCAGCAAGCTTTATCCGTTTAAATCCGCAAAGGCTTACGTTGGGAACGGCGTTTTCACCGTAGTCCTTGATATACAGCTCGATAACGTCCTCTGCCGCTCTGCCGCCTTTATTTTCGACGGAGACCACAGTCCTGCCGTCCTCGTAGCGGATATCCGTGCAGACGATATCGGAGTAAGTCAGTCCGAAACCGAACGGGAACAGCACGTTGTTTTTCGCGTAACGGTAGGTGCGGTTTTTCATCGAATAGTCGGTGAACTCGGGGAGCAGCTCCGCGCTCTCGTAAAATGTAACGGGCAGCTTTCCCGAGGGCGAAACGTCGCCGAACAGTATCTCCGCGAGCGCGGCGCCGCCCTCCGAGCCGGGATACCAGACATGGAGCAGCGCGTCGGGTTCGCATTCGACGTTTATCGCACTCCCCGCGGCGCAGACGATAACAACGGGCTTGCCGAGCTTCATTATTTTGTCGGCGAGTATCCGCTGGCTTTCGGGGAGACGGAGGTCGTTTTTATCGCCCGATGAGAACTCGTTGCCGACGTCGCCCTCCTCGCCCTCGATAGTCGCATCGAGACCAACGCAGAGAATGACCGCGTCGGAGCTTTCGGCGGCGGCTTCCGCTTCGGCGTATCTGTCGCCCGCCATTGCCAGAGTGGAGCTTCTGTCCTTGTACAGGTGGCAGCCCTCGGCGAAGATGACGCGTCCGTTAAATCTGTCTTGAATGCCCTCGAGGAACGTAACGTATCTGTCCGCAGTGCCGCAGTAATTGCCCTCCAGAGCCGCGCGGCTCATGCTGTTCGGACCTATCACCGCGAGGGTTTTGATTTTGTTTTCGTCCAGCGGAAGAATACCGTTGTTACGCAGCAGAACCATGGATCTTTCGGCGCATTCGAGAGAAACGTCCTTATGCTCACGGCAGGATACGACGCTGTACGGGATATCGTCGAACTCCGTTTTTGCGTCTAACATTCCGAGCCTTATCCTTGTGCGCATAAGATGAACGCAAGCGTTTCGGATATGGTCTTTGGTGACTAAGCCTTTTTCAAGCGCCGCGAGAACGTTCACATAAGTGCAGCCGCAATTAACGTCGCAGCCCGCCGTAAGCGCGAGCGCCGCCGATTCAACGGCGTTGCTTGTAATACCGTGATGCGCGTGAAAATCGTTGATTGCCCAGCAATCCGAAACGAAATACCCGTCAAAGCCCCAATCGCGGAGCTTGCCCATTAAGAAACCGCTCGCGCAGGCGGGCTCTCCGTTGACGCAGTTGTACGCGCCCATAACGCCCTCTACGCGCGCGTTTTTCACAAGCTCTTCAAACGCGGGGAGATAGGTTTCCTCCATATCCTTCGGCGAGACCTCGGAGTTAAATCCGTGACGTATAGCCTCGGGACCGCTGTGCGCGGCAAGATGCTTGGCGCACGCTGCCGTTTTGAGAACCTTGCCGTCTCCCTGAAGCCCCTTTACGTAGGCTTTTCCGTTTTCCGCCGTGAGGAACGGGTCCTCGCCGTAGGTCTCGTGACCTCTGCCCCAGCGCGGGTCGCGGAAAATGTTTATGTTAGGCGACCATATCGTCAAGCCCTTGTAAATGTCGCGGTCGCCGTGCTTTTGATACGCGTTGTATTTCGCGCGCGCTTCCTCGGCAACGATATCTCCGGCTCTTTTGACAAGCTCGGGCGAAAACATTGCCGCAAGCCCTATCGCCTGCGGGAACATAGTCGCCACTCCCGAACGTGCCAGTCCGTGCAGCCCCTCGTTCCACCAGTTGTACGCGGGTATGCCGAGCCGCTTTACCGCAAACGCGTCGTACCGCAGCTGGCTTGCTTGCTCGTCCGTTGTCATAGCGTCGGCGAGCGCTTCGGCACGCTCCTGTATGCTTAACGTTTCATCAAGATATTTTTCCATGCTGTCTTTCCTTTCTGCGTTGTTCTATGCATTTTCGACCGTTTTGCCGACAGTCGCTTCCCGGGTATCATTTTACCATAAATTTTATGCTTTGTCAATGTTCGGGGAAAATTTTGTTACGGTGTTTTTTGCCGTTTCGCCGCATTTTGTTTTAGAGTTTGTTTAGTATCTCGACATTCGTCGAAAGACGCAAAATTCGCCGAAAGACGGGCGTTGCCGAGCAAGCGGCAAGATTGGCGCCGACGGTATTGTAAAGCTTTCGTTCGCGCACGCGTCGGATTATCTTATAACCGTTCACGGGGAAAAGACCGCCGACAATCCCGCAAACGACGATCAGACGCCATCAAAACCCGATAATACCGATCCCTCCGACAACCCGAACATGGGAGTGCGTCAGGATACTCTGATTTGGATCGCGGCTTTAAGCTGTCTGGTACTTACCGCGCCCGTATTCAAGCGCGGAAGGAAATCCGGCAAGTAATTCGTTTTACTCCGAATAATGCTTTGGCGCACCGTTTGATTCGGTGTGCCTTTTTGCTTTTTTTCTTGAATTATGTTAAGGTCAAAAAAAATTGTGTAATAAACAGAGAGGTGAGCGAATTGACGACAGCGACATCATTTGCCTAAAAGAAATTGTGCACGGTGCATATTTTTCGCTTCGCAATATTGTTGATGTTTCATAAAATTCCAAAAAAACTTGGCAAAACCCTTGACAAGTAAACTTGGCAGTGCTATAATATGGTTACCAAGTAAACTTGGCAAAAACATTTGGAGGTGTCGCTATGAAAAAGGAAGAAATACTCGAAAAGGCAAGAGCGGAGCAGTCCGACGAAATGGAGCAGCATTTTAACGACAAGTCAATGCTGTGGATCATCGTGGTATTGATCGTGTGCTGCCTTGTGTTCGCGTTGACCCGTCTCGTAAACGGTCAGCATATCGAAGATTATATTGCAACGATAAATCTCGCTATCTCTGCAGGGAGCTTTTACCGCTGCTCAAAGGTCAGGAGCTACCGTTATTTTTTTCAAGGGACCGCTTTCGGTATAGGCGGAGTAATATTCGCTGTGATATTTTTCTGTAATTTTTTCGGAGCGCGGCAATGGAAGATAAGCTGACACTGAAAAACAACCTCAAGCAGGCACGAGCCGAAAAGGGAATGTCGCAAAGCGAGCTTGCGGCTGCGGTCGGGGTTTCGCGCAATACGATAAGCTCGATTGAAACGGGGCAGTTCAACCCGACCGCAAAGCTGGCGCTTATACTGTGCATAGCGCTCGATAAGAAGTTTGAGGAGCTGTTTTACTTTTAAGGGAACGTCGGTCGAAACCTCGCCAAATTCCGCGTAAAAAGCGATAAGGCACTGCTTTTTTGCTTTGGGCGGCCCTTGCATTTGATTTTTTAAAAAATTTTGATTTTTTTTGAAAAAACCCTTGACAAATCTACTCAAATGTGAT
>CAJTTH010000014.1 GCA_910579125.1 uncultured Oscillospiraceae bacterium | reverse complement strand
AGTTTGAAAATAAATTTTCAATACTTTAGTGTAATTTTTTCAGTTATGCAATAAAACAGACAATTTTTTTAGGCGATTTGCACAAAGAACATTGACAAATCTGTCACAACATGGTATAATAAAAATTGTAAATTGTTTTGGTTTACAGCTTTAAAACGGCTTATATACAAAATTCCGCCGTAAAAGCAAATTAAAGGAAAAAAGAGGTAATATTATGAAATGGTATGAAAACGCGGTGTTCTATCACATTTATCCGATCGGCTATTTCGGCTGTCCCCGTCAGAACGATCAGTCAAGTGAGCCGACGCACAAAATCCTGAAGCTGATCGAAGATATCCCGCACATCAAGGAGCTCGGCTGTAATGCGATCTACTTCGGTCCCGTATTCGAGAGCGTGGCACACGGCTATGATACTATTGATTATAAGACGATAGATCGTCGTCTCGGCACAAACGAGGACTTCAAAAAGGTCTGCGGCGCGCTACACGAGAACGGCATAAAGGTCGTTATCGACGGCGTGTTCAATCATGTCGGACGTGATTTCACCGAGTTCCGCGACGTGCGCGAGCATAAGCTCGGCAGCGCCAAAAAGGACTGGTTCCATGTCCGCGAGGGAAACTCCTGCTACAACGACGGCTTCTACTACGAGGGCTGGGAGGGGCATTACGAGCTTGTAAAGCTGAACCTGTTCAACCCCGAGGTAAAGCAGTACATCAAGGACGTTATCACGGGCTGGAAAGAGGAATTCGGCATTGACGGTCTGCGCCTTGACGTTGCATACTGTCTCGATCAGAATTTCCTCCGCGAGCTGCGCGGTCACTGTAAGTGGCTCAGCGAGGACTTCTTCCTGCTTGGCGAAACTCTCCACGGCGATTACAATATGTGGATGAACGATCAGATGCTCGACAGCGTTACCAACTACGAGTGCTACAAGGGTCTGTTTTCCAGCTTCAACGATATGAATATGTTCGAGATCGCCCACTCGATAAACCGCCAGTTCGGCAGCGAAAACTGGTGCCTGTACAGAGGAAAGCACCTGTACACGTTCGTTGATAATCACGACGTAACGCGCATCGCGACTATTCTCAAGACCAAGGAGCACTTGCCGCTAATCTACACGCTGATGTTTATGATGCCGGGCATTCCGTCCGTTTATTACGGCAGCGAGTTTGCGGTCGAGGGCGATAAGCGGGGCGGCGGTGACGACGCGCTCCGTCCCGAGTTCGACCTCGAAAATATGAAGAGCGAGGGTCACCGCGACCTCACCGCGCACATCAGCGCGCTCGCCGAGATACAAAAGAACCACCCCGCAGCTGCCGAAGGCGACTACAAGCAGGTGCAGCTCACCAACCGACAGTATGCGTTCTCGCGCACGGGCGGCGGCGAAACCCTGCTCACCGTCATCAACGCGGACGGTGCGCCGTTTACGTTTAATCTCAATATGGGCGGCGAAGCGGAAAATCTCCTCACGGGAGAAAAACAGGACCTTGGCGGCTTGACGCTCCCCGCGTTTACAAGCGCAGTATTCAAAATATGATGGAGGACGAATATTATGTATAAACTAAATCAATCGTATCTATTTGAAATTGAGTTAGTAAATCCAGCTTTTAGATATTTGGTAGCTACCTTTGGGTTTCAAATAATATTTGCGCAAGCGGTATACGCTTATAACAACTTCTTTCAGAATCCGAACGCAAGGACTAAAAACAGGAAAGCCATCAAAAAATATAAATTTAACAGTCATAGCATAACCATAGAGCTAAGCACGCAATATCCTATTCCCAATCCAAATAGAGTAGGCAATTGTTTGCGGCAATTGACTGTCTTTATGGGGAACTTTGGCGGTTGGCAGTATCTTACCGCGTCTAAACCCGGAAAATTATTCCGCCGCGCTTGAATACGGCAAATTATACCGTCGAGTAATTGCGCAATGTCTGCAATGCAAATAAAATATTTTGCGGCATAGTCCGTTATTGCCGCAAGGGAAAATTGTAAAACGGAGGGATAAGTATGGCGAAAAGTCCCGTTGAGGTTTGGCTCTGGCTGCTGCTCGTAATGCAGCCGTACAACTCCAAAACCATCGAGATACTGGCGCAGTGCGGCGGCGACGCAACCGTTGCCTCGCGCATGATACGCGACGGGGAATTTCCGTTTCTGAGCGAAAAGGAAAAGCTGCGCGCCAAGGAAGTACGCATGAGCTCCATACGACCCATTCTTGAGCTTTGCCGTCAAAACGATATCCGCATAGTGACCCTCGATGACGACGAATATCCCGAGCTGCTGCGGAGCATCTCCGATCCCCCGATCTTGCTTTTCGTTGCGGGAACGCTTGACGGTCTTCGCGAACGCCCCGCCGTTGCGGCGGTCGGAGCGCGTAATGTTTCCGAGTACGGTGTTTCAGCAGCACAAGCGGTGATCGCTCCGCTAGCAAGAACGGGAGTGAGCATAATCAGCGGAGTTGCGGTAGGTGCGGACGCTGCCGCACACAGAGCCGCGCTGAGCGTCGGCGGATACACGGCTGGCGTGCTCGGGTGCGGCATTATGGTGAATTATCCCTCCGAGAACGCGGAGCTTAAACGCAAGATTGTGAACAGCGGCGGCGCGCTGATAAGCGAACTGCTCCCCGATACGAAAACGTTCGCCCGTTATTTTCACATGAGAAACCGCATTATTTCGGGGCTTTGCCACGGCACGCTCGTTATCGAAGCGAGCGGACACAGCGGCTCTCTGCTTACGGCTAACCATGCGGCAAACCAGAATCGCGACGTTTTCTGCATACCGCCGCACGACATTATGTCCGCGCGGTACGAGGGCGTTGCTCCGCTGATACGCGACGGAGCGACGTGCGTGTTCGCGTATACCGACATTCTGGCGCAGCTTATGCAGAGCTATTCGGGCGGAGAGCTTTTCCGCAAAATGCTCGATAATAACGGCGGTTCAGCTGTGACCGTTCCTCAAAAAGAGCGGAAAGACAGCGCGCCCGAGTTGGAGGAGCAGCCCGTCAAGTCGAAAAAGGCCGTTCTCGGCGAGGAGCTTTTCTCCGCGCTCGAACCGAACGACGCGGCAATCCTGAAGCTCATATCCGAGATGCCCGCGACCGCCGACGAGTTAGTCGAAAAAAGCGATCTTGATTTTTCCGCAATATCCGAAGCGCTGACAGATCTGGAGTTGCTGGGGCATATTTCCCGCGAAATGGACGGAGTTTATTCCGTTTCGGTAAGCTGAACGAACATAAAAATATATCCCGATACGCTCTGACCCGCCCCCATTGCGTTATTCTGTGGTTGGACGGAAGTATCATTATCTCCTTGTGCGGGTCATCGCGCACTTGCTGCCACGCAAGTTTCGGGAACTGCTGTTTGTCGCTCGGTGTGCATTTGGCTGCGTGTCGCAAAATTCTTTGTGAACTTAATTTTGAGAGTTAAACTCGTTCGGCTATCCGCTCGGACTGGCGGTTTCGTCGACAGCCTTCGCGGCGATTGCTGCGGCGGCTCCGGCGGTGATGGCGGCGCTGTGCTTTGTGATGTACGGGCAGTTCCGCGTGTATATCGACGAGAGCGACGGGTATTTTCGGCAATACGCCGAAGAGCACTGCGGCGCGGTCACGGAACGGACGGACGAGTTCGTCGCCGCGGAAACAAGGCGCCTCGAGCGAATGCCGCCGATAGCCGCACAGCGTTACCGCGCGGGATTTAACATCTGTACCGAGCGTTACGATCCTATTATACAGATGTATTCTATACGAGATTGTTTGACCCGGGCGTTTTTATAGAATTATAACAGCCGTTACGCCCACCGCCGCAGAATTGAGTTTGCAAACCTTCATATTTTACGTTGTCAAGCAACGTTGTTACATGAAATGGTCTATCCGGTTGGACAAGTCGATTTGTTATCCTATTCGGTTTTTGTGATTTCTCCGTTAAGGATATCACCCGCTATCGGCGGAGTTTTTCGAGTCTGCGGTTCGCGGATTATCCTTTTCTCTATATCGTTTATCGCGCGCTCGTAAAGCTCCGTCCAGTTGTTCTCCACAGTCATGGGAACGACCTCGGCGTTCATAAGCCGCAGCAGATCGAGCTTTGCATTGTTGCTCGCGTCGGGCGGGTTAAGCTCATAAAAAACCGTGCTGCCCGTACCCGCCCGCTTTTTTCGGTTAAGCAGCCACCACATATCGCTCTCCGCAAACCCGAAACCGAACCCGAGTATATACACGTCCCCGAGAATAAACGCGTCCGTCCAGCTTAATATTTTGAACGGCTTTACGGCGGAATAGCGTCGGTCATGTTCCAGCATTTTCCCGAGCAGCCGACCGTAATAATAATGCCCCAGCACCATTGAATCGGGCTTGCGTGCTTCGCCGTGAATATGCCAGATCTTCCGCTCGCCGTCAAATTCCACGCGGTTATAGGTATGCAGCATAAGGCTTGCCTCGCAGCGTCTTGCCGCGGAGGTGTGGCGCTGTATTCTTTTCAGCGCGTTTTCGGTGATCTTATCCTCGCCGAGTGCGGCGGTCTCCAGTTCGTAGCTGTAGTTTGTCGTCAATATGTGATCGAAGCGTATCGAAAGCAGCCGCCTTAACAGCTCAAGCTGCTTTTCGGGCTTTTTCGTTCCGAGGTTGCCGAGGTCGTTCTTTTTTCGCTCGAGAGCCTTGTCGACATTATCTTCTGTCACCAGAACGGCCTTGAGGGTCTCCGGACAATGAAATTTCCCAAGGTCGTATTTGTCGGCGCGGCAGTCGATAGAGTTCAGCAGCATATCCCAAGAATCGCTGTTGAACGCTCTGTTTATGCCGTTTCCCAACAGAAGCACCTGCGGTCTGCCGTTATTCATTTCGCTCACCCCTTTGGTTAGATATTACCACAACGCGGCGCTGTTGTCAAGCAGAGCGAAAATGACAACGTTCTCCCCAAAGACAGAATGTTATTATTTGCCGTCGGTTTTTTAGTCGTCCGCCGTTTTTTTGTGCTGCATTTTCATTGCGTAATTTTTCGGGGAGCAGCCAAAATTCTTTTTGAACACCCGCGAAAAATACAGCGGCTCGGCAAACCCGCAGACGTAGGCTATCTGGGAGATATTCTGCCCGTCGCCGCCCGTGGTGACAAGCAGCTTTTCCGCCATCTGCATTCGCAGACTTACAAGGTAGTTGTGCGGGGTCATGCCCATTTCGCTCTTGAACAGCTTTCTCAGATAGTCGTAGCTGAACGGGATAGTTTTCAAATAAGTGTCAAGCTCGTAGTCGCAGTCGGTGAAATTCTGCATAATGTTGCTCTTTATCGCGCCGATAACGTTGCGCAGCGGCTTGGTGCTCTGGAACGCGATAACGTAGTTCACGATGAGATTTCCGAATGCCGCGATTATAAGCTGCTTGTTGTTTATCTTACTGTTGAAGTAGTAGAACGCGTCGTTGAACGCGGTCAGAATATGGTTGTCGCTGTCGTCGGAAATAACTATCGGCGTCTTGAACGGCAGCGTGGCGTCCGTGATGTTCATATGAATGTTTGTAAAGCCCTGTTCGCTGTTGTTCGTGTGCGGGATCTCGGGCGGTATAATAACGATATCTCCGACGTTGTATTTCATTGAGGAATCGTTGAACACGAATTCCCCGCAGCCGCCCGTACAGTAGATCAGCTCCCAGTTTTCGTGGGAGTGAAGATGCATCGAAAAGGTGATCAGATTTTTGCCGACATATGTGATATTGTTCATAAATAACCGCCTTTCTCCTGTAAACCTGTTACATTCCCGGAATAGTAATATATCCTAATTATCAACGGTGAAATTTGTTGCTTCTCAACAATTTTATCAAAAACCGGTTGAAAAATGAAATGTTATATGATATAATCCAGATTAGTGAAAAGGATTACATCGTCAGTGCCCGGCAAAAAAATTCAGCAGGGCGTCTTTTTTAGAAGATGAAAGTTCCGTGCTCCACGGCACTCTGCCGTTGCGGTCCGAGCCGAATTCCGAAAAACGCGCGGTCTTGTCGCGGTCGGTGTCGTTCCATTTGTCGAAGCCCTCCGATGCAATATGAGTGTCATAAGTGCAGTCGATAAAGGACGCTTTTCCATAATCGCGCCATGGTCTGGCAAGAAATACCGAGCCGTCGGCAGTGCGCACATCGCGGGTGAAGCGGCAGCGGTCAAATACGAAGCCGATCTCCTGTTCCAAAGCGTGAGCGGGTGCGGCAACATAACCGTGACCTCTCACCTCGTACAGTGATCTTATTTCGCAGTTCTCGAACAGCGCGTCGGCGCAGCCGAAGATAAAGTCGACTGTGCCCGCTATATAGCAGCGGCGGAAGATCTGCCGCGTGTATCCCTCGGCGCGGAGCTCGTCCTTGAGAAAACCGTCGTACCTTGTTATAAGGTCGGGCGGCAGCGGACCGCAGAAAATCGTGTCCTGAGTGGAGATGAAACGGCAGTCCTCGGCGGTGAAATCGTCCGCGTATACGGTAAGCGCGACCTCTTGCCCCTTATCCTCGGGTCTCAGCGAGTCGTTCTCGACCGTAAGATGCCTGAAGCTTACATGCGGCGCGGTAACGGCAACGGTGTAGGTGCGGAAAGTATTGTACTCCTTGCCGTCCTCGTGAATTTTGTTGGCGTAGTCGTCATAGATGATAACGGTCTTGTCGGCGCCTGCTCCGACCAGTTCCAGATACGGCACGCCTATCTCGAGCTTGAGGCGGAAAACGCCCTCTGTTAAGCTTATGCGGGTGTGCGGTTCCGCAGTGCGGATCATCTTTTCAAGTTCGGCGGAAGACGCGGCTGTTATTTCTTTCACAATGTTAACCTCCTTTTATGACTGAAAAAGTAATGTTTTCCTCTGATTTTGATTATACTATGTTATGAGGTCTTTTTTCAATAAGTATTAACAAAATTTGTTGAAATCAGACAAATAACGCGTTGTTTTTTGTAAGATATTGTCAAATATTGTTGAAACAAAGAACAAGTCAGAAATTTAGAAAAATGATAAATGTCCGAAATGTACATAAATAGTCTTGTATTTTCATTGTACTTTTTGGTTTATTTAGGTTAAAATAGTTTGTAGATAACAGACAAAAAGTTGTAACTTTTAGGAATATTGTTTGTTATTTTGTCGCAAGCGGAAGGAAGCGTGTAACGGATGAATAAAATATCCTTCGGGCAATACAGGGCGATCGACCTCGGAATAATGGCGGTTATACTGTTTGCCGTGGAAACGCTTATCGCAAAGGCGGCGGGAACATGGTTTCAGGGTCAGATGTATATGCTGTCACCCACGATAGCGATAGTGTGCATAGTGATGATGCGCTGGGGCGGATTTGCCGCGATACACGCGCTTGTCGGTGCGTTGGCGTACTGTATGGCGTTGGGAGCGTCCGGGCGGCAGTTTGCGATATATTGTGTCGGAAATCTCTTCGCGCTTGTTTCGCTGCTGCTTATAAAGAAGTTCGGCAAGCAGAGGATTAAGGACAGCGTTTTGCTTTCGATAGTGTTCACGGCGGCCGCGTTCGCGGCGGTGCAGATCGGAAGATGGTTGGTCAGCCTGATATTCGGAGGAACGCCCGATGCGCTGCTTCGCTTTATAACGACCGATTCGCTCACACTCGCTTTTTCGTTGCTTGTGGTGCTGATATCGCGCAGAGTGGACGGTTTATTTGGGGATCAGCGATCGTACCTCATACGGACGGCTGAGGAAAGACGGCGCGCGGAACTGGCAAAGCTTACCGACGAGCCGAACAGCGATCCCGATAATTACGAATAAGAAAACTTTATAATATAGCTCGAAAATATCTTAAATTAGGAGGTTTTCAAAGATGCAAATGAGCGTATCCGATTATTTGATTTTCGATGAGGAAAGCGGCACTTATATCGAAAATCCGGAACAAGCGGTTCGCGATGATGTTGAAAAACATTATTGGCTGCACGTTCTGAAAACGGTACTCAAGGATTGGCGTCTGTACCTGATGCTCATTCCGATGCTGTTGGTGTTCCTGTTCTGGCGCTACTTCCCGATGTATGAGCTGCTCGGGTGCTTCAAGGTAACGGATGACACGCTGCCCGTAGCGGATCAGCTGTTTTCCGGATTTTCCTACTTCAAGAGGCTGCTCGTCGGAGGGGACACACTGTCAACCGAGTTCTGGAGGGCGTTCAGAAACACGTTTCTGCTGAGCTTCTACGGACTGTGCTTCGGTTTCCCGATGCCGATCATCATCGCGCTGTTCTTCAACGAAATCCGTTCGAACATCATGCGCAGCTTTTACCAGGTAGTTACATATCTTCCCAAGTTTATGTCGACGGTTGTTATGACGTCGCTGGTAATGATGCTTGTAAAGCAGGGTTCGCTTACCTCCGGCAGCGGTATTCTTTCGCAGCTTATGGAGAATATCGGCTGGATCGACCACGAAACGGCATTCACGGTAGGACTTCTGAATAACCCGAGCTTCTTCCGAGCCATCTATCAGATAAGCGGTATCTGGGAGACGGCGGGCTATGACAGTATCGTATTCTTCGCAGCGATCATTGCGATCTCCCCGACGAGCTACGAGGCGGCGCAGATCGACGGCGCGGGCAAGATGGCCCAGATGAAATACGTGGTTCTGCCCAGTATTCTGTCCACGATAGTAATTATGCTTATCACGAGAATAGGTTCGCTGCTCAACATAGGCTACGAGAAAGTTCTCCTTTTGTACAACCCCAACACCTACGTTACCGCGGACGTTGTTTCGACGTTCTCGCAAAGATACGGTATCGCGGGCACGGGCATGAAGGGTCTGGCATCCGCTGCCGAAATGATGAACAACGTTATCGGAATGCTGTTGGTTATCGGCGCTAACACGATCTCCCGCAAGGCGTCCGATGTATCACTCTATTAAAGAGGTATGCTATGAAAAGACGACTTGAAATTTCAGAGCTTATATTCAAAATTATAAGCTATACTCTGCTTACGATATTTGCGCTGGCATGTCTGTATCCTTTTTTGTACACGATATCTGCGTCGATAAGCGGCAGACGTGCGGTTGATTACAGCGAAATTGTTTTGTTCCCGAAGGACATTCAGTTTGACGCGTTTGCGGCGATGTTCGGCAACAATATGTTCTGGAACGCATATACGAACACACTGTTCCTTACGCTCTACGGAACTATCTGGGAGCTCTTCCTCTCGGTTCTCGGCGCTTACGCACTGTCTAAAAAGAGGCTGCTCTTCCGCAGAGGTTTCAACTTCTTCCTGGTATTCACCATGTGGTTCAGCGCGGGTCTTGTTCCCCAGTATTTGAACTACATAGCTACGAAGAAAGTTTTCAATTCCGTGGGAATTATGGACGATAAATGGCTGGTCGTTATTGCAATGGGTATGGCGGCGATGAATATCATTCTGCTGCGTAACTCGTTTGAGGGCGTGCCGAGCGAGATAGAAGAGGCTGCCATTGTCGACGGCGCAACGGAAATGCAGGTTCTCTGGAAAGTATACTTGCCGATGAGCAAGTCGATAATTGCGACGGTAACGCTGTTTTTCGCGATATCACGCTGGAACGGATACTTCTGGGCTAGACAGATGATCACAAACGGCAACGAGCACCCGCTCATGGTATTTATCCGTCTTCAGCTCGAGACTTATCAGGATCCCGATCAGATGACGGGCTGGGATTACCCCTACTCCTCGGACTCGATGATCTATTCGCTCATCATCTGTTCTATCATTCCCATTCTTGTTATTTATCCCTTTATCCAGAAATATTTCGCAAAGGGCGTAAATGTCGGCGGCGTAAAGGAATAAATCAATATCATTACTTTGTTAATCAGCTGCACTCCGCGGTTGATATATACAAGCAGGCGGCATTCCGCTTGCGACTATCCTAAAGGAGGAACAACAAATGAAGAAATCAAAACTTGCGGCGTCAGTGCTTGCAGTTTCCGTCGCAGTTTCAACACTGTTGACCGGTTGTACACAGGTTCCGAGCGATTCGGACAACTCAGGCAGCGGCTCGAACAATAGCAGCACAGGCGGCAGCAGCTCCACCGGCGGCGACAGCAGCACAGGCAGCAGCTCTACCGGCGAAAGCTCCGGCGGCGAAAGCTCCACGGATAACAAACCCGCTGTAGATCCCGCTGAAAGTCTTGCGTTTGCGTCCGGCACGGTTCTGAGAATGGCTACAGGTTATAACAACTCCAAGACCGGTCTGTTCTTTGATCCCGAAGTTGCTAAGGACGGCGTTACACTTGCGGACGGCAAGACCTACAACTCGGGCGATCTTAAGCCCACATGGGTAGCTGTTGAAGAGAAACTCGGCATGAAGTTCGAGAACCAGTATCAGGGCAAGAGCGCAAGCGAAGAGTACGACTACTGGGATCCGCAACTCGACAAGGTCGATATAGTGAGCGGTACCGCTTCCAAGCTGACCGAGAACGGTGTTGCGGGCAAGCTTGTAAACATTGCAGAGTACCTCGACAAGATGCCCAACTTCAGCAAGTATCTTGACGAGAACCCCATCGTTCGTCTCTCTATCACGGGTGACACTGCTGACGGTTCGATCTACTTCTCGCCATATTTCGATGGTGTTGACGATATTGAGCGTATGCCTTTGATGAGAACCGACTGGGTTCAGAAGCTGCTTGACGGCGACGGCGAGTTCACTGCGGAAGCAAGCGGCAACACTGCTACTCCCGTTTACGAGCCTTATATGCCTACCACCGGTTCCGTTGACGTTGACGTTGTAGAAAAGGACGGTAAGACCGTTAAGACGATCAAGAAGAACTACGACAAGGGCAACAACATCATCAAGCTGATGAACGATAAGGGCTCCATGACCGGTGTTGAAGCGGTAAATATGCTCCGCAAGTACATCGATGATACCTACGAGGGCTACTACGGCACTACACGTTCCGACCTGTTCTGCGGTCAGAACGCTGCTTGGGACGCAGACGAACTTGTTGCTCTGCTCCGCTGCGTAGTTGCTAACGCACAGACGCTTAACGGCACGGATACTGTACAGGGTCTGTTCTCCCGTGAAGATAACAACAACCAGAGACGTGTTGATATGTTCCGTTTCGCGGGTACTCTGTTCGGCGTTCGCGGTCTCGAGTCCAGACAGGATTACCTGTATGTAGGCAACGATGGTGTGCTCCACGATGCTCGTCAGGAGGTTGATACTTACAAGGCAATTGAAAATATGAATGCCCTTGTTAAGGAAGGTCTTATCTCCAAGTCCTTTATTGACAACTCTGAGGAAAAATCCGAGACAATGCTTGAGAATGATCTCGGCTTTATGCACTACGACTACAACCAGACCCAGACCCTTTACAACGAGACCAAGCTCCAGGATGGCGAAAAGTATATGGCTGCTATGGTTCCCGTTGCTCGTTGGAACGACGGTACAGGTGAGCAGTTCATGAGATTTACCGAGTCTTGGCGTTCTGTTAAAACCGACGGTTGGGGAATTTCCAAGGCAGGTGTCGGCGATGACGAGAATAAGCTCAATGCGGCTCTCAGACTTATCGACTTCGCATACAGCGAGGAAGGTCAGATCCTTATGTCCTATGGTCCCGATGCGTTCATCAAGACCAAAGCTGACGGTTCTTACGAAACGTTCAACTTTAACGGCAAGGAAATGCCCGTTATCGCTGACGCAACTTATCAGGAGCTTTGGGATAAGGCGAAAGGCAACTACACTAACTACGCTCGTCAGTATCTCGGTTCTACTCTGAGCTTTGCAAAGAGCCAGGCATTTGAGTATCAGTGCACACACGAAGTCGGCAAGGAGGGCGCAGGCTACATCTCCAACGCTATCGCTGCCGGCACTATCAAGCATCCGCTGCTTGCACTCGCAGAGAATCCCTGGTACACCTCCGTTCCTACCGTTCTTCCGAACACAAAGGCTGAGAACGACCAGATCGCCGGTTACACCGAGTTGTCCACAAAGGGCAGATTTAACCAGTCCAAGGACGGCAACGCAAATATGCTTGTTGATATGATCGTAAAGGGCTACTCCGAGGACGGTATGTCCAATGCAGAAGAGACCGTTAAGATGGTCTCTGAGACTTGGAACGGCAAACAGTACCTCAAGCTCAAGGAGCAGGCATGGCAAGATCTCGTTGATTACTTCAACAGCCTGTAATTCAATCAAGCAAATACCCTATTCGTTAAATTTACGCGGTGCCGCGTAAAAACGGCATTGCTCTAATCCACATTATGTTCTTGGGGGAAGGGTAGTTCCCTTCCCCCTCAACATAAAGGAAGGTCTGTATGTATAAGAAACAAATGACATTTCAGCGGATAGTATGCTTCGCGCTGCTCATTGCGTCCGCATTGGTTTTCGTTTACTCTTTGGGTATTATGACCGATCTTTACGATGC
The DNA here is from genome assembly GCA_910579125.1 of uncultured Oscillospiraceae bacterium. Taxonomy (GTDB): domain Bacteria; phylum Bacillota; class Clostridia; order Oscillospirales; family Ruminococcaceae; genus CAG-115. Next base: position 54,377 of record CAJTTH010000014.1, on the reverse strand, counting down.
CCTGTATTCGACAATAAGAAATCCGAAAAACCTTGACAGAACAACTGTTACGGGTTCGAGGATATACTACGATATGCAGGACTTCAACAAAACGTTCACAAATATGTCGATCGTCCTCATTCTGGTGACGCTGACATTGTTTATCACAAACACCCATGCCCGCAGAAAATACTATATCGGAAATATAATTACGACGGCTTTGTCTGCGGTATATAACATTGGGTTCTCCGTATGGTCAATTTCACAGATCATGACATATAAGGCACAGTTCCTGCAGATCAACTTTGAGGAGCTTAAGGAACACGCCGAGGGCATGAACACACTGTACACCGAATCGACCATGTGGTTTGACATAAGTTTTGCAGTGTTCGGAGTTTTGCTTCTGATCACCGTGCTGCTTGTTGTTAATTTAATTTTGAAAGAAATTCTGATGAAAGAAGAAAAGCGTCTTATCGGCAGCAGAAAGGATGTGAGAGCATGACGATGAACAATGAAGCCCTCATTAAACGGGATAGGCTCAGATTCACCAAAAACAAGCTTTCCTCAAACCTTACGCTGCTGGCAATTGTGCTTAACGCCCTCTACTTTGTCAGTATCTATAAATCCGACGTCGGAACATATTATTATAATCTGATGATTGGTGTATCCGTTGTTTACAATCTGCTTTTCATGCTTACCGCGTTCCTTTCTTCGGAGGGTGTCAAGGCGTACAAACTCGGTTATTCCTTTGTTCTTATGGGCATCGGAGCGGGGCAGATCGTCCGCATATTCATCATTCCGCTTCAGGCAAAGAACGCGACGCTTTCCATAAGCGGAACAGCGCAAGTAGTTATGGAAGACGGACAGTTTATGCGCGTATGCATTTACCTTATCGGCTCGGCGGTGCTTTGCATCATTGCGGGAATTGTCGCATTTATCAGGACCCGCACGCTGCAGGAACGTCTGGCTGAAGTGGAAAAAGAGAAAAAAGCATAAAGGGAGCTAGTCATGAGTGATTTGAAATTACAGCATCTCGATAAAATCTATGACAATAAGGTTCAAGCGGTTTTCGACTTTAACCTTGATGTCAAGAACGGCGAGCTTATCGTACTTGTAGGTCCCTCGGGCTGCGGCAAATCGACAACGCTGCGTATGGTGGCGGGTCTTGAGGATATTTCCGCGGGCAATCTTATAATAGACGGCAAGGACGTTACTAAAATGCCGCCGAAGGACCGCGACATTGCCATGGTTTTCCAGAACTACGCTCTGTACGGTCACATGACGATCTACGAGAATATGGCGTTTTCGCTTATGCTGCGCAAGGAAAACAAGAACGAGATTCATCAGAAGGTTCTGTCGGCTGCCGAGATACTCGGACTTTCCGATCAGCTCAATAAAAAGCCGAATCAGCTTTCCGGCGGTCAGCGGCAGAGAGTTGCCATGGGACGCGCGATTGTTCGTACACCCAAGGTTTTCCTCTTCGATGAGCCGCTGTCGAACCTCGATGCAAAGCTCCGCGGAGCTACAAGACGCGAGATATTGCTGTTACATAAGCGCCTTAGAGCAACCATGCTCTATGTTACCCACGACCAGACTGAAGCGCTGACGCTTGCGGACAGGATCGTGTGTATGTCCATGGGCCACGTTCAGCAGATCGGTACGCCGCTCGAGCTGTACGATACTCCCGCGAACCTTTTCGTAGCGGGCTTTATCGGACTTCCTCCGATGAACTTCTTCGACGTTGAGGTAAAGAACGGCGAGCTTATGTGCGACAGCTTCAAGGTCGAACTTAATCCCGAGGAGGCGGGTTCGCTTGAGCGTTACGAGGGCAGAACGATCGTTCTCGGCGTTCGTCCGGAGGATATTGTCGAGGGCGGCAGCATAAGCGTCAACGTTTTCTCGAATGAAAATCTGGGTCAGACTACCCTTGTAAACGGCGTTATCGGCAAGCATAGAGTAACCTGTAAGTTCCGCGATTGGTGTAACTACAAGGTCGGCGATTCGGTAAACGTTTCTTTCAAGAAGAAACACTTCTTCGACAAGGAAACGACCGATGCCATCAGATTTAAGTAAGGAGGCGGGACAAATGGGACAAAAAACGGCTACCGCCGCTCAAGGGCGGGGATTTAAAGAGTTTATCCGTAAGTTTATCGTTTCTCTGAAGCGCAGTCCGCAGAGGATCCCGCTTGTTGCGCTTTTGGCGGCGTTTCTGATTTATTCGCTCAACCTTTCGGCGATTGCGAATACGACGGCGAAGATAAATTCAGCGAACATGGGACAGTGCGAGTTTGTGGCAATGCTGTTTTCAATTCTTGCGTTTGTGTGCTTTTTAAGAGCATTTCCCAAACGCGAAAAACCGAAGATGGTTATGCTGGCGGTCATGTTTGTAATGATGGTGGGTATGATATTTGCGGATTGCATTTATTACTCGCGCGTTATCGACGCGGTCACCCGCACCGAAAACAGGATTGCCGTAACGGCGGAAACGGCGTATATTGCGGTTGCGCAGAACATTGTCGTTGCGCATATTATATGCCTTGCGATCACTATGCTGCTGCTTGTTACGCTGCCTCTTTACGCAAAGGCTCTTAAAAACATCAATACCTCTATCGACGTTGAGGACAACGGCGAAATGGACGCTATTGATATTTCGGGCGAAGAATAAAATTAACGATGAAAAAGCAACATCAGCCGCGCGGCTGCTGTTGCTTTCATTGCAATAAGGATAAGCGGTTATGTCAAAGAAATCAAAGAAACAGCAGGAAATCAACGTAACAACGGCGGCGGAGAACTATTACGACCTGAAGATAGACGCGGTCGACAAATTGGTGAACGCAAAGGACGCGCCGCAGGTCTCCGAGGCGGAGATACGCAAGTACACCTCAAAGAGCAAATTCCACATTCCGTCGTGGCTCAAGATTGTGTTTATAAAGTTCTGGTTCAGCGGCGCGATATGCTATTTTTTCCTCTGGGGAATAGGAATGTACCTTGGCGGTCTCGATCTTATGGTCGTGATTGCGATAGCGCTCGGCGTCTCAATGGATCTGTTGGTGAACCACACTCTGCACTACTTTGAACCCGAAAAGGGCGCGTATGATAAATGGATGATGGTCACGTCAAGAAAATGGTGGTCGTTTTTCGTGAATATCCCTTATGCGGGCGTGCTGCTGTTCTGTGTGGTGAAGACTTATGAGGTAATAAACACCATATTGGTCGGCGACGTTTCGACTGCCGAAAACGTGGCGCTCGGCGTTGAGCCGATACTGTTCGGACTCTTCTTCATGGGCTTTGATATGCTGTTTATCACGCTAAAGAACACATTGATAAAGATATTCCGCGACGCTGAGAAAAAGGTTTCGGGGAATAAATAAATATTGACATTGGGAGAAATAATGGTAAACGTATTATATGTAGGTTCGGTATCGGCTTGCTTTGAGCTGGAAAATAATTCCCCGTATTACTGCGGGGAGGAATATAAGGTAGTTCTTAACGGCGAGGAGGTCACGACCTCCGACAGGAACGTATTCTCGCTCTATCCGTTAAAGCCGAACACCGAATACACCGTTGAAATAGGCGGATACGACCCCGTTAAATTCACGACGATAAGCGAGGCTTGTGCAGTCAGCGTAAAGGACTTCGGCGCGGTCGGAGACGGCAAGCACGACGATACCGAGAGTATTCAGACTGCGGTGAACTGTCTGCCAGAGGGCGGACGGCTGTATTTCCCCGAGGGCACGTACAGTACCGCTCCGATAAATCTGAAGAGCCATATTACGCTTGATCTCGCGGAGAACGCGGTACTGCTTGGTTCTACGGATGTATCACGCTATCCCGTAATCCCGGGAACCGTTACTGACATTGTAACGGGCGAGGAGGTTCACACGGGCACTTGGGAGGGCAACGCTATCCCGATGCATCAAGCGCTGCTGTTTGCCGAGCATGCGGAGGATATCCGTATCGTCGGCAAAGGCACAGTTGACGGAAACGCCCAGAACAGCGAGTGGTGGGTGAACGTCAAGGAGAGAGCGACGGGTCGTCCGAGACTTATCTTCTTCAACCGCTGCAAGAACATCACGATACACGGTATCACGGCGCAGAATGCCGCTTCTTGGCAGCTGCACCCGTATTTCTCGCAGCATCTGGACTTTCTGGACGTTGCGGTCAACGCGCCGAAGAACAGCCCCAACACGGACGCTCTCGACCCCGAGGCATGCGACTACGTGAACATTATCGGCTGCAAGTTCAGCGTGGGTGATGATTGTATCGCCATAAAATCGGGCAAGATCGAGGTCGGTCGCAAGTTCCAGCAGCCCGCTGATCATCACACGATCCGCAACTGTATTATGCAGTTCGGTCACGGGGCGGTAACGCTCGGCAGCGAAATGGCGGGCGGCGTGAAAAACCTCACAGTAAACCGCTGCATATTTAACCGCACAGACCGCGGACTTCGCATTAAAACGCGGCGCGGACGCGGAAAGGACGCGGTTATCGACGGCGTACTGTTCGAGAACATCAAGATGGACGGAGTGCTTACTCCTATCGTTATAAATATGTGGTACAACTGCTGCGATCCCGACCGTTTCTCCGAGTACAACACAACGCGCGAGAAACTCCCGGTGGACGACAGAACGCCGTATCTCGGGAAATTCACGTTCCGCGATATGGTCTGCGAGAACTGTCAAGTGGCTGCGTGCTACTGCGACGGTCTCCCCGAAATGCCTATCGAGGAGGTCACGGTCGAGAATATCAAATTCACCTACGACGCGGACGCAAAGGCGGGTTATCCGTCGATGAAGAACAACAATGTCGAAATGTGCCGTGGTGGTATGTATTTCGATTATGTGAAGAAGCTCACCGTGAAGAACGTCGAGGTCGACGGCTGCGACGGCGAGCCGCTTATGGCGAATAATGTTGACGAGCTGATAAAGGAGTAACGATGTACGACAAAATTGACCGTTATATTGAACGGCTGCTTGACAAATCCGCTCCCGAAGCGCCGTACTGGAATATCGAGAGTATTCGGCAGGGTAAGCCGCCGCACTGGAACTACATTGACGGTTGTATGATCACGGCGCTGCTGTGCGCTGCGGATATCACGGGCGAGGGGCGTTACGCGGATTTTGCCGAGGAATTTATCGACTATTATATTTCCGAGGACGGCTCTATCCGCGGCTACTCAATGGAGAAATTTAATCTCGACGACGTGAACGAGGGCAGAGTGCTTTTCGATCTGTACAAAACGACGGGCAAGGAGAAGTACAGGAAGGCGATTTATCTGCTCCGCGAGCAGCTTGAAAAGCAGCCTCGCACCAATACGGGCAACTTCTGGCACAAGCAGATCTATCCCAACCAGATATGGCTCGACGGGCTGTATATGGCGCAGGTGTTCTATGTGCGTTTTCAAAAGGAGTTCGGCGGCGGGGATTATTCCGATACCGTTGCGCAGTTCAAGAACGTGCGCAGACTGATGTTTGATGAGGAGAAAAAGCTGTACTATCACGGCTGCGACTGCTCGAAAACCGCGTTCTGGGCGGATAAGGGAACGGGTCGCTCCAAGAATTTCTGGCTGAGGGCTATCGGGTGGTTCTGCATTTCGCTGGTTGATAATATCGATTATATCGACAATGAGGACGACCGCAAAGAGCTTATCGCGATATTTGCGGAGGCAATCAAGGGTATTTCGCAGTACGCCGACCACGAGACGGGTATGTATTATCAGGTAGTCGACCAAGGCGGACGCGATGGCAACTATCTCGAAACGAGCGGCAGCAGTATGATCGCCTACGCGATGATGAAGGGCGCGCGGCTCGGCGTTATAGACAAAAAGTATGCCGAAATGGGCAAAAAGACCTTTGACGGCATTTGCGAAAAATATCTGAGCGTAAACGACGATGGCGACCTCAATCTGGGAGGAATCTGCCTTGTGGCGGGTCTCGGCCCCGAGGATAACCGCCGCCGCGACGGAAGCTACGAATATTACATATCAGAGCCTGTGGTGGAGAACGACGCAAAGGGCGTTGCGCCTTTCGTGCTGTGCTATACCGAGGTCAAGAGGCTGACGAAATAATGGGGCATTGTATTAGGGCTGTTATCGGAACGCATGAAACCGTACAAAAGATTTCTGAAGATTGGGTTTGCGCAAATGAGATTGTTCTACCGCAGGGCTTTGGGATGGTACTGCTGACAAACAGACTTTTTGAGGACATTGAGGCGTTGACGGAGAGCTCAGGTGAACAATGTTTTTCTGAATTGGATTTTTTTGACGAATCCGGGAGTGAATTACTGGAACGATACTCGTTTCACGCTAAGCTCGCCTATATCGAAACAGATTATTTCGGCGGCGTGGGAACGCAGGCGGGAATATTGTACGAAAACGGAAAGGTAGCCATTGCGCCGCGCAGAGCACCGGGAACGATAAACATTCTGTTGAGAGCGCTTGGTGTTTGGTGTGAACCGGGAAAGGACGAATTCGACAGCTTAGGTCTGTGGAAGTACCGTCATATGCCTGACGGAGAGTAATATTGTATTTTATACGAAAGGTTATAGTGACAAATTGTCTATGAAGAAGATAAAGATAGCTTATATCGGCGGCGGCTCTAAGGCTTGGGCGAGAGTGTTCATGACCGATCTGGCGCTGGCGGAGGGCTTGTGCGGCGAAATCGCGCTGTACGATATCGACATTCCCGCGGCGGAACTTAATCAAAAAATCGGCGCGAGGATAAACGAAAACCCGAACACCGTTTCCAAGTGGCACTACAAGGTGTACACGGACATCGGCGCGGCGCTTGACGGCGCGGATTTCGTGGCTTGCTCGATACTCCCGGGAACATTCGACGAAATGGAGAGCGACGTGCACCTCCCCGAGGAGTACGGAATATACCAGTCGGTCGGCGACACGGTAGGACCGGGCGGCGTTCTCCGCGCAATGCGGACCGTTCCGATCTACGAGGGCTTTGCGCGAGAGATAAAGGCGCACTGCCCCGACGCGTGGGTCATCAACCTCACGAACCCGATGACCGCCTGCACGAAAACGCTGTACGACGTTTTCCCCGAAATAAAGGCTTTCGGGTGCTGTCACGAGGTTTTCCACGCGCAGGAATTTCTGTGCTGCGCGGCGCATGAGATACTCGGCGTCGAGCGCCCCACACGCCGTGAAATGATAATCGACGCGTGCGGCGTCAACCACTTCACTTGGATAACCGAGGCGAACTACAACGGCACGGATATGCTGAAAATTCTGCCGCAATTTATCGACAAATTCTACGACAAGGGTTACTGCGAGCGCGCGGACGTTGCTCCCGACGGCTATCACGACGATCCGTTCCTGTACGGCAACAAGGTGAAAATGGACTTGTTCAAGCGGTTCGGAGTGCTCGCGGCGGCGGGCGACCGTCACCTTGTCGAGTTCATGAACAACTCGTGGTACATCGGTGACAAGGCTGCCGTGGACGAATGGCAGTACCACTTGACGACTGTCGCGTACCGCAAGCAGGACAGGATAAACAAGATAGAGCAGTCGCGCCGCATAGCGGACGGCACGGAAACGATAGAGGTAAAGCGCAGCGACGAAGAGGTCGTGGAGCTGATGAAAGCTCTGCTGGGGCTTATTCCGCCGACCGTCTCTAACGCGAATACTGTCAACGTCGGTCAAATGGCGGATTTGCCGCTTGGGTCGGTTGTTGAGACGAACTGCGTTTTCTCGCGCGACAGCGTAAAGCCCATCGTTGCAAAGCCGCTGCCGAAGGACGTGAACGCGCTTGTTCTGCGGAACGCGCTCAACATTGAGAATACCTACTACGGCATAAAGGAGCGCGACTTCGGGCGCATCTTTGAGGCATTCGCAAATCAGCCGCTTTGCTCGAATTTGCGGTTATCCGACGCGCGCGAGCTGTTTACGAGAATGGTCAAGGCGACGGGCGAATATTTAAAGGAATATTTTCACACGGATAAACCGATATTATGATTGACGCTCTTGTTTTTTCGGCGAATGCCGTTTTGCCGATAGTGCTGTTGATAGTGTTCGGCTATGTGCTCAAACGCATAGGGCTGCTTACAAAGCCGTTTCTCGATGTCGGGAATAAGCTGACGTTCCGTGTGCTGCTGCCCGTTATGCTGTTTGTCAACGTTTACGGCATAGGCAGCTTCAGCGAGATAAAGCCCGCTTTTGTGCTGTACGGCATGGGCGCGGTGATAGTGATTTTCTTTCTGGCGGTTGCGGTGGTCTGCGCGTTCACAAAGGACAGCGCAAAGCGCGGCTCGCTGATACAGGCGACGTTCCGCTCAAATTACGCGATAATCGGCATACCGCTCGCGACCTCGCTTTTCGGCGATAAGGGCGCGGCCGCGGCGGGAGTTATGTCGGCGTTCTGTGTGCCGCTGTTCAATATGCTGGGCGTTATCACGCTTTCGATATTCAACGGCGAAAAAAAGCAAAAGGTAAACGTCGGAGGGATACTGCTCGGCATCGTGAAAAATCCGCTTATAATCGGCACGGTCGCGGGGCTTGCGGTTCTCGGCATAAGGGAGCTGTTCGTGATGTGGGGCGTTGAGTTCCGCTTAAGCGATATTACGTTCCTGTACAAGTCGCTCGAGAACGTAAAGTCGATATGCACGCCGTTCGCGCTGATAGTTCTCGGCGGACGGTTCGAGTTCTCGGCAGTGGCGAGACTGCGCAGAGAGATCATTTTCGGCACCGCTATACGCACGCTTGCCGTTCCGATACTCGGGTTAGCGGGCGCGTATTTCCTCATTCCGGACTTGGGCGGAGAGCACTTCGCGACCTACGTGGGAGTGTTCGCGACGCCCGTCGCTGTCGCAAGCGCGATAATGGCGGAAGAAATGGGCGCGGACGGTGAGCTGGCGGGGCAGCTGGTCGTCTGGACCAGCCTTGTAAGCACGGTGACGATCTTCATTTACGTGACTGTTCTGCGGGCGATAGGAATATTTTGACAAATCCGTTTTGTGCATAAATGTAAACGATTTTACACTCGCATTTTCTTGCGATTGGATATAAGATAAATATAGGTGCAATGGCGAAATTTTCCGCGTTGTATCTACTAAAAAATGAATAAATTTTCGGAGGTAACAGTATGATTCTGGACAAATTCAGACTTGACGGCAAGGTAGCAATCGTAACGGGCAGCGACACGGGTCTTGGACAGGGCTTCTCCAAGGCGTTTGTCGAGGCGGGCGCAAAGGTTCTGGGCGTTTCCAATATGCCGAGCACGGCAACGCAGGAAATGCTCGGCAAGGAGAATTTCGAGTTCATTCAGGCGGATCTTTCCACGCTCGATCCCATTGAGAATATAATTAAGACGGCGGTCGATACTTTCGGACACATTGATATTCTCGTAAACAACGCGGGTGTTATCAAGCGCGAGGACACCATTGATTTCAGCGTTGAGAGCTGGGATCTGGTCATGAACGTAAACCTCCGCACACTGTTCTTCCTTTCTCAGGCATGCGCAAAGCAGTACGTTAAGCAGGGCACGGGCGGCAAGATCATTTCCGTTGCGAGTATGCTGTCCTATCAGGGCGGTATCCGCGTTCCGAGCTACACGGCTTCCAAGTCGGGCGTCAAGGGCATTACGATGACTATGGCGAACGAGTGGGCTTCCAAGGGCATCAACGTAAACGCTATCGCGCCCGGATATATGGCGACCAACAACACCAAGGCTCTCCGTGCGGATGCAGACAGAAGCGAGGCCATCCTCGACCGTATCCCTGCAGGACGCTGGGGCACTCCCGACGATATCATGGGCGCGGCGATATTCCTTGCGTCCTCCGCAAGCGATTATGTGAACGGCTTTACGCTCGCTGTTGACGGCGGCTGGCTCGGCAGATAATGACGGATAACGGAGGGATACTGTTATGGATATAAAGGCTTTTCAGGATCAGCTTGAATTTACGGGCATAATCCCCGTCATCAAGCTCGAGGACACGTCCAAGGCGGTGGAGCTTGCAAAGGCTCTGCGCGAGGGCGGTATAAACGCGGCGGAGGTAACTTTCCGCGCGGCGGGTGCGGATAAGGTCATCTCGGATATGACCAAGGCATTCCCCGATATGCTCGTAGGCGCGGGCACGGTGCTCACGATCGAGCAGTGCGACGCGGCTATCGCGGCGGGCGCGAAGTTCTGCGTTGCGCCGGGTCTCAACGCCAAGGTGGTCAAGCACTGCCTTGACAAAGGTGTTCCTTTCGCGCCAGGCGTTGCGAACGGCAGCCAGATCGAGGAGGCTATGGAGCTTGGTCTGGATTTCGTGAAGTTCTTCCCTGCGGAGCAGGCGGGCGGTCTTGCGTATATCAAGTCCGTTGCGGCTCCTTATTCGAATATGAAGTTTATGCCGACGGGCGGCGTCAACGAGAATAATCTCAACACCTACCTCGGTTTCAAGAAGATAATCTGCTGCGGCGGCAGCTGGATAGTTCCCGACAAGCTTATCAAGGCTTGCGACTGGGCGGGCATCACCGCGCTTTGCCGCACGGCGGTAAACAAAATGCTCGACTTCCAAATTGTTCACGTTGGTATGAACTGTGCGAACGAGGACGAGGCAAAGGACACCACCGCGAAATTTGCGAAGATGTTCGGCTGGGAGCAGAAGATCGGCAACAGCAGCGTATTCGCGGGCACGGCTATTGAGTGCATGAAGAGCCCGTTCAAGGGCACGAACGGGCACATCGCGGTTGCTACGAACAGTCTGCGCAGAGCCGTTTATCAGCTCAACGCAATGGGTATTGAGACCGAGAAAAAGGCAACCGAGATCGACGCGGACACCAAGGCGGTTTACCTCAAGGACGAGTTCAGCGGCTTTGCCGTACATCTTGTAGAGAGAAAATAAACGCGGTCTTCCGCAGCAGCGGGGACTGTGCGACGAAGCGGAACAGTTCCCGTGTGCAGGGCAAACGGAACGTTTGCCCGTTGCGGAGACCGCAAATTCAGATAAGGAGTACCAAAAAATGGCTAAGATAGTAACCATGGGTGAGATAATGCTCAGATTGTCCACCCCCAACAACGAAAAGTTTATTCAGGCGGACGAATTTGACATTAACTACGGCGGCGGCGAGGCTAACGTAGCTGTATCGCTTGCGAATTACGGACATCAGGCGGAGTTCGTTACTGCTGTTCCCGATAACCCTATCGGCACGTGCGCAGTTGCGGCGCTCCGCAAGTACGGCGTTGAGACCAAGCACATTGCGAGGTGCGGCGAGCGTCTCGGCATTTACTTCCTCGAGACGGGCGCGTCCATGAGAGCTTCCAATGTAGTTTACGACAGAGCGCACTCCTCTATCTCGACCGCCGATGCTTCGGAGTTCGATTTCGACGACATCTTCAAGGACGCGGATTGGTTCCACTTCACGGGAATCACCCCCGCAGTTTCCGACAAGGCTGCGGAGGTCACCGAGATCGCGCTGAAAGCTGCAAAGAAGCACAATGTTACCGTTTCCGTTGACCTTAACTTCCGCAAGAAGCTCTGGTCGAGCGAAAAGGCTCAGAAGGTCATGACCAACCTTATGCAGTACGTTGACGTTTGTATAGGCAACGAGGAGGACGCGGAGAAGGTTCTCGGCTTCAAGCCCGGCGCGACCGACGTTACGAAGGGCGAGCTGGAGCTTTCGGGATATGTTGACATCTTTAATCAGATGGCTGACAAGTTCGGTTTCAAGTACATCATCTCTTCTTTGCGCGAGAGTCACTCGGCTTCCAACAACGATTGGTCCGCGTGCATTATGGACGGCAAGACCCGCGAGTTCTACCACTCGAGAAAGTACAACATCAACCCGATAGTTGACCGTGTAGGCGGCGGCGACTCGTTCGCGGGCGGACTTATCTGCGGTCTGGCTGACGGCAAGGATATGAAAGCGGCTCTGGAGTTCGCGGTTGCGGCTTCGGCACTGAAGCACACCATTCCGGGCGATTTTAACCTTGTTACCCGCGCGGACGTTGAGACGCTTGCGGGCGGCGACGCTTCCGGACGTGTACAGAGATAATCATGATGAAGCTGTTTATTCGCGCTCACGACCTCGGGGTCAAGGGCGAGGACAATATCGCCGCGAGACTGGATGAACTCGGTCTCTGCGGCGTTCAGCTCGTCGCGTACAAGTGCCTTGACGGGATAACCTACACGCCCGGCTCGATAACGACCGAACGCGCAGAAGCGTTCCGCAAGACCTTTGAAGCGGCGGGGAAAACCGTGCCGCTTATCGGCGCATATTTCAATCCCGTTCACCCCGACGAAAAGAAGATCGAGAACGGCATCGCCGTGTTCAAGGATTACCTTGCGCACGCAAACGAACTGGGCTGCAATATCGTCGGCTCAGAGACTGGCTCGTACAACGGCGATAAGTGGACATATCACCCGCAGAACCGCACCGAAGATGCGGTAAACCGCGTTGTCGCGACATTCTCGGAGCTATGCGACTACGCAAAGGACTGCGGCGCTTACGTCGGTATGGAGGGCGCTTTCGGGCACGTCTGCTTCGACGTGAAAACTCTCGACCGCGCCGTTAAGAGTATAGGCAGAGACAACATCAAGATAATTTTCGACCTGTACAATTACCTCGACAAGTCGAACGTTGACAAGATGTACGATATTCTCAACGAGGGCTTGCAGACGTTCGGCGACAGGATATGCGTGTTCCACATTAAGGACTGCGTTATCGCCGAGGACGGCTCGCTCAAGCAGTGCGGCGTGGGCAAGGGAATGTTCGATTATCCGCGTATTCTCGGCGAGATAAAAAATGTCTGCCCCGACGCAAACCTCGTTTTCGAGGGCACGACGGGGGACGATATCCCGTTTTCGGCGGCTCATTTAAAGAAAATAATCGGTTAAGGAGAAAAATATGACTTTAGATATCAGATATGCAAATCACCCCGATGATTCAAAGCATTACACGACCGAGGAGTTAAGGAAGCATTACCTTATCGACAAGGTTTTCGTTAAGGATGACATTGCTTTGACCTACTCTCATCAGGACAGAATGATCGCGGGCGGCGCAATGCCCGTCGACAAGGAGCTTTCGCTCGGCAGCACCAAGGAGCTGGGCACGGAGTTCTTCCTCGAAAGGCGCGAAATGGGCATTATCAACGTCGGCGGCAAGGGCGCGGTAGTACTCGACGGCAAGGAGTATGTGCTGGACTTCAAGGACGGCATTTATATCGGAATGGGCACAAAGGAGATCGTGTTCAAGTCGGACGACAAGGCGAACCCCGCGAAGTTCTACATCAACTCCTGTCCCGCGCACAAGACCTATCCGACCGTATACATCACCAAGGATATGGCGGTTCACAGACCGCTCGGCACAGCGGAGAATATGAACAAGCGCGTTGTCAATCAGTATGTCAATCCCGCTGTTTGTGAAAGCTGTCAGCTCGCTATGGGCATGACCGAGCTCGCGGTCGGCAGCAGCTGGAATACAATGCCCTCGCACACTCACGAGAGAAGAATGGAGGTTTACTTCTACTTCGAGCTTTCGGAGGACAATGTAGTATTCCACATGATGGGTCAGCCGCAGGAGACGCGCCACATCATTCTCCACAACGAGCAGGCGGTAATTTCTCCGAGCTGGTCGATACACAGCGGCACGGCGACAAGCAACTACACGTTCATCTGGGGTATGTGCGGCGAGAACCAGACCTACGACGACATGGACAACATCGGAAACTTTGATTTGAAATAAAACAGGCGCAGGCTCTGTTTTTAATAAAAAACCATAGGAGACTTGTTATGGCTTATTTAACTTTAAGAGGAATTAACAAAATTTACCCGAACGGATTTCACGCTGTTCACGATTTCAATCTCGAGATCGAGAAAGGCGAGTTTATCGTATTCGTCGGCTCGTCGGGCTGCGGAAAATCGACAACTCTGCGAATGATCGCGGGTCTTGAAGACATCAGTAAAGGCGATTTCTTCATTGACGGCAAAAGAGCGAATGAAAAGGGTCCCCGCGAACGCGGCGTCGCTATGGTTTTCCAGAGCTATGCGCTTTATCCGCATATGTCGGTTTACGACAACCTTGCGTTCGGTCTTACCTTGCAGGGCGTTGACGACGACGTTATCGAAAAACGCGTTCTGAACACCGCGAAGATACTCGGACTTACGGACTACCTTGACAGAAAGCCGAGAGCGCTTTCGGGCGGTCAGCGTCAGAGAGTTGCGGTAGGACGCGCGATAATCCGCAAGGTCGACATCTTCCTTATGGACGAGCCGCTGTCAAACCTCGACGCGAAGCAGAGAGTTACCATGCGTTCGGAGATCACGCAGATCCACCGCGAGACAGGCGCTACGACGATCTATGTAACTCACGACCAGACCGAAGCTATGACCATGGCGGACAGAATAGTAGTTATGAAAGAGGGCTATATCCAGCAGGTGGGAACGCCCTACGATCTGTACTTCAACCCCGTGAATATGTTCGTCGCAGGCTTTATCGGAGAGCCGCCCATGAACTTTATTACCTCAAAGGTGAACGACGGCAAGATGAACATAAGCGGCAACATAATCGACCTTGAGGCTATTGCGGACAAGAGCGTGCTGAAAAAGTACGAGGGCGAGGAAATAGCTTTGGGCTTCCGTCCCGAGCACATAAAGCTCGTCGGCAAGGAGGACGTGCGCAAGGCGTACACCATTCCCTGTACGGTAGAGTTGACCGAGCTGCTCGGCGACAACACCAACGTTTACGTTGACATTCACGGCGTAAAGACCATTTTGAAGGTTGATCCGCATGATTCACCCGCAGTCGACGCGAAGATCAGCTTTGCGATTCCGTTTGAGAACATATATCTGTTCGACACGGAGACCGAAAAGCGCATTAAGCTGAAAGAGCAGTAATGGACGAAACAAAAGTCAGCGAAAAGGATCGTAAACGGCGGGAATTTATCCTGAACGGCAGCCCCATGGCGGTCGTTCTGCATATTTCCCTGCCGCTTATGGCTCTTGGCGCTTTCTCTTATATCAGCAGCATTATTGATACGGTGGTCGTCTCAACAACCGATAACAACGCAGTTTCTAGCGTCGTTATGATCTCGCAGATAAAGCAGCTTATCACGGCGCTGGGGGCGGGCTTCGCTACGGGCAGCTCGATTATCGTTTCGCGTCTTATCGGGCGCGGAGAATACGACAAGGCGAAAAAAGCCGCGAACACCACGCTTGAGGTGTTCTTCGGTCTGGCTGTCCTGCTTATCGCGGTCATTCAGATATTTGCCGTGGGAATTCTGAAGCTCGGGCGGCTTGATGACGAGATGATCGCAATGGGTATCGGATACTTCCGCGTACAGATAGTGTCTATCGGAGTGGGCTTGTTCAATCAAGTGTTTATGGGTCTCGAAAAGGCTCGCGGCGCTATGAAGAACATCACGCTGATAAACATAATGTCAATGGCGCTGAAGCTCGCGTTTACCTTGATCTTCGTGAACGTGCTGAATCTCGGCACGGCTTGGGTCGCGGGCGGTACGCTTTGCGCGGATATTTCGGTGACGATCTATGCGTTTGTGAACCTGATACGCAAAAACTACCTGTTCAGGTTCAACCCGAAAAACGTAATGTTCACCACTGACTTTTTCAAGCCGCTGTGCTCGTTTTCTATCCCCGTTTCGCTGGGGAAATTTGTGTTCTCAATGGGCAAGGTCATCGTCAACGGACTTGCTATCGACTACGGACCCGACGCTCCCGGAGCGCTGGGCGTTTCCAACCAGATAAGCGGCTCGGTGACACACCTTACCACTTACAGCGAGGACTCGGAAAGCTCGATAATAAGCTATAACTTGAGCCAGAGATATTACTCGCGAATGATAAAGGTTTTCTTCTGCACGCTGACGGTAAACCTGGTCATCACGACTATCGGGTTTATTCTGCTGACGGTGTTCAGCGCACCTATTTCCCTGTTTTTCGCGGGAGACGGCGGCGCGGAAAAGGCGGAGCTTATCGAGAAGATATTCTCGTTTGAGCGCGTCGGGATAATCGCGCTGGGAGTGAACTCCGCGGTAAACGGGCTTATCTACGGTCTGGGATATACTAAGCTGTCGATGATCTGTAATTTGTCGAGGCTTTTTGTGTTCAGAATACCGTCTATGCTCGTTATGATAAACTGCTTTCCCGATATGGGAGCGGAAAGTCTCGGTATCGCGATGCTGATATCCAATGTCGGTATCGGGCTTATGTCGGTGGTTATCGGCACAGTGTGCCTTTTGAAGATAAAGCACCACAAAACCAAAGACAATGTAAAGCTATGATTTTTTGAGGTGGAATTATGAACGATCTTAACAGAAGCAATTATACGAAAAGCGTCAAAAGACCCGTAAAAATTCTCCAGTTCGGCGAGGGGAATTTTTTGCGGGCTTTTGTTGATTGGATACTGCAAAATCTGAACGACAGCGGAGTTATAAATGCAAACGTCGCGGTGGTTCAGCCCATGCCCATGGGCAGAGTTGCCGAGCTCTCGAAACAGGACGGTTTGTACACCGTTTGCCTTGAGGGTATCGACAAGGGCGAAAAGGTACAGAGCCGCCGCGTTATCGACGTGCTCAGCGACTTCATCAACCCGTTCGAGGACTACGATAAGTACCTCTCCTACGCAAAGAGCGAGGACTTGGAGGTGATCATCTCCAACACGACCGAAGCGGGTATTGCGCTCGATGCTTCGGATACAGACCTCACCAAATGCCCGAAGAGCTTTCCCGGAAAGCTGCTCGCGCTGCTGAAAACGCGCTACGAGCACTTCAACGGCGATATGAGCAAGGGTCTGGCGATAATTCCCTGTGAGCTTATCGACCATAACGGCGACGAGCTGAAAAGGATAATGCTTGAGCTTGCCGAGATAAACAAGCTCGACGCGGATTTCATAAAATGGCTCACCGAGGCTAATCACTTCACGAGCACGCTGGTAGATAGAATAGTACCGGGTTATCCGCGCGACGCGGCTGCCGAGATTTGCGGGGAGATAGGCTTCCAAGACAACAACATCGTAAAGGGCGAGATATTCCACCTGTGGGTACTCCAAAAGGAGCCGTTCGTACAGGAGAAGCTCCCCGCCGACAAGTCGGGATTGAACGTCATCTTCGCGGACGACATCACTCCCTACAAGCAGCGCAAGGTAAAGATACTCAACGGCTCGCACACCGCAATGGTTCCCGTAGCGTATCTGAGCGGCATTGACACCGTGCGCGAGAGCGTTGAGGACGAGAACGTGGGCAAGTTCGTACAGGAGCTTGTTAACGACGAGATAAAGCCGACGATCGACCTTCCCAAGGACGAAATGGACGCGTTCGCGAACAGCGTTATCGAGCGCTTCAAGAACCCGTTTATCCGTCACGAGCTTATGTCGATAGCGCTCAACTCCACGACCAAGTTCAAGACGCGTCTGCTGCCGACCTACAACGATTACCGCAAGAAATTCGGCAAGTCGCCTAAACACATTCTGTTCTCGTTCGCGTCGCTCTGCGTATTCTACAAGGGTAAGCGCGGCGAACAGGACATCGCGCTTGCGGACGATCAAAAGTATCTTGACTTCTGGAAAGATCTGTGGACCAAGACCGACTACGCCGACATCTCGAAAACCGTTATGTCGAGAACGGATATATGGGAGCAGGACCTTGCGGCGGACGACGACAACGCCGAGGTAGTCGCGGGCTATATCGAGAGCATAGTGAAGAACGGTGAGAGAGCCGCGTTAAAGGCTTTCCTAGGTGAATGATATGAAGAAAACCATTGTTATAACTCCGAACGATTCCGTAGGCGTGGCGCTCGCTCCGCTAAAAAAGGGCGAGGAATACGAGGGTGTAACGCTCGCGGAGAATATTGAAAAGGGTCACAAGTTTTCGCTGAAAAACATCAAGAGCGGCGAAAAGGTTATAAAATACGGCGAAGTCATCGGTCGGGCGACCGCCGATATCGCGCCCGGCGAGCATATACACTCTCACAATATGGCGACCAATCTTGAGGGCACGCTCGAATACTCCTACAACAAAAAGGAGATCGCGCCCGCAGCGGAGGCAAAGAGCCGTAAGGTAATGGTGTACGAGCGCAAAAACGGCGAGGTCGGCATACGCAACGAGCTGTGGGTGATTCCGACGGTCGGCTGCGTGAACGCGCAGGCGAGAGCGATCGCGGCGGAGTTTCAGAAGCGCCATCCCGACTTGGAGGGCATCGACGGAGTGTTCGCGTATACGCACCCATACGGCTGCTCGCAGATAGGCGAGGATCACGAGCGCACGCGCACCATTCTCCAGAGAATGGTAAAGCACCCCAACAGCGGCGGCGTGCTGGTGCTCGGTCTCGGCTGCGAGAATAACCGCATGGACGTGTTCAAGGAAACGCTCGGCGACTATGACGAGGAGCGCACCGAGTTCCTTATCGCGCAGGATGTCGAGGACGAACTGACGGCGGGCGTTGAGCTGCTCGAAAAGCTTTACGCAAAGATAAAGGGCGACAGGCGCGTCGAAAAGGACATTTCCTGTCTGAAGGTGGGTTTGAAGTGCGGCGGCTCAGACGGTTTGTCGGGCATTACCGCAAATCCGCTTGTCGGAAGATTTTCGGATTATATCGCGACGGTCGGCGGCACGACGGTGCTTACCGAAGTTCCCGAAATGTTCGGCGCGGAGCAGCTTCTTATGGACAGGGCAAAGGACGATGAGACGTTCGGCAAGATTGTCAAGCTCGTCAACGGTTTTAAGGAGTACTATCAGAAGCACGACCAGCCCGTCTACGAAAACCCCTCGCCCGGAAACAAGGCGGGCGGTATAACCACTCTCGAGGACAAATCCCTTGGCTGCACCCAGAAATCTGGAACGCGCGAGGTCTGTGACGTGCTGTTCGACGGTGACGCGCTGACGGCGCACGGGCTTAATCTGCTGAACGGTCCGGGCAACGATATGGTTGCCGTGACCAATCTCGCGAGCGCGGGCTGTCACATGGTGCTGTTCACGACCGGCAGAGGAACGCCGTTCGGGGGGTTCGTTCCCACGATAAAGATCGCAACGAATACCGATCTCGCAAACCGCAAGAAGAACTGGATCGACTTCGACGCGGGCGGAATTGCGGCGGGCGACAGCTTTGAGGGCAAGCTCGAGCAGCTTATCGACCTCGTAGTCGAAACCGCAAACGGCAAGCAGACCGTAAATGAGCGCTACGGAGCGCGCGATATCGCGATATTCAAGACGGGTGTTACACTTTAAGGAGAGATGCTGATATGAAGAAATTTATGGATAAGGACTTTGTCCTTAAAAATCAGACAGCCGTAACGCTGTACGAAAATTACGCAAAGGATATGCCTATTTTCGACTTTCACTGCCACCTCCCTATCGAGGAGATTTACAACGACAGAAAGTTCGCGAATATCACCGAGTGCTGGCTCGGCGGCGATCACTACAAGTGGCGTTTAATGCGCGAAATGGGCGTTGATGAAAGCTACATCACAGGCGACAAGGACGACTTCGAGAAGTTTATGAAGTACGCTGAGGTAATGCCCTACGCTATCGGAAACCCGATATACCACTGGACACACCTCGAGCTTCAGCGTTATTTTGACATCAACGATACGCTTTCGCCCAAGACCGCAAAGGAGATTTTCGACAAGTGCAACGAGAAGCTGCAAACGCTCACGGCGCGCACGCTCATCAAGAACAGCAACGTAAAGAAGCTGTTCACGACCGACGATCCTATCGACGATCTGCACTTCCACAAGCTGCTGAAGGAGGATAAGACGTTCGATGTTGAGGTTGCTCCCGCGTTCCGTCCCGATAAGGCAATAAATATCGAGCTGCCGACCTACGTTCCGTATATTGCGAAGCTGGCGGACGCTGCCGACGTAAGAATTGACGGTATTGACAGCCTTTGCGAGGCGCTCACGAAGCGTATCGAGTTCTTTGACAGCGTGGGCTGCGTATGCTCCGACCACGCGCTGGACGTTGTAATGTTCGCGCCCGCGGAAAAGGAGCAGGTCGACAAGATTGTTAAGAAAGCGCTCGCGGGCGACGACCTTACGCCGCTCGAGATCGAGCAGTACAAGGGCTACGTTCTCGTTCACCTTGGCAAGCAGTACGCTCGTCTGCACTGGGTGCAGCAGTACCACATCGGCGCTCTCCGCAACAACTCCAGACGCTACATGGGTCTGCTCGGTCCCGATACGGGCTTTGACGCTATCGAGGATCAGACGTTCGCGAAGAAGCTGTCCATGCTGCTTGACACTCTCGACAGTACCGACGAGCTTCCCAAAACCATTCTGTACTGCCTGAACCCGCGCGACAACGAGGTTCTGGCGACGATCAGAAACTGTTTCCAGCAGAGCGGCACCTGCGCTAAAATTCAGTTCGGCTCGGCTTGGTGGTTCAACGATCAGAAGGACGGCATGGAAAAGCAGCTCACGGCGCTTTCGCAGCTCGGACTTGTAAGCAAGTTCGTGGGAATGCTCACCGACAGCCGCAGCTTCCTTTCGTATACGCGTCACGAGTATTTCAGACGCATACTCTGCAATATGTTCGGTACGCTCATCGAGGAGGGCGAGTACCCCGATGACGTTGAGTTCGTCGGTGAAATCGTCAGGGACGTTTGCTACAACAACGCAATAAAGTACTTCTCCAAGTAAGAACCTGTACCAATAGCCCGAGATGCACGCATTATGCTTCGCAAAACGCTGATTGCGAGCATAATTTTGTTGCTTTCAAGGAAAAGCGACGCAGGCCACTGTATGTGCGTCAAGAAGCTTTGACGCAGAAAGCGGCAAAATTTGCTGCAAGACAAGCGTTGAGCGGCTATTGGTAAAGGTTCTAAGTCAATGTAAGAGAGCCCCCGTCAATGAAAATTGGCGGGGTTTTTATTTGTCGAACGTTCCATGACAGTTTACTATTGACTTTACGGCGAAAATGCTATATAATAATAGAGTAAGTCCTCGAATCGGGCTTGCTTGGAGGGGCACAATGCAGAAAATTCTCGGATACATACGCCGTGCCTGTCAGGAGTTCGACCTGATAGAGAACGGCGATAAAATAGCGGTCGGCGTGTCGGGCGGTAAGGATAGTCTGGTGCTGTTGGCGGGGCTGGCGAAAATGCGCAGGTTCTACGAAAAAAAGTACGATATTGTCGCGATAACTCTCGACCCGCGTTTCGGCGGCGCTGAGACCGATTATTCGCCCGTGGAGCGGCTGTGCGGAGAGCTTGGCGTTGAGTTCCGCCTGATAAGAACGGACATAGGCGAGATAGTTTTCGATATCCGCAAAGAGCCGAACCCGTGCTCGCTGTGCGCGAAAATGCGGCGCGGCGCACTGCACGACGCGGCGAAGTCGTTCGGGTGCAATAAAATCGCGCTTGGTCACAACAACGACGACGCGATCGAAACGTTTATAATGAACCTGTTCAACGAGGGGAGGATAGGCTGTTTTGCGCCGATATCGTATCTCTCGCGAAAGGACATCACGCTGATACGTCCGCTGGTGCTCGCGCCAGAAAGCGCGGTGATCTCCTGTGCGCGGAGAAATAATTTTGAAATCGTAAAGTCGAAATGCCCCGCCGATAAAACTACCGCGCGCCAGTCTGCAAAGGAGTTTCTCGCAAAAATGGAGCACGATAACAGGGGCGTAAAAATGCGCATATTCGGCGCAATGCGCCGAGCGGGGATAGACCGCTGGGGCTATCGCGGAGAATAGCGTTTTCGTTCTATGCAAAGCGGCAATGCAATTTTGACAGGGGAGTTAAGTTATGGGGAAAAAAATTAAATTGAGCAATAAAAAAGCACCCGAAAAAAGCGCGGAAAAAGAGGGCTTTTTCTTTTTCGTGCGCGATCAGGGTACCGGCGCGGCACGCGTCGCGGTCATAATTTTAAAGGTTCTGGAGCTGATAATGACGACGATATTCGGGCTGTGTCTCGGGATATTCGGACCGCTGGCGATACGCGCGATGGACGACCCGGAAATTTCGGGCGACCCGTCGTCGATATATTGGCTGATAACCTCGGCACTGTATATTATCGGGCTGTTTATTCTGATGATGGGGCATTCAAAGACGGCGACGGCGGTACACGTTATTGCTTCCGTCGGAACATTTGTGACCTACTCGGCGTATCAGCAGATGTTCCGCGATGTGGATACGACAAAAGGACCAACGGCGCTGTATATGCCGTGCCTGTTTATCACGGTAATGACTATCGTTATAATGCTGCTGATAAACCTCCCGAAGTGGATAGACAAACGTGTACAAAAGGCAAACGAGCAAGCCCCGTCGATACTTGACGACAAGCGCTGAGGTAACTCATGACAGAACTTTTGACTAAATTGTTTATTAAAAACAGCGGCGCCGATACTCCCGCCGTGCGCTCCGCTTACGGGAAAATGGCGGGAAAGGTCGGGATATTCTGCAATATCCTGTTGTGTGCGGGGAAATTTTTTGTCGGGATAATTTCGGGCAGCGTGTCAGTTACCGCAGACGCTGTGAACAACCTCTCCGACGCGTCCTCAAGCCTGATAAGCCTTATCGGGTTCAAGCTGTCCGAACGCTCGGCGGATGCGGAGCACCCTTACGGTCACGGCCGCTATGAGTATCTTGCGGGATTTATCGTAGCGGCGCTGATAATGGTGATTGGCGGTCAGCTTCTGCGCGACAGCATAGTGAAGATCGTCGAGCCGGGCGAGGTGGAATTCGGCATTATACCTCTCGCGGTTCTTGTTCTGTCGATACTTGTTAAGCTCTGGCTTATGACGTTCAACAAAAAGATCGGCAGGAGGATAAGCTCGGAAACGCTCATTGCCGCCGCTGCCGACAGCCGTAACGACGTGATCTCCACAACGGCGGTGCTTGCCGCGCTGATTATCTCGCATTTCTGCTCCGTGGAGCTGGACGGAATTATGGGCGCGGCGGTCGCGGTGTTTATACTGTACAGCGGCATAGGACTGGTCAAGGACGCACTGGACCCGCTCCTCGGCAAAGCGCCGAGCGCGGAGCTGGTCGAGGAGATACGCTCCAAAATTCTCGCATACGACGGTATATTGGGAACTCACGATCTTATGATACACGACTACGGTCCCGGTCGGCAATTTGCGTCGGTGCACGTTGAGGTGTCCGCGGAGATGTCGCTTATGGAATGTCACGATCTGATTGACGGCATAGAGCGTGATTTTCTCCGCGAGGGCATGAATATGTTGGTTCACCCCGACCCCGTAGTTTCGGACGATTCCGATATCGGGCAGATAAACGCCGAGCTGAACAAGATCGTTACAAGTATCGACGAACGCATTTCGGTGCATGACGTTCGCGTCGTACAGTGCCCCGACGCGGAAAAGGTGATATTCGACTGCGTTCTCCCGTCCGACAGCGGTCTTGAGGAAACGGCGCTCACCGAGGAGATCACAAGGTTCTTGAGGGTCGTTCATCCCGCCTGCCAATGCGTAATAACGTTTGACAGCGGATATGCGAGTATTCCGAAATCCATTGATAATGAAGCGGACTAGGCGCTCTATCGCGACTATGTGTCAACAAAAAAATAAACGAAACCACCACAAGACGACATTTCAAGAAGAAACTCATGGCAAACGTAGCGTTACCGACACTAACTGAAAGGAATATTCGATTATGAAAACGATCATTAACGAAAGCCAAAAGGGATTGCTGTTTCAGAACGGCGTTCTGCTGAAGATACTGGGCGCGGGCAAATACTTTACATTCGGCGGCAAGACGATCGAGGTGCTTTCGCTCGATAAGGAGATTGCGCCGTCGGGGTGTCCGCTGCAAAAGCTCCTTGACTGCACGGGCGCGAAAGGTCTTACTGCCGAGGTTACGGTCAAGAACGGCGATGTCTGCCTGCACTATGTCGACGGCTGTTTCGAGGACGTTCTGACGGCGGGGCGGCACGCGTTCTGGAGCGAGCGCGGCGAACATGAGTTTAAGGTATATTCGACTGCCGAGCCGAAGATAGCTGACGTTCCCGCGACAGTGCTTGCGCAGCTTGGAGCGGCATATGTCACCGAAATAAACGTTTCCGCGCAGAATAAGGCGGTCGTGAGCTATAACGGAAAGACCGCCGAGTATCTTGACGAGGGTCGTTTTTTCTATTGGAACGGCGCGGTCAAGGTTGCGGCGCGTATTTACGATATGCGCGTGCAGACGCTCTCGATAAGCGGTCAGGAGATACTCACCAAGGATAAGGTCGGAGTTCGGGTAAACTTTACCGCAAACTGGAGGATCGCCGATCATAAGAAGCTCGCCGAGGAATACGGCGATTTTGATACCGTTCTTTATACCGCGGCGCAGCTTGCACTGCGTGATTATCTGGGCGTGAAAACAATGGACGAGCTGCTCGCCGACCGCGAAAATATCGGAGCGGAAATTCTCGGGGAGCTGAAAAGCCGCACGTCCGAAATGCACATTGAGATACTCTCCGCAGGAATTAAGGACGTTATACTGCCGGGTGAGATCACCGCGATAATGAATTCCGTGCTCGCCGCCGAAAAGCGCGCACAGGCGAACGTCATTACGCGCCGTGAGGAGGTAGCGTCCACGCGCAGTCTGCTCAACACCGCAAAGCTTATGGACGAAAACGCAACGCTAAGGCGGCTGAAAGAGTTAGAATACATTGAAAAAATATGCGCGAACGTCGGCGAGATCACGGTGGACGCACGCAGCAGTCTGTTGTCGCAGTTGGCGCAGATGATCGGCGGCAAGGAAGAATAACCGATTTTGCCTCTGAAATATGAGGCAAAATTTTTTTTAGAATTTCTGAAAAATATATTGACAAATAATTATATATCGAGTATAATGTATATATAAAAGATACACATTATAAACGGGGGATATTATGAAGCTGCAAACTGTTTTTTCGGGAGCGCATTTTACGGATGGAGCAAAACAGGCGAAATTTCAGCCGCCGTGGTTTGTGCAGATAATTATGTTCGTGCTGGTATTTTCGATCGTGCAGATTCCTCAAAGTATCGCAATTTATGTCACAATTTTCGTTAAGCTCTTTTCAATTCGGCCCGCGCCCGACGCGGAGCAGATATCCGCTCTTATAATGCAATGGAGCATGAACCCGACAGCCGAAATTATGATAACGCAGCTGCTCTCGACAATATTTCCTGCCGTGCTGTGCGTGATCTACTGCCGCTTTATAGAGCGCCGCAGCCTTAACAGCATGGGTTTCATTAAAAAAGGTTCTGCCGTAAAATACTTTATCGGAATTATCGCGGGGTTTGCGATGTTCTCCTTGACGCTGCTGATATCCTTTGCTTTCGGCGCTGCAAAATATGTCGGAACGTCTCTTGACAACAGTTTGTTTTTTGTGCTGATGTGTGTAGGCTGGCTCATTCAGGGCGCGGAGGAGGAAATACTCTGCAGGGGCTTCTTTATGCCGTCGCTGTCGCAAAAGCTCCCACTGTGGGCGGCGGTGCTGATAAGCTCCTTGTTCTTTTCGCTTATGCATATAATGAACGCGGGATTTAACTTTATCGTTCTCATAAACCTCACTTTGACGGGAATTATGTTTGCGCTGCTGGCGCTGCGCTTTGACAGCTTGTTCGTATGCTGTGCAGCGCATTCGATATGGAATCTGGTTCAGGGGAATTTCTACGGACTTCCAGTAAGCGGAATGGACGCGGGCGGCTCGGTGTTCAGATTTGAGCTTGCGGAGAATATGGAGCTTTGGACGGGAGGAACTTTCGGTCTTGAGGGCAGCCTTTCCGAAACGATAGTAATGATTGTCGTGATAGCGGCTCTGACTTTCATTCCGAAAAAAGACAAAAACGCTCAGATTTCGGCTTGACAAAGTCTTGAAACAGTGCTATAATTTATTTAAAAACCGGAAAGGAGTTATTAACATGAAGAAGTATGAATGCCCTTGCGGCTACGTCTATGACGAGGCTGTCGGCGATCCCGACAACGGTATCGCAGCGGGAACGAAGTTCGAGGATCTCCCCGACGACTGGACCTGTCCGACCTGCGGTCTCGGCAAGGACGCGTTTACCGAGGTATAACACATGGGCGCTGCCGCTAATCGGCAGCGTCTTTTGTTTTTCGGCAAATTAAGAGCCTGTACCAATAGCCGCAGCCGAGGTATAAAGAAGCCCGTTTTGCGGATAATACCGTTATCGGAAAAAACTGCAAAGGAGTTGTTTTTATGTCGAACTACGGAAAGTCTATTGTGCTTGCCGCGTCGCTGCTGCTTACGGCACAAACCTTAACGCTCGCCAATGCTTCGGCGGACGCGGTGTGCTTTGTGCTGCGTGAATACGAGGGAAAGATCGCGCTTATGGAGGAGGGCTGCGACGAGCCGCTTGCCGTGTACAAGACCCCGATAAGCTCGCTCTACCCTGCCGACGCCGAGCTTCTCAAGGAGGGAATACGGTTGAAAAACCGCGCCGAGGTTTCGCGTCTGGTTGAGGATCTGAGTCTGGAATAAACTGTAAACCACGTTTGGGTATATTAACAAAAGTTAATACTTGTTAGCTAAAAATATCAGCGAAACCGCCCAATCAGTCGCTCAATTTGTTTAAATAGTAGAAAAACCGCCCCAACGCAACAATTATGCGGCATATTGACCCTTATGTCTCGGCTTGTCACCGTTTGCCCATTGAAAAAAATTGTCGGGGCGGTTATAATATTTAATGTAGTCTATTGAAACGCAATCAAAAGGGGCGGTATTGTGAACGAAAAATCCCCGATAAAGCAAACGCTGTGGGGCAGTTTTTTTCAGGTGCTAATCACATGGACGGTGTATTTTCTGTTTCGTCCAAAGGTAATATATGCGGACAAAATGCTCAAAAAGCGGCTGAAGGGTATGCCGTGCGTTTTCGTCGGCAACCATACGCACCACTTTGACGGAGCGTTCGCGCCCGCGGTTCTGTGGCGCTACAAGCCGTACATTCTCGTCAAGAAGCAGTGGTACGAGAAGAAGCGCACGGGCAAAATGATCTCGTGGTGCAGAAGCATTCCGATAAACCTTGACGAGGCGGACGGTTCTTGGTACGCAGCGGCTGAAGCGGTCGTCGACAACGGCGGCACGTTGATGATCTTCCCCGAGGGAGGACTTTCGCGCGACGGCGAGATACACGAATTTAAGCCCGGAGCGGCGCTTCTCTCGGCGAAAAAGGGCGTGCCTATCGTGCCGTGCGCGGTTTACGGAACGTATTCACCCATATTCGGAATGAGACAAAAGCTGCTCGTCGGAGAGCCTATCGAGAGCGCTTGTCCCGAGAATATGCGGCACAGCAAATACGCGCGGCAGCTCATAGCCGAAGCGGAAAAGGCGGTTCGCGGATTGTACGCTCAAATGGTCGAGCGTTACGGCGACTGCGGTCAATATCATTAAGTAACGGCTTAGAACCCGTCCGCATAGCCGCTCAACGTCCGTCTTGCGCAGCATAATGCGTGCATTTCGGGCTATGCGGACAGGTTCTTATAACCGAAATTCATATTTTTCAAAGGAGAAATTACAATGGCTAATCAGGAAATTTGCGAGAAGATCAAGGGTATGCTGGTGGAAAATCTGAGGATCCCCGAGGACGAGCTTGAGTTTGATTCGGAGCTTTTCGGCGACGATATCGGACTGGATTCCATTGACTCTATTGAGATAATCGCGGGCATCGACGGCCTTTTCGGCGTTCAGATGACCGGCGCGGCAAGAGAGAACTTCCGGACTATCGAGACGCTTGCAAAGTATGTTGAGGAGCATCAGGGTGAGTGATATGAGCGATAACAGAAGAGTTGTTGTTACGGGTCTGGGGCTTGTATGCGCGCTCGGCGAAAATACCGAGCAGTGCTGGAGCGCGGCGGTGAACGGCGTGACGGGTATCCGCGAGGTGAAGTCCGTCAACACAGACAGCTGCTACGCTAATGTTGGCGCAGAGGTCTTGACCGCTTCAAAGGATTTGTCGGGCGAGGACTACGACCGCTCGTCGCTGCTGTGCATTAAGGCGGCGGGAGAGGCGCTCGCGGATTCGGGGTACGAGATAACCGAGGATAACTCCGACCGCATAGGCGTTATCGTTGGCAACTGTGTCGGCGGCGCGGCGAGTATCGACAAGTATTTCACCGACGAACTGAAAAACGGCGGCGGCAATAAAGCCGATATCCTGAAAATGCCAGCGGCGGCCATCGCGAACAATGTCGCTGTGCATTTCGGGCTGAACGGCACTACCGCGAATATCGTAAACGCCTGCGCGGCGGGAACTATCTCGCTTTCCTACGCGGCTGACCTTATCCGCGCGGGCAAGGCGGACGCGTTTGTCGCGGGCGGCTCGGACAGCTTTTCATCGCTTGCTTTTGCGGGATTTCACGCGCTGCACGCGCTTGACGAGAACTCCTGTTCGCCGTTTAACCGTTCAAGCGGCATTACGCTCGGCGAGGGCGCGGGTGTGCTCATAATCGAGAGCTACGAGCACGCAAAGGCTCGCGGCGCGAAGATTTACTGCGAGGTGCTGGGCAGCGGAGTTTCCTCCGACGCGCACCACATAACCGCTCCCGACCCCGAGGGCAAGGGGCAGATGCTCGCGATAAAACGTGCGATCGCCAATTCGGGGCTTACGCCGAACGATATCGACTACATCAACGCGCACGGCACGGGCACGGCGAAGAACGACGAGGCAGAGTTTTTGTCGCTGCACACCCTTTTCGACGGGAACGACCATTTGTCCGTAAGCTCCACCAAGTCCATGACGGGGCACTGTCTGGGCGCGGCGGGGTCAATCGAGGCGGTATTGACGGTCAAGGCGGTCTGCGGGAATACCGTGCCGCCGACTATCGGCTATACCGATGAGAACCTCGAAGCGCTGAAAGAAAAGGCGGGCGCTATCGACTTCGTGCCAAATACCAAGCGCGAAAAGAACATTAATTACGCGGCTTCAAATTCGTTTGCGTTCGGCGGCAACAACGCGTCTATCGTATTCGCGAAGGAACCGCGCGAAATTCCCGACCGCACCAACAAGGACAGAATTTTCATTACGGGTATCGGCGAGCTTTTGGGAAATCCGAAGTGCGAAATATCCTCGGACGACTACAAAGAGCATGGCATTAAAATGGCATTTTACCGCAAGCTCGACCGTTTTTCGCAGCTGCAGCTCATAAGCGGAATGAGGGCGCTTGCGGACGCGGGTATTACGATCTGCGATGAAAACGAAAAGGATATCGGTATCGTTGTGGGAACGGCGGACGGTCCTATGACTGAGATCGTCGGCTTCCAGAAAAACGTTATTGAGAACGGCACGGCTAACGGCTCGGCGTTTTCGTTTCCGAACACCGTGTACAACGCGGCAGGCGGTTATTTCAGCATTTTCGCGGGGATAAAGGGCTACAACGTCACCAACGCGAACAGTATTCAGGCGGGCTTACAGAGCCTTTGCTACGCCGCCGACGTTATCAGGAACGGCGACGAAAAAATTATGGTAGCCTCGGGTACAGACGAAAACACCGACGTTACCGAATATCTGTACGGCAAACTTGGGTTGCTTGGCGGAATGCTCGGAGAAGGCTCGGTTTCGTTAATTCTGGAAAACGAAAACAGCGCAGACAAGCGCGGCGCGAAAAAATACGCGGAACTTGCGGGCTGGGCGACCGCGCATAAGTCCGTCGAGTTTGGCACATTGAAAGGCTCGGAGAGCGCTCTTAAAACGGCGATAGAGGAAGCGTGCGCGGCGGCGGGCGTTTCGGTCAAGGATATTGACCTCGTGTGCGGCTTCGCGAACGGCAACAAAACTGTTGACGAAATCGAAAATAACGTTTGCGCGGAATTGTTCGGCAGCGTTCCCGTGGTGCAGCTCAAGCGGGATATAGGCGAATCGAGGGCAGCGGCAAGCGCCAAACAGGCAGCGTATGCGGCTAAGATGATCTCCGAGAACAAATACAGGTGCGCTCTGGCGGCTTCATTCGGTGTTGGTGGACAATATTCGGCTGTTGTGCTGAAGAAAGTTGATTGAGGTGACGTTATGGTTGCATTGGTTACGGGAGCTTCCCGGGGAATAGGCAGAGCTTGCGCGGTAAAGCTCGCGGAGTGCGGCTACGACATTGCCGTCAACTACAACTCCAACGAAGCGAAAGCTGCGGAGGTGGTCGCCGAGATAGAAAAGCTCGGACGGAAAGCTGCTGCGTTCAAGGCGGACACTTCCGACTTAAAGGCGGTTCAGGGTATGTTCCGCGAGGTGCAGAAGGAGTTCGGACAGCTTGACGTGCTTGTAAACAACGCGGGCGTTGTCGACGATGCGTATCTGCTGATGATAAACGAGGACTCGCTGTCGCGCAGTCTCGACATAAACATAAAAGGCTACTTCCACTGCGCACAGCAGGCGGCGCTCAAAATGATGAGCAAAAAATGCGGTAAGATAATCAACATCTCTTCTGTAAGCTCGGTGCTGGCGGTGGAGGGTCAGGGCGTTTACTCGGCGACCAAGGGTGCGGTGAACTCCATGACCGCGACGCTCGCAAAGGAGCTTGCTCCGCGCGGCATAACCGTGAACGCGGTCGCGCCCGGCTTTATCGAAACGGAGATGATCGACGCTATTCCCGAGGACAAAAAGGAAGCCTACATAAAGGCGATACCAATGGGGAAATTCGGCAGCGCTGCGGACGTGGCGAATATGGTCGCGGCGCTCTGCTCGGAGGCGTTCGACTACGTTACGGGGCAAGTCGTGGTGCTTGACGGGGGGCTGAGCTTATGATGAATTTGCTTGAGATAAACAAGCGCATTAAGCAGCGCCCGCCGTTTCAGATGATAGAGCGTGTGCTCGAGCTTGAGCCGAACGTTTCCGCAAAGGGCATTAAAAACGTTTCGGTGAACGAGCCGTATTTTATCGGGCACTTCCCCGAAGCGCCGATAATGCCGGGCGTGCTGCTTATCGAGTGTGCGGCGCAGCTTTGCAGTCTGGTGATAGCGCCCGACGGCGCTGCCGACGACGAGGGCAAGTTGTATGTTCTCTTAAAGGTCAAGGACTTCAAGTTCCTGAAGCCCGTTATCCCGGGCGATACGCTCACGATCGATGTGAAATGCACGATGTCGGGCGCGGGTGCGTATGAGTTTTCGGCGGTGATCTCGGCGGACGGCACGGTAAAGGCTAAAGGAAGTATGCTGTTTACCTCAATGGATAGAAGTGCGGTGTATGATTGAAAATGACAAAGATTGATTTTACGGCTTCGATAGTGACGGGCGGGAGTATTCTGCGCGCGCGTATTGAGAGTGCGGCGGCGAATTACGGCGAGGGCAGCCGAGGTTATTTCGAGGACATTCTCTCGAAGCGCGGAAACGCATTCTGCGACTCGGCGTGTGGGTTTCTGCTGTTGGATAATCTGCTGCAAAAGAACAGAATAAACCGCGCAGAGCTGAACATAACGCTCGACGGTCGCGGTCGTCCGCGTGTTGACCGCGACGATCTGGATTTCAGCATATCGCACAGCGAGGGCTGCGCGGCGTGCGTTATCGAGATAGGAGAGGGCGCGAATATCGGCGTTGACGTTCAGCGCGAACGTCCGTATTCGGCGGAGAAAACGGACGAGCTTGCAAAGGCGTTTATGACCGAGAGCGAGCTTGCGGAGTTTCGCAGTTCCGCGTACAAGCCCGCCGAGTTTTTCACAGCGTGGACAAGGCGCGAATCCTACGTCAAGCGTATGGGCTCGGATATTTTCGACAATCTGAAATGCGCCGACCTGAACGGCGAGAGCTTCCGCGAGGGAGTGATCACCGTCTGCGGACGGCACTACTATTACAGCATAAACGCGCGCCGCGAGGTTCTGTTCCCCGAAGAGGAGGAGACCGACGGCGGAGCGCAGCCTGTAAAATAAGGAGAACAAATGAAAGTTTTGGTATTGAACGGCAGCCCGAAATCGGAGCGCTCCAACACGCTCAACATCACAAAGGCGTTTGTGAGCGGTTTTCCCGAGGGCACGCAGGTCGAGTACGTAAACCTGTACAAGCTGAACATAAAGCCGTGCGTGGGGTGCTTTTCCTGTTGGAGCAAGACACAGGGGAAGTGCGTGATACAGGACGATATGCAGGAGCTGTACGGCAAGATTGAGGCTGCGGATATTATTATCGAGAGCTTTCCGCTGTACTTTTTCGGAATGCCGAGCCAGCTTAAGGCAATGACGGACAGATGTCTGCCGTTTATGCTGCCGTATATGGGAAATCTTGTCGAGGACAAAAACGCGTCGTTCCACGAGCTGCGCGACGAAAGTATGCACGAAAAGCGCCTTGTTGTCATCACGACTTGCGGCTACGTCGACGCGAAGCCCATGTACCCAGCGCTGCTCAAGGAGTACGACCTTATCTGCGGCGACGGTCACTACACGGCGATAATGTGTCCCGAGGGCGAGCTGTTTATCGCGGAAAAGGCGAAACGCCAGCGCGAGGGTTATCTCGCGGACGTGAAAAAGGCGGGCGCGGAGTTCGCGGAAAACAGAAAGCTCTCCGCTGAGACAATGGAGCGCATTTTAAAGCCGATACTCTCGCCGCAAGGGTTTGAAGCGATAACGCTGGCGCACTGGAAATTAAAATCCGAATAATTAAAGCCCGAGTTTTCCGCTCGGGCTTTGCTTGTAGAACAATTTTTTATTTCTTTGCGCCGTCGAAATCGTGCTTGCGAATTTCGGTGCGGCGTATCTTGCCGCTGACCGTCTTGGGCAGCTCGTCCACGAACTCCACCACGCGCGGATATTTGTACGGCGCGGTGTTGCGCTTGACGTGGTTCTGTATCTCCACTTTAAGCTCCTCGCTCGGCTCGTAGCCTTTCGCGAGGACTATCGTCGCCTTAACAACCTCGCCGCGGATAGGGTGCGGCGCTCCCGTCACGGCGCATTCCAGCACAGCGGGGTGCGTCACCAGAACGCTCTCGACCTCGAACGGACCTATGCGGTAGCCGCTGGACTTGATAACGTCGTCGTTGCGTCCGACATACCAGTAATAGCCGTCCTCGTCGCGCTTGGCGGTGTCGCCCGTATGATAATAGCCGTCATACCACACCTTGTCGGTGAGCTCCTTGCTCTTGTAGTAGCCTCGGAAAAGCCCCGGGGTCTTGCAGTATTCGCCCTTGACGACTATCTCGCCGACTACTCCCGGCGGCACGGAGTTGCCCTCGCTGTCCACGAGATCAACCTCGTACAGCGGAGTGGGCTTGCCCATTGAACCGGGCTTAGGCTCCATTCCGATAATGTTGCCGATAAGACAGGTGGATTCCGACTGCCCGAAGCCCTCCATGAGCTTCAGCCCCGTGTACTCGTACCACTTGTTGAAAACCTCCGCCGAGAGTGCTTCTCCCGCGATGTTGCAGTATTTAAGGCTCGACAGGTCGTACTTTTCGAGACCCTCGGCGATGAAAAAGCGGAACATCGTAGGTGGCGCGCAGAGCGTGGTTATCTTGTATTTCTCGATTATCCGCAGCATATTGTCGGGGATAAATTTGTCGAAATCGTACACGAAATTGCACGTGCCCATGGCGATCTGCCCGTAAATTTTGCCCCACGCGGCTTTCGCCCAGCCCGTGTCCGAAATGGTGAGATGTATTCCGTTCGGGTCGACCTTGTGCCAGTGCTTGGCGGTCTGTATCTGCGCGAGGGCGATCGTGTGGTCGTGCACCGCCATTTTCGGATAGCCCGTCGTTCCCGAGGTGAAGTACATCAAGAACAGTTCGTCTGCCTTGGTGTCGATGCGCTCCATTGTGTCGGGATATTTTTCAATCTCCTCGTCAAAGTCGATCCAGCCGTCGCGGCAGCCGTTCACCATAAAGTTGCAGTCGATATCGTGATCGGCGAGCTTCTCCGCTTCCTCGATATACTGCCCCACCTTGCCCGCGTGTGTGGCGATTACCGCCTTGACGTTCGCGGCATTAAAACGGTAGGTGAAGTCCTTGGGCGTGAGCAGATGTGTCGCGGGTATCGCGATCGCGCCGATTTTAATAAGTGCATACAGGGCATACCAGAACTGATAGTGCCGTTTAAGAACGAGCATTACGCAGTCGCCCTTTTTAATGCCCATATCCGTAAACATATTCGCCGCCTTGTTCGACAGCCTTGACAAGTCGCCGAATGTGAGCAGCTTTTCGTTGCCTTCCAGATCGACCCACCAGAGCGCGCGGCGGTCGGGTTCAAGCTCGGCGAACTTGTCAATTATATCATAGCCGAAATTAAAGTTGTCGGGGTACTTTATCCCGAACTTTTTGAGGATACCGTCCTCTCCGTATTCCTCCGTGACAAAATTAAGATGATAGCTTTCGACATCCATTATTGCATCGGTTTCCTTTCTGTACATAATTCCCGGACAATACCATATACGATAAGTATTACCGCATTAGTCCGCTAAATACCTTGTTTGTACAGATTTATTATATAACAATCATAAAAATTTGTCAAGGGAAATCGTGTGATATTTTGGTGGAAATTAGAAACGGGAACAACTTATACGGTCTATGTGCATTTTCCTCCCGCAGCGCGGAATTTGCAGCTTTCGCGCATATTGCAGTTTTCACAGCTTCTTTGTTGTTTGTTGCCGACCTCGTTTTTGGACAGTCCGATTATCCCGACAATGCTCTTCTGCGGCGTTATCATATTCGAGCCCGTGCAGCTTATGCCGATCTTTCTGGTCGCATCAGCGGCTGTTATCAGCATCGGAGTGATTTCAAGCGGAAAATCCCCATAACCCGCCGCATAGCACCACGTTGCGGAGTAACCCTCCATTTCGGCGAGAATATCCCCACGCGCCGATTCCGAGGTCTGCTCGGCGAGTACGCTTGCCAGAGCGTCTGCCGCCATTGCCTTTGCGCCGTCCTCAAGCTGAAGCCGCTTCAGCAGCCTGTCCGCGTCCGCAGAAAGCGTTGCCGCCGTGACCGCTGCCTTCGTGCAGCCGTCCAGATGCCGCGCAATATCGTTCCCCGTCAACAGAAAACCGCACCCCGAAAGCTCGATTCCGCCCTCGGAGCGCGATATGTCAAATACTCTCCAGACAAAACGCGGCTTAGCCGCTGCGAGCAGCTCCGTCTCGCATTCGTCCATAAGCGCGCGGACGCGCTCGTCGGGTTCGCCGCGCCAGCCCATGTAGCGCAGCGCCAATGCCCTGTCTATCATCTTATCACCTTGGAAACGCTCTCGCTGATCTTCCGTGCGACATACGGGTTGTTCATCGTGTACAAATGAATACCGTCCGCTCCGTTCGCAGCGAGATCGATTATCTGATCGACCGCGTAGGCGATACCCGCTTCGCGCATAGCGTCGGGATCATCGCCGTAACGCGCTATAAGCCGCGTGAACTTCACGGGCAGCGACGCTCCGCACATAGTCACCATACGCTGTATCTGCTTTGCGTTGACGCACGGCATAATGCCCGCTTCTATCGGCACGTTTATGCCCGCCGCGCGCGCCTTTTCGAGGAACGCATAGAAATGTTCGTTATCGAAAAACAACTGCGACACCAGATGAGACGCGCCCGCGTCGACCTTGCGCTTTAAATTCGCGATATCCTCATCAAGCGAGGAAGCCTCGGCGTGACACTCGGGATAGCACGCGCCCGAAAAGCTCAGATCGCTCCGCTCTTTCATATACGCGATTAGGTCGGAGGCGTGGAGAAACTCCTTTTTCGGCTCGATATCGGGGTTGATGTCGCCGCGCAGCGCCAGCACGTTCTCAATGCCGTGCTCCTTGAACTCTCCGATAACGCGGTCGATATCGGCTTTCGTCGAATTTACGCAAGTCAGGTGCGCTATTGATTCGGTGCGGTATTTCTCCTTGATAATGCTCACGATCTCGCGCGTGGAGCAGCCGGGCTGCGAGCCGCCCGCTCCGTATGTAACGCTGATAAAATCGGGCTTAAGATCGGTAAGCTCGTCCAGCGTTTTGTAGACCGTTTCAATCGAGCCGTCCTTTTTGGGCGGGAAAATCTCAAACGATAAAACAGTGTGACCGTCCTTGAACAATTCGGGTATGCGCATACGCCACCTCCGTTAATTCGCGGCTTTGAGCTGCTTGAGCGCTTCCGCAAGCTGCGCGGGGCAGGACGTGGGCTTTGAGCCGCAGCGTATTCCCGACAGACGCTCAATCACCTCGTCGATCTTCATTCCCTTGACGAGCTTGGAAATGCCCTGTAAATTTCCGTTGCAGCCGCCCTCGACTTTAAGGTCGGTAATTATGCCGTCCTCTACTTCCAAAATCATCTTGCGCGAGCACACTCCGCGCGGCGTATATTCGTAAGTCATTTTTATCCTCCTTATATTAAAAGGGCAAGTTCGTGTGTTTTGCCCGATGTTTACCGCTTATTTCTGTGAACGTATCCACTCGTCCGCGACTGCCTTGGCAACCGCGTCGGCAACGCTCTTGTCGAGCGCGGACGGGATAATATAATCCGCTGACAGCTTGTCGTCTGTAACCAACGCCGCAATTGCGTGAGCCGCCGCGAGCTTCATTTCCTCGGTGATAGCCTTTGCGCGTACAGACAGCGCTCCCTTGAACACTCCCGGGAACACCAGCACGTTGTTTATCTGGTTCGGGTAGTCGCTGCGTCCTGTGCCGACAATATACGCGCCGCTTTCCTTGGCAAGCTCATAGGTTATCTCGGGATTGGGGTTCGCCATCGGGAACAGCACGGGCTTGTCCGCCATTGACTTCACCATATCTGGCGTTACCAAATTCGGCTTGGACACGCCGACGAACACGTCCGCGCCGCGCATTGCGTCCGCCAGACCGCCCTTTATGTTGTTCTTGTTGGTGATTTTCGAGATCTCGGCGTGTGCGGGATTTTCGTAGTTCTCGTCACGATTTATTATGCCGCCGATATCCACCATTATTAAATTTCCAATTCCCAATTTAAGTAAAAACTTGCCTATCGCGATACCCGCCGAGCCCGCTCCGTTGATAACGACGGTTATCTCGCCAAGTTTTTTGCCCGCCAGCTTTACCGCGTTCATCATCGCAGCGCCGACGACTATCGCCGTGCCGTGCTGGTCGTCGTGGAACACGGGAATATCAAGACGCTCTTTGAGCTTAGCCTCGATCTCGAAGCACCTCGGCGCGGAAATATCCTCGAGGTTTATGCCGCCGAAGCTGTCCGCGATAAGCTCTATCGTGCGGACTATCTCGTCGGGGTCCTTGCTTTTCACGCATAAGGGGAACGCGTCAACGCCGCCGAATTCCTTGAACAGACAGCACTTGCCCTCCATTACGGGCATTCCCGCAAGTCCGCCGATGTCGCCCAGACCCAGCACTGCCGTGCCGTCCGTGATGACCGCGACGAGGTTGCTCCGCCGCGTGAGCTTGTACGACAGCTCGGGGTCTTTCGCAATTTCAAGGCAAGGCTGCGCTACCCCGGGAGTGTACGCGAGCGACAAGTCCTCGCGCGTTTCTATCGGCACGCGGGAAACGACCTCGATCTTCCCTTGCCATTTGTAATGCTTTTTCAGTGCTTGTTCTTTGATGTCCATTTTCCAAACCTCTTTTACATAGCCTTTATTTTGTGATTTAATATTTTCTCAAGCTCCTCTTCGGGCGTGGGATTGGAGCCTATCTGTATCGCGTAGTGATTGTAGAACCCGTGGAAGTCCGAGCCGCCCGTTGTGATAAGCCCATACTGCTTTGAAAGCTCCGTAACTTGACTGCGGAACGCTTCGTCCGCGCTTGAATGCCACACCTCCGCGCCGTCGATAGCGCCCTCGGCAGCCAGTTCTTCAAGTAAATCCAAACTGTCGTAGACCTTGGGGTGCGCCATTACCGAAATTCCGCCGCTTGCCTTTATGAGCGTAGTCACGAAGCGCACGTCGGGGTAGAAGTCCGCCTCCTGTTGGACTTGCGCCGCGCACAGACCGTCCTTTGCGTCAAATATTTCCTCGTAAACGCTGCCGTACAGGTCGGTCGTGTAGCCGTAGTCCATAAGCGCGTGCATTATATGACACTTGTAGATAGCCTTGCTTCCCGCGGAATACCGAAGTATGCTCTCCAGCGTAATGGGATATTTTTCCAGAACGCGCATGGCGATACTTTTTCCAAGCTTCATTCTGCCCTCGGAGGTGCGCAGACACAGCCCCTCGAGCCTGTCGGGCTTCTCGGGCATATAGCAGAGAATATGCACCTTTTTTTTGCGCGCGCCGTCAAACGCGGAAAACTCCGCGGCGGGAATGACCGTTACGTTGTAGCGCTTTCCCAATACCGCCGAGCGTGAGAGCGATGCCAGACTGTCGTGGTCGGTTATCGCAAGATAGCGAACGTTGTCTCTGTCAGCTTGCTTGATGATATCCGATATTCCGAGAGAACCATCGGATATAGTAGTATGGCAGTGCAAATCGGCTTTCATAAGTCACCTCATATTTCACAATTTTCGGTTTCCTTTGACCGCAATTTTCGGCTAAATTGACGGAATAAAGTCTGTCCGCTTTATGTATATAACACACCGCTTAATATTATACCACAAATTGCGGGATTTTTCAAGTGGGGCACGAAAATTTCACCTTAATGACGCGTCGTTATTGACAAATCGCCGAAAATGTGATACAATATTATAAAAGCAATTACCGCTCGGGAGAATTTTTCGGGCGGGCTTTGCGCGTTTAAATTAAGGAAAGGTTATGGAAATGTCTGTATTTGATATATTCAAGCAGCTTGAAAGCGGCAGAACGCCCGAGCCGTCGGGTGCGGCGGAATACATCATCTGCGGTCTGGGAAATCCAGGCACACAGTACGAGAACACCCGCCACAATATCGGTTTTATGACGGTCGATACGCTTTGTGAAAAGTATAAATTATCCTGTAAAAAGGTGAGGTTCAAGTCGCTGACGTGCGATGCGGTGATCGGCGGCAAGCGCTGCCTGATAATGAAGCCGACAACCTTTATGAACAACAGCGGCGAGGCGGTCACCGAGGCGATGAGCTTCTACAAGATACCGCCCGAGCGCACTGTTATCGTATTCGACGATATTTCGCTTGAACCGGGGCGGCTGCGTATTCGGCGTAAGGGCAGCGACGGCGGTCACAACGGCATAAAGAGCATTATTTACCTGTCGGGCAGCGACGCGTTTCCGAGGATAAAAATGGGTGTTGGTGCAAAGCCGCACCCCGACTACAAGCTCGCCGACTGGGTTCTCGGTCATTTCAAAAAGGAGGACGGCGAGAAGCTGGAGCAATGCTTTCAGAATGCCGTCGCCTGTCTTGAACTTATGGTTCAGGGGAAAACGGACGAGGCTATGAACAAATACAATTCGTGAGGTGGCTATGAGCGGTAAGGTGATCTCGGAGGTCGATTTTACACAGAAATTCACAAATGAATTCGGCTGTGTATGCAACGAAATTTTATTTACCTCGGCGAACGGCAATCAGCTGCGTTTAACGCTTTTCGACGTGAAAGCGCTGAACGCAGACAATTTCGACAGGGAATATTATAAGGCTGCCGAGGAAGCTCTTTCGGGGCTGCCGTGCGGTTTCCCGATGATAAACAGCATTATGTACACAGAGGAAGCCGCCGAAAAATGCGGCATTGAACCGGAATAAGGTGGACGGAATGAATTTTTTTGTAAACGCGGCACGGCAAAATCCCGATTTTGTCCGTCTGCAAAAGTATCTCGGCGACCCCTCAAACACGCTGCCCGCTCTTGTAACGGGCGTTTCGCATATTCACAAGGCGCATTTTATCGCGGCGCTCGTCAGTTCGGATACGCCCGCGCTTGTTGTCGCGGAGAGCGAGGGCGAGGCGCAGAAGCTCTGTACGGACATCAATATGATGCTCGGGGAGAACGCGGCGCTGCTCTATCCCGAAAAGGAATTTGTGCTGGCGGACGCGGAGGCGGCTTCCCGTGAGTACGAACACAAGCGCATTTTCGCGCTGAACGCACTGCTGAATGAGGGCTGCAAGGCGGTAATATGTTCGGCAGCAGCGGCGGCTCAGCTGACGATACCGCCCGAGGAGCTGAAGCGGCGCACGGTCACGCTCTCGGACGAGGACGAGATCGCGCTTGAGGAGCTTACCGCGCGGCTTATAGCGGCGGGGTACGCGCGCGCGGATATGATAGAGGGCGCAGGGCAGTTCTCCGTGCGCGGCGGCATTGTGGACGTGTTCCCGCCGAGCAGCAGCGCGCCGTACCGTATCGAGCTGTGGGGCGACAGCATTGACAGTATGGCGGAGTTCGATATCGAAACGCAGCGGAGAACGGGTTCGCTTGACAGGATAGCGGTCTCTCCCGCGCGCGAAACGCTTTTCGACAATGCCGAGGAGCTTTGCGGACGTATCGAAGCGCTCGCCGGAAAGCTGCGCGGAAAAAAAGCCGAGGACATTAAAACGCGGCTTGCGGACGACGTGAAAAAGCTGCGCGGCGGTATGGAATTGTACAGCGCCGACAGATTTTTTCCTCTTTGCTATGAGGAAGAGGCGACAGTGTTCGATTATGTGCAGCGCGTTTTCGTGTGTGAGAACACCGCAGTGCGCGAGAGCTTTCGCGGCGCGGCTTTGCAGCACGCCGAGGATTTGAAGATACTGGTCGACGAGGCGCGTATCTGCAAGGGGCTTGATCGTTTTATGCTCACGAAATCGGAGCTTTATTCCGTGCTTGACGGCAGAACGCGCGTGTATTTCGATTCGTTTATGCGCGGCGGGGGTCTGGAGCTTGGAACGATGATAAACGTTCATGGCGCGGTTCAGACGGGCACCTGGAGCGGCGAATACAAAATTCTCGAGGACGAGCTGAAAAACTTCCTCGAGAAGA
This sequence comes from uncultured Oscillospiraceae bacterium, assembly GCA_910579125.1. Taxonomy (GTDB): domain Bacteria; phylum Bacillota; class Clostridia; order Oscillospirales; family Ruminococcaceae; genus CAG-115. The sequence continues at coordinate 13,782 of CAJTTH010000014.1, read as the reverse complement.
AAATGTGCTGCTTTATCTTCGCGGGAACGGAAAAGGGCGCGAAAAATCTCGCGCAAGACCTGATAAACGACGGCTTTAACGCGCAGTATTATGATAATTCCGAGGACGTTATCCCGGAAAAGGTGATAGTCGCACAGGGCACGCTTTCGGCAGGCGCGGAGTACCTTGAAAGCGGACTGTGCGTGTTTACGCATACGGCGGTGCACGCGGCTCGGCGGCGCGTTCCCAAAAAGAAAAAGGGTGAGGAGATACGTTCGCTCGAGGATATTTCGGTCGGCGACCTCGTGGTGCATTACGCGCACGGTATAGGCGTGTTCGACGGCGTTCACAAGATAGAAACAGGCGGCGTGGCAAAGGACTATCTCCGCATAAAATACGCGGGCGCGGACGTGCTGCACGTTCCCGTAACGCAGCTTGACCTTGTGTCGCGCTATATCGGCACGGGCGACGTTTCGAGCGTTAAGCTCAACAAGCTGAATTCCGAACAGTGGACGAAATCTAAAGCCAAAGCAAAGGTTGCCGCAAAGGAAATGGCGGCGGAGCTTATCGAGCTTTACGGCAAGCGAATGAGGTCGAAAGGCTTTGCGTTCCCCGAGGACGACAGTCTGCAAGAGGATTTCGAGCAGCATTTCGCGTATATCGAGACCGATTCGCAGCTGCGCTGTATCGACGAGATAAAGTCTGATATGCAGCGTCCGCAGCCCATGGAACGTCTGCTTTGCGGCGATGTGGGCTTCGGCAAGACCGAGGTGGCGCTCCGTGCGGCGTTCAAGTGCGTGGATGCGGGGAAACAGTGCGCGCTGCTCGCGCCTACTACGGTGCTTGCGTGGCAGCACTATCAGACTGCGGGCGGGCGAATGGAGGGTTTCCCGATAAATATCGCCTTGTTGTCGCGCTACAAGAGCGCTTCGGAGCAAAAGGAGATACTGAAAGGTCTGGCGAGCGGCCGCATTGATATGGTCATCGGCACGCACAGGATAATCCAGAACGACGTGAAATTCAAGGACTTGGGGCTTGTCATTATCGACGAGGAGCAGCGTTTCGGCGTTGCGCACAAGGACAAGTTCAAGACCTCGTTCAGCGGCGTGGATATTCTGTCGCTCTCGGCAACGCCTATCCCGAGAACGCTCAATATGGCGATGAGCGGCATCCGCGACATGAGCGTTCTCGACGAACCTCCGCAGGACAGACAGCCTGTCGCGAGTTACGTTATCGAGCACGATTGGGGTATCGTTATGCAAGCGATACAGAAAGAGCTGCGCCGCAGTGGACAGGTCTACTATATCCACAACCGTATTGAATCCATTTATAAGTGCGCGGATAAATTGCAGTCGCTTGTGCCCGAAGCTAAGATAGGCGTGGCGCACGGCAAAATGTCCGAGGATCAGCTTCTGGAGGTCTGGCGCAGACTGCTCGACGGCGAGCTTGACGTGCTGGTGTGCACGACGATAATCGAAACGGGCGTTGACGTGCCGAACGTCAACACGCTGATAATCGAGAACGCGGACTATATGGGTCTGGCGCAGCTTCACCAGCTGCGCGGGCGCGTGGGAAGAACAAACAAGCGCGCCTACGCGTACTTTACGTTTAAGCCGGGGAAAGTTCTGTCGGAGATATCACAGCGCCGTCTTGACGCTATCCGCGAGTTCACGCAGTTCGGCAGCGGATTTCGCATAGCGCTGCGCGATCTTGAGATACGCGGCGCGGGAAATATTCTCGGTTCGTCGCAGAGCGGACATCTGGCGAACGTCGGCTACGATATGTATTTGCAGCTTCTGGACGAGGCTGTCCGCGAGGAGCGCGGCGAGAAGAACGTTCACAAGGAGGAGTGCCTTGTCGATATACGGATAAACGCGTTTATTCCCGAAAAGTATATCTCCAATCAGGCGCAGAGGGTGGACTGCTACCGCAAGATAGCGCGTATCGTTACCGCAGAGGACGCGGAGGACATCACAGACGAGCTTATCGACCGCTACGGCGACCCGCCCGCTTCGGTGCTGGGGCTTATCGACGTGGCAAGGCTGCGGAATATGGCGGCTATGTCCAATGTTTCGGAGATATCGCAGATAGGCGACGATCTTGTGTTCTATATGAGCAAATTCGACATGGCGAAGCTCTCCGCAGTCACAAGGGCGGTCGGCAAGCGTATGCGTTTGGAGACCATAGGCAGACCGCGAATGCTGGTGGACGTTAAAGGCTCGGAAGCTCTGGAGATGATGAAAACAGTAATTACCGCAATGGACGGGGCGGAGAGCGCCGCCGGTGAACCGAAGGGCGCTGACGGGGCAAAGTGAGGATATATGGGACGTGTTGACAAAGCAAATTATTACCTTGACATAGCGCAGACGGTCGCGGAGCGCGGAACTTGTCTGCGGAGAAATTTCGGCGCAATAATCGTGAAGCACGACGAGATAATCTCGACGGGCTACAACGGCGCACCGCGCGGTCGGCTGAACTGCTCCGACAGGGGAAGCTGCCTCCGCGAAATTCTGGGAGTTCCCAAAGGGCAGCGGTACGAGCTTTGCCGTTCGGTGCACGCCGAGGCGAACTGTATAATATCCGCGCCGCGTTCGGATATGCTGGGTGCGGATCTGTACCTCGCGTGTCTGGACGCGAAAACGGGCGGGCTGTACGGCGCGGTCGAGCCGTGCGCCATGTGCAAGCGAATGATAATCAACGCGGGGATAGAGCGCGTTATTGTGCGCACCGCGCCGAACGAGTACAGAACATTCCTCGTGAGCGATTGGGTGGACAATGACGACAGCCTTGAAGAAAACGACGGGTATTGATATGAAGCTTACAAATATCGGAACGATAAAGGAATTATTCGCGCGGCACGGGTTTTCGTTCACGAAATCACTTGGGCAGAATTTTCTGATAAACCCCGCCGTTTGTCCGAAGATCGCGGAGCTGGGTCTGGAGGGTGCGAACGAGCCCTCGGAGGTCTGCGCTCTGGAGATAGGCACGGGCGTCGGCGTGCTCACGCGCGAGCTGGCAAAGCGTTATAAAAAGGTGGTCGCGGTTGAGATTGACACGAAACTCAAGCCGATACTCGAGGAAACTCTCGCCGACTTTGACAACGTTGAGGTCGTTTTCGCGGACGTTATGGAAACGGACCTGGCGGCGGTCATCGCGGAGAAGCTCGGCGGCGCGGAGACTGCGGTCTGCGCAAATCTGCCGTATTACATAACCTCGCCCGTAATTATGCGCGTTCTGGAGAGCCGTCTGCCCGTGCGTTCTATGACGGTCATGGTGCAGAAGGAGGCGGCGGACAGGCTCTGTGCAGCTCCGGGCACGCGCGAATGCGGCGCGATCTCGTATGCGGTGCGGTATTACAGCACGCCCGAGCTGATGTTCAGGGTGAACCGCGGCAGCTTTATGCCCTCGCCGAACGTAGACAGCGCGGTCATAAGAATGACGGTCTCGCCAAAAAATACTCTTCCCGAGGAACGGGAGGAGCTGCTGTTCCGTCTGATAAGAGCGGGGTTTTCGCAGCGGCGAAAGCAGCTCGTCAATCCGCTTTCGGGGGAGCTCCACAGGAGTAAGGAGGAGCTTTCCGCGCTGCTGGGGTCGCTCGGGATAAAGCCCTCGGCGCGCGCAGAGGAGCTTGCGCTCGAGGACTATATAAAGATCGCCGAAAGTATTTGAGACGCACAGCTGCGTTTTTCGACAGCAGGTAACTGCGGATTTTCGGGACGACAAACCGGGGGCAAAAACCGTTGGTTCCTTGCCCCCTTTATCTATATCTTTTGTTCAATTTATTATTTTGACAGATCAATGCTTCTCACCGCGTCGCGAACCTTGAGCACGAATGTCGGTGAAACGGAAAGCTCGTCGATACCCATACGCAGGAACGTTTCCGTGAGCGTCGTGTCCGCTCCAAGCTCGCCGCAGATGCCTATCCAAGCGCCGTGCTTGTGAGCGTTCTCCGCGCTCATCCCGATAAGACGAAGTATTGCTTCGTGGTGCGTGTCGACAAACTGTTCGATATCGGGATTTTGCCTGTCGCACGCGAGTGTGTATTGTGTAAGGTCATTCGTTCCTACGCTGAAGAAGTCTACCATGGGCGCTAATTTGTCGCTTATTATCGCCGCTGCAGGCGTCTCGATCATAATGCCAAGCTCGATCTTATCCGAATATTCTGCGCCTTGCGACTTTAGTTCAGACTTCACTTCTTCGCATATTGCCAGTATTTTTTCAAGCTCCGAAACGCTTGTTATCATCGGGAACATTATACCGAGATTTCCGAAAACCGAGGCTCTGTAAAGCGCGCGGAGCTGCGTTTTGAATACGTCGGGGCGTGTTAAACAAATGCGTATCGCGCGGTATCCGAGCGCGGGATTTTCCTCCGGCTTCAGGTTGAAATAGTCCGCCTTTTTGTCCGCGCCGATGTCGAGCGTGCGGATAATGACCTTTTTGCCCGCCATGCTTTCGAGCACTTTTTTATATGCGGCGAACTGCTGCTCCTCGGTCGGGTAGTCGGAGTTTTCAAGGTAGAGGAACTCGCTGCGGAATAAGCCTATTCCGCCCGCGTCGTTTGCGAGAACCTTTCCGACATCGTCGACAGAACCAATGTTCGCGTAGACGTTGATTTTCCTGCCGTCGAGCGTGATGTTCTCCTTGCCCTTTAACTCTTGCAGCAGACGTTTTTTCTCCTCGTCGGCGCGCTGTTTTCCGAGAAGTCTTTCGCGCGTTTCGCCGTCGGGATTGACAAAAATTTCGCCCGTGTAGCCGTCGACGATTGCTTCGTCGCCGTCCTTTATCCCGTTCAGAAACTCGTCGCCCGTGCCAATCACCGCGGGGATATTCATATTCCGCGCGAGAATAGCGGTGTGCGAATTTGACGAGCCGTGAGCCGTTACGAACGCGAGTACCTTGTCCTTGTCGAGCGATACCGTCTCGCTGGGCGCGAGGTCGCCCGCGCAGATAATGACCTTTTCGTCGGAGGGCGCTTCTATCCGGAAATTGCCCGAAAGATTGTTTATCAGGCGGTTCGAGATGTCGCGCACGTCCGCCGCACGGGCTTTCATATACGCGTCGTCCATAGCCGCGAACATCTCCGCGAAATTGTCTGCCGTAACGGCGACGGCGTACTCCGCGTTGACGCTCTGACTGTCGATTATGTTGTTTATCGAATCGTTGTAATCGTCGTCGTCGAGCATCATCTGATGTATCTCGAAGATCGCCGCGTTTGTCTCGCCGATCTCCTTTAACGCCTTGTCGTATATCTCCTGAAGCTGCTGCACTGCCAAGGCCTTTGCCTGTTCGAAGCGCGTTTTTTCGTTGTCGGTGTCTACGACGCGGATACGCTTTACCGCCGCGTCGGGTTTCTTGAACAGCGAGATTTTACCGACGGCTATTGCGCCGTATACGCCTTTGCCCTGATATGTTTTCATGATCTCACCCCTTTTTCAGTGTTCGGGGCGGTTATTCCCCGAAGCCGCTTTCGAACATTCCCGCAATCTCGTCAAGGACTGCCTGTTCGTCCGCGCCGTCGCATACTATTTCGACCTCGCAGCCCTTTTTCATACACGCGCTCATTATCTGCATGGGAGCTTTCGCCTTGACGGTCTTGCCGTTCGCGTTGAGAGTTACCTCACAGTCGGGGTGCGCCTTTACCGCCTTTGCAAGCTCGCCCGCGGGACGCATGTGCATTCCCTGTTCGTTTGTGACTGTTACTTTTTTCGATACCATGATAAATTCCTCCTGTAAAATATTTACTGTTTTTTTACCGCGTTTGCGCGGTTACTTTAGGATTTTTTCTTTTTCAGAAGCGCCAGCAAGAGCATTCCGACTATCGAGCCTATTGCCAGCGACAGCAGATACAATGCCCAGTTGCCGACTACCGCGATAACGAAGATACCGCCGTGCGGTGCCATAAGCGTGCAGCCGAACGCCATTGAAAGTCCGCCCGCAGTCGCTGCGCCGATAGCGCAGGACGGGATAACTCTCAGCGGGTCGGAAGCCGCGTAGGGGATAGCGCCCTCTGTGACGAAACTCAGACCCATGATGTAGTTTACAAGACCGTTTTTGCGTTCCTCCTCCGTCCAGCGGTTCTTGAAGAATGTTGTGGAGAGCGCGATAGCTATCGGCGGAACCATACCGCCTATCATTACCGCCGCCATAATGTCGTAGCTGCCCGAAGCGATTGCCGCCGTGCCGAAAACGTATGCCGCCTTGTTGAACGGCCCGCCCATATCAATAGACATCATAGCGCCGAGAATGCAGCCGAGAACTATCTTGCTGGAGCCGCCCATGCCCTCAAGCAGATTGGCAAGCCCCGAGTTTATCATGCCCATGAACGGGTTGACCGCGCACATGATAACGGAGATAATTCCCAGACCCGCAAGCGGATAAATGAGAACGGGCTTTATGCCGTTGAGCGCCTTGGGCATTCTGTCGCAGAGCTTTTCAAGACCGAGCATTAAGAAACCGCCCGCAAAGCCCGCCAGCAGTGCGCCGAGAAATCCCGAGGGAATGCCGCCCCCGACATTCGCGAACGTCGAACCTGTGGACGCGAGATAGCCGCCCACCATACCGACAAGAAAACCCGGTCTGTCCGCAATGGACATCGCGATATAGCCGCCGAGTATCGGCACCATAAAGTTGAACGCAAAATCGCCCATTTTCTTGAAGAACGCTGCCGCCGCGATATGCGAGCCGAAGCTGCCGTCCTGCGGAGCGCCTGCTATCGTGTCTATCAGGAACGCAATCGCGATGAAAATACCGCCCGCCACCGTAAACGGCAGCATATTGGAAACGCCGTTCATAAGATGCTTGTAGAGCTTGCGCCCGAAGCTCTCGCTGCCGTCCGAATCGCTCTCGTTCTTTGCGCCCGCGTGATGATAAACGGGTGCGTCGCCCGATTCAATTCTGTTGATAAGCTCCTCGGGGATTTTAATGCCGTCGGAAACCTTGGTCTTTATCACCTTTTTGCCGTCGAAACGACCCATTTCGACCGTCTTGTCAGCAGCGACGATAATTCCGTCGCACTCCTCGATCTCCTTTTTCGTGAGGATATTTTTGGCGCCGCCCGAGCCGTTTGTTTCCACCTTAATGGAAATGCCGAGCTTTTTGCCCGCTTTTTCGAGCGCCTCCGCCGCCATGTAAGTATGCGCTATTCCCGTGGGACAAGCTGTGACTGCGAGAACCTTTATCGCGCCGTCGGAGGTCTCGGCGGCTTTCGGAGCGTCGGGAGTTTCCTCGGGATACTTCTCCGTTTCCATATCGTCGATTATCTTCAGGAACTCGCTCTTGTCCTTTGCCGCGAGCAGCTTGACTCTGAAATCCTCGTCCATAAGTATAGTCATCAGCTTTGCGAGAACATCAAGGTGAACGTCTCCGCCGCCCTCGGGAGCGGCTATCATAAACAACAGATTTGACGGCTCGTCGTCAAGCGCCTTGTAATCCACGCCCTCGGGGACTGTCATTGCCGCGAGCGACGGCGCTTTTACGCCCTTGTTCTTCGCGTGAGGTATCGCGATACCCTCGCCGACCGCCGTTGAGCCGTGCTCCTCGCGCGCAATTATTCCCTTTTTGTACTCGTCCTTGTCCGAGATACAGCCGCCGTTTACCTGCAAATCCACCAGCATATCTATCGCTTCGGATTTACTTTTCGGGGACGCGTTCAGCGATATGCTTTCGGGTCTCAACAGATCTATAATACGCATAATGTTCCCTCCCGTAAAAATTATAATTGCTTCAACAGCTCATAAATTTCGTCCTTTTTGGCAAGCTCGTCGGAAAACGCCGTCGCGCCGCCCGTTGCCGTGCCGAGTTTCAGCGCGTATTCGTAATCGCCGTTTTCGCTGCCTGCGATAAATCCCGCGACCATGGAATCTCCAGCGCCGACGGAGTTCTTTACCGTGCCCTTGCACACGCCGCATTTGTGGACTTTTCCGTTTTCGTCGACGAGAATTGCGCCGTCGCCCGCCATTGAAACAAGCACATTCACCGCGCCCGTTTCGCGGAGCTTTTTCGCGTAGGAAATTATTTCCTCCTCGGTTTTCAGTTCGACTCCGAACATCTCTCCAAGCTCGTGATTGTTGGGCTTTATCAGGAACGGCTTGTATTTCAGGACGTTCAACAGCAGATCCTTTGTCGCGTCGACGACCGTTTTTATCTTCCTGTCGGAGAGCCGCGCGAGTATCTTTTCGTAGATGTCGCTCGGCAGCGTGTCGGGGATACTTCCCGCAAGCACCAGAACGTCGCCGTTTTCCAGCTTGTCGAGCTTGCCGAAGAGCTCTTCGATCGCCATGTCGGGGATCTTCGGGCCTTGCCCGTTAAGCTCCGTTTCCTCGCCCGATTTAATTTTAACGTTGATGCGCGAGCAGCCGTTTTCGAGATGAACGAAATCCGTTTCAACGCCTTTTTCCTTTGCGCCGTCCTCGATAGCCTTGCCCGTAAAGCCCGCCACAAATCCCAGCGCTATTGACTTTATTCCAAACTCGGCGAGCACTATTGAAACGTTTATGCCCTTGCCGCCGACGTACACCTGTTCGGACTTTGAACGGTTCGTCATGCCGACTGTCAGCTTATCTGTGTGAACGATGTAGTCGATAGCGGGATTGAAGGTCACAGTGTAAACCATTATAATACCTCCTTTACAGACGTTTCGTTTAAGTATTTTCTGTCCGTTGCCTTGTCGGTAATTATCTGCCCTTTTTTCAGTTCGGCAAATTTCGATGCGGTTATCTTGCCGAATTTCGAGTGGTCGCCGAGAACATACACGCCTTTGCTGCGCGTTATGGCGGTGGATTTCACAGTTGCTTCGCTCATGTCGGGAGTGGAAAATCCGCCGCGTATCGAAATTCCGTTCACGCCCATAAAGCACTTCGTGAAATTGTACCGTGTAAGCGCTATGACCGCCTCCGCGCCGACTATCGCTTCAGTCGAGGGCTTGACCTCGCCGGGGAGGATAAGCACCTTAAAGCCCCTCTGCGCCAGCCGTTTCGCGTTCATGAAAGCATTTGTCACAAATGTGACAGATTTTGACGGAATGAAACCGATCATCTTTTCTGTGGTCGTGCCCGCGTCGAGGTAGACGAAGTCGCCGTCCTCGATGAGCGACGCAGCGTATCGGGCGATCGCGGTTTTTTCCTCTACAAACATATTCGCCTTTTCTTCGACGTTATGCTCAAACGAGGTGTAGTTCTCGCCAAGCGCCATTGCGCCGCCGCGCACCTTGACCAACATTCCATTCTCCGCGAGTATCGCGAGGTCTCTGCGTACCGTGGATTCCGACGCGTCGAGCAGCTCGCAAAGCTCAGCAAGATTGGTGCTGCGCTGCCGTCCGAGCACGTCAAGTATGATCGAGTGCCGTTCTTCCGTAAGCAATTTCATCACTTCCTTTTGAAAGGTTTTGAAACATTTTGACTTGTTGTGATTATATAATAACATAACTGTTCTTGAAAGTCAATCACTTTCTTTCAAAAACTTCCATAAAGTCTCACTTTTCGGAGAGATTTACAATTTGCGGGAGAATGCTTTGTTGACTTTGCACAAAAAGATTTCCGCAAACTAAAAAATATCGGGCGTTGTCCGCACCCGATATTTGGTTTGTGCGCCGTTAATATATTGGCGTGTTTATTTTAAATTATACTTTATTTTCCAACCTCTTTATTATTATACAGAATGATCGACAGAAGCCATGACAGAGCATACAGAACGGGCATTCCCAAATAAAGGAGCGGCAGGAGATGAGTGTTTGCATTGAGCAAAAATGTGATGTCGTCGACGCGATTTGCCGTCAGCGCTATTATGCCGGCAGCCGCCGCGATAACTACATAATATATCAATCTGCCCTTTTCTGTTCCGAACTTAAGCGAAAACGGCAAACAGAACGTGGGAAACATAAGCGATATGACAAACATTACAAAAACAGCTCCAAATATCTGATCGACCGCGCCGCTCCGGTCTTTGATAAGCAATGCGGCAAAAACGACAAGCGCGGTCGCTGCTTCCATCAAAAGTCCGATGAGATATTTCGCCGAGACTATCTGCGCTCTGCCGTAGGGCAGCGATCCGCAGTATTCCGTCCAGTGGCTGCGTTCGTCGTAGGCGAGCAGCGTTATCGGTATAACGCTCGCAAGCATCATCGGGACTACCAGAAACATCATATTTTCGTCGCTGAAAAAAGCTACTGCGATAAAAATAACGTCTATCAGCAAATACATTTTGAAATGTTTCATTATCATATACAAATCCTTAAGCAACAGACCTTTCATATTGTTTCCTCCTTTACCATGTGCACAAAAAGTTCCTCGATAGAGATAGGGCTGACGCTCATAGAACCCGGTACCGTTCCGCGGCGGACGATAGCCTCCGCGCCGTATGGGGTCACCTTTTTATGTAAAAGCGCGTTTTCGTCAAGCTCGGCGAGCTGCTGTTCGGTGCAGTGGATAACTCCGTATTCGCCGAGCAGAACGTCCTTTTCCTCAAACAAAAGCAGCTTCCCCTTGTGCAGAAACGCTATGTAATCGCACAATTTTTCAAGATCGCTCACGATATGCGAGGAAATGAGTATCGAGTGGTTTTCGTCGCGCGTGAACTCGCCGAACATATCCACCACCTCGTCGCGGACAACGGGATCAAGCCCGCTCGTCGGTTCATCGAGCAGAAGCAGCTTGCTCCCGTGCGATACCGCGACTGCTATGCCGAGTTTCATTTTCATACCGCGCGAGAGGTCATTGTACGGCTTATCGTCGGGAATTGACAGCCTTTGCAGCGTATCACGGTAAAAGCCGTTGTTCCAGTTGCGGAACGTGCCGTTCATTATCTTCCCGACTTGCCGCGCGTTCAGGCAATCGGGAATGCCCGCCTCGTCCATAACGACCCCGACATCCTCTTTTACGGCTTTGATGTTCTCGGTATTATCCTTGCCGAATACTTTAATGCTGCCGCCGTCCTTGTGAAGCATATCCAGAATGAGTTTTATCGTGGTGCTTTTTCCCGCGCCGTTCTCGCCGACAAGTCCGAGTATGCAGCCGTTAGGCAAGGTAAAGCTGATATTGTCGAGCGTAAATCCGGGAAATGATTTTGTAAGCCCATTGATTTCAAGTGCGTTCATTGTTCTTCCTCCTTTAAAGCGAACCTCAGCATTTCTATTATGTCGTCATTTGTCAGATTGCACGTCGAAGCAAGTCTGACGATCTCGTCGAGATGTTCCTCGATTTTGCGGAGATTTTCCTCGCGGAGCAGTTCCACGTTTTTCGGCGCGACATAGCAGCCCTTCGCTTGTATCGTGTAGATGAAACCGTCCTTTTCCAGCTCCTCATACGCGCGTTTTGTCGTCACAAAGCTGATCTTCAGATCCTTGGCGAGCCCGCGTATCGACGGGAGCATTTCGTTTTCGGTAAGTGCCCCGCTTATTATCTGCGATTTAATCTGTGAGTATATCTGATCGTAGATAGGCACTCCGCTCTTGTTGTCTATAAATACGGTCACTTCATCACTCCTTGCTCCTTCAAACTGTATAGTTATATTATATACAGTTTATACAGTTTTGTCAAGAGGTTTTTTGAAATTTTATTAAAAAATTTTCTTACAAAATATGACAGAAAAATGCCGGTCGAAGTTTGTCAACCGGCAAGTGCATATAAAGCGGCGCATACCACTCGCGGTTTTTTTCGCGCATTAACGGGCTTTGCGCGGTCTCAATTTTGGAAATATCCGCGATTTCTTCAACGCTTGCATTTTCTTTTCCAAAGCCGTTTACAAGGCTTTTTAATTTTGTTAAAACGTTCATTTTTCGCTCCTTATTTTAAAAGCAAAAGCTCGCGCCGTTCGCTACGCTCACTAGCCAACGGCAACTCCTCCGCTTCACTTCGTTCTGCTACGTCGTCACCGTTGCTTGCGACTTTTGCCGCTACAACTTTCTTATGAGCTGCGGAATATATCGCTCAAACGAATATTCAAACGCATCCAGAGTATCAATATCCGAAGTTCCGTCGTCGAGACGTTCTTCTTTGCCAATGATTTTGTCGTTCCAGACCGCGCCCTTGAACGCGTTCACGAGCGAACCGCATTCCTCCGAAACAAGCCGGAAACGTCCTCCGCCCATAAGCATTGTAGACGCGCGGATACGGTCATTGATCTCGCGTTTTCGCGAGTTTTTCACGACGATCCCGAGCGGTCGCAGAGCCTCGCGCAAGCCCGCGATAAGCGTCTGCTCGGCACTGTCCGCGTAGACCGCAGATATCTTCCCGTAACGCTTGAGCATACCCTCACAGAACACGCGAACGCGCTTGTAGAGCGCTTGCGGGGTCATATCCGCAGCGGGAATGCGCTCGCTCTTCAGCGCGTATAATTCGCGCATATCGTGAGTTATTCCCGTGCATACAAGCGCGTGCTGTGAGCCGTTTCCGCCGAAGTCCAACCCTATATTGACGTACTCGAACGACGGAATTTCCGCCGCGTAAAACGCCGTCGGAGCGTCCGAAAAAATCTTGTATATAGCGCCGTTCGCGACCACCCAGTCGCCGCATATAAAGCGGTCGTAATACACGCCCGTGTATTCCTTTTTCAGACTTTCAACGTAATCTGCGGGCAACGTTGTGTTGTCGTCGATGTGGAAAAACACATTCAGCATACTGCCGCAAAGCGCGTTGTTATCGATATAGTCCGTTTTAAGCCAGTGTGTGGGAACATCGGGATTTGTGGTCGCGATCAGCTTTGCTCCCTCCACTCTCAAACGCGAGCGTAACGTCCGCCGAGACGCGTTTTCCGCGCCGATTGAATTTAACGATCTCATGTTCGAGATTTGTAAGAAATCCGCTTGTAATATGCAGTGTTACGCCGGAAATATATCCGCGCGAAACGCCGACGCAATTGCCGTCATTGCACAATTTGCGGATATATCCGTCCTCATCGGGAGGCAGCGCGCACAGGCTCACGAACCGTACCGCGCCCTCGCATTTCATAACATCGTGCCAGAGCTTGGCGGTCAATTCGGGAGCGTCGATAAAAAAATATCCCGTAAAAATTATCCGATCGACGTACTCCGCGAGATAATTCGGCGAGGTGATCTCGAGCGCCTGTGCCTCGGTGTATGTTACCGCTACACGTTTGAGTGTGATAAGGTGTTCACAGCGACGGAACTCGGAAAATCCGCATAAAAAACCAATCCCGCAAGGCACAAACCTTGCGGGAGGTACATAAATCCTAATTCTCCGTTAGCGATACCACGCTAAACGCTGAGGACGTTTTTTCCAAGCGATGTTGGTGTAATGCGGGTTCATCTTGGCATCCTTAACTATGTTAAACCCCGCGTTCCCATTTAGAGACAGCCTTGTCGGTGACGCCTATTTTTCCGGCGAGTTCCCTTTGCGTAAGATTAAGTTCTTTGCGAAGCCAACAGATGAACAAACCCGTTTTCTCGGCATTCATTTGACCACTCCCTTTCGTGAATATTATAACATCTGCTGCGGATAAAGTCAACCTACGCTTCGTAGAACCCATTATTATATATGTTGTTGAGGGGAGATTTCAGTGCCGAGAAAAAATTTTTAAAATTTTTTCAAAAAAGTAGTTGACAAAAAAGAAAGAATGTGATATAATTGAAAAGCACTCGGGAAAGGGGTGCGGGAAAAAGGTCGAGGGACGAAAAAAATGAAAGAAAATTGAAATTTTTTCAAAAAAGTACTTGACAAACCCCGAAAGCTGTGATATAATAAACAAGTCGTCCGAAATGAGCGAAAATCGCAAAAGCGAGGACAGGCTTGAGGAGACGGCGGACAGTTCCTTGAAAATTGAACAATATTGAAAGAACGAATTAACAAGACC
>CAJTTH010000013.1:43456-68083 GCA_910579125.1 uncultured Oscillospiraceae bacterium | reverse complement strand
TCAAGAGCGGCAGTCATTTTGGGCTTGGGATGTTCCTCCTCCCATATCTCAAGGCAAGTCTTTCCGTTCGGAACAAAACGCGAACAGTAGTCCTCGGGGTGCTCGTTGTCCTTCATGAAATAGTGACCGCAGCGCTTACACTTCGCAAGCCACGCGCCGTTTTCGAGCATAGCATCTATCTCCAGATCAATTACCGCCTTAAGACTGCACGGCATATAAAGTTTATCACGGTAATTCTCCATTTTTCCCGCGACCACGCTGTAACTCGAAAGCTCCTGCGGCAGACCCTCTTTCATTCGCGCAAAAGCGTCCATAGCAATCTGGTCGGATATTTCCTCGTAATTCTCAACATCGGAGTAATCGTCACTGTAATCAAAATCCGCGAGAACATGCCGCACGATGTCCTTAGAAATATTTGGGAACATAAACGGCGCGGTGGGTATTCTTCCCACGGGAAAAACCTTTGTAACGCCCAGATCCTCAATGCGGCAGCCCAGTTCGCGCGCCGTAACGCTGAACGCGAGGTCAAAATAGTTGCGTCTCGCGACTATTTCCTCCGCCGATCTTGCGGTCTCGATAAACACAAAGTTCACCTTAGTCCGCGCGTAGTCCTGTATGCGGACGATGTTCAGCCACTGATTGATATCACGGTTATAACGAAAATCGCACAGCCGCGTGAACACCAGCTTCTCAAACTGCGTTTTGCAACGCGCGAAACGGTTCCACAGCGCGCTTTCACCAATGTTGTCACGCCTGCATATATAATCGATCCAGCAGTCCATAACTACCTTCTCGTATATCGTCCGTATGTGATGTCTGATGTAGCAGTGCGCTCCCTGAATATCCTTGCGCAGTTCGGCGGCGCGGTCCGCGTCGTATGCTCCCGTTTTAAGCGCCTCGTTGCACATATCTATTGAATCCTTAGCGAAAGCCGACAGATCGAAGTCGCAGAAATCCAACAGAGAGGCGGGATAACGAAGCAGAAATATCTCATTCGAGGTCTTTCCGACGAGCTTCAGCGTTCTTTCCAAGGCAATTCTCCTTTACAATGCATTATTCCTCCGGCTCGGCAGTGTTGCCGCCCGTTCCGGAGGTTTCGCCGCTCTGCGCAGAGCTGTTCGGTCTTATGAGCGGACTTGACGCTTTACTAGAGCTGCTATCAGAGCTGTCGTCCTCCTCGGCGGATTTGATCAGATACGGATTTTCGCGCAGACTTCCCTCAACCAGAATAACGTCCTGCTTTTCGCCGTCGACGCGCTGTGTGCTCCATTCGACAAGGTCCTCGCTTTTGCTCTGATAAGTCGCCGTATGAACATGCTTGCAGCCGAAAACCTTTTTGCATATTCCGAGCGGTATCTCCGTGTCGTCGCCCGTATATTCAACATAATACGACATGGTTTTGCGTTCGTTTGTATCGTTGATATAGCGCACGATGCGGTAATCTCCCGACTCCGAGAGCTTTTCGTAATCGGGGTCGCGGCGTGTAAGATCAACGCCCGTAAATGAGATATCTCCCATAAACATCTTGATACCGATATAACCTACAACGCCAATCACATACATAAGCAAATACATAGTACCAAGTACGGTTTTCAGAGTTTCATTTGAATTGTTGACAAAGAACATAACGATCATAACCACCAGCGGAGGCGCGATCATATACCAGTTGCCGAAGCCGAATATCACGATCAGAAACACGATAGGCGGCAGAATATACGAGTTTATCTTGGTTATCATCTGTTTGCGCGTAAGGATTATCAGCCCAAGCGCGGATATGTTCACAAACAGGTACAGCACGAAAAGCGGCGTGGGATTTTCAAACTCAAAGAAAAAACCGAAACACAGCCATGCCACCCACAGCATAAGCGCGGTATATCCCCAACACAACAGCGCCACAGCACGCCTGAACCACACATTCTTAAAAAAAGCAACCAGCTTGTCCATTTCTTTACCCCTTTTTAATAAGTATAATGTTATGCCGCAATATTACATTGGCGTAAATAAAAATAATACTACATCTTATATTGTATAACAAATCCGCGAAAAATGCAAGTGCTTTTCCGATAAATATCTTTTTTTTCGCAAAATCAGCATTTTTCCCGTAAAAAATCCGGAGCGTCAGCCCCGGATCTTCGGATAATTCAGGTTATCGGGTCAATCTCTGCCCTGATTAAATTTTCTGAGCAGCGTATCAATATCCTGCGCCTCGGAAAAACCTACGTTTCCGCCAAGTCCGTCCGACGTGGGCGTTACCGTAACGGAGGCGATAGGCTCCGGCTCAACTCTCGCGGGAGACTCGGGGATAGAGGGCATATCGTCCTCTTCCGCGAAATCTGTCGCGACAACGATAAGCGAAATCTCGTCTTCAGCGAGCGTGTCGTCAAACACAACGCCGAACTTGTATCTCGCGTCGCCGTTGAACTTTTCGGCGATCTCCTGCGTGAGATTGTCGAACTCCTCGAACGACAGCGTGCTCGGAACGCTGATATTCAGCAAACCGCGTCTTGCGCCGTTTATGGAAGTCTCGAGCAGCGGGCTGTTGAGAACCTCGTCGAGCGCCTCGTCGATCTTGTAATCTCCCTTACCGTGACCGATAGCCATATGCGCAATACCGGAATTGTTGAGTGCCATTTTTACGTCGGCGAAGTCAACATTGATGTGACCGTCGCCCTGCAGCAGTTTAATAATTCCCATAACGGCCTTGCAAAGTATATTATCGACCTCTGAAAACGCGTTTTTCAGCGTTATTTTAGCGCCCTTAAGCTCTTTCAAACGATCGTTCGGTATAACGATAAGCGCGTCGACGTACTTCTTCATCTCAGAAATGCCGCCGAGCGCCTGATTCATTTTGCTTGTGCCCTCCCAGCCGAAAGGCTTGGTAACGACGCCTACCGTCAAAACGTCCTTATCCTTAGCAACGCTCGCGACAACGGGAGCTGCTCCCGTGCCTGTTCCGCCGCCCATACCCGCAGCGATAAACAGCATTGAAACGCCCTCCATTGCTTTTTCGATGTCGTCGCGGTTCTCCTCCGCTGAGTCTCTGCCCTTGGACGGATCGTTGCCCGCACCCTGACCTTTAGTGGTCTTTCTGCCAATCTGAATGCGCTTCATTTTGCTGCCGTCCTTACCGCGCAGCGCGGCAACATCGGTATTGGCGATAACGTATTCAACATCTTGAATGCCGCTTTCAACCATGTGCGAAACGGCGTTTCCGCCCGCGCCTCCGACGCCGAAGACCATAATTTTGGTCGTCATCTGAAAATCGTCGGCTACTTCAAATCCGTCGTTGTTATCGTCAATCGTAAAAGCCATAACTTACAACTCCTCCTGCTTTTAACGTCATTATTATAGAATACTGTTTATATTATAACAGATTATAAAAAAAATTGCAACCGTTTTTTGAAATAATTTTCACAGCGATTGCAATTTATTATTAGAGAAATTGCACAAAATTACATAAAATGCGGTTTATTGCGGAGTTTCGTTCGTTTCCTCGCCCGTGCCGTAGGTCTCCTCGGTAGTCGGATCGGGGTCTTCATAGGTGTGTTCTTCGTAAGTCGTATCCTCGTAGGATGGTTGTTCGAAGGTTGGCTCTCCGGTCTCGCCCGTTTCGGAGGTCTCCGGCTCGGAATTTTCGGGCGGCTTTGAGCTGCTCGATGATGACGAACTCAAACTCGGCGGTTTCGGCTTATTACGCACGGCGAACTTCTCGGGATTAGACAGCCGCACGATAACGCTCTCCTCCGCGCCCAGCTCGGTCTTGATGAACGCCGCGGCAACGTGGAGCTTACTATCGATCTCCGTTGCGGAACCCAGCTCCAGAATTACCCTGCCGCCGTCCACGGAGACCTTTACCTCAAACTTATCCGTCATATCTATCTCGTCAATCTTCTTTAAGCCCGCCTTTTCGGCAGCCTCAAAGATCATCTGCGGTATCTCGTCCTTGCCCTCGGTCTTTGATTTGAGCCACTTTCCTGTCTCTATGCTCTCCGCTTCAAAGCCTTTGACTACGGTCAATCCGTCCGTACCGCCCTGCTCGAGTATCTTGCCCATACGCGATATCGCCGCTGTTATGCCGTTCTGGGTTATCGCGAACCATTTTTCCGCCTCGGTCACGGTAACGGTGAATTTGGTCGGAAACGACTTTTTTACCTCCGCCTTATCAACATAAGCAAGCGAGTTGACTATCTTCTCCGCCGCCGTTTTTGTGTCCGCGTGGAGCAGATTATCGCCGATATTCAGCCCCGATCTTGCGGCGATCTCCTGTGCCGAATAGCGGGTGTTCCCCACTACCTCTATCTCGCCGCACTTGAACAGCACCGTATTTGACAGAACTATCATAACGACGGTAACGACTATCCCCGCCAAAATGTAGTACAGAATATAATTTCCGCCGCGGTATCTGCGTTTTTTCTTCGGCGCGGTTTTGGATCTCATCGCCTTTGCGACCGCCTTCTGCGTTTTGCGGCTGATCGTTCTTTGCTGCGGCGGCTTTTGCTGCTGTTCCGGAACGCTCTGCTGCATTTTGGGCGGCTTATTCGGACGGCGGCTCTGCGGCTTTTGTTTTGTCGGCTTAAGCATAGCCTTTGGAACTTTGTCCGTATTTCTTCCGCGATTATTTGCCATTATCCGTCACCCGCCTTTCAACTTCTTTTTTTCGGAGAACGACCACGCCCTCCGCAGTATCCTTAAACTCTTTTAATATCCGCTCCGACCGACCGCAGAGCGCCCTCCAGCGACTCGTAGCCTCGGTCTATATAGCATAACCCCGTGATCTCGCTCGTACCCTCGGCAGCAAGCGCCGCCGTAACGAGTGCCGCGCCGCCGCGCAGCTCCGCCGCGCACACCTTAGCGCCCGACAGCCGCTTAACTCCCTGAACGACGCACACTCTGCCCTCGGTCTTTATCGACGCGCCCAGCCTTACCAGCTCGGGAACGTGCCTGAATCGATTTTCAAAGATCGTCTCCACGAACACCGAAGTTCCCTCAACCGTCGAGCAAAGCGCGGTAAACGGCGCTTGAATGTCCGTCGGGAAGCCGGGATATGGCATTGTCCGAATGGTCGGCGGCGCGGTAAGGCGCTTTTTGCAGCTGAGATACATCTTGCCGCCGCCGTATGTGTAGATCCGCGCGCCCATTGCCTCCAACACGGGAATGAACCCGTTCATGTGCGACGGCTCGCAGTCGGTGAGGATTAGTTCCCCGCGCGTTACTGCCGCAGCGCAGAGATACGTTCCCGCGACTATCCTGTCGGGGATAACGCTGTGTTCGCACGGCGCGGCTCTCGGCGTGCCCTCGACGGTGATAACGCTCTCGCCCGCGCCGCCGATCTTCGCGCCGAATTTACCCAGACACTCCGCCAGGTCGACAATCTCGGGTTCACGCGCGGCGTTATGTATTTCGGTGTATCCGCTCGCCGCCGTTGCCGCAAGCAGGATATTCTCCGTAGCGCCCACGGACGGAAATGAAAGCGTTATTTTCGTGCCGTGAAGTCCTCCCGCCGCAGTGCAGTCGAGATAACCGTGTTCCTCGACAATCTCCGCGCCCATTTGCCGCAGCGCCGCCAGATGCAGATCGATAGGTCTCGCGCCCAGCTCACACCCTCCCGGGAACGACAGCCGACACCGACCCGTTCTCCCGAGCACCGCCCCCAGAAACACGATCGACGAACGCATTTCCCGCATAAGCGAATCGGGAATTTCGTATCCCGAAACGTTGGTCGCGTCCACCGTCACCGTGCCGCCGCTTCTCTTGCAACGACAGCCGAGGTGCGTAAGGATACGGCAAGCCGCGTCCACGTCGGTTAGCTCGGGGCAGTTGTGCAGCACAGTTTCTCCATGAGCCAGAACCGCCGCGGACAGCAGCGGCAAGGCGCTGTTCTTCGCGCCGTGGACTTTCAGCTCGCCCTCGAGCCTGCGTCCGCCGTTCACTATCAGTTTTCGGCGATTATCCATAACATCACCCTTTCAACAAATTATACAGCATAATATGTTGAAAGGATTTTTTGTGTGAATAATTTAGGCAACACCGCACAATTATTGTCAAGCGGTTGCGCAGTCAGATTTTTTGTCAGATTGTACAATGAGGACGACGCAAGGCTGTATGCCTTGCTGGGACGAATTGTACAAGATGACGAAAAATATGCAAGCAAATGCTGACAAAGTGCGAAGCGCGGTAATTGTGCGGTGTTGCCTTTACCCCTCGAAATGCTCTCTGCCTACAAGATCGATGATCTCCGACAATATCAGATCGGCGGCGTTGGTTTTCCGCATTTTGGCGGCGTTCTCGCGCATAAGCTCCAGCCGTACCCTGTCGTTGTACAGCTTTGACACCTCGTCGACCAACCTTGCCCTCGTAAGATCTTTATCCTCGATAAGTATCGCGGCATTCTCGTTGACCAAAGTCATCGCGTTGTAGTACTGATGATTTTCCGCGGCCGCAGGATACGGCACGAGAACGGACGGTCTGCCTATCTCCGTAAGCTCCGTTATCGTCATTGCCCCCGCACGCGAGATTATCAGATCTGCCGCGCACATACACGTGTACATATTGTCAATATAGTCGCGGAAAATGTGGCGCTGCTTGTCCTCGGAAACGCCGCTCTGCTCCAGCGCCGCGTAGAACGTATCCTTGTTCTTGCTGCCGAACGAGTGAATATGATTTATCCCGCCCGTTTTCTTCTCCCATGCGATAAGCTCAGCGACCGCCTCCGTTATCTTGTTCGCACCCAGACTTCCGCCAAACGACAGCACCGTAAACCCGTCGGGCAGCCCCAGCCGCTCGCGCGCCGCTGACTGCTCCTCTATCGGGATATTTGTCCGCAGCGGATTTCCCGTTACCACGCACCTATCGGTGTTCTTTAAATACTTCTTTGCGTCCCCGACGGCGAGCAGCACCTTGTCCGCCTTTTCCGAAAGCATTTTCGTCGCCATTCCCGGGTAAGAATTGCTCTCGTGAGTTACCGTCTTAACGTTCATTGCGGCTGCCTGCCCGAGCACGGTCGCGGTAACGTATCCGCCCGTTCCCACGGCAAGCTCCGGCTTGAACTCCTTGATTATCTTCCTCACCGCGCTCTTCGCCGAGATCAGATAGCAGTACGCCGCCTTGACATTGCGCAGAATATCCCTCGGCGAGAAGCCGCGCTGAAATCCCGACATCTCCACGCCGCGGAAATCGTACCCCGCCTTTGTGACGAGACGGCTCTCCATTCCGGTGGGCGTGCCGATAAACAATATCTCCGTATTCGGAAACACCTGCATCATCTTATCCGCTATGGCGAGGGCGGGATTTATATGTCCCGCTGTTCCCCCCGCCGCAAAAATAACCTTCATATTAGCCCCTATCTGAAACGCAAAAGCTCACACCGGCTCACTTCGTTCGCCTAGCCGAGGAGCATTGCCTGCGTTCCGCGCGCTGTCAACTTAACTTTGCCCTCTTGCTGACCGAGAGCAGCAGACCCATTTCCCACAATTGCAGCATAAGCGCCGTACCTCCGTAGCTGAAAAACGGCATCGAGATACCCGTGTTTGGTATGCAGCACAAATTAACTCCGAGGTTCAGGAATGCCTGTATCCCTATCTGAAAAGTAATTCCCGTAGCGAGCAGACAGCCGAATTTGTCCTCCGCCTTTCTCGCGATCAAAAAACCTCTGAACACGAAGATCAGAAACAGCACAATGACCGCCAGACCGCCAATCAGCCCGAATTCCTCGACCAGTACCGCAAAAACAAAGTCGTTCTGCGCTTCGGGGAGGTAGTAGTACTTCTGGCTCGAATTGCCGAAGCCCTTGCCCCATATTCCACCCGAGCCGAGCGCCAGAGCGGACTGATAGTTCTGATACGAACCGTCGCCCGGCTGCGAAAGCGGATCCATATAGGTAAATCTGTCGCTGAAATATCCGATATCCAGCACGAAAACCACAACGTAAACCGCCGCGACAGCCAACAGAACCAGCGGCACATAATATTTCAGATTTGCTCCGCCCATAAACAGCATTGCCGCGAAAACGAAACAGATTATCAGCAGCAGCGACAAGTGCATCTGGCTGATGACCGACAGGATTATGAGTATCAGCATCAAGCCGGGCACCCATATACCGTCATGGAAAGTCCGCATTTTCTTGGAATGCTTCTGGATATAATAGGCAAAATAGACTATGACCGCGATCTTCATCAGGTCGGACGGCTGGAATTGTCCCAGTCCGGGCAGCGGAAGCCAGCGCTTTTGTCCGCCGTCCGCGCGTATTCCGAACGGTATCGTCATTAAGTTCAGCGCCATTGTGAACACAAGCAGCAAATGCGTCACTGTAATTTTAAATCTGCCGCCAAACAACTTGAATTCGTAACGCAGAAAACGGTAGTCCAGAAACGTGAGGAAAAACATTCCCACAAGACCTATCCCCGCCGCGATCACCTGTCTCGTTACATAGTAGAACGAATCGCCGTCGTTGTCGCGGTAGCTGAGCGCGTGACCCGCCGAGAACATCATGGTTATCCCGAAAACCAACAGCACCATGATGATAACGAACATCGGCACGTCCACTCTTCCCTGAAAGCTGAGCAGCCTTACTCTGTTCGGATCTTTTGCCTTTTTCTTTCTTTTTACAGCGACCTTGTCCGTCCGCTGCTTACGCGGTTTGCGCGCCTTGGGAACCGCTCCCTGCTGCGGCGCAGTACCCGGCGCGGCGTTCGCGTGCGGCGGTCTGCCCGGAGCGACTCTGCTCTGCGCACGCTGAACATTCGCGCGCGGATCTACACGCGTATTCGGACGCGCACCCGGCGGAGCGGATATTCGCGGCTGCTGTCTTGCCGCCGTACTTCGTCTTGCCTGCTGCATATATACCTCCAAAAGCTACTTGGCGAACATTCCGTAAGCCAATACCACTGCCAGCGCCCCGAAAAGCGCCGCGACCGTCGAAAAAACCGTGTCGATCTTCAGCTCGCTCCACTTTGAAAGCTCAAAGTGATGATGAATGGGCGTCATTTTAAACAAGCGCTTGCCCTCTTTTGTGTGGTAAATCCTCTTGGTTATCTTGAACACCGTCGATTGAATGACCACCGACAGCGCCTCAAGAATATACACCATAGCCGCGAGTACCATAAGGAACTCCACACCGCAGCCCACGCCGAGAGCGCACACCACGCCGCCGAGGAACATAGACCCCGTATCACCCATAAACACCTTTGCGGGCGGGAAATTCCACAACAAAAAGCCCGCGCAGCCCCCTGCCGCGCAGAACGCCAGCAGCGTCTGCCCGAACATTCCGAGCAAGCCCGATATTACCGCGAACGCCGCCATATAGATTATGGTGACGGACGAGCAAAGCCCGTCTATGCCGTCGGTTAGGTTCACGGCGTTCACAAGGTAAAGTATCCCGATACCCATAAGCGGGTAATAGAACAGCCCCAGGTCCCATTGCAGACCGCCCGGGAACAGTATGACCGTGCGCCGCAGACCGCTCACGTAAAGCGTCGCGAAATACGCCGCGATTATCATCACCTGAAAGATGATCTTCTGAATCGGAGTAAGTCCCTCGTTATGCTTTTTCTTCACCTTGATGAAGTCGTCGAGAAAGCCCATAAAGCCGAACAGCACCGCCATTACCATACCCGACATGGCGCGTATGAATTCCGCCTTGTCCGTGCCGGAATAGTCCGCGTTTCCGCTTGCGGAAAACACGACCATTCCGACGATAAAGCTCACAAACACCGCGAAAATAAAGGTTATGCCGCCCATTGTGGGGGTGCCCTCTTTTTTCGCCTTGTGCCATTTCGGACCTATGTCGAGTATCGTCTGTCCGTATTTCAGCTTGTGCAGCAGCGGAATAAACCAAAACCCTGCCAGCCATGTAAGCACGAACGCCGCGATCGCCGCGAAAACGCTTGTCCAAATATACATATTCTGCTCCAATTACTTTATTTTTTCGGCGATCTCTTCCATTTTCATGCCGCGGCTGCCCTTGAACAGCGCCACGTCGCCGCTTTTTATCTCGCCGAGCAGCAGCTCCGTAAGCTCCTGCTTGTTTTCGCTGTGGAACACTTCAACTCCGCGTTTCGCCAGCTCGTCGCGCAGAGCCGTCATTTCGCGCCCGTAAAGGAACGCGATATCCGCGTGCTCGGCAACGATATCCGCAAGCCCCGCGTGCAGCGCCTTCGACCGTTCGCCAAGCTCCAGCATATCGCCGAGCACCGCGATATGTCTGCCATTGCCCTCTGTCTTGACCGCTCCCAGAACCGAGAGCGCCGACCTCATCGATGTAGGCGAGGCGTTGTAGCAATCGAGGATAACGCGTATGCCGTTTTCGCGCTGCTCCAGCTTCTGCCGCATTCCGCTTCCCTCGTAGTTCATAAACGCGGGAATTATTTCCTCGGGAGCAAGCCCGAACTCTATCCCGACGCAGAATGCCGCGAGCGCGTTCAGTATGTGATGTTCGCCGACAACGGGAACAGCCGCCTTGTACGACTTCTCCCCGTAACGGAGTGTAAATTTGCCGCCGTTTTCGTTCTGCGAGATATCTTCCGCCCAAACGGTGCAGTCCTCCGTCAGCCCGAAACGGATAAGCCGCCGCCCTCCGATTTCCTCCGACGTGAGCTTTCCCAGATAATCGTCGCTGCCGTAAACGATAAGCGGCGCGTCTCCGTCCGTTCCGTCGAGTATCTCCAGCTTGGCAGCAAGAATGTTCTCGCGCGTTTTGAGATTTTCTATATGACAAAAGCCGATATTCGTTATCACTGCGCAAGTCGGGTGAGCCGCTCCCGAAAGCGCCGAAATCTCGCCAAGGTCGCTCATACCCATTTCAATAACCGCCGCTTCCGTTTTCTTGTCAAGATGGAACAGCGTTTTCGGCAGTCCTATATCGTTGTTGAAGTTGCCCTCGGTCTTGAGCGTATTATACCTTGCGGACAAAACCGCGCTTATCATATCCTTTGTAGAGGTTTTCCCGACGCTCCCCGTTACTCCGCAGAGCATAATGTTGAATTTATCACGGTAATGCCGCGCCAGCTTAAGCTGCGCTGTACGCGAATTTTTTACGTAAATAACGGGTATCGCGGTTTTTACCGTACCGGGCACAAGGTCGGATATTGCCGCCGCCGCGCCGCCGTCCGCCGCCTGTCTGATATAGTCGTTGCCGTCAAAGCGTTCGCCCTTTACCGCGATAAAAAGAGCGCCCTTTTTCAGCGTCCTTGTGTCGGTGGAAACGGACTTCACTCTTACGTTTACCCCGACAAGCTCTCCGTCCGTGATCTCCGCAATCTCCTTAGTCGAAAACATACCCTTGCTGCCCCTTCTTGAAATATTCGTCCACTATCTCTTTTTCGTCAAAATGAACGTACTCATCGCCTATTGCCTGATAGTCCTCGTGACCCTTTCCGCAGAGCGCGATAACGTCTCCCTTTTCCGCCGTTTCCAACGCGCGGAATATCGCGGCTTTTCGGTCGGTGTATTCCTCATGAGCTCTGCCCTCGGGAATACCGCGTGCCACGTCGTCGATCGTCTTCTGAGGATCCTCGTGACGCGGACTGTCCGTCGTCACTATCAGCACGTCCGCATACTTTGCCGCCGTTCTGCCCATATCGGGACGCTTTCCCGCGTCGCGTTCGCCCGCCGCGCCGAAAACCGCGATAAGGCGGTTTTTCGCGAGCGGTTTAAGCATGGACAGCAGCTTTTCCAGACCGTCCTCGGTGTGAGCGTAGTCTCGTATCACCGTGAACTCTCCCGCGTACAGCGTTTCCAGCCGTCCCGCGACGCCCCCGATCTTCTCAAGCGCGCAAAGCACCTCGTCCATGGGAACTCCCGTCAGATGCACCGTGACCGCCGCCTCGAGCGCGTTTGAAACGTTGTACAGTCCCGTCATCGCAAACCGCACGGGATAGCTTTTCTCGGCGGCTCTGTCGGTCAGTATAAACTCCGACCCGTGCGCGGAGAGCTTCACAAATTCCGTGTAAAAATCAGCTTCTCCGTCAACCGACACAGTCTTTAACGGAACGTCCTTTTCACGGCAGTATTCCGCGATTTTTTTTCCGTATTCGTCGTCGATATTCACAACCGCATTTTCGCACATATCGAACAGCATACGCTTAGCCGAGAAATAATTCTCCATAGTGCCGTGATAGTCCAGATGATCGCGCGTAAGGTTCGTAAACGCGCCCGCCGCAAAATTCTCCGCCGCGAAACGGTACTGTGCGAGCGCCTGCGAGCTCGCCTCGATAAAGCAGTATTCCGTGCCCTCCTCAGCCATCTGCGCGAACAATTGATACAATCTGCGCGGCTCGGGAGTTGTCGGCGGACCGTCGTGGGAGTACTTCAGACCGCTCCCCGTGTCCGTGCCGAGCGTTCCTATAACGCCCGTTCTGTGTCCGAGCAGCCTCGTTATCTGCGCGCAGAGATTGACGACAGTCGTCTTGCCGTTCGTTCCCGTGACCGCGCACAGCTTGAATTTCTTTGTCGGACAGCCGTAAAACCTCGACAGCAATTCGGGGTATATTTCTCGCGAATTTTCAACGTTTATCTCGCCGTCCGGCCCGAGCTTTTCCTGCGTTACTACGGCGCACGCGCCCTTTTCGAGCATTTTTTCGGCGACTGAATGACCGTCAAAACTGCCGCCCTTTATACAGACGAACAGAAAGCCGTTTTCGACCTCGCGGCTGTCCGATGTGACCCCCGAGACCGTCAAATTTTTAAGTTCCTCGGGAATTTCACACATCCCCGAAAACAGCTCTCCGACCGTCATAAGTTCACCGCCTTTAATCTCCGAACGAATTTGCCTGGAACGTTACTTCGATAACGCTGCCCTTGTACAGCGTCACGCCCTCGCCATAGCTTTGCATGGTTGCCACGGCGTCCGCGTTTTCGGCAGCGCCGCCGAGTATCTTAATGTTGAAGCCCGCGTTTGTTATGGCGTCGTTTGCCTCCTTAACGCTCATACCCAGCACATTCGGTACCTCTCCCGTTTCGCGCTCCGTATTATCAAGGTAAACCACCACTGTCGAGCCTTTGGGTATGCTGCTGCCTGAGCTGGGGATCTGATCCTTGACGGTAGCATCGCTTGACGGGTCGCCGATAAATCTCACCTTGAAGTTATTTGCCGTAAGATAGCTCTGCGCGTACATCGCCATATCGCCGATAATGTTTGGAACTATCGCGTCCATTTTCGCCTGTTCCTCGGCGGTGTAGGTCGGGTATATGCCCAGATGCTCCAGACCGTCATTGAATACCGCCGAAACAACGGGGCACGCAACCGCTGAGCCGTAATACTGCGGACCCGTAGGCGTATCGACAAGCACCAGCATAACGATCTGCGGATCATTCATGGGAACAGCCGCCGCGAAAGTGCCTATGTAAGTCATGTGCGCGGTACCGTTTTCAGCCAGTTCCTTGTTGTATTCGTCGATCTTCTCCGCCGTTCCCGACTTGCCGCCGATTCTGTGACCCGCGATATATGCGTTGTGACCGCCGTTTTCCGTAACGATCGTCTCCAGAATGCCGCACATGGTCTTAGATGTCTCCTCCGAGATGACCTGCCGCTTTATCTGCGTTTCCTTTGTTTCGACGACGTTGCCGTTGCTGTCGAGTATTTTGTCGACAAGGTGCGGTGTTACTAGATAGCCGCCGTTTACGATCGCGCAGAACGCCGTACACATCTGTATAGGCGTTATCTTGTTGGTCTGACCCATAGAGGACATCGCAAGATCGACCAGATTCATTCTCGAATACGGAACGTACAAGCTCTGCGCCTCGCCGGGGAGGTCTATTCCCGTTGGCTCGGTAAAGCCGAACGCTTCAAAGTAATTGCTGAACTTCTGCGCCCCGAGCGCCTGCCCAACCTGAATGAAGTACGGGTTGCACGACGCCGTAATTCCCTGTTGGAGCGTCAGAGTGCCGTGACCCCACGTCTGGTGGCAGTTTATACTCTCTCCCGCGACTTCAATGAAGCCGGGGCAGTTGAACGTTGTATCGAGACTTATAACCTCCTCCTCGAGCGCCGACGACGCGGTAACGGTCTTGAAAACCGACCCCGGGTAATACAGCTCCGTAACAGCCTTGTTTTTCCACTGCTGCTCGCGCATAATGCTCTCCTGCGCCGCAATCTCCTCCGAGGACTTGCCCTCCTCCTGCATCTTCGCAAGAGTTTCAAGATCGAATTTGCTCGTGATCTCCGAGGGATTATTCAGGTCGTAGGACGGAGATGTCGCCATAGCCAGAACGCCGCCCGTGTTACAGTTCATGATAATTCCGCAGGCACGGTTGACGACTGAGTGCTGCGAAACGCACTGCTCGAGATTTTTTTCGAGATAGTGCTGCAAAACCTCGTCGAGCGTAAGCACCAGACTGTACCCGTCGACCGCGTTGAAATAATCGTCTTTTCCGTATTCAATGCTCCGACCCATACCGTCGGTGAGGTAGAACGCCTTGCCGTCTGTGCCCCTGAGATAGTCGTCGTAATACGCTTCAAGCCCGTAAACGCCCTCGCCGTCGAAGTTGGTGAAGCCGATAACGTTCGACGCAAGCGAGCCGTTCGGGTAGTAGCGTTTGCTCGACTGCTCGGTATAAACGCAGTCCGAGCTGATATTGTTGTCTAGCAGAAACTGCTGGATAAGCGTCACCTGCGGCTTTTCAACCTTGCGCTTTACCGTGTAATAATTGTGCTCCTGATCCTTATACGCCTCGCGAATTCCATCAGGCGATATTTCCAATATTTCAGATAAGCCCTCGGCAATAACGTCCACAAGCTCTCTGTATTCCGCGAGCGGCTTTTTCTCGGGATCGTCGTCCTCAAGCCACTCCGCCTTTTTCTTCTCGTAGTCTTCCTTGTTCTTTTGATTTGCCTTGTAAACCGCATTTTGCGCAAAAATAACGTTCCACACCGTAGAGCTTTGTGCGAGAACGGTGCCGTTCGCGTCGTATATAGTGCCGCGGTTCGCCATTATCGAAAGCTCTCTCATCTGCTGCGAATTTGCGCGCTGTCGCCACATATCGCCGTCAAGCACGGTGAATTTCAGCAGATTATACCCGACAAACAGGGAAAATCCCACGATTGCCGAAAGAATAACTATCTGCCGTCCGCGGTATCCGATAACGGGCTTTTTGTCAGCCTCTTCCGCGTCCTTTTGCTTGAGATACTCTTTCATCCTGCTCCACAAGCTGTTTTTGTTATTAGTGTTTCTGTCAAATTTCCACAACCTCCGAAAAACCAAAAAAGCAAAGCCGTACAGCCGGCTTTGCTGTTCTATACTTATCCCGCCCGAGTTTATCAATGAATTGCGTTTTTCGCACAGCGATCTGTACTTTACAGGAAACTCCGAGCGGGATAAGTATCGGTATAAACAGTCTGCCGACAACATTTAAGCAAGGGCTTGTTCACCTCTATATTATGCCGTCAGAACCCAATGTATTCCAAAAACGCGGAGAAACCTCTCTTTATCGTTCCCAGCAAGCCCTCAGAATCGTCGTTGTCTATTTCAATAAGATCCTCCGTATTTACGCTGATGTATTTCTTTTGCGACGCGGAGACCTTTGTCATTCCGAGCTTTTCCGACGCGTACTGCTCGATGTAGCCGATATTCGCCCTGGAATCGAGCTTGCTTTGCAGCAGCTCGTTGTCGTCCTGTGCGGCGGCGAGAAGCTGCTCTTGCTGAGCCACCATTCGCGCGGCGTCGTCCTTTTTCGTATTGTAGTAGTTCACGGCAAAAAGCGCGGCAAACATCATCAGCGACACCATAATTATCTTGAACTTCGAGCCGCTTGTCGAAACCTTATTCGCGGGCGCAAGCCGTATCGCGCGGGCTTTCTCTTCGGCGCGGCGCTGCCTTTCGCGGCGTTCTCTTTCGGTGGTGTCGAACCTCGAAAGATCGTAAGCCAGATTGGAATTGTCAAGCGGATAAGCCATACGCCGTCCCCCCCTTTGTACCAACGTGTTGTTCACGCTCTTATCTTCTCTATCACGCGCAGCTTGGCGCTGCGGCTTCGCGGATTTTTCTCTGTCTCCTCCGCGCACGGAGCTATCGGCTTCTTTGTGACAAGCCGTCCGCGCGGAAGTCTTCCGCAAACGCAAACAGGAAACTCGGGCGGGCATATACAGCCCGTACAAAATTCCTTAAAGCGGTTTTTAACTATCCTGTCCTCCAACGAATGGAAAGTGATGACCGACATTCTACCGCCTGTCTTCAGGCGTTCAAATCCGTCGGAAAGCGCTTTTTCAAGCGCGTCAAGCTCTCCGTTCACTTCTATGCGGACAGCTTGAAAGCTTTTTCGGCAAGGGTTCTTTTCACGGCGGTATGCCGCGGGAACGCTCCTTTTTATTATATCGGCAAGCTCTCCCGTTCTTTCTATCGGAGATACCGCCCTTGCGTCCACAATGCCCTGTGCTATCTTCGGCGCGAATTTCTCCTCGCCGTACTCGTAAAGTATGCGCCGAAGCGCCTCAAAGCTGTAATCGTTGACAACTTCGCGCGCGGAAAGACCCTCGCCGCTCATTCTCATATCGAGCGGCGCGTCGTTGTGGAACGAAAATCCGCGCTCCGCGTCATCAAGCTGGTGCGACGAAACTCCCAGATCCGCGATTATTCCGTCAAGCTCTTTTATCCCCAGCTCGTCCAGTACCGCGCTCAAATCTTTAAAGTTGCGTCTCACGAATGTTACGGGATAGCCCTTCAGCCGCTCCCCGGCGGCTTCAATAGCCTCCCCGTCCCTGTCAAAGCAAATCAGCCTTCCCCCCGAAAGGCGCTTTGCCAACTCCAGACTGTGACCGCCGCCGCCCGTGGTCAGATCCGCGTAAACGCCCTTTGGGTCTGAAAACGCGCCGTCCACCGTTTCTTTAAGCAGCACGGTTATGTGTTGAAATTCCATCAGATGCTGAGCTCCTCCGCCATACCCGCGATATCCTCGAGAGATGTGTTGTTATTATATTCCTCCCAAGCCGCTTTATCCCAGATCTCGGCGCGGTCTACTAACCCCACGACCACGACCTCGCCCGTGATGTTCGCGTATGTACGCAGAGCGGGCGCAATGGCAATTCTGCCCTGCTTGTCCGGTTCAGCCTCGCACGCGCTTCCGAACAGAAAACGTTCGATAGGCAGTGCGACCTTCGACGGTTTTCCTTTCAGGCTGGTCTTTAATTCTTCCCAGCTTTCGTTGGTATAAACCGTCAGGCACTTTGCGTTAAAGCTTTTGCAAATATAGAAATGCTCGCCGAACTCCTCACGGAGCTTGGCGGGGAAATTCATACGTCCCTTAGCGTCAACGGTATGCTCGTATTCGCCGTACATTTCCATTCCCCCTTGCACCAGCCTTAAAAGCGCCGTTCCGTCCTCCTCAGACGGCATTTTTCGTAGATTATAATATATATTTTCCCTGTCGGTCAAAAGTGCTTTCTTTATTTTCAATGAACTTTTCACCAAAACAGTGAATTTTCACACCACTTTTCCCCACAATCATATTATACCCTACTTGGAAAATTTTTTCAAGTGCTAAATTCGGTCTTTAGAGAAAAAATCAAGATAAACTTTTGTTCATATTTTTGTGCACTTTTAACAAAAACCATCTTTCAAAATAGTTAGAATAATGAAAAAAACCGTGCGTTTTTACAATATATGGACGAACGCAAAAAAACAAATCCATATCTTGAGCAAAACGACACGTTTTGCCACTGTTGTTCATAATACGCGCGATTTCAGAAACACAAACCGGATACAAAAAATCGACACCGCCGTAACGATGTCGATTTAAGTAATTAAAGTTTTTTAGTTCGGTTAAATGCGGGAAAACCTCGAATCATTCCGCGTTCTTACGTTTGTCAAGCTCTTTTTTGCGGCGTTTTGCCCCTCCGCGCAGCTGCTGGGCACGGGCGGTCTCGTACTTGCAGCCGCTGTCGTGCGGGTTCTGTTGAAACTGCTCCAACGCGAGGTTGCACAGCTCGATAACGCGCTCCGGCTCTCCCTGCGCGCCGTCAAGGAACTGCGCGCGCGACAGGTAGTTCATTCCGATCTGATAAACGTCGTCGGGAAAATTACCGCGAATAACGGCAAGCTGCTTGTCGTAAAGCTCGTCGCTCTTTTCCCACTGCCCGTTGTCAGCGTAGAAATTCGCCAGAATGTGATAATACTCCGCCAGTTTTTTGGGATCGCCCAGCCTTTCAACTATCGCGCCTGACTTGCCGTACCATTCCAGAGCCTCATCAGGACGCTTCAGCGACCAACAGCACCGCCCCGCGAGCTTGTACTGCTCATACAGCTCCTGATCGCCCGCTCCCGTGTTCTCCAGTCTTTTTATTATCTCGAGCTCTATTTCAAGAGCGTGCTCATAGTCGCACCGCAGCGAATTTCCGTAATACTCTCCGTCAAACAACACCTTAAGCTCGTCGAGTGAGACCGTGGCATACTTCTCCGCCTTGCGCTGCTCAAAGGTCTTTCGCGGAACGACATGGAGCATCTCGATCCGGTCGTTCTCCGAAAAGTCCGCAGT
Source organism: uncultured Oscillospiraceae bacterium (assembly GCA_910579125.1). GTDB lineage: Bacteria > Bacillota > Clostridia > Oscillospirales > Ruminococcaceae > CAG-115. The sequence goes on along the minus strand of CAJTTH010000013.1, from coordinate 49,624 downwards.
AATGAACGCACCGTTGTCCTCATCGTAACAGAGCGAAATACGCTGCACACTCCCCTCCGACGGCAGTATGAGCGACTTGTCCGCGCCGTGCCTTTTCAATACCGCATCGATCTCGAGGGAATCCTCGAAAACAAACGAGTCGGCGGAGCGGTAAAGCTGCGCGCAAAACATCACCGAATACATTCCCTCCAGCGTTCCGTTGTCGGAAGGCGTCCACATTGTACCGTCATCTGAGCTCTCGCCGAAAACTATCCGCAGATAATCGCACTCGTCCATGCGAATCGCCACCCACAGATCGTTCAGCACACCTATAACAAGCAGGTGGATATCCCCCTCCTCATCGTCCTCCAGCAGCACGCCGCCTATACCATCCGGATGAAACAGCTTAAACCTTCCCTCGCCGCCCTCATTTATTCCAAGGTAGGCGTAATTTTCCAGAAACTCCTTGAGCTCAGGCGGCAAAACAAGTCCGCGTTCCTTTTCGTTTTTAATGAAATCGCCTTTCCACACACCGCGCTTTTCGCCGCCGTAGAACAGCTCCATTGCCTTTAACGGGCTTAGATTATACAATACAGCCATAAGCACCTCCGATACGCGTTACTTTACTGCAATAAATTTCTCCGACCTCACAAAGAAGAATCTCTCAAGCTCTCCATTGACAAATTCAGCAGCCGTAAACGTCCTCAGCTCCTCGCTGAAACAGATCGAATACTCGCGCCGCAGCCTAGGCTCAAAGGGTATTTTCAGCAGATCGACGTCGTTTTCTTTCAGCCGCCGAACCGCCAGCTGCGGATCGTTGACAATTTCCGCGCCCTCGCATTTCAGCAGCACTCCGCACACCATTACCTTTAATATCTCCGAGACCGTATCGTCGCTCGGCAGTATGCAAATCTGTTCGGGCGTCTGCTTCAGCAGAAAAATCTCGGGGTCGGGCGCGTGCTCGTTTGAGATCGCGACCTGAAAAGCGCCCACTCTGCCGAGTATCAGCAGCGGAAGCTCGCGGTCGCCGCCGTAACGGAACACACGGCGCGTCATTATGTTAGGGTGAAGCATACGCACGCTGCTTGAAAGTCTGTTCACCGTCATATAGCCGTAATCCGCGAGAAAGCGCTTGAGCATCTGCGGCAGAACTATCCCGCGCTCTTTTTCGTTGCGCGCGAAATCCTCCTCGGGGAAACCGTCAACAGCTCCCTGATACAGTATTTTCATAGCCTTGAACGGCTCAACATTGTACAAGACAGCCATTGTCTCACTCCCCGATCATGATAATCTTCCTTTAAAATCCCCGTAGCCGAATTTTTTCAGCAGCTCGTGCTCTCCGTTTTCGCGGAGCAAATATATCGACGGCAGCGCTATGCCGTTGAACGTGTTGTTTTTGCACATCGAGTAGATCGCCATATCCTCGAAAACCAGCCTGTCTCCCTCTCTCAGCGGATTGTCAAAGGAATAATCGCCGATGATATCCCCCGCGAGACAGGTGTTTCCGCCCAAGCGGTAAGTGAACGCTTTCTCGTTCGGCAGCCCCGCGCCTTGTATATTCGGGCGGTACGGCATTTCCAGAACATCGGGCATATGGCACGCCGCCGACGCGTCCGTTATCGCGATATCCATACCGTTTCTGAACGTATCAAGCACCGTTGTGACAAGATACCCAGCGTTCAGGGCAACTGCCTCTCCCGGTTCAAGATAAACGTCAAAGCCGTACATATTTCTTTCAAAGCTGATTTCCTCGATCAACAGCTCGACGTCGTAATCGAGGCGGGTGATATGATGACCGCCGCCCATATTCAGCCACTTTATTCTGCCGAGGTATTTGCCGAACTTCTCTGAAACTGCCGCCATTGTTTTACAGAGCGGTTCGGCGTTTTGTTCGCAGAGCGTGTGAAAATGCAGTCCCTCAACGCCGTCGGGCAGATCGGGAAAATTCGCGATCGTCGCGCCGAGCCGCGAAAACTCGCCGCACGGATCGTAAATACCGTGCTCCTGCGTGGAAAACTCGGGATTTATTCTGATACCGCAGGACGCGCCCTTGGCTCTGTCCTTGAACTTCTCGTACTGATGAATATTGTTGAAGCTGATGTGACCGCATATCCCCGCGATCTCGTCAAACTCCTCGTCGCGGTAAGCGGGAGAAAATATGTGGTTCTCGCGACCGAACGGCTCCGCAAGCTCCTCATATCCGAGACGAGCCTCGTACAGACCGCTCGCCGTGCAGCCGTCAAGATACTCCGCGATAAGCGGATACGTCGCGAACGCGGAATATGCCTTTTGCGCCAGCAATATCTTGCAGCCCGAGCGTCGCTTAACCTCGGCGAGTATTTCCAGATTTTCCCTCAGTCGCCGCTCGTCAATGACGTAACACGGGGTTTCGACATTGTTTATCCAAATCATTGGCTGCCCTCACTTTTGCGAATGTATCGTCCGTTACCGCTGTCCGCTTTTTATAAAAGCAATAAGCTCCTCAACGTCGTCAAAATCATCGTAATCGCCGTTTATTCCCTCGCGGTGATAGACCACGCCGTTTTTCTCGTTCCGCTCAAGGCAGTCAAGCAACGCTTCAACGCCATAACGCTTGGCAAACAACGTGAACGCATACGGCTTTATCTTCGCCAGAAGCCCCTTTTTGCAGTCGCTTTCGCATAAAAAGCAATTCGATATTCCCTTTTCGCGTGAGCATTTCAGATTTTCGCACCAGTCTTTATCGTGGCATTCTTCGGAAGTGCAGCCGCCGCATTCCGCGTTTTCGGAGCATAGGCAACAAGCCAATCCGCACCGCGCTATTCCAAGTTCTCTTTTCATTCGGTCACCTCCGATTTATCTGTCCGCAACAGTCGGCGGATATCAGTCCACCAGCACAGGATCTCTGTCCTCCTGCCACGGCAGCCCCCACTTGTTCAGTTCGTACATAAACGGATCGGGGTTCATCTCCTCAACGTTGAACACGCCCGGCTTCTTCCACTCGCCCGTGAGCACCATTGCCGCGCCTATCATCGCGGGAACGCCCGTTGTGTAGGAGATGGCCTGCGAGCCGACCTCCTTGTAGCACTCCTGATGATCGCAGACGTTGAACAGGTAGTAATTCTTGTCCTTGCCGTCCTTTTTGCCGCGGAAAATACAGCCGATATTCGTCTTGCCGACCGTCCTCGGACCGAGCGTCGACGGGTCGGGCAGCACTGCTTTCAGAAATTGCAGCGGAACGATCTCCTTACCCTCGAACATAATGGGCTTTATTGAGGTCATTCCGACGTTTTCCAGACATTTCAGATGTGTCAGATAGCTCTGCCCGAACGTCATAAAGAAGCGTATGCGCTTGATACCCTTGATATTCAGCGCGAGACTTTCCAGCTCCTCGTGGTGAAGCAGATACATATCCTTTTCGCCGACGTCCTTAAAGTTGTAAACGCGCTTTATCTCCATAGGCTCGGTCTCGACCCACTTGCCGTCCTCAATGTACGAGCCTTTTGCGGAGACCTCGCGGATATTTATCTCGGGGTTGAAGTTGGTCGCAAACGGATAGCCGTGATCTCCGCCGTTGCAGTCGAGAATGTCGATATAGTTTATCTCGTCAAACTCGTGCTTCATCGCGTACGCCGAGAACACGCCCGTAACTCCCGGGTCAAAGCCGCACCCGAGTATCGCCGTAATACCCGCCTTTTCAAAGCGCTCGCGGTAAGCCCACTGCCACGAATACTCAAACTTCGCGGTGTCCTCGGGCTCGTAATTCGCGGTGTCAAGATAGTTAACTTTACATTCAAGACAAGCGTCCATAATATGCAAGTCCTGATACGGCAGTGCGACATTTATGACGATCTCGGGCTGATAGCTCTTTATAAGCGCCACAAGCTCGGGAACGTTGTCCGCGTCCACCTGCGCGGTCGAAATGACCGTCTTGGTGGTCGGCTGCAGCTTCTCCTTGAACGCGTCGCACTTTGATTTAGTGCGGCTCGCTATCATAATTTCCGTGAAAACCTCGCTGTTCTGACAGCATTTCGCGATAACGACGCTCGCCACGCCGCCTGCGCCGATAATTAACGCTCTGCTCATTCCTCGACCTCCCCGTTGATCTCGTCAAAATCCACGTCATGCTCGGGCACTACCGCGTAGAACACCAACTCGTCCTGTCCCGAATTCCGCAGCGTATGCTCGCTGCCGATAGGGCAGTACGAACACAATCCCGAACGCAGCTCCTCCTCAACGCCGTCGCAGGTCATAACGCCGCTGCCCGTGATAACGAAAATAATCTCCGAGCTTGTGGTGTGCCTGTGCAGACCTATCGAAGCGCCCGGGCGCAGAGTTACTTTCATAATGCGGTTCACGTCGTCGGTGTACATTGCCATACGCGTGTTCTTCTCGCCGCCGCGGAAGTTCTCGATAGTCGAATGTACAATCTTGTCAAAATCAATAAGCATAACAGTACCTCCCATAAAATTATAAATATTCAAAAACCAAAAGGTCACCGAAATTTCACTTTTCCGCCTCCGTTTCGCGGAGAACGTCGCGCACGTTCTGCGGCAGCGCAAAGCAGCCGCTGTGGACGAACCTGTTGTAGTAGCCCGTTTTCAGCCCCTGCGCCACCCACCAATCGGCGTTCTGGTCGTTTACGGGGTGAAATTTCTTGGACGCGAACCCGAACAGCCAGTGTCCGCTCGGGTAAGTCGGGATATGCGCCTGATACACCAGCGCTATCGGGAAAAAACTCTTTATGCGGCTGTGGGCGCGTTTCATCGCCTTGGCGTATTCGTTGTAGAACGTGCTTTCATGCTGATTTACGAGTATTCCGTTTTCGCCCAGCGCCTTGTAGCAGTTCCCGTAAAACTCCTTTGTGAACAATCCCTCACCCGGACCGAACGGGTCTGTGCTGTCCACGATTATCAGATCGTACTCGTTTTCGGCTCTGCGCACGAATTTTAAGCCGTCCTCGTAATACAAATGAACCCTCGGATCGTCCAGACTGCACGCAGTCTTTGGCAGATACTCGCGGCATACCTCAACAACGCGCCTGTCGATCTCCACCATGTCGATATGCTCCACGTTTCCGAAGCGGCAAAGCTCGCGCACCGCGCCGCCGTCGCCGCCGCCGATGACAAGCACGCGCCTTATTCCGGGATTGACCGACAGCGGAACGTGCGTTATCATCTCATGGTAGATGTACTCGTCCTTTTCGGTAAGCATAAGAAAACCGTCCAACACGAGCATTCGCCCGAATTCCTCGCTCTCGAGCACATCGATCTTCTGAAACTCGCTCTGCTCCGAGAACAAGTGCCGCTTGATCTTTATCGAAAACCTCACGCTGTCTGTGTGGTTTTCCGTGAACCACAGTTCCATTTTATCCCCCCGTATTAAACGCTTTCGCAGACTGATATACAGCGAACGTTACATGGTTTTGTTCAGCTTTTTGCAGTAATATTCATACGCTCTGCGGCAAAGCAGCGGACCCAGCCTTTCGTCAAAGTCCTCGTAAGTCTTTTCGAGAATTTCCGCGTCCTTTTCGGTAAGATACCTTCCGATATCCTCATACGACTTTATCCGTTCGTCGTTCTCAAACCTCGCGAAAACCTTTTTGTATGCGTTCTCAAACAACTTGTACACGTTATTGCAGCCGATTTTATTCAAACCGCCGTTTGCGTCCGCGATACGCTTGATCCCGCGCATTGCATGGGAATAGCAGTCGTATCCCCAGTAAAGGAAAAACACGTCGAAGCCGCCGCCGTACATATCCGCCGCCAGCTTCCATAGCGCAGCGATCTCTTGTTCGGTCTCGTCAAGCCTTGCCCATTCGCCGCCGTTTTCGGTTTCAAGTTTATCGTTGAAAGCTGCGGCATATTCATTCCACAGCTCGTCAAAGTCCTCCATACCGCATCTCCGATCAATAATAAAACTCGAACGCCGCCTTTGCAAGCTCCGCGTCAAGACCATCCCAGAACGTTGTATCCGTTTCCATCATAAGCTCGCCGTCCTCATCGTCAAGCTGCGGCTCGCCGGAATATATCTCTCCGAAAAGCTTATCATAAGCGCGGCGGAACAGCTCCTCCGCTTTTTTGCAGCCGACCTTTTCAAGACCGCGCAGGGCATTCCCGCAGCAGATCTCTCCGCTGCCGAAAAAAAGCTCAACGCCGCCATTGCCCATATCGTCGAACAGCCTCCACAGCGCCGCTATCTCCTGTCCCT